>NZ_JACVAW010000001.1:0-999970 GCF_014851995.1 Paracoccus sp. PAR01
GGTCCAGATCCGGGTGGCGGTCCTCAACCGCTTCACGGCCCTCGGCATCCCGGTCACCGTGGCATTGGGATAAGTGTGTCCGGGGAAAGGGGAACTGCGGTCATCAACTGATTTGTACAACAGCGCCGACATCGATATACATGGCCGTTGGCTGAGTACCGCTGGGAACCCAGTATTCGGGCTGGCCATCCCCGGTGACGTCGGAATACTCCAAGTCCTCATCATTGAATTCCATGATGAAAACAGCGTTCGATGTATCTGTGATACCCTGACTAACCAGAAAGTCATTGATGGGGAGGGACGAAACCTCGAGGCCACCTCCAACATTGTTCCCGGTCGCAATAGCGTCAGTATCGAAGGTCAGTTGTGCCACGACTCACTCCTTCCGAATAGCTGCCATTCGAAAGGCTACTAATCGGTACGCTCGCACGTCAACGAATGTTGTCCTTTTCTCTATTCACGTGAGCCGAAAGTTGTGGAAAGTAAGGAACTATAACTCCGGTATCTCTAGCCCGTACGCGGTCAAAGGCACTCTAACCATTTGTAACAGCTTAATTTTGCATTCCCACCGAAACTGCGGAAACACCCCCATCTCATCCGGAAGAAACCGAAGTTTAGGAAATACGATTAGGCGAAAGGATAGCCGGCAAGTTACAATGCCATGTTTTCTATCCTGTCCAAGAGCACAGCTACAAATCGGCAACTCGGATCGTCTTTTCTTGCGCTTCACACCAATTTTGTGCATCTTTCAGAGTATGGCAAGACAAGACAGCTACAGCCGTTACACGATACGTGTCCCGACCGATCTTTATGAGCGGGTAAAGATAGCGGCTGGTGATAAGTCAATTAATGCTCAGATTATTGAGATACTTGAAGAGAAGTACCCTGCCCCTGCCCCTGCCCCGTCAGAACAAGAGCAGTACGCGCAGGTAGTCGAGTGGAGCGACAGGGTGCTACTCTCCACATCAGAGGAAGAGGCCAAGATGTTAGCTAACGAAGCTAACGAGTGGCTGAAGGGCCCTGGTCAATCCGACTATCGGATTATTCTTTCGAAGCCGCCTGACTTTGGCAGGTGGCTTCCCTGCATAGTTCACAAAGATATAGTTAGAGCGGATGGAATGTTCTCAGCGTGCATCGGGAGCGGCGGCAGTGGAAAGTGAGTACGCTTATGCCCAGGGCACATGTTAACCGAGAAAGTGACCGCTTCATGCTCCGCCTCCCCGAAGGGATGCGGAACCGGATTAGAGTAGCCGCCGAGGCGAACAATAGATCAATGAATTCCGAGATGGTCGCGGCGTTGGAGGAGAAGTATCCGTCGCCAGGCATCGACGAGGCAGTTTGTGACGCCATTCGGAACATCGAAGTGGCGATCGATGGCTTTAGATCATCGCCCCCGTCGGTTGAAAACGCCAAAATATTCACAAGCCTTGAAGCAAACCTTGAAGCACTACGAGCCATTGCGAAACAGCTTAGCCCTACCGGCTGACGCCTACGTGACACCTCGCGTGTAGATGGAACCCCTCAGTCCCGCGCTGTCCACGGATCCGGGTTGTGCGACTACTCATGCGTCGCCCTTGACCTGATCTCCTCTAGCGCGGATCCGAACGTCTCAGCATAGCCGTTAGCGGTTGGGGTCGTGATGACCGACCAACGCCACACCTGGCGATACGGGTTCTGGACTGTGTCGCAAAGAATTCGTCCTACAACCAATCCATCACGTGAAATCGTCCAATCGTCGGCTCTACCGTGCCAAGTGAAAATGTGCGTCCAGTAATGGCCCGTCATCCTACGCCCCGGTTGCGATTTGTAGGCTACTGCAATGTGATACCTGATAGGAGATTGTGGCTCTGGTGCCGAGTGGTGCTGATCGCGCAGACGAACAGTGCGACATGTCAAAATCGTCGCAATATCGAACTCCCATTCAGCTACTCAGTCAAAAGGAAAACAGAGCGTTCAGTCAGAGGCTGGGCGAATAGGTTAGTACGGCTAGAAGACGCACTTTCTATCCCCGGCGCCCGGCGGGTAGGAGTAGGATTACAGGATGCTTGATTCCTGCCAAGATCAAATGCTGCCGAAGGGGGGTGTGTGGGGCTAAATCAAACTACGCCCGACAGATCGAGCTAGAAAGGAAACGAGGGGGTACCTTTAGCCTTCTGTATGTCTTGGTGTCTGACTTCTGCCTCGCCTGACGATCAGAACATTGGCGCCAGGGCCTGCCGTCAAAATCGGTGCTAACTCTGAAAAGGAAAAGGGTCGGCCCTCTCTCCAGACCGACCCTTCCGGCGAACTAAGTCGCCATCCCTCTTGGCCATGCTTCGGCAGAAACATCATGCGGCCGTGGAGCTCATTCAGCTACTTGTCCAAAAGGTCAGGCTCGGCGTAAAGACTGTTGGCAAGGTTTCTGACAGATCAGCAACACCTGAAGCTCACGCCCGCCATGACCGAAGTCCCATTTTTACATACTTTATGATATGATTTTAGCTTCTCATCAGAATCCGTTAGCTGGTGCGAAGGAGGCTGCTATGTCGAATAATGAAAAGCTGAGCTCCCAAAACGCCGACCGAAGCGTAACGGATGCTCCCGCTGTTAGTGACCTTAGTGACGATGAGGTCGAGGAAATGTTCCAGGAACTGGTTGCGCGTATTGATGCTGAGCAGCATCCGCTCGAAGCAGACAGTTCCGGTGATATATAGAACTGTGCCATACCGATACTGATGTCGAAGATGGCGCAGGAGAGCGGCTATGACTATAGATACCACCCCTTCTGCCCCGGCCAAGTGTCTGGGCGACCCGGAAGCTCATGCCGTTCTCCTACGTGACGCTTTGCAAACTGGGGATGCAGGGTTCATCGCCCAAACCCTCGGCGAAATCGTTCGCGCTCGTGGCGTCTCTCAGGTGGCGCGTGACGCCGGCCTGAGCCGGGAGGCACTCTACAGAGTGCTTTCCGCGACGGGGAACCCGAAACTTTCCACCCTGCTGGGCGTGACCAAGGCGCTGAACATCCGCCTTGAGGCTTCCGCGATTCCGCCGGAATGATCTCGTCTTTTACATCGCGGATGTGTGCGCACAGCGGGGCAAATAGGACATCGCATTACTGGACACCGCCCCGACTCCCTTGGGCCACACGCCGACCTCTCGCCAATCCGCGCCCGCGACGCAATCGCAATGCTATTCAGTTTCTGCGGGCGCAGCTTGGAACGCTCGATTCACAACACCTTCTGCCAGACGCGGATACTTATCAAATATCCTATAAATCTCCACGCCACCCAAAGTGGTAAAATATAGTCTCGAGCAATTTCCACGTCGTGCAGGCTGAGGGAAAAGCTGCCCAGATGCAGTTTGTCCCAAAAGACCCATATCCACTAGGACGCTATATGGCCGATTTGGAAAGGATCCGAAAATGGAACACAAAACATTTACATGGAAGGCTGCCGATAGTGCGCATAGGCACGTTGACAGCGGCTCAACACGTCATAGCAATGTATACGACAACTTGACCGAAAAAGACTGTGATGCGCTTGCAGCCCAACGGATGCGCAATGAAGGAGGCATCGGGGATAGCGCGCGCCATTCACAAGCTGAAGTTGCCCCTGCCCCTGCGTCTTCCGTTGTTTCGCCTGTCCTTAGCTATACGGCCATACCAATTGCTATTGTGGATCCAGGCTTTCAACGGGAAACTGATCGCCGCGACGAAGCGAAGCGCGAAAAAGCGCGACACCAAGAATATTGGAGCATCCGGTATTGCGCGCTAGGCGATGGTTAACCGACCAATATGAGTCGCGCGCGACTTCCGGTTCTATCTCGCCATTGTGCAGCGCCAGAACCGCTTCGGCCCCCACCTGATTATGGATCGTCGCAGTCACAGCGAGCCGACAGCGCGCGTCCCATGGCCGCCGCATGGTTTACTATACGATAGGTGAGCAGATTTTTCCTGGAAGCTTACAGCTTGTCAGTGAACGCATCGGGCATGCGGATCTCACCAATTCTGTTCCGCGTGTCTAACCACACATTTGTTTGAGGCCACTTCAAGGAAATGGGGTATACTCCCAGAAGATGACGGCAGCGCCCGGGACCGGGCGGTTGCGAGCCATCTCTTGAGACCCCACCTTGGAGGTCGCAATGCCTATTAAAGCTGCCGAACTGAACTTCTCGGATCGCGCCCGCTCCGCGCAACGCTCCCCTCAAGAATTAAGGGGGAAAGATGCAGAAAACCGTAATCGAATGCGTACCAGAACTACTCGACCGGGCTAAAAGCCTGGGACTTGATGATGATGCTGCCGAAGATCTGGTGGCCCGTACGCTGACATGGGCCATAGACCACGTTGAACAGTTCAACCCCCACTTCGGGCTTGAGAACTGGCTTATGTTCATCGCAGATATGCTGCAATGCGAGGTTCTGGACAGCAAGCGTCCAGACTCGAACGATGTGGCTCGTGTGGCCTGAAGAGTAAGAACCCGCCTTGGGACAGCCGGGGCGGGTTCGTCATACCAGCACTTTACACGTGCTCAAGTTGGGCACTGAATCTTCAGCGAGAGCCGCTTCGACCCGGCACTAAGTGCCCGAGGCAAAAAATTAAAAACGACTCTGCAAAAGAAAGGGTCGATCCCGCAGAGACCGACCCTTCGGCGACCAGAGTCACCTTCTCCCATTGCCATGAGTTATGATGCAGTGATTCAGCAATTTCGCCAAGCGAAAATGAGAAAGTACTACGATCAGGCAATTATTCTCTACTGCACATGGCAAGATAGTTTCCTTCGTGATCAGCCATAGCGTTGGGCGCGGCGATCAATCGCTTTGAGCACGTCGTCAACGCTGGTTTTGGTTAGTCCCTTCACCTTTTCGGTCGCGACCTGCTCCAGCTTTGCCTCGGCCAAGTTTGTCAGAGTTCCGGCATCGAGGTCGAAGTGTCTGACGGCATCCGGTGCGCCGACATCGCGCACATGCTCAAGGATGACCTGAATCGCCGCCGAGCCGGTCAGCTGACGGGCCAGCGCCAACCGCGTGCCGGTCATCAATGCGGATTGCAGCGCCTCGCGATATCTGGCCTCGATCTCGATCCCCCATTTCTCACGCGCCTTCTTGGTCCCCCAGGCGATGATGGCAGCGATCACCAGCCCGATCAGTTCGAGCAAGCCGGGCGTCGCCGCAGTCAGGAAAGTGTCCAGCGCCGCGGCCGATGCCCGCCAAGGCATCATCATCACGGCGAGTATCATCATGGCCAGCGGCCAGCCGCGAGGCTCGCGGATGGTCCACAGCAACAGTGCGATAGCCGCAAGGGCCACGAGGGCCAGCAGGAAGAAAAGCATCATGATCAGTTTCCTTTCAGAAGCAGGGCGGCCCAGGTCGCCGCATCGATGTTGCCGGTGTCGTGGAGTCTGAAAGCGCGCTGGAATGCGACTGCCGCGGCGCGGGTCTTCGGGCCGAAGTCGCCATCGATCTGTCCGAGGTTGAAGCCCTTGGCGGTCAGGAGGGCTTGAGCCCGACGCACTGGCTCGCCGACATCGCCGCGCTGCAGGGTCGGTGGAATGTCTGGCGCCGGGCTCAACAGCCCCGAGGGCACGACCACCGCCATCGCCTCGCGGATCCGCGCCCGGATCTGGTCACCGACCTCGACGGGATTGCCGGGCTTGGTCATGCCGGGCAGCCAGGCGATGTCCCATTTGCCCCGCTGCACGATCTTTAGCGTCGGCTGGACCTCGGCATGGGACAGCACGGTCTCGCGCTTGACCGGGATCTGGTAGCGCCGGCACAGCCCGGCGCAGAGCTGGACCAGTGCGGCAAGCTGCGCTTCGGTGATCGGCCATGGCCCTGAGGAGAACGGGGCCTCAACGGCGCGGGCCATACCCGCCAGCGCGATCCCGATCGAGCCGGTGTTGCAATTGAGGGTATGGGCCGCATAGCGCCCCGACACCAACGGACCGAGATTGTCCTCGATGGCGTGGTCGCCTTCGACGACAATGCCGGAGCCGTCGATGACATAGTGATAATGCTGGCGGTCCAGTGCCGACACGGCATGCGTGCCCGCGGACCAGTGCATGATGATCCGTTCCATTCCAGTCCTCTGAAAATGAAAAGGCCCGCGCGAGGCGGGCCGGAAGGGGTTATTCGGAGGGTTCGTCGAGGGGTGGGTTCGGCGGCGCGAAGGCACTGCCATCCTAAGTCCAGCCCACCCCGACGATATTCTCGGGACCGATGACGACGTGATCCGGTCCGGGCGGGCAATCATCCGGTTCGACGGTGACCTGAGCCACGATCCCGAATTCAATATGCGCGACATAGATCATGCGGCCATCCTTACGTTGACCTGGTCGGCGCGAACCCGGACAAACAGGAATCCGTCACCTGCCTTGCCGACATTGGCGCTCAGCGCGCCCCTAGAGCCTGAGCCGAGAGTCTTGTCCTCAGAGGCGATGCCGGATTCCGAGAGCAAGATGCCGCGCTCACCAGCGCAGACGATGGTTGGATCCGCCAGCCAGTCCAGCTCGACGCCCGGACCGGCGGCCCCGGCCACCCCAGCAGCTGCGTTTCCACCCGGACCACCCGCACCGCCGGACCCTCCCGATGCGGCATTTCCCGCGGTGGAGCTGCTATTCGCCGAGCCACCGCGATACCCCTGACCATCAACCCCGGTGCCGAAGTTCGTATTGGTCCCGGTCGCGTTGGTCTGAGCCCGTGCCCCGCCCCCAGACCCGCCCGGACCAGCGTTGGCATAGGACCCGGAGATGGCGCCATATCCACCGCCTGTCGCCGTTTCGACAAGGCCACCCGGATGCGACAGGGTGCTGTCTGAGCCCTGATTGGCGATGTTGACGGCGGTGGCAATCGCTGGCCCGCCGGCGCCAATGCCGACGGTATAGGTTCCGTCGACAAGAGGCCCGATCGGGTCATCATCAATCAACCCGCCTGCCCCACCCGGTCCGGGCAGATAGATCGAGTTGGTGCTGCGGGCGCCGGTGGCGGCCCCGGCGCCCAGAGCCCGCTTCCAGCCGATCTCGGCCGCAAGGGCCACGACGCCCTCAACCAGCCATGACCCCGATTGGTGGAACGTGATCTGATTGTAGTCGACGCCGTCCCGCGAGAAGGATGTGATAAGGCCGCCGCTGACCGTGATGGTGGGGAGCGCCTTCGCGGCCATGCTGGGCAGTGTGACCCCCAGCCCCAGTCCGAGCCCGACAAACATCAGACCCAGCCCGTAATACCGGTCGCCGTGGTGCCGGTGGCGCGGATGCGGGCAGCACTGACGGCATAGGTGCCAGCGGGCAGCGCCGCAGTGGTGTAGATCACGCCGTCCAGACCGATGAATGACAGCGTGCCGCCGACATTGATCGTCACGGCGCGGATGGCTTCGGCCAGGTCGGCGCTATCACTGGGCGTGACGGCAAAGGCGCCGAGTGCCGGGGCATTGGTGCCATGGGTGAAGGCACTGAAGCGGTTTGCAGGCATAGATTCTCCAGAAAAGCAAAAACCCGCGCGATGGCGGGTGAGCGGGAACATTTGGATTGGATCTCGGTTACCCGATCCCTAGAGTCGGGATGGGGCTCGAGTTACGTCATCCCGACCGGCGACACGCCTCTTCCGGCAGTAAGGGGGCGCGTACGAAGGGCGGGGGGTGTTCCTAGCCGGTCCCCCCCCCGACATAGTCCTTCCGATGGCGAGGCGAGGCAGCGGGTAGGATAGAAAATGGCTTCTCATTTTGAGAACGTTGCCCGCTTTCCAGCCGATCATCCTTAAGCATTCGCCTCATGCTTCCTTCATTTCTAGCTGGGTAGGTGCACGCGGGATAACCAGTGTCGCGGGCGTTAACGGGAAACCCTCCATCATATTCAGGCCCAATTTGTAGCGGTCGGCACCATTGTCGGAACCCTTTTGCGTCACCGGTGTTTGAATTTTTCTGAAAGGCAAGATGGCTGAATTAGCCTCCTGCCTTCGCATCGAGATAAACACTCTCGGAGTGAAGTTCATGAGAAAGACCGTAGTTCTCACTGACGCGCTGACCGGCATCACCACGTTTTATCACAGTCCACCGTGGCATCTCGAAGAGATCCGGAAACACACGATTTGCACGATTGTGACGCTATCAAACGAGGACGGGACCCGCCGCTTCATCCCCATAAAGCCCGAAACTCAGGATGTTCATAAGCGCTTTGCGAATTGGTAAAGGCGAACGGCAGCTCTCATCATGTGATCTTGCAAGCCCTCCACACAAGGCCGCGGCGGACTGGGGTTGATGCCTGGGACGGCGGAGGGCACAATGCCCCATGAAGGCAACATATGATGACACCGCATTCACACTGACCGGCACCCATTGGTCAGGCACCTATCCACTCGAAGATCTGCCCAGTTGGTTGGGCTTTTATCGTCAGCAACGCGATCTGCACTCCAAGGCGGCTGGCAAGTACGATGCCACTATTGCCGAGCTGGAACGCCTCACCCGCGAAGTCGATCAGCCTTTCGGCAAGAGCGAATAAGTCACGACGTCGGTGCGGTCGTAGACCTTGCGACCGTCGCAGTCATATTCCAACGCGATGTAGAGTTCGATCCGGCCCGGCCGCAGCGTGTCGGGCGGGATCAGCTTGACCCGCAGCCGGGTCTGCTCCTCGCTGATCTGACGCGACGGCTCGATTTCCGAGCCGGGTGTGATCACCCCACCTGCCTCGGTGAACAATGATTGTCCGGACACGAAATGACATTGCGCGCCGAGTTCCGTGCGCTCAATCACCAGGTTGAGGATCACCGGCTCGCCCATGCGCACCGGCTCGGTGACATAGCTCAGACCGGGCGGCTGGCGAATGACCCGGTTGTCGCCCGTCGCGGCCGCCAATTCAGTGCGCAGCGCAAGCACATCCTTCTGCAGCGCGGTCAGCAGCGCCGGGCTGTCCCAGACAGCCCGCGCGTTGTCCCAAAACGGCGTAAAAACGGCCAGCACCACGGCACCAACCAGCCAGAAGGCAATGCCGGTGAGCCAGACCCACAGGCGGTCCAGAAAGAAACCGAGGGTCGGGACGATGCGCTGTCCCTTGCTCTCGATGGTCTGCGTCATGAATGGGCGTCTCCGTGAATGTGGGGTCATGAAAAAACCCGCACGGGGCGGGGTGTTGACAGAATCGACTCTCGGCCACAGCTTCGAATTGCGACTAAAGCTTTGCCCCGACACTTGAGCCCCGCGACGAATGCGGGGCTATTTTTTTTGCCTCGCTTCGAAGAATAGATAAGCAAGACAAAGCCACGAAGGATGGAATATTGACAGAATCTCCTGACGAGAGCAGCGTTTTACTAACCGTCCACGAGGGAACCGACAAAATGCCTGCACCCTGCCACCGGCCCCGCGCCGAAAGCGCGGGGCCGTTACGTTTCTTTTGGTGACAATGGTGCTTCCGCCTTCTGGTGCTTTGATGCAGTTACCTCACCACATCCATGATGCTGCACCAGTTGAACAACGGGAAGGTCACGCCATCGACCACGCGTGATCGGCTGTCGGTGTCACGCAGGTTGCCGATCTGGTACGGGCCCGGTACTTCATCGGTCGGCATCGGCGTGACACCATTTCGACCTTTGCCATAGGTCAGCACCTCACCTGATGCGACGGCCCGCGACAGGGTCAGCGTCACCGTGCTGCCCGCGAGCGAGACGCCGGTGATGATGTCCTGCAGGACACCGGCCGGTGACCAGATGTCGAAACCCCGATTGGCCACCGCCGGAATACGGGTGGTGTCGATCGCATAGCTGCCGGAGCCGCCGCGCAGGGTCAGTGTCAGCGCGGTTCCGCCCCAGTTGGCGACGGTCCAGTGCACCTCCTGGTAGCCGTTACCAATAGTAAGGTCATGGAGGATCTTGCCCAGCATCAGCCCCTTATGGGTCTGACCCTTGCTGGAAAGGTGAACGCCGAGATCGTGCCACTCGCAGGGGTAGAGGCTGAACACATGCCCCTTGACCTCGCGGGCGACGTCGCGCTGCGCCAATGGGATCTCCGGGAAGCGATTGCCGGTCTCTCCCGACTGGCACATCTGCCCGATGATCAATGTGGGCGTCCCGGCGACATTGCCGCCGGCGCGCGCCAGGATCTTCCTGAAGCCCTCGCGCAAGGCATCGGCATAGGCGGCGCGCGTCGCCCCCCGGTCGGCATAACCCTGCACCCAGGCCACCGCCGAGAACAGCGGATCGAAGCCGTCGCCGCGCACCGCATCGCCCATCTCGCGCAGGACCTTGTCGCAGGACGGCCAGATGCTGCCGTAATCGCCGAGGAGATTGTTGATGTTCTGACCGGGCGAAGACGGCGATGCCGCGAACCAGGGCGAGGCGTCGGTGAAGTCGGTGAAGCCCTTGGCCGCCATCTCCAATTCGGTGGCATAGGCGAGGCCGATCGCCAATCCGGTATTGGTCTCTTCCTCGGCAATCGCCTCGGTCTGGTCATAATCGATGGTGAAGGCGCGGACATTCAACCCGCCCAGGAACATCTTGTTGCCATAGGCCGGGGCCACGATGGCCATGGCGGTGGAGCCGAACATATTCGACTGGCCATAGGCCAGCAGCAGGCGCATCGCTTTGCTGGCGACCGCAGGCGCGGCGAGCGCCACCGGCTGCTTGACCCGGAAGGCGATCATGAAGCGGAAACTGTTGGTCGAGGCCGCGGTGAACTGTTCGTTCTCGGTGGTGGAGGTGGCGCGGACGCCGAGATTGGCCAGCCCGGAATTGATGCCGATGCTGCCGGCGACCGAGGCTCCGCAGCCGACCAGACCGCCCTTCGGCACCGCGATATTCGGTGTCACCCGGTTCCAGCCCACGGTGCCGTTGAAATACTTGACCTGGTAAGGCGAGAAGATCGTGCCAGCGCCGGGCACATCCTCCTTCCAGCTGCTCACGGAAAACCGTCCCGCCGCGGTCAGATAGATGTCGAACTGGTCGCAGACCCCGCCATTGGCATAGCGATAGGCGGCGCCTGATCCCAGCACCATGGTCTTCGACCCGCCGGCGCTGGTGTGGGTCATGGCAGAGAAATCAGCCGTCTGCCCATCGCTGCGCGTGGCATGTTGGACAAGGCTTTCGGCCATGAACGCCGCGTCCGGGGTGATCGCCGCCACATCGGCGACGGCGGCTTGCAAGGTCGGGATGCTGTTCACCATCGCCGCCAGACCATTGATGTCGGCGATCTGCACCGGGAACATCAGCTTCAGCTGCTCGGAACCGGCAGTGACATTGGCAAAATACATCAGGTAACGGCCCGACCCGACCAAGTCGCCCGCCGCAAGGGCCTGACCGTTCATGCCCTTGACCACATAGGAGGTGCCGTCCAGCACCACCACCGGGTCTGGCCCGGTATTGGTGGCGACCCAGCGGATCTGGATCTTGCGCGACACCGCCTTGCCGATATGGGCTTGCGCGGCATTGGAGGTCGCCATCACCGACTGCGCCGTTGACGATGCATCGATGATCGACGGCATCGCCACATCGCCATGGGCGCTGATGGCCTCCACCAAACCGCTGAGGGGGACTCTCTGAAAAACACCCCAGACCGGGTTAACCCCGAACAGCGGGTCCGAGCCACTGTTGGCGGCACGGATCTCGAGGTAGTCGCCGTTAATCACCAAGATGCGTGAATAGGCGGCCGCCAGTTTCTCTTGGGTAAACGACACCGCCTCGGCGCGCGACGCGAAGACCTTGCCCCCGTTGGCCACCACCCCGTCGACAGCCGCCCAAAGCGCGCGCACCAATCCTTTCGGAACAGGCTGGCCGTTTTGATATGCGGAATTACCGTCCGAACTGAACGACATGTTGCCTCACAGATTGTCTAAGGGATGGGCCGTTCAGGCCGTTAGGAATAATTGCCGACCAAGGCCGCAGCCGAGGGGACGCCAGATTGGTTCTCGGACTGCAGCCAGTAGCGCGCGCCACCGCCCGGAATGGCGTCGGTCATCGTCACTTCCGCCGAGGTGGCGTAGGTCCACTTGACGAAAGACGCCGAACCAAAGGGCGTGCCGACCGGGCCGCGATAGAGCCCGGTGCGGCGGTAGTTGACACCGAGATCGGGGCCGAAGGTGACCGACAGCGTGCCGCCCGACGCGCCGCTCTCCGAGATCACCACTGGGGCATCGGGGGCGGTCGCATTGGCGATGATGTCGATATCCGAGACCACGACCGGGGTGGATTTCTGCTTCCAGGTCTGCCCGCCAGGGGCGACATAGCTGCGGAGCTGATAGGTGCCGCCATCGGCCAGTGGCGGGGTGCGGTAGCGATATTGCCCGCTGGCGGCGGTTTCGCGGATGCCATCGGTCCATTCGCTCGACCCGGTGCGGCGGAACTGGATCATGCCGATATAGCCCCAGGAGGCGGCATAGGTCCCGGAGACGCGGAGATAGGGCGCGCCGTCGTCGGTGACGACGGTCAGGCTGTCGACCGTCGTGCTGAAGGTCAGGGTGGCGCGGTCGAACTCCTCGGCCTCGGTCGGAGGCTCGCCATCCTGCGCCGCGCTCCAGCTGAACGACGCCGGATCGGCCTCGATCAGCTCGACCGTGACATTGGTGCCGTCAAAGCCCCAGCTGTCGACCCAGAACGGGGTATTGCTCAGCCCGAGGCGGGGGATATGCACCGCCACCCGCGGCTCCCCGAGAAGCCGCAAGCCAAAGGCGCGCAGGGTCAGGGTCATGCGCCGAGCCGGATTCATCCGGGCCAGCATCTGCTTGCACAGATGCCGCGCCTGGCCGTGATGCTGCACCGCCAGCAGATCAACGCCCTTGGGCTCGCCCTCGCCCCATTTGGCGATGGCGTCGGTGTCCTCCCAGATATCGGCGACGGTTTCCTGCCAGCGCACCTCGGGCGCGACATAGGTCGGCTGCAGGCTGGTGACCCGCTTGATGCGTTCGGTCCCTGCCCCGTATTCCATCTCGACAATGTGGCGCTCAAGGATGGTGACCGTCGGCGGGGTCCATGCGCCCGCCTCGACCTTCAGCCGGCCATCGGTATCGATCCAGGCGCGACCGCCCATGGCATCGAGCAGCTTCTGGGCGACATCCTTGAACGGATCGGACATCGCGAAGCTGATGCCGGACTGGTAGCGTTCACGGGTCCCGCCAGCCGTGGCAATCTCTTCGACCGCGACCGCCCGCGCGCCGGCCAGCGCGCCCGCGTTAATGTCGGCAGCCGCCAGCGGACCGAAGGTCGGATTGACCAGCACGTCGCAAAGCTGGCGCGCCGGGTTGCGGCTATGGGCAAAATCGTCGGACGGGATCCAGTAGCAGGGGGCGCCGTCGATCAGCGCCGAGACCTCTGGTTCGCCGCCGGAATAGACCTCGGCAATGTCCTCGCCGTCCACATCATCGAAGGTGGCGAGAATGGTGCCGATGCCGCGCAGCCGGTGATCGGTGGTCCAGTAGCCCGGGAAGGCGCTGCGCATCTCTGCCCAGTTTCCGCCGTCCCACTCATCGCTCACCAAGCCCTTGCGGTAACGCAGGCGGATATTGCCCTTGTTCCACGGCGCCGTGGTCACATAGCCATCGGCATCGACATTGACCGGCTGGCCATCCAGATACCAGCGCACGACATTGGTCATGCCGCCATCCGCCACCGCGATCAGCTTGAACAGCCGCCGGGTGAAGCCGACATCCGCCCATTCGTAGAAAACCACCGTGCCGCTGGCCCGGACCCGGCCCAGATGTCGAATCCGCTTGGCGTTGCTGGACTTCAGCTCCGTGGTGAGCTCCGAGGGGCGAGGCCCCTTCGGTGCATTGATCTTGGCCACCGCCATGCTGATCACGGCGCTGACCGCCAGGTTGACCAGCCCGGCGACCACGGCACCGGCAGCACCGGCTGCCGCCGCCGACCCGAGCAGCGCCGTCGCGACCCAAGCTCCTACCTGTGGCATTCATTCACCCCAAATTGCGATTGCGTCGCGCCGCGCCATGCCGACGCCGCGCGGGGTCCGGAACAGCCAGTGGCTGCCCGACCTGATGGCCGCAACCTGGCGGCCGGTGATGTCGATGACGCCCGGATCGCCGTCGCCCGCGACCGGTTTGCGCGGCAGCGGGATCTCCGGCCCCACCCGCACCACCAGCCCGCAAGCCGTCAGGTGATGGGCGCCGGCGGCACTGCGGTAACGACCCCGGAACCGGCACGCCGGATCGAAGCCCCAGCGCAGCAGGCACCAATCCGCCACCCAGATGGTGCAGTCCTGCACGCCCCAATCCCACGGCAGCAAGGCCGTGCGCTGGACGTAATCATCAAGCTGCTGCATCAGCCGCGCAGCCAGCCCTTGATCTTCTTGCCGGGCATGGTGGCGACATAGTCGAGACCCCGATCGACCACGCCGGGATAGCGCCGTGCCTGGTCGCGGGGCGTGTATTCGCCCAGCGGCGTGTAATTGCGCGAGGCCGCCAGCGTTTCCGCCCGAATGCGGATCTCGGCCAGCCCGACATTCTCGCGCGGGGTCACGTCGACGATGCGGCCGACATGCATGACGATGGCGTCATTCGGATAGCCGCGCACCGCCCACAGCTGGCGCACCATCTTGCCCGACCAGCTGGCCGGATTGTTCAGGGCCTCATAGGCCAGGTCCGCACCTTGCATGGTGCCGACATTCCAGACTGTGTAATGGGCCGCGTTCGCTTCAAACGGGCTGGCCTCGAGCGAGATCGGATCGGCCCCGATCCAGCCATAGGATGGCTGCCAGAGCTGACCGTCGAAGGTCAGCGGCACTTCCGTCTCGTTCAGGTAATACTGGACCGAGCCGAAGTTCAGGTGAAACAGCCGGACCAGCGGCACCACTTCCGGGTCGGTGTCGAGGAAGGCGGCAAGCGCAGGCGTCATGTGAAGCTCCGATCAAAGGCTTCGACGAGATTGAGCGTGATGGATTCCCCAAAAGACATCGCATCGCGCCCCCGCGCGCCTTCGTCATCAGATGCAAACCGGCAATAGAAGCGCGGCGGATTGGTAATCAGTGTGGCCCCCGCCGGAATGTCGGCCCGAAGCGCCGGCTTGAGCTTCATCCAGCCGGCATTATTTCTGGCGACCACACGATACAAGAAACCACTGCGGCTGAACGTGTCACCCACGCGCATGGGTGGGCGCACCGGGTTCGTCAGATCGACATAGAGCGATGTGTCGCCTGCAGACGCTGCCGCAGTAGTGACAAGCGGTTGAGTCCCACCGGTTCCGTCCGAGTATCCGGTGCCATCATCGAACCACTGACCGTCATCGAACGGATATTGCCGCGGCGCGACGTCAACACCGTAGCGGTAGCGATCAACAATCGGAACATTCGCGACATTGTATTGGCCGTCCATTTCCGAGACCAAGGCCTCGAATTGCTTGATCCTCGTCTCATCGCCATCAACAGGAATGGTGATCGACAGATTCCACACCTGCGTTTTCGGCGCGATGATCTGCCGCACCCCGTTCATCGCGACACCAGCTGAACGGCTGGTGTTCTTGATGAAGAGCCGCCCATAGGTCCAGCGCAGGAAATCGGTCGGCCACTCGATAAGCTCGACCATAATCAGCCATGCCTCTGCTGATTGTCTGCATCGATCCGACGCATGCGCTGCGGAAGGTTGCGGTCATATTGCGTGAAGCTGGCCTGCACAGTCGCCATGATCTTGCCGTCATCGGTCAGCGTCAGTTCGGACGCCTGCATTTGCAGCGATTGCCCTTTCGCCACATTGTCGGCCATGCGGGTGCTGATGTCGTGTGGGATCACATCCGAGCCCTTGGGCAGCTTGACGATCTCGCCCCCCAATTCATTGATCCGCGCCCAGCCACCCTTGAAGTTGCGTACCCCGGAGGCGAAGCCGGGAATGACCGGGGCGCCCGCAGCGGCCAGGGCCGAAGTCAGCGGGTCCGGAAAGAGCACATTACCGAGAACGCCGAACAGGTTGCTCAGGCTGCTGGACGCTGCCTGCGCCGCCATGTCCTGGATCATATTGGCGAAGGCCTCCTTGACCGAGGTCGTGCCTTTGATGACGCCGCTGAAGTGCCGCATCATCGTGTGCTCGAAGGTTTCGCCCGCATCTGCCGTGACCCGCTGCAAATAGGGCTGTTCATTGGCAATGCCCGCGCCCAAGCCTTGGGTCAGGTATTGGCCGATCTCCATCATGACCTTGGACGGTGATTTGATTTGCATCTGATCACGCCAGCCCTGCTCATAGCTGGCGGCATCCGAAGCACCCTGCGCCCCGGCAGCTCCGGTGCCCACGGCAACCCCGTTGATCATCTCGGTCGAGGTCGTGCCGGGCAGGATCGGTCCGGTCGCGCCCCCCGTATAAGCACCGCTGCTGATCGGGCCGTCGCGGCTGCCGAGGGCACGATCGTGGATGTCTTGGGCCATCTCGGCAGCGGATTTGATCTTGTCGACGATCGGCTGAATCTTCGCCCAGGCTTCATTGAACACCGCGACCACGCCATCCCATAGCGTCCGGAAAAACGTGTCGAGGCCGGACCACGCCTGCTTCAGGCTGTCGACAGCAAGCGTCATATCCCCGGTGACGATCCCGGCCAGCGTTTTTGCCAGCCCCATGAACATGTCACCGATGCTGGTGAACAAGGTCGTGAACCACGGGCCTACTGTCTCCCAATGGAAGATGATCGTCGCTGCGGCCGCCGCGATGGCTGCAACCGCAGCCGCCACCGGCGCCCCAACGGCCCCTATCGCCACGACGGCAGCTGTCAGCCCACCGAGCACGACGGGCAGACCCGCTGCGAGCGCGCCAAACCCGAGCAGCAGCGGGCCGAGGGCTGCCGCAGCAGCGCCGATGATGACGCCCCATTTCAGCAACTCCGGGTTTGCCTCCGAGAGTTTGGCGACAAGCTGCGTCATCCCACGCACCAGCTCCTCAACGAATTTCAGCAAGCCGGAATCCGCGATGGCGATTTGCAATGCCTCAATCGCCGAGGAGAACTCTTTCAGAGCGCCATTCAGCCCCTTCATACGGGCTGCGGCCTGCTCCTCGGACGAAGTCTTGCCGATCGACGCCTTGAGCTTGTCGATGCCATCCGCGCCTTGCTCGGCAAGACCAATGGCGGTGCGCAGGGCATCATTGCCGAAAATCGTGGACAGGGCGTCGTTGCGGGCCTCGTCGGACAAACCCTTCAAGCCGTCCTGAAGCTCCTGCGAGATTTCGGCCATCGACTTCATCTTGCCGTTGGCGTCGAAGAACTCCAGGCCAAGCTCCTTGATCGCTGCGGCAGCCGGATCAGACGCCGGGACAAGACGCGTCAGAAACGTCTTGAACGAGGTCCCTGCATCAGAGCCGCTGGCAAACAGCGACGAGGTCGCCGCAATACTGGCGTTGAAATCTTCGAACGAAACACCGAGACCGCCGGCAACCCCGCCCGCTTGTGCCAAAGCCAGACGGTAATCTTCAAAGCCGAATTTCGACGCCAGCATGACACCGTTCATGCCATCAACCAGCGAGGTGAGATCGCTGGCCTGCTTGCCGAATTGCAGCATGACGTCGGTGGCGACATCGCCGGCACTGGCAAGATCGGTGCCCGCCGACGCGGCCAGCAACATGGACGCCTGGAGAGCACCGCCGAGGATGTCTGCGGCGCTGACCCCGTTCTTGGCGAGGACCTCGATCGCATCCGCGGATTCGCTGGCGCTGAACTGGGTGGTCTTGCCCATATCCAGCGCGGCCTTGCGCAGCGCAGCAAACTCCGCCTGGCTCGCGCCGGTCGCCGCCTGGACCCGGTTCATCGACGCCTCGAAATTGCCAGCGGCACGGAGGGACAAGGCCGCGAAGCCGGTGAGCGGGGCGGTGAGCGCAAGCGACATGGATTGGCCCATGGACTTCATCGTATCGCCCATCCGGGCGAGGCTGGCGCTGGCCTGCTTCATGCCCGAGCGCAGCGAAGCCGCATCCAGATCCATGATGACGCGCAGTTTACCGACGACAGATGTTGCCATTGCTTACCCCATGGCGCCCTGTCGCGCCGCCCATTCCGCCATCGTGATCACCGGGAGTTGCGCCTTGATGGTGCTGAGCCGGAAACCTGTGTCGATAATTTCGCCGTCACGCTGGAGCAACCTGTCCAGCTTTGGCATTTTCGCGGCGCGGCTCAGACCCGCGGTCAGCCAGGCCATGGCCTTGGCGTGATCATGGTCGCGCTGGATGCGCACCGCCGCACCCTGCATGTGGATCTGGTAGAGCCGGAGCGTCAGGCCCCAGAAAGCCTCAGCCTGGTGGCCAGCCTCGATGTACCGCTCCAGCATGAGCAGGTAGTTCAGGCCGGTCTCTTCGCTCCGGCCCGGGCCTTTCCCGGTTTCACCTCCGGGGCCACTGCCGCCAGCAAGGATTGCACGATTTGGGTATCCTCCGAGAGGATGGTGCCCGCGGTCTCGATCGTTGCATCAGGATGGTGGCGTTTCAGCGCCGCGAAGACGATGTTGCGAAGCAGCTTGAAATCGACCCGCCCCTCGGCAGCGGCTTGCTCCGCTTCCTGAAAGGCATCGATCGCGGGCTTGCCCGTCGCGTCCTCGAACTCGATCATGGCATTGAAATCCATGCGCAACGTAAAGGTTTGACCTTCGGCCGAGGCCGAAACCTCTCCCAGAAACCGGTTTGCCATCAGGGTTCCACCGCCTCCGACAGACGGAAGGTTGCCGTCGCCGCCATCTTGTCATTGATCGGGGCATTGCGGGCATAGCCCTTCAGAAACCCCGAGAAGACTTCCGGCACGGCGGTCTCGCCCGACGGCACCGGCAGGGTGATCTCCACCAGCACCTGCTCACCCGAAGTCTTGATCGCCTTGCACAGCGTATCGCTCGCCGATCCGGGGATGTAGTTCATCGGGATCGACAATTCACCGCTGTCCAGCAGCCCGGCGATGAACTGCTTGCGCCGTCCGGGCGATTGCATATGGGTGACATCGACCTCATCTGCCTGCTCGTCCGGCATCTCGATGTCCCCGAGAAGGGCCAGGGGCGTCCAGGTGGGGGTGGCGCCACGCCCAATGCGGACCGTGGTGCCGTAGCCAAGCATACCGTCAGCCATGACGAAT
This sequence comes from Paracoccus sp. PAR01, assembly GCF_014851995.1. Taxonomy (NCBI): domain Bacteria; kingdom Pseudomonadati; phylum Pseudomonadota; class Alphaproteobacteria; order Rhodobacterales; family Paracoccaceae; genus Paracoccus; species Paracoccus sp. PAR01. The sequence continues at coordinate 18,986 of NZ_JACVAW010000001.1, forward strand.
ACCTTTCAAATTGACCATGATTTCGGGGGAGTCTGATGCGCCGATCAGGGCACAGCAGGCGGTAGTGTTGCCGGCGGCAGCCAATGCGTCAGGCGGAAGCTCATGACCAAAGTACCGACATTGCGCTGGCCATCTGTATTGGTGACGACCGAGGTCTCCTCGAGGACGCAGGCGCGATGCGGACGCCGCAACGCCGCGATCACCAACGCCTCGATCACCGCGCTGTCCAGATCGAGCACGTCTTCGACCTCGTCAAGACCGGCGCGGCGCAGCGCAACCTGCAGCAGGGTCCGACGCGCCGTGCTGGTCATACTGTCCTGCTCGCAGCGATCCTGCGGCGTCAGCACCCCCAGCACCGGCAGGGTGTCGTGATCGATCACGCCCGACCAGACGCGCAAGACGGTGAAGCCCGCGAAGTGGGCATGGCCAGACAATGCCTCGCGCACCGCATTGCGGCAATCCGTTCGGAAATGCGCCATTTTACCGCCTCAGCTGTCGACGATCTGCATTTCGCAGATCAGGTACGCATCCGAGGCGGGCGACCCGGTCGGATGCACCACCATGACCGTGAAGGTGCGACCGTCCGGCACCGTGATTTGGTCACCGCGTCGGACCTCGGGTGCCAGGTCGCGGCCGACCCGCCAAGTGGGCGCCTCGATGCGGACGATCTGGCCGTCCGCACCTTCGACTTCGATCGGGGCCTCGCGAAAGATCGACCGCAGATCGCGCCCGGTGCCGCCGGCGGGAGAATAGGTCACCATCCCGCCAAGGACACCGGACAGGATCCCGGTCATCCCGTCGAAGATGCGGGTCACAGCGTGAACGACGCCGTCAGCAGCACGGACCCACTGGTGGCAGCGCTATCCGCCGCCTCGATGGCCACGCCGATCAGCTTGTTGGTGCTGGCCGTTACCGTCACCGCCTTGGCGGTATCGTCCCAGTAAAGCCGCGCGCCGACGGTCCAGGCCGAGCCGGCAGCCTTGGTCATGCGGTAGGCACCGCGAAGCGAAAGCTCCACGCTCGCGCCCGAGGCCGCGTCATGGACGGCGACACCGAACAGCGAGCCAACAAGTACGCCCTGCCCCGAGACGGCAGCGGCCGGCGCCGGGACCGAGATCTGTTGACCCGGTTGGATGAAGTTCTTCATGATCCGATCCTTTCTGATGATCGCGCAAAACGGAAAAGGGCGGCTCCTGCCGCCCCTTTTCCAAACCGGTCAAGCCACCGATCAGGCGCCCGCGTTCTTGTAACCGCCGCGGAAATCGATCGCGCCGCAGCCAAAATCATGCTCCAGCGAGAACTTGGTCCCCTGGACGCCGAACGGTTCCTCCATGCGGAAACGCGGCGCGGTGTAGCCCTCCAGCAGACCTCATTCAAAGCATGGCGCCTCGGAAGGCGAAGCGAAGACATACCATGCGTTGTCGGTGATCTTGGCAGTGACGCCCAGGCTCAGCGAGCCATCATTGAAGACGTTCACGTTGCCGGCCTGTTCGGGCAGGATGCCCTTGTAGAGCAGCTGCTGTGCCTCGGTTTCCTTGTCGGGGCCGACCAGCAACAGCGCCGGGGTGATTTCCAGCTCGGTCTTGTCGATGCTCTGGCGCTTGCGCAACGCCGCACGCGCCAGGCTGAGTGACGCGACGGAGATTGCGGCCGCCGTCGCCGCCTTGGTCTTGTCGGTGGTATTGAAGACCTGGCGCGAGGTCTCGTTCAGGGTCGGGCCGTCCCCGTTCGCGCCGCTGATCATCATCGCGTAGAAAGTCCGGTCCTCGAAGCGCGCCACCGCGGCACCGCGATCGTTGAGGATCTGCATGATGCCGTCGAGGCTGTCATTGACCAGGAGGGCGCGCGAGAACAGCACCTGCACGCCATAGGCCTTGACCGAGGTCTTTTCCTTCGACTCGCTGAAGGTCCCGGCCTTCAACTCGCCGCTTTCGGGATTCACCGGCTGGAGGTTGGGGAAATCGCCGACCCGCACCGTCGTGTGATCCCGGAAATCCTGAAAGGTCCGCTGCCGGGCAAGGCGACGATAGGTCGGCTGGGCCTGACGGTAGCGCGCGGCGAGCGACCGGTTCATGGCATTTTCCAGAAGGACCGGGAAATCGCTGGTCGAGTGGAAGGCCATGCGCAGCACGTCCTCGCGCGCCGCGAAGTTCCCGGGGACACGCCGCTGACCCACGCGTTCGGCCGCCATGTCGACGATGGAAAAATCCATGTAGGGCCGGGCGACATCCTCGGGCTGCGACCCGGACAGGCGCGCGGTCAGCGCCCCTTCCATCGCCAAGCGGCGGGTTTCGGTCTCGTCGCGGCCACGCTCGGTTACGCGGGGCGCGGGGTTGGTTTCACGCGCCGCCATCACAGCCATGAAGCGCGACCCGGCCATTTCGGCAGCGGTCCCGTCGTCGACCAGGGCGGTCACGTCGGCCTCGGTCAGGCGACCGGCAGCCATGTACGGCGCGGCCATGTCGCGAAGCATGCGGATACGCATGCGCTCCTGCATCACCGCCGCTTGCGGATCGGGCGTGGGTGGGGTCTGGACAGTGGGCGGGGTCGGCGTGTTCTCGAGGTTCGGGGTCGTCATGACAAGCTCCATGGTTGCGGCCACCGGGGCCGTTAGACCGCCCGGGGCGGCAGGATCGCGGGGCGCGAAGAAAGTGCGGCCCGGGGCCTTGTCGCGCATCAGCGCGGCATAGGTGGTGATGTCGCGGCGCATCTGGGTGCGCAGCGTGTCGTCGATGACGGGGACCGGCCGTGCCGTGATCTCTTCGGCGACGGCATCGACAAAGCCGATCTCGATCGCGGCCTCGGCGGTATAGAAGGTTTCAGCCGCCATGATCGCGAGAACGGCTTCGACGAACTGGCCTGAGCGTTCGGCATAGACCTGCGCATAGACCCGGGCGAGCATGTCGAGGAAATCGGCCTGCGCCCGCATCCCTTCCGCGCCGTCATAAACATAGCTCTTCGGGTTGTGCAGCATGATGAACGACCCGGTCGTCATCTCGCGTTGCGCGCCGCCCATCAGGATCAGGGAAGCTGCCGACGAGGCCTGACCTTCGACGATGATGCGGCAGCCGCCGGGATGACCCGCAAGCGTCGCGCGGATGGCCTCGCCTGCAACCGGATCGCCGCCGGCCGAGTTCAGCCGCACCGTCACCTGCCCCTCACCCATCGCGAGGAGCGCATCGCGGACCAGGGACGGGCAGAAGAACACTTCCTCCTCCCAGGTCCACCCTGCCGCCTCGTCGGACATGACATAGCCCGACAGGACAAGATCGCCGCCGATGATCAGATCAGCCCCACGTCGTTTCATGCCTGTTTCTCCTGTATGTTCGCCTTGGCACGGGCTTCGCGTGCCGAGGGCAGGCCCTGCACAGCGACTGGCGCCAGATTGGCCTCTGTATCCTTGTTCTGGTCTTCCGCGCGCTCACGCCGGATCTGCTCGGGATCGAGACCGAGCGTGCGCTGCACATTCTGGCGGCTGTTCACCCCAGCCTCGACCGCCTTGACCATCGCGTCGATTTCGTCGTTGGGATCGATCAAAGGCCGACGCGGGGCCGTGTGGGCAAGCGCGAACTCCTCGGCCGGCAGCACCTGTTGCAGCCGCCACGCCTCGCGCACCCATCGTTCGACACCAGCGCAGAACTGGCCGATCACCAGCCGCTGCCAGCGCTCGACATTGCGATCCATTTCCATCCGGCCCATCCTGCCACTGGAAAAGTTCACCCCGGAAAGATCCCCGGTGAGAGATTCCCGGGTGATGCCGATGCCCATAGAGACCGCGCCAAGGTTTTCGCGGACAAACTCCGGATAGCCCTCGACTCGCGGCGGCGTCGTCCAGGTGACCTGCGCCCCTTGCGGCGCCGCAACCACGGCCCCGGGCTCCAGCTTCGACAGGCCCCGCAGCTTTTTGACATCCTCGGCCCCCGCATCGTCCTTGTCGTAGGTGACCACCCCGGCGAGCAGCGCGGCCATTTTCTGCTTCAGGATCTCGGCTTCCTGGTAGTCGCTGAGATCGCCCATGGTCAGCATCACCGGCGCGAGCCACGGCACGCCGCGCAACTGGCCCGGTCGGTCGAGTCGCCTGATATGCAGGATGTCGCGCCAGGACACCCGCTCCGAAACAAGAGGTGCACCGCGCATTCGCGCCGCGCCGGGATGCTCCCGGAACAGGTGATAGGCCTCGATGTCACCGATCGGGCTGTATTCGACGCCCTCAATGACCTCATTCGCGCCCCAGATGGTGATCGTGGTGTCGAGATAGTCGCATTCGAGCAGTTCGATCTGGAAGCCAAGCGGCAGATCGCGCGCATATTTGCCGCGCCGTATCCGCCGCCGGGCCAGAACCTCACCGTCGGTGAAGACGGTTCCGATGACGACTTCCTGCTGCGCATAGAGATCAAGCTCTCCGCGGGCATCGAGCGCAGGCGTCAACAGGTGTTCCCTGAGCACGGCCCAGATCTTCGCCTGCTTTGCCGCATCGCCATGCACGACCGAGGGGACGATTCCCGTGCCGACGACGTTCGAAACCACGACCTCTCGCGCCCTCGCTGCGTAAGGACGGTTTCGAACCATGTCGCGGCTGAGTTGCCGCAGCCTTTCCCGCGAACCGAAGGCAGCCGCGTCGGCATCGGTCGCGGGTGCCTTCCACCCTTCCGTCCGACGCCCGCGCGAGGCCGCGTCATAGTTCATGGCAAGACCCATGGCGCGCCGCGCCAGCATCCGCTTGCTGCCGATCATCGGGGCGATCTCCGCGATGAACCCGTCGAGCGCCTTCCCGACCCATCCCATGATCAGAGACCCCGGCCAAGAGCAGGATAGACAGTCGCGAACGGGTCGTCCCTCTGCCCCTGAAGCGCGGCGATCTGGGCATTCAGATCCGCGATCCGGCGCGCGAAGACGGCATCATCGACAAACTCGACCCGCTCGCCGTTGATCTGAACGGAACGGACACCTTTGGCCCGGTTCCGCACCAACTCGTCCCGCAGCTGGATCAGTTCGGCCTGGTCAATCGCCATGTCATCCTCTCAACGCCGAAGCCATTCGATGACGCCGTCATCGGCATCGGGGTGATCTTTGCTGATCGGAGGCGGCGCGGCCCGCCCCGTCCAGATCGCATAGGGGTTCATTTCGCTGAGCGTCGCCCATTCCGGCGGCGCGTCAGGATTGATGCGGGACAGTCCCTTGTGTTCGGCCACCGCCTGCGCCTGCACCGAAAGGTCGAGGGTCTCGTTCCGCCCGGCACCAGGGCGCTTCCTATAGCCGTCCTCGTGGCGACGCTCGGCGAGCAGCTCCTCGATCCGCTCGCGTTCGATCGCCCGTGCGAAGAGATAGGCGCCCGGCCCCTGATCCATCCGTGCCGCCCCGGCGAGAACCGTATCCTTCAGGCGGTCCGTCGCCATGTTCAGCAGCTTGATCGACCGCGCCTTCTTGTTCTGCGAACCCCGCTCGGGGGCGGACAGCCAGACCCGGCTTTCCAGCCGGAAGCCGCCCCGGCCGATCGATAGAAACCAGCGATGACCCTGGCCGTCGCGACGGCGCTGACGCCAGAACTTCTCGGCATTATCCGCCCAACCCGCCGGGCCGTTAAAGTCGATCACCACCGCGCAGGGCGTCAACGTCCAGTCTTCGCCCGCAACCGCATATTCGCGCTGGAGCAGACCGAGCAGCACCACCGCGTCCTCGACATAGCGGGCCGGATTAAGCGCGCGATACCGCCCCTCGGCATCGCGCGCCTTGGGGGCGCTGTCCGGCGGCTGCGTGATGTCGAAGCGATCCAACGCCATCCGGCGTCCATCCAAGCCCCAAGCCGTGACCAGAACCGCGAACCAGCTTCCGTTGACGTCGACCGAAACGGTGATGAACCGAGTCCAATGCGGACACGTCATCGGCGCCAGGTCGCAGGCCGCATCCTTCAGCGCCACGGCCGACAGGGCGCTGTCATCGTCAGAGGGCCGCGCATAGGGCACACCGATGTCGGTATAATGCACGCGCGAGAAATCGATATCGTCCTTCGACGCCTCGAAAGCCCGGCGTGCCGTTTCATAACGTTCGACCAACTCGTCCCAGGCCGAAAAGGCAGCAGCAGCACCATTCAGCGCATAGCTCGCGATCGGCGTTTGGCGGATGTTGGGATCATCAATTCGACAAAGGATCCGGGCGCCGGTTGCATCGAGCAGGCGGGATTCATGAAACCATCCGCCCCGTCCGGTCATCGCCAGGGTATTCAGCCGCGTCTTGTCGCGATGGCTGATCAGGTGGCCGCAATCAGGGCATTGCATCCGGGCCTCGGCCCCGGCCGCACCCGGTTCAAGTGTCTTGTCATAGCTGAGACGATCGTAACGCGGTTCGAACATCTCGGCACAATTCGGACATTCCCAATACCAGCGCCCGCGCGTGCCCTCATTGTAGATCTTCACGATACCGCCGGTCACCGGCGGCAGGCGATGCGGGGCCGCGGGATCGAATTCCCAGACCTGTTCCGGGTCGACCGGAAAAGCCGGAGTACTTTCGACGAAGACGCAGCCGCGCGACATGAAGGTCCGGATGCGTTGCAGCGCCATGCCGTGCGGCGTTCCCTCCGGACTGTCTTTCGGCCCCAACCGCTGCGGCATGTGGTCGTAATCCGTTTCCAGCACCATGCGCTGGGATCGAGAGGACAGCTGGTTGGCCACCGGGTAGCCGATGGTCACACGCATCCCCTTGAACCGCTTGCGGCTGAAGGTGCTGTCATCGCGACCGTTGCCCAGCCTTTCGCGCAGAAAGGGGCTGTTAGTGATCGCCGGATCCAGCTTTTCCTCGACCCAGGCATCCGCATCGGTCTTGGTCATATGGATGATCTGCACCGGCGACGGCGCGCACATGATCGCATGCGCCGAGACCGAGAGCAGCATCTGCGACTTGCCCGACTGCGACGGTCCGACGAAGCACACCGTTTTGAACAGTCGGGACTGGCTCATGTCCTGAGGCTCGACGGTATAGGGCGCGACCGTGCGGTCATAATCGACCCAGTTGCCCTGGACCGGAACGCGCAGAAAGCGTTCCGCCGCATCGGTCACCGAGATCCTGCTGGGCGGATCGAGAAGCGGCAGCGCATCACCGAGCAGCTCTTCCGGCGTCGTGAAAGGCGGCAAGGGCGGGATGCGCGCAAGCGCTCCGAGGCCGCGATCAGCCATGACCACCATCAGATATCCATTTCTCCCTGGCGACCTCCCCCGAACGCCACCACCGAAGCCGGGCGACGCAGAAGGTCGTCGATCTTGGCCTTGATCTCGTCGCGGAGCTGGTCGGTACGCTCGACCACCTGGGCCACCTGTTCCGTGGACAGGCCGAACTTCATTTCCAGATAGTCGGGCAGCGTCTCCAGTGAGGTCGCGGTCATCACCAGCACCTCCTCCATGACCGCCCGAGTACGATCGGCCCGGATCAGGTCGCCGCGCTGTTCGGCAAGACGGTTGCGCTCATACTCGGCTTGCGACCACTTGCGAACTTCCTCCGCGGTCAGTCCCGCCTCGGCCTCTTCCTGATCGGCATCGAGGTTGCGGAACGCCAGCGCCGCCTGCGCTGCAATCTGATCACCGCGCTGCTTTCTGTGCCGCGCCTTGTCGTCGCGCGCCTGCCGCCAGGCGTGGCAATGCGACAGCTGGAATTCGTAGGCGACCCCGTTCTGGCCTTCGGAGAGGGCTGGCATGCCCTGCCCCATCCATTTGGTGATCGTGTTTTCTGTGACCGTGAAGGCCTTGGCGAGCTGCGATCGGTTCAGCACGAAATCCTCAACCCCATCGGGCAGAGGCCATGCCGACACGTCCAGCACCTCCCCATCCGCCAGCGTGATGAGGTGCGACACCGATGATCCTTTCAATAACAACAACAAGTACCGGAACCTGCACCCCTCGGCAGAAATTCCGTACCAAATGTCACGGGGCGCGAATGACCCCCGTGCACCACATATCCGGGAAGGACCCGGGGCCCGACCGGACGGTCCGAGCCGCCCGCCGCTACGCCCCCTGTGCAGCCATCTTCGCGATGGTGCGGGCCAGATGCTCAGGCAACCGCGCCTGATAGACCTCCGCTGCACCATCGAAGAAGCCGAGCCGCTCATCATAGACCGGCATACCGCGGGTGAAGTGCAGCACCTTGCTGATCGAGCCATCCGGATCGCGCTTCCAGATGCCCGGCGACAATTTGCTGTTGGCCCGCGGTACGAAGAAACCCGCCCGCTTGCGCTTGCGACTGCGTGATTTCGCGGTCGTGTTCGATGACTTGTCGCGCTGCGCCTGGACCGCGGAAAGCGCCTGATTGCGCTGGCCCGACGACCAGTTGCCATAGGCATCAAGCTTCGCACCCGATGCCGGAGTGGCCGCCGTGATGATACCATCATAGGCCAGGCGTGCATCGAGCAGACCTTCGAGCCCAGTGCGTCCGCGCGCCCCACCGAATTCTTGGGTCTTCAGATAATGTCGCCTGCCGACCGATGGCCGTTCCTTGACCTCAGCCTCGAGCCTCTTCGGGCGCGCGCCCCGGATCGTGAACGCGTTCAGCGTGTACCGTGTCGGGCGGTCGAACACCGCCTGCATCCGGTCCTGAACATGCGTCAGCACATCCTTGGCCGTATCGTTCAACGCCCAGCTGGCCGCGATGTTGATCTTGCGATCAGCCAAGGCCCGCAGGTTCTCCTGCAGATCCCGGTCATCGATCGTGAGGATCAGCATCAAAAAACTCCTCTGCTGGCCGATCTGTGATGATCTGCTCGGAAACCGAGACGCGCGCCAAGCGTTACATTTTCGCCAATTGATCGAAGGAGGCAGCTATGAGAGCTATTGTCGCCTGGTTTTTTGGAGTGCCAATTGTAACGATCATCCTGCTGGTCACCGGTACGTTCTGATCTCCAAACAAGTACAATCCCGTGACTTGAAGCGCCCGCCCCGAAGCTCCGGCGGGCGTTTTCTGTTTAAACGCCATCGCGGCGCTATCCCGCCTACCGTCTCTTAGCTCCCGGATCAGTTGGAACTGCTCCAACAACCTGACGTTCACTATGCGTGGGAACGAGGAATGTAACTTGCGGAGGAGCTTCTGATGAAGACCGTGAAGGACGCGTTCGAACATACCCTTCAAGATATGTATTGGGCAGAGAATGCCCTGACAAAGGCCCTGCCCAAAGTCTCCAAGGCCGTTAACAACGCCGAGCTCAAGCTCGCGATCGATGGGCACCTGAAAGAAACCAAGGGCCACATCAAGACACTTGAGGCCGTTTTCCAATCCCTCGGTCAAGAGGCAAAGGGCGAGAAGTGCGATGCCATGGAAGGCCTCATCAAAGAGGCTGACGGACTGATCGAGGAAGCATCAGGTCACGCGCTTGATGTTGGTTTGATCGGCGCGGCCCAAGCGGTCGAGCACTACGAGATCGCGCGCTACGGCACGTTGCGCGAATGGGCCAAGGTCCTCGGTCACGAGGAGGCCCACACGCTTCTGTCTTCAATCCTGGACGAGGAGAAGGCCGCCAATGCCAAGCTGACCGCCTTAGCTGTGATGTCGATCAACGAGGCGGGTAAAGCCGACAAGAAGTGACCGAGGCGATGAGCGCCCGCTAGGGTTGATCCCGGCGGGCGCAATTTTATCACGCAACCAGGCTGCGTGCGTTCTGCCCGTGCCTATCAGCCAGACGGCGACCCTGACGCCCGGACGCAATCGGCCGTGCAGGTTCTGGAACACAGTGCAGATCGCGCAACTCCGGGAAGAGTGCATAGATCTCGTCTGCGGCGGCCTTACCGACCGACTTCAACGCCTGGGGACCCGGGTAAAGCGATTCCGTCTCGGCGCCGTTTGAGATCACCACCTCATGTCGGTCGAACAGCATGTGGAAATACTCAACCTCGGTCAAATCGGTCGCAATATCCACACCATCCAGACGTATAAGCTGCTTGGCGGCCACAAGCACTTCAAGCGCACCGAACATCTTCATCGCGATCTTCGAGCGAACCAGCACTCGGTGCTGCGGCGATACCAGCAAGTCTACAGTCGGGGTGCCTGCACCCAGCGCACCTGCGCTGATCCGGATCGGGCGCAGCTTGGGATTCCGCTCAAGGGATGTTGCCGCAATACGTACCCTACCGATCCAGCGGATTGCCTGAAAGCCATTATCCTTGGTCAGAACCATGTCCCCTGGGACAAGATTCTCAATAGCAATCGGCCCGTTTTCAGTCTCGATTAACGTCCCCGCCACAAAGCAGAAGATCTCACTTGCCGCCAATGTGGTCGACGCCGTCTCATCCTGGTCGATGGTCAGGATGGCGGTATCAAGAACTCCCTGTACAGCATCCGTAATAGTATCGGTCAGAGTGCCGATCCCGGGAAGGAGGTTGAGTTCGGCCGCAAGCTCAGAAATGGGTGCGGTGATTGTCGTCGGGATACCCGCAATCGTCACGGTCACCGTTGCCGTTAGATGATCCTCATCAAGCGGATCATCCGTCACGATATACGCGTTTCCGCTTTCGTCGGCGAGCAGGCTCCCGGTGATATCGTTGAGCTGGATGGTCGCGCCGAGAAGGAAGGGTGTACCCACGTCGACAGCAGCCGTCGAAATGGTGACCTCGCCGGCATAGGTTCCTGTCACGACAGGAGTGCCCTCTGCGGTCACCGTAGAAAATTCATCGCCAGGTTGGATGGTGACATCCGATCCGCCACCGCCTTCGACATCATAAAGGTCGAAGGATTGCGACGTATTCAGATCATTGAGCACAAAGTTCTCGCCCAACGAAAGAATGGGCGTCTCGACCTCAAGATCGATAGTTGAATCCGGTAGTTGGGTAACGCTTGGCATAGAGTGAATCCTTTCAGAAAGCCTGGAATGCGGGCAATTCGAATTCACTTCACGGCACGAATCTGCCGGTCAGCGTCACCATTTGTTTACACGACGACACTCAATGCAATCAAAAGATGTATGACTGCCGAAAATGGAACTGAGACGTGTAATCGCCTCTTTGCCGATCTGCGTTTCAGCTGCAAAAGCCCGACACCATTTCTCTAAGGCAGAAGAACGGATAAAGGATAGGAGAATGAGAACGCCCGCTAGGGTTGATCCCTGCGGGCGCACTTCTCGATAATAGTGAATTCTGTCTCACAGAGTGATGTAAGCGGTCAAGAAGTTTTTTTCCCGCTATAGCCGATCATGCGGTCCAGTGCCTCACTCAGGGCGTGTGTGACTGCATCATAAGTCTGGCCATTCTTTTTCCAGCCATGACCCAGCAGGACATCCTCTAGCGCGCAGCCCTTGAGGCAGACCATGTCCACCAACACCCGATCCGTGATCGAGCCGCGCTGGTCAGCGCCGCGCGCTGTCGGACGCACCCGACGCACCGCCATTGCGACCCCGAGTCCGATCCGTTTACGAAGAACATCGAGTTCGCGTCCGATGTCCAAATGGCGATCCATCCAATCCATGCTGTCGCCACCGCCACCCGAACTATCAAGACGGGAAAGTTTAGTGCCGTCAGAAGCTGCCAACTCGACCAAGTTTGAGTAGCGTCGGCCCATCGCGATCTGGCCGGGAGTCAGTGGACAGGGCCTCTTGCGGCGCAAGGCAGCGGCGATCATCCGGTCGAAGACATCTGCCGTACGGATGGCCGCCCGCCCACCATAGCCGCGATGCACGGCCTCGATTTTGTCTGTGCCCACTGGCAGCAGCTCGACGTTACGATGCAGTACGAAGCCGCCACGAGCCGGGGCCGGGGCAATGTCAGGGCCGCATTCCTCGGGTATCGCGCCTGCATCGCGGATTTCGGCCAGCCGCGCCGCTTCCTCCGCTTCACGCGCCTGCCGCGCCGCCTTGGCCGCCGAAACTAACGCCCTACCTTGTTCCACCTTGTCTGCCGAAATCAACATTTTGTGGTTCATTTCTCTTATCTCACTGTCTGTAGGGTTCGCTGTTTCTGACTTGGGCTTGACGGGCTTGAAGGATTGAGAGTTGGGCTTGAGAAATGACAGAAAACCCATTCATTCGTTTGTTGATATTCAATGGGTTAAACTACTTTTTTGGGTCTGACGGGCTTGAAGGGCTTGAGTTTTTACCCTTTGCGTAAGAGCAGTTTTCCCCCAGACCCCGCTGAAATACGCGCGCGGGTACATGGCGATTTCTCAGGCCCGTCGAGCCCGCCCGGCCCAAAATCATGGTCTAAACCGTTGATGTCGCGCATGTGGCACCCCCTGACCCCGGAGAAGTCTCAAGCCCATCCTTGGGGCATCTCAAGCCCGTCCGGCCCAACATCGAACCCATGGCCCAGATACGCGTGACGGGCCCGCAGGCCCGCCAGATCGATTGATGAGGATGATTGGGGTGCGGGGTCATCGCGGTACCCACCCGCTCTGGCTGCTCTGGGCCTCGGCCGCGCGCATCCGAGAGGAGAAGTCCTCGGACAGCCTGATGCCGCGATAGCCTGTCACCCCTGATTTGCCCGAGGCGAAGGTCTTCTGGGTTTCAGGATGTCGCCATGACTCGGCCTTGGCTTTCAACCGCAGGGAAACGGTGCGGTTGCTCCAGCGGGTTTCCCCGCGTTCCTCGATCCAGAAGTTGAAGGCCTCGATCAGCTCGCGCGCGGTCATGAAGTCGCGCTCATAGCCCGAGACCACTGTGGCATCGCCGAGGAAGGTTCCGATCGGGTCACTGTCCTTGCGATAGCCCTCGGTGGCCGCCATCACCTCTTCGGGTTCCCGCAGCCCGCCTTCCAGATAGTCCAGTAGTCCCTGCACCAACCAGTTGAGGATCCCAGACCGTTCCTGCCACAGCAGATCGTCCAGTTCCTTTTTCGGGATCCGCTTCTTCTCGGCGATCTGGACCGGGAAGGTGACCAGCATCAATCGGCGCCAGATCCCGTCATCACCGCCGCGGATATCCGGCAGGTGGTTGCCCGAGATGGTCAGTTTGAAGATCGGCTGGAAGGTGATCATGTCGGTATAGAGCGCGCGGACCATCATCGGTTCGCCGCCGGTCAGCGCCTTCACCAAACCCTCCTGCAGGCGTTCACCTTCTTCCGGTTCTGAGGTGCGCACCAGCCGCGCCCCGATCAGCGGGATCAGGTCCGGCTGGGAATCCGAGCCGCTCTTCTTGTTCTTGCCGGTCAAACTCTCAATCTTGGCGGTGGCGGAATAGTCGCCCATCATCCGCGCCATCAGATCGACCAGAACGGATTTGCCGTTGGCGCCGCCGCCGTGGAAGAAGGCCAGCTTCTGGATATCAAGACCGGACATGGACAGGCCGAACCAGCGCTGCAGGAATCTGCGCATCTCGATATTGGGCTGGATCTGGCTCAGGAATTCATCGAACCGCGGACATTTCGCGTCCGGGTCATATGCCACGGGCATGACCTTGGTCAGCAGCTGGGCGCGATCATGCGGGACCAGTTCGACATCCGCCATCGGAGACATGCCATTTGCGGGATCGCCGGCAACGCGTGTGAAACGCAGCACGCCCGATAGCGTGTTCACGTCCAGATCGCCCTTGTCCATGTCTTCGACGGAATGGGCCAGCATCACCCGGGCCTCATTGATCATGTTCGACATCGGGCCACTGTTGCCAGCGTTCTTGGCATGGGTCATGCGGCGCCCGATCAGGCTTTTATGCGTCTTCAGCGCGCCATCGATCGCTCGCAGCCGTGCGCCGATCTCGCCCAGTTCGGATATCAGCTCTTCATTGCCGGCAAAGTCCGGCATGGCCTCGATCTCAATGCGCCGGGTCCGCAACTTCCGTTCCTCGATCAGCAGCTGCCGATCGCGCTTGGACGGTTGCAGGAAATCGACCTCCTGTTCGATCATGGCGGTCATGCCATGCGCCCTGCCACGGATCAGGGGCGAACAGTCGCGGCTGATTTCAGGATCCCGTTTCCAGCGCGCGCTGTCCCAGACGAACCAACCGACTTGTGAAACAAACCGAATGTTCTCGCCGAAATGGATACGGAACCGGTGCCCGTTGCCGATGTCGTTCAGCGGCTGACGCGACGCCTGCGAAACCGGATGCTCGGGCTCGTCATCGTCAGGCCCGCGATCCTCGGGAGGGGGCGGCGGGGGAACATAGTCATCCGGGATGCCCGGATCGTCATCGGGAAAATCACCCATACCCTCGGGCAGATCGACATCCTCGGCATTCTGCATCACCGCCCGCACCTGACCGACGGCATCATCATCGCGTTCATCGGTCATTGCAGGCGCGCCTGTACCGGAAGGTCAGCCACGCTCAGGCGCAACTCATCGATCTTTGCCCGCAAGAGCGCGATAAACGGCTCGGTCTCGGCACTTCCGTTTACCACGACGACGGCCATGATATCGGTCATCGCCACGAACAGCCCTCTGACCTCATCGATGCCCAATTGGTCCAGCGGTATTGCATCGCATAGCACCTGGTTGAAATGGTTTGCCGCAGCGACCACAGCGTGTTCGTCAAACATCTTTCTGTCCCATCAGGATATCGTTGAGGTCCCTGCCCTCCCCGGCATGGACGATCGACCCGCGCAAACCGGGTCGTTTGATCATGGCGCGGCGCAGGCCGGCCTTGAGCTTGGCGGTCGTCAGCTTGGGATCACTGTCGCCGTCCTGGACGAAAATCAGGTGCCGGAACCACTCGGGCGGCAGCCATGCTTCGGAATCGTCGAGGTCGGGAAGACCGGCGAATTTCAGGCCGGTGCCACGCTGCATGCGGCCGGCCATGTTGCCCAGGTCGACGCCGCACCAATAGGCGGTGGCCTGCGGTGCCGGATCCGCGATCAGGGCGGAAAGGGTCGTCTCGACCCCCTCGGCCATGATCATGGTGTCGCAGCCTCTGGGGGTAATAAAACGGATCGCACCGCCCTTCTTCGAACCCAGCACCTTCTTGGCCGGCAGGGTCTCGCCCTTCTGGCGGGGGTCCGACAGGTTCAGCTTGCCCTTGGGCTGGTCCAGATCCAGCCAGGTACGGTGGACAGCGGTGACCCGACCCGCGGCATCGACCACCGCGCAGATCATGGCCGGACCGACATGGATCACATCCCACTGGCCGGGACGATCAGCAGGGATCGTGTAACGGGCGGCTGGGTCGAACCGGACGGTCTGCGGCAGCGTAGGCAACAGGTCCGGACTGATGCCGCGCAATGTCAGGTATTGGCGGACGGCAGTGCCCTCGGCCGAGCGCGCGGCAAACCAGATCTCGCGCGCCGTCCGGATCGAATCCTCGCGGCGTTGGCGCGCGATGCCATCTTGCTTGCGCCGATTGTCCTCGGCCTTGCGCCGGCGCTCTGCGCGATCCGCATCCGACAGACCTTCGGCCGGGCCGCAAAGCCAATCCAGCGCCGCCCGGAAATCCATACCCATGACATGCTGCACCAACGCGATCTGATCACCCTTGGCGTTTGGCCCACATTCCTTGCGACACTGGAATATCCCGGTCTGCAGGTTGACGCCGAACCGGTCCTTGCCGCCGCATTGCGGGCACGGCCCAACCAGCTCGCCGCCGGTGCGGACCAACCCGGCCAGTTCCAGACGCGCGATGACATCGGTCATCGGCATGGCTTTGGCCTCGCTAAGGCGGTGATCATGGCTCACGATGCACCTACCGAACAGAAAGGACGCGCCGGGATGGCTGAGAGGATGAGCGACGAAAACACAGCGAAAATCGCAGACGACATCGACAGGCTGTATGGCCTGCACCGTGGCACCAGACGCGCAACCAGCGCCTTGGAGATCGCGGTCCTCACCCTGGTCGATACGCTTGAGGACATGTTTCCCGGCACGCGCGAAATTGTCGTCGCGGATATGCGCGAGGCCGCTGAACGAGAGCTGTCGTTCATGCGGTATCTGCAAACAGCGAGCGACCAAGGCGATCCGACCGATAGTGAGATCAAACAAGAGCTCGCTACGCTTGAGGATCTGATTACCAAGCTGGAGAGGCCGATCATCAAAGACTAGCCTCTTGCGACGGCTGCATACTCTGCTGTTCTCGCGCCCGGACCGCGATGATCAGGTCACGCCGCCCATCAATGGTCAGCGCACCATGATCCGTGGTGATGGCGGGAAACAATATCTGCTGCCAACGGGAGACCACATCATCTGCGGTGCATCCGATCTGCTTGGCGATGGCCGCGATCGAGGTGCCGCGGCACAGCTCCTCGACGATGGTCACATCTGCTTTGGGACCAAACGCAGGTTCAAGGCTATCCAGATGCCCGACAACCATGCGTTGGATCGAGGTCAGGCCGCCACTCATGCTGCATGCCCTCGAATGGCATCCCAGCCATCAGCCAGTCGCTGCCGGTCCCAAGCGTTCATCACCTTCCAGGCACGGTCGTGCAGACCGCCGTAATAGCCCGGATGCAAGGGGCGATAGGTCAGGAATTGCTCACCGGTCTGGATCAACGGGATCAGTCGCACCTGCTCGCGCGAGACATGCCGCAGGACATCGCGCAGAATTTCGACGACATCGTCCAGATAGGACCTGTCGACCAGCGCTGGACGCGATAGCACCTCAAGGGCGGCGATCAGAGTGTGATCGTGGACTGTCAGGCGCGCCGCCTCAGCCATCGATGTCAGCCCTTGCCGGCGCGCCGCACCAGGTCGTGCGATGGACAGCGCGAAGCAATCGATCACCGGCATCATTCCAAAGTTCTGGACGGCCATTGCCTTCGGTGACGGTATCGATGAAATGCTCCATCTCGCGCGTCAGGTCGTGATCGGGGCCGAAGGTCTGAAAGACCAAGGCGCCAGCGCGGTCGATCGCCTCCGGCTCGACGGTATCGAGCTTCGCGCCATAGGCGATGGCCATCATCGCGAACCGCGCATGGATCGACGCCACCCCGCTCACCGGCATGGCGGGCACATCGCGATATTCATTCTGAACATTCATGCTGTGATCCCCTGGTTGAAATGGTTGGGCGCGGCGGCGTGGTGGTCCCGCCGCGCCCCGCTTCATCAGCCTCTAGGGAGGAGGAGTGAGGCTGAGGAAATTTTCGCCCCGCTGCCAAAGCAGCTCTCGGCCGGGCCAGCCGCAGGTTCCACGATCCCGGTCATACCCGCCCGAGGCGAACAAGGATCGTGACGGGTTCCGTGAGGACAGGTGCTGCGCCCCCTCCTCCATCCCCGCCCCGGGCAACCTGAAAGCCCGTGTTTCATCTCGAGGATTTCCTTTGACCTGACCGGCCAGCCCGGTGACGATATCGAGCCGTAATCAGGCCAATGAGGACACCGATGCCGATGAAAATGACAGCGGCCCAATACGAGGCCGCGCTTGATGAGATCGCTGAGCGGCAACCTCCGGAGGAGTCACCGTACGAAGCGGCGCAAGCATACGGTGCCGTCTCATATTCGCTTTCGGTCTTTGGAGACGCGCTGAATCTACGACTGATCGACGCGAGAGGTAGAACCCAAGACATCAAGTTGAGCCAACCAATGGCCGTGTCCTTGATCACGCACTTGACCCAAGCCTGCCAGGTCGTTGACTGGATGGATTCCACTGGGAAGCCCAGCTTCAAACCATCCTGAGAAACCATGTGTGAGATCAGATCCAAGCCCGCCGAGTTCGGCTCTGCCGGAACCCAGTTCAGCTTGATGAACTGACACTCCTGCAGCGTCATGACCGCGCCCCCATGATCTCGAAGTATCGGGGCAGCGTTTCGACAGCGTGGGCGACGGCATCGCCATAGGGGCGGTTGATTGCGTCGAACCAATTGCATGCGGTCTGGAATGCAACGCCAAAATGCATCGCGCACTCTTCACGCGACCCGAAGCTGGCGATCATCAGCAGCGACCAGCGACGCATGAACGCGTCGCGGTCAAGGAAATAGCTGGCATGGGCGCGCCGCGCCGCCGCCGCCGTGCGGGCACGACCATCAAAAACCCTGTCACGGGACATTTGATGTCGTGCCGAAGCAGCCTGACGAGACACAGGGGTCTTATGGAGTTGGGACATGGGGATGCTCGATGGTTGGGGCCGCAGTTGCGGCGGGTTTAGAACTCGATGAAGTGCGCGAGCTTTCCTCGAGAAACTCGGGAAAGAAGTGCTGTGGCGTCAGAGGAAGGCTTCTGCTCTGTGCCTCTCGCAACAGGGTCTGTTGGACATCGGTCGGAACTAGACCGCCAGTCCCACCCCTCTCTCGTGGATAGGTCCATCGGTGCACCCTCGAAAGGGTGCGCCCGGTCATGTTAGCGACGGCTTGAAAGCCGCCACAGATTTCAATGATCGTTCGCGCTGGCTCCATCATGCACATACTAATTGCGATTATCGCAATTATTGGCAAGCGGAATCTTTGCGATTAACGCAGTATCTTTGAGTTGCGATTTGCGCAACATGTGCCCATGGAACTGATTGACGCAGACTGGATCAAGCACCGGCTCACCGGAAAGCGTGGGGAGCTCACCGAATTGGCTCGCGCCGTTGGCGTGAAGCCAGATGTCATAAGCAAAATTCTGAAGGGCGAACGCAGGGTGCAGCCCGGCGAGATGGCTCTAATCGTCGCCTTTTTCCGCCCGCCCTCTAAAGCCGCTCCTGACCCTTTAGAGCAGCGGCTACTCGATCGCATTCAAGAATTAACCGACGAAGAGCGGGCTCTTTTGCTAGGCGCCGCAGACGGGCTGATCGCTCATCGCCAGGTGGCAAAGCGGTAATTTCATCTAGCTTCGCGATCACGAACACCCGGTCATCCATTAATTCATTCCAATCAATGCTCTCTCCACCATGCATGGTAGGAGGACCGGGAACTCGCTCAAGTTGACCTTGAGGGCAGATGGCTCGCGGACTTGCACCACCCAGCCATCCGCCTTCGTGTGGTTGCTCCCAAACCAGCTACGGATTCGCACGAATTATTTTGCGATGATCGCAAATTGCGTCTTGCAGTATTTTGCGTTTATCGCAATTTATATTACAACCGCAACCCATGGATGGAGCGCCCGATGAAGATCCCTCTCGTTCCCACGACCCCGCAGGCGGTCACCGACGCGCGAATGGTCATCTGTGATCCCGAGCTGGCCGCGCGGTTGCCCGAGACCCTCCGCCGCGTGGCATTCATGATCGTGGCCAGCCAGCACGGAATTCGGGTGAGCCAGCGCCAGCGCCCGGCACGGAAGGGACCCCATCAATGACGGATCACGACCATCAGGACCGTCACCCTTTCGCATCGGGCCGCGCCGCAGCTGATTTCCACGTCTCGGCCGACGACATGTCGCCAGAAGAAGCGATGGACGTGAGACTACTCACGGCTCGCCAGAGACGCGTCCTGAACCGGCTGGTGACTATCCTTGTCGGCGCCGGAATGTGCGCCGCACTCATGGTGATCGGCGCCGCCGGATCGATGCTCGCGGTCCTTTTCTCATGACCCATTCGCCCGCCAGACAGTCGCTTGTTCTGCCGGGCATGACTGCCCCCGGTCTCTGCTCGGACCGGGGGCCTTTTTCTGAGACCAAGCGGACGAAACATGACAAACTGGCCTTCGGGACCTGTTTCGCTTCGCGAATATGTCCGAAAGGCCGACGAAGCACTCGTCGCGGCCGGGCAACTGATGCCCCCCGCGCGGCGCATCGAGCTGTTGAGCAGCCAGTGTCGCCCCACCCAATCGAACTGTTCAATGAATCCCTAAGCTGGAGAGGCGCATGAGCACACACGCGGACGGCTACTCATGGGCCAGCTTCACCTGGAGGGATGTACTGGCCAAAATTTTCGGCCTGCGACCGGTTTGGAAACCGAAGCGCAGGCCGATTGATCAACACGTTACTCGTTATAGCTCGAGTAATAATTGCGCTACGACACAAGGTCTGTGCTCTACCGCACAAAGCGCGTCACTGGCGGATCTTTCGAGGGACATGGAACGGTTGGGGCAGCTGCCAACAATGGCGGCATGCCCACTACGTGCCTGTGCCACTGTGTCCCTCTCCTCGATACGGAGCCATCACCGCGCGATCATTCGTCAGTGCAATCAATGGCTGAATCCTTCATTGCACGATGGTTACCCGGTCCACATCGATGTCGGTCTCCTTCCGAAGATGCGTGTCCACCTCTCCCTCGATGCGTACGACGTTGTTTTCATCGACTTCGGTACCGGGAAAATCGTCCTCGTCAATTTCCACCCGGATTTCGCCGGTGTCATCGCGGAATGTATAGACTTCTTTCTCGACCTGACGGACCAGCCGGCCTTCGAGCTGCACGGCAGCCTCGTCCTTCGGCGCCGCCAGGATCTGCTTCACTGTGGTCGTTACATACGTTCCCTCGTCAACCTGCTTCAGGTCGGACGGACCGCGGTACTGTGCGAATGCCATCGTGGACGTCGTGATGACCATAGCCGCTGCGAGCAAGATTTTTTTCATCGCGTTTCTCCTTACCAGTCAGTCGAACGCGGCCGCCTGGAGAACGGTTCGAGGCGCAAACGGATTCCCGATTTGGGATTGCCGATGAACCTCCCAGGTGCACGCATGCCATCGAACAACAGACCCGAAAGCAGGAGGCTGCGTGATGGGTAAGCACCTCACAATTCAGCCAGCGGCCATGCCGGAGCGTGTCAATCTCGAACCGCGCATCATCGCTTATGTCGGATCCAATACGCTTTGCCAGATGCTAGACATCAGCGACAGCACGTTGTGGGAGTGGGTCCGCAAAGGTCTGCTACCTCGCCCGGTGAAAATCGGGGTTTCCTCGCGCTGGAAATGGACCGATGTTGAGAAGCGGATTACGCCAAATGCCGAAGGCGAAGTCGATGATCCGATCTTGAGGGCAAGCCGTGGCGGCTGATCTTAGGCTTGAGCGTTACGTCCAGCGCAAAATCCGCGCTGGTCGGGAGTTCTTTTACTTCCGCGTAGTAAAGCAGGGAAAAGAAGAGCGGCACGCCCTACCTCACCCTTTCTCCGCGGAGTATCGCTCCTCGTACGACACGGCGCACCGCAAGGTTTTCGGCACGGCACCTGGCGAGAGCGAAAGCCCGACAGGTATCGCCGCAATGATCCATCAACACCGAGAAAGCGAGCGCTATAGAAAGCTTCCGCGCCAGTCTAAGACGCTACGAGACCTAGCCTTGGCACTTATGACAGAGCGGTGGGGAAAGTTCGAAGCCGCGGCAATTCGACCAGTTCATGTCCAGGCACTTTACGACAGCTTGTCAAATAGGCCAGCGACCGCCAATCGCAGACTGGACGACATCAGCGCCACCTTTAGTTGGGGCAAGCCGCGCGGGTTTGTTGACGTCAACCCATGCAGCAAGATTGAACGCGTCTTGTCCGAAGGTGCTTACGAGCCCTGGCCAGATGAAGCACTGCAGACGCTCATCACCAAAGGCAAAAAGGAAATCGTGAAGGTCGCACTTGTTGCGATCTACACCGGGCAACGCCGTGGCGATGTGACCCAACGACTGTCAGACTGCAGCATCGACGGTGCGACATGGTATCTCCAGCAAGGCAAAACCGGGAACGGCGTGCCCGTGCCCCTGCATCCGGTTGTGCTGTCGATCCTTGATCTCGAACGCACTGACCGTCGCAAAGCAGGTCTCGTCGATCCGCGGCGTCCATTGCTGACGAATTCGCGGGGGCAGCCATGGACCCCGAGTGGATTTGGAGCGTCATGGCGTACTGAACTGATCCGCTTAGGCCTCAGGCCCAAACGGAAGGATGAATATGAGGATGAAGCCTTCGCTCCGACGTTCCACGGCTTGAGGCACACAAATGCCACCCAGATTGCCAACGCTGTCGCCAGAAACCCGGATGTGTTCGGAGGGATCCAGAGGGTAAAATCCATGCTTGGCCACCTCTCAGACAAGATGGCGCGGCATTATGCGAGACGAGCTGAAGTTGAGGCCATGAACGCCGAAACCCTGCTACTAATTCCCGAAATTGGGAACACGCCAGCATGGATTGGGAACATGTCAGAAGATTAAGACGCTAAGTCTTTGAAACATGGTGGGCGGTGAGGGACTCGAACCCCCGACATCTTCGGTGTAAACGAAGCGCTCTACCAACTGAGCTAACCGCCCGCCGTGGCGGCTATTAGCGTGAACCGGCGTCGCTTGGCAAGCACCAGTTCACGCATTTCGGTCAGCGCCGCAGCCGCGCGATCAGCGAGGACGTATCCCAACGGCCGCCGCCCATGTGCTGGACCTCCTTGTAGAACTGATCCACCAGCGCGGTGACAGGCAGGCTCGCGCCATTTTCATCCGCCGTGGACAGGCAGATCCCCAAATCCTTGCGCATCCAGTCGACCGCGAAACCGAAATCGAAGCGGTTTTCCTCGATCGTCTTGTAGCGGTTCTGCATCTGCCAGCTTCCGGCGGCGCCCTGACTGATCACCTCGACCACCTCAGAAATGCTCAGCCCCGCCTTCTCGGCGAAATGCAGCGATTCGGAGAGGCCCTGCACCAGCCCGGCAATGGCGATCTGATTGCACATCTTGGTCAGCTGCCCCGCACCGGACGGGCCCATCAGCTTGCAGATCTTGGCATAGGCGGCGATCACCGGCTCGGCGCGGGCGTAATCCTCGGCGGCGCCGCCGCACATGACCGAAAGCTGGCCGTTCTCGGCCCCGGCCTGTCCGCCCGAGACCGGCGCATCGACAAAACCCAGCCCCGCGCTTTGGGCAATTCCGGCCAGTTCGCGCGTGACGGCAGCCGAGACGGTGGTGTGATCGACAAAGATCGCCCCCGCCTCCATCCCGGCAAAGGCCCCATCCGGTCCGGTGCAGACCGCGCGCAGGTCGTCGTCATTGCCGACGCAGGCCATGACGAATTCGGCCCCCATGGCAGCCTCGCGTGCGGTCGGGGCCGCGCGGCCACCATGCTTTTCCGCCCATGCAGTGGCCTTCGAGGCCGTCCGGTTCCAGACCGTGACCTCGTGCCCCTTGGCCGCCAGATGCCCCGCCATGGGGAAGCCCATCACGCCAAGTCCAAGAAAAGAAACGCGCGCCATAATTTTCTCTGCTCCAAAGTTGAAAGGCGCGTTGATCCGGCTCGCGCCCTGTCCTATTCAGCCGAATGAATTTCACCACCTGCCGCAGGGGTCAACAGCCTCTGCGCCCAAGCATCGGGACCGCGCCCAATTCATGGTGACACTTTTCCGCTGGCTTGTGCGCCTGACGGTCGGACTGATTGTGGCAGGCGTCGCGCTGATCGCCCTCGTCTGGTATTTCGCAATCCGTTCTCTGCCTGACTACAACGCGACCTATGATGTCGCGGGGATCACTTCGCCTGTCGAGATCGTCCGTTCGACCGAGGACGTTCCTCATATCTTTGGCAAGAACGACCATGACGTCTTCTTTGCCCTTGGCCTTGCCCATGCGCAGGACCGCCTGTTCCAGATGAACGTGCTGCGTCGCGCGGCACAAGGCCGTCTGGCCGAGATCTATGGCGCGGGCGCCCTGCCCGCTGATGATCTGGCCCGCCGTCTGGGGCTGTTCCGCAATGCCGTCGCCTCGGTCGAGGCGCAGGATGCGCCGACCCGCGCCGCACTTGCCGCCTATTCCGAAGGCGTAAATGCCTGGATTCAACAGGTGAACCTTGGCGCACGCGGTCGCGGCGCACCGGAATTCTTCCTGTTCCCGGATGAGATTTCCTATTGGGAACCTGCGGATTCCCTTGCCATCCTGAAGCTGCTTGCCGCCAGTTCGACCACCCAGTTGCGGCGCGAGGTGCTGCGCGCGCGCCTGTCCTTGGCCGCGCCCGAGCGTGGCCAAGAGGTCGTCGCGACAACGGCCGAGCCGCCGATGCCCGCCTATGCCACGCTGTTCCCCGATGCCCGCTTTGCCGGGGTCGAACGTCACGTGCCGCACCCCGACTGGAACACCGGTTTAGCGGGCTACCTGTCGCCGTCGCTCGGGGCATCGGCCAATGGCTGGGCGGTGGCGCCACGGCGCACGGCTGCTGGCGGTGCGCTGCTGGCCAATGACCCGCAATTCGCGCTGACCGCACCGGGCCTGTGGTATCTGGCGCGGTTGGAACTCGCCTCGGGCGGGGTGATCGGCGGCACGATTCCGGGCATTCCGGCGGTGCTCTCCGGTCGCAGTGCCGATCTGGCATGGGGTATCACCCCGGCCCAGATCGACGATCAGGACCTGTTCATCGAAGAAGTCCAGCCGGGCGATCCCGACCGGTATCGCGGCGCGAATGGCTGGGTCGACTTCACCACCCGCAACGAGACCATCCGCGTCAAGGGCGAAGCCCCGCGCACCATCACCCTGCGCGAAAGCGAAAACGGCCCGATCCTGCCAGCAGGGCAGCTGGACATTGCCAGCATCCTGCCCGCAGGCCATGTCGCAGCGCTGGCATGGACTGGCGGTCAGGCGGGCGACACCTCGATGACCGCGTTGATGAGCCTGATGCAATCTCGCACCCGCGAGGATGCCGCGCAGGCGCTTGTGCCGCTGGTCGCGCCAGCGCTGAACGTCACGCTGGCCGACAAGAACGGCGTCGGTCAGGTGCTGGCCGGTGCCCTGCCCGAGCGTTCGCCCGACAGTCCGATCCAAGGCCGGATGCCTCAGCCGGGCTGGAGCGCGGTGCATCGCTGGCTTGGGGTGAACCCTGCCCCCACGACACTGACCGACCTGCGCCCCGAAGGCGGTGTGGTCGCGACAACGGGTGCCGCCCAGCCCGGCCAACAGATCGTCGGCTTTGACCGCGCCAATCCCTATCGGCAGGACCGGCTGCGCCATCTGATCGACAGTCGCGAGGTCCATTCCCGCGACAGCTTCATCGCCGCCCAGATCGACGTGGTCAGCCCCGACGCCCGCGCCCTGCTGCCCGTCGTCGCCGCCGAGCTGTGGTTCACCGATGAGCCCGCCCCGCAAGGCACGCCCGAGCGCCAGCGTCAGGACGCCTTGTCCCTGCTGGCCAATTGGGACGGCACGATGAGCGAGCACCTACCCGAGCCGCTGATCTACTCCTCATGGATGCGCGCTCTGCAGGAACGCATCGTGCAGGATGAGATTGGCCCTCTGACCCAGCATCTGACCGAGTTCTATCCCGAATTCATCGAGCGCGTGTTCCGCAACATCAACGGCGCAGGCGAGTGGTGCGACATCCGCCAATCCACCCCCGTCGAGACCTGCACCCAGATCGCGCGTCAGGCGCTGGACGCGGCGCTGCTGGAACTGACCGACCGCTTCGGCCCGGATCTGGCCAGCTGGCGTTGGGGCGACGTCCACCGCGCTCGTCATATCCATCCGGCGCTGGGGGATCTGCGCGGGCTGTCCTATATCGTGAACCTCGTGCAGCCGACCTCGGGCGGGGATTCGACCATCGCTTTGGCCGGGATGCTGAATGAGGGCACGAACCCCTATCTGAATGTCACCGGTGCGACCTATCGCGGGGTCTATGATCTGGCCGATCCCGACAGCTCGGTCTTCATCATCTCGACCGGACAATCGGGCCATCCGCTGTCGCGCCATTACGACGACATGTCCGAATTGTGGCGGCGTGGCGAATATGTGCGAATGTCGCTGGACCCCGATCTTGCCCGTGCGGCGGCCACCGGTGTCACGCGGCTGGAACCTGTTCCCGAATAGCATCGGGGGGTTGAATCCCCCCGCCAGCTGCCGCCATTCTGCGCCAAACCGTTCAGGAGGGCCGCAAAATGCCGCGCAAGATCATCATCGACACCGACCCCGGACAGGATGACGCGGTGGCGCTGCTGCTGGCCTTGGCCAGCCCAGAGCTTGAGGTGCTGGGCGTCACCACGGTCGCGGGCAACGTACCGCTGGACCTGACCCAGCTTAACGCGCGCATCGTCTGCCAGATCGCGGGACGGGGCGACATCCCGGTCTATGCCGGATGCCCCGCGCCGCTGTCCCGTCCCTTGGTCACCGCCGAACATGTCCATGGCAAAAGCGGGCTGGACGGCATCCTGCTGTTCGAACCGGAAACGCCGCTGGCCGAGGGTCATGCCGTCGATTTCATCATCGAAACCCTGCGCAGCGAACCGGCGGGAACGGTGACACTGGTACCGATCGGCCCGCTGACGAATATCGCCCACGCCTTTCAGCGCGCCCCGGACATCGTGTCCCGTGTCCAGCAGATCGTGCTGATGGGCGGCGCCTATTTCGAGGTCGGCAACATCACCCCCGCCGCCGAGTTCAACATCTATGTCGACCCCGAGGCAGCGAAGCTGGTCTTTGCCAGCGGCGTGCCTCTGACCGTCCTGCCGTTGGACGTGACCCATCAGGCCGTGACCAATCGCGACTGGATCGAGACCATGCGCGCCAGCGGTCCGGTCGGCCGGGCCGTGGCTGGCTGGACCGACTTCTTTGAGCGTTATGACCGAGAGAAATACGGCAGCGAGGGCGCGCCGTTGCACGACCCCTGCGCCATCGCATGGTTGATCCGGCCCGACCTGTTTTCGGGCCGCGAGATCAATGTCGAGATCGAGACCAAGGGCGAATTCACGCTGGGCATGACCGTCGCGGATTGGTGGCGCGTTTCGGGACGCAAGCCCAACGCGCTGTTCATCCGCGACATCGACCGCGACGGCTTCTTTGACCTGCTGACCCAGCGCATCACGACGCTGGATCGCTGATCCTCAGGGCTGCGGCGGGGTCGTCGGCGCGGCGGGGGGCGCTTTCTCGGGGGTTTTCTTCTGTGCAGGCTCGGCCGGGCCTGCCCCGATTTCCCGGTCAATGCGTTCGATCATCGTCGCGGTAATGTCCGCCGATTGCGCCGAGACAAAGATCGAGCGCTGATCCAGAACCACCACCGCGCCGCGCTCTTTCATCACCTGAGCCAGAACCGGTAGGGCCGCGCGGAAGAACGCCGCGCGCTCTTCCTCGACATGATCCTGCAATTCGCGCCCGACGCTGTCCCTTTGGCGGCGAACCTCGACGACACGCTTGTCGAATTCATCCGCACGTTTGCGGAACTCCTCGGGGCTTAGTGTGGAACGCAGCGCGGTCAGCTGCTCCTCCTCATTCGAGAATTGCACCGCAAGACGTTCATTTTCTTCGGCAATCTTGCTTCCGCGCTGGTCCAGATCGGCCTGCACGCGCATCCCCCATGCCGAGGCACTGAACAGTTCCTCCTGATCGATGGTCAGGATGGCGGGGTTGCTCTGATCGGCGGGACGTTCCGGCGTCTCAACGACCAGCGCCGGCGGAACGACAAGGCTGTCCTGCGGCGGGGCGACCGTCGCAGGCTCTTGCGCCAGCGCGAACGGAGCGCCCAGAACCAGCAGCAAAGCCGCGATGCCCGAGCGCCCGCGCATCAGAATTGCGTCGAGATTGTCATGTCGAAGTTCTGCTCGAGGTCGTAATCTTCCTTGGCGAGCGCCTTCGAGAAGTTGAAGCGCAGCGGCCCGATCGGCGTCGTCCAGAAGACCGAGGCCCCGACTGTGGCGCGCACATGCATGCCGTCATCGACCTCGATTCCGTAGGCGCCGATATTGTTGTCCAGCCCCCAGACCGAGCCCGCATCGGCGAACAGGCCGCCAGCGATGCCATATTCCTCGGGCAGCCCGACCGGGAAGCGCATCTCGGTGCGCAGTGCCCAGAAATAGTTGCCGCCAAGCGCGTCTTCGTTCGGCGCGGCATTGTCGCGCGGGCCGATGCCATTCGGCTCAAAGCCCCGGATTTTGCCGTTGCCGGTATAGCGTTCAAGGAAGCGCGAGTCCTTGTCGCCCAGCATATGAACCGCCCCGGCCTCGAACTCGCCAAGGAAGGTCACGCCTTCGCGCCAGGCCTTGCTTTCCACGCCGGAATAGAACGCCGTCGTCACCGATTTCACGTCGCCACCCAGCCCGGCGAAATCCTGCGAGAAGCGCAGGCGATAACCGGTCAGCGGATCAAGCCCGGCAATCCGGCTGTCATAGCTGTAGGTATATCCAAGCGCCGAGCTGATATAGCCCCCCTGCTCATTGAACAGGATCGGCGACGAGCCATCCAGTTCCCCGCTGTCGGGATCTACTTCGATCGGATCGACGTCGAACAGCGTATCCTTGCTCAGCTTGTAGCGGACCTCAAGGCGGCCGCGTTCCGAGATCGGGAATTCCAGCCCGGTCATCATGCCGACCGAGCGGGTGTTGTAATCCGAATTGTAGCGGTTGGTGGTGTTGTACCACAGCTGCCCGCGGAATTTCAGGTCACGACCGAACAGGAAGGGCTCGACAAAGGTCACGCCCGAGGATTGGTTGTCCGCACCGGTCGAGAAGGACAGGTTCACCTCCTGGCCGCGGCCAAGGAAGTTCTTTTCCGACAATGAGGCGTTGAAGCCCACCCCGGTAGAGACGCCATAGCTGACGCCGAAGTTCAGGCTGCCGGTCGGCTGCTCTTCGACGTTCACGTCGACGATGACCTGATCGGCGGCAGTGCCGGGACGGCTTTCGGCCTGCACATCCGCGAAATAACCCAGCGCCCGCAGCCGCTCGGCCGAGTTGCGGATCTCACGCGGGTTGAAGGGGTCGCCTTCGACCGAGTTGAACTGGCGACGGATCACCTCGTCCATGGTGGTCGTGTTGCCCTCGATGTCGATGCGCTCGACAAAGATACGTTGGCCGCGGGTCAGGGCAAAGGTCAGGTCCAGCGTCTGGCTGCGCGGATTGCGGGTCACGCGCGGCTCGATATTGACGAAATTCAGGCCCTTGTTGATCGCCAGCGCCTCCATCCGGCGGATGGTGGTGTCGATGATCGTCGGGTTATAGACATCGCCCTTGCGGACGCGGTTCTGAGCGGCGAAATCTGCGGCATCGACGCCCGGGATCTCGCTGATCGTGTTCACCGTGCCAAAGGTGTAGCGCGGGCCTTCCTGAATCTGGAAGGTGATGTAGAACGCATCGCGTTCGCGTGCCACTTCCGGCGCCACGGCCTGCACCTTGAAATCGGCATAGCCGCGCGAGCGGTAGAAATCGGTCAGCAGCTTTTCATCGACCGGCAGGCGGTCGGGCGCAAAGGTGTCGCGCTTGATGAAGGTCCGCAGCAGGCCCGCCTGCTTGGTCTGCAGCACGTTGCGCAGCTTCTGGTCCGAGAATGCGCGGTTGCCGACAAAGCCGATGCGCTCGATTTCGGTGACGTCGCCTTCGCGGATCTCGAAGACCAGATCGACGCGATTGCTGCTGCGGCGGATGATCTTGGGATCGACCCGCGCCGCCAGACGGCCCTGCGAGGCATAGACCTTGCTGATTTCGGCGGCATCGGCCTCGGCTTGGGCGGGCGAAAAAACGCGGTTGGACTTGGACTTGACGACCTCGGTCAGGTTTTCGTCCTTGAGCCGCTTGTTGCCCTCAAAGGCGATGGTGTTGATCGTCGGATATTCGGCGACGCTGACGACCAGCGTGCCCCCGGTCGGCGTCAGCTCGACCTTTTCGAACAGGCCGGAATTCTGCAGGCGCTGCAGGGCGGCGTTCAGGTCGCCGCCTGACACGTCGCGACCGCGCTGCAAATCCAGATAGGACAGGATCGTCGCGGGTTCGATCCGCTGGTTGCCCTCGATCCTGACATTGTTGAAGACATAGGCGGCGGCGGCACCGGGCACCATCGCCGCTGGTGCAGCCACGGCCAACGCCGAAATCAGCGCAAGTGCGCCCTTGCCGAGTTTTCGATCCGTCATGCTGCCCCTCGTCTTGCCTTTTTGGCAGGTTCGTCCCGCCGGATTTGCCAAGATGGATACAGCGAAGCAGGCCTGACTGTCAAAAGGCAAGGCTTTGTCAGGGACAGAAAAGATCGTTGGTGAGACCGAAGACCATCAGTGCCAGCACAGCCGCCATGCCAAGCGCGGACAGGATGTCGATCACCCGGTCCGAAGGCTTGCGCCGCGCAACCGCCTCATAGGCATAAAACATCAGGTGGCCGCCATCCAGCACCGGCACCGGCAGCAGGTTCAGGAAACCGATCGCCGCCGACAAAACGCCGATCCACCACAGGAAGTCGCTGCCCCCCGCCGAGGCCGCCTGCCCGGTGCTTTCCGCGATCGAGATCGCGCCGCCCAGATGGCAGCTGCCGATCTGGCCCGAGATCATCGCCCACAGCCCCGACAGCGACGAGGCGATGATGTCCCAGGTCCGCGCCGCGCCCAAAGACAGCGCCTCGACGACGCCGGTCGAGCGCGTGGCCGGGTCGAAATAGGTCCCGCCCCCGGTCACGCCGATCATCCAGCGCTTTTCGTAACCCTCAGCGGTCGGCAGGTCCTGTTCGCGTGGGATCAGGGTATAGTCCGCCTCGCCCTGCCCCTCGCGCCAGACCCGCAGCAGCAGCGGCGCGCCCTGCGCTGCCAGCACCCGCTCGCGCAGCTCGTCAAAGCGCGAGACCGGCTTGCCGTCGATGGCAAGGATCACGTCGCCTGCGCGCAACCCGGCATCGGCGGCAGCACTGCGCGGCGCGATCCCCGTCAGCAGCGCCGGCATCGGATCGGGGCCGGGCACGGTCAGTTCCCGCCCGTCGCGGCTGACGGTCCAGTCATGCACGGGTTTGGGTGGCAAATCGGTGGCGATCCGGCCCAGATCGGCCCAGTTTTCCACCTTTTGCCCATCCAGCGCCACGATGCGGTCGCCCGGCTCCAGCCCGATCTGGACCGAGGCGGGTGCCGCCCGCAACGTGCCGACCTGCGGCGTATCGACCGGCATGCCCTGCCACATCGCGACTCCGCCAAAGACCAGGATCGACAGGATGAAGTTGAAGATCGGTCCCGCCGCCACGGTCGCGAAACGCGCCCAAAGCGGTGCGCCGGGCAAGGATTGGCGGGCCAAACTCGGGTCAACAGCTGCGCCAGAACCCGCGCTGGCGGCATTGCTGTCGCCTAGAAAGCGGACGTAACCGCCCAGCGGGATCGCCGCGACCTGCCACAGCGTCCCGTGCTTGTCCCGGCGAGAGAACAGCCGCGGGCCAAAGCCCAACGAGAACACCTCGGCCTTGATCCCCGACCAGCGGCCGACGATGTAATGGCCGTATTCATGCACGGTCACGATGATCGACAGCGCCAAAATAAAGGCGCAGGCCGTCCAGATCAGCCCGCCCAGATCCGCAATCAGCGCGCTCATGCCGCACCTGCCGTGCTGGCAGCCAGACGACGTCCGCGCAGGTCCCATGCCAAAACGTCATCCAGCGATGCCGGGCTGGCCGAGAAGCCGGTTTCGCGTGCGCAGGCCTCCAGCGCCCGTTCGACCGCCGGAGCCATGTCCATGAAACCGATCCGTCCGGCGATGAAATCGTCCAAAGCCTGCTCCTTCGCGGCATTCAACACTGCGCCTGCGGCACCGCCAGCGCGGATCACCTCTCGGGCAAGGCGCAAGGCAGGCCAGCGCGTCTCATCGGGGGCGGAAAATGTCAGGCTGCCAAGCGCCGCCAGATCCAGCGCCGCGACCGGCAAAGCCGCGCGATGCGGCCAGTTCAGCGCGTAGCCGATGGCATGACGCATATCGGGCGCGCCCATATGGGCAATGCTCGCCCCATCGCGGTGGCTGACAAAGGCATGGATGATCGACTGCGGATGGACAAGCACCCGGATGCGTTCCTCATCAATGCCGAAAAATTCGTGTGTCTCAATGACTTCCAGCGCCTTGTTGAACATCGAGGCACTGTCGATGGTGATGCGCTGCCCCATCGCCCAATTCGGATGACACGACGCCTCCGAAACCGTCGCGCGGGCCAGTCGCTCTAGCGGCCAGTCGCGGAACGCCCCGCCCGAGGCGGTGATGGTCACGCTTTCGACTTGTTCGAGGTTTTCACCATTAAGAGACTGGAAAATAGCGGAATGTTCGGAATCAACCGGCAGAATACGGGCACCGCTGCGGGCGGCCTCGGCCATGACCAGTTGCCCTGCAGCGACAAGGCTTTCCTTGTTGGCAAGCGCCAGCGTCCCGCCACGGCGCAGGACCTCGAGCCCCGGAGGCAAACCCGCCGCGCCGATGATCGCCGACAGCGTCCAGTCAGCGGGACGGGCGGCGGCCTCGGCAATAGCCTCGGGACCGGCAGCAGCCTCGATCCCGGTGCCGGCAAGCGCCTCGCGCAGTTCGGGCAGCTTCTCGGGCATGGCCGTAACCGCGATCTCGGCCCGCAGAGCGCGGGCCATTTCGGCCAGCCGTGCGACATTCGACGCGCCGGTCAGGGCGATGGTCCGGAAGGTCTCCGGCCCGCCTGCCCGCATCAGCAGATCAAATGCACTTTCGCCGATAGAGCCGGTGGCCCCCAGCACGGAAATGCTGCGCATCTCTCAGCCTCCGATTTCCGGAAGGATATGGAAAAGCATCAGCACCAACGCAAGCAGCAGCGCACCCGCCATCGCGTCAAAGCGATCCATCACCCCGCCATGGCCGGGGATCAGGTCGGAACTGTCCTTGGCGCTAACCCGGCGTTTCAGCCAGCTTTCGGCAATGTCGCCGAACTGCCCGGCAATGGCCAGCAACGGCCCGATCAGCAGGATGCCTGGTCCGGCGCAGCCGAAGGCGTACAGGATGCCAGAGAGGACCAGCGCCCCAACCCAGCCGGCCAAGGTGCCGCTCCAGGTCTTTTTCGGGCTGATCGAGGGCCAGAAGCGTGGCCCGCCCAGTTTGCGCCCGACGAAATAGCCCAAGACATCCGATTGCACGACGGTCGCCACGATCCACAACACGGTGGGCAGGCCCATCACCTCGCGCAGGACGACCAGCGCATAGCCCGCACCAAGGATGGTCGCGGTGAAGGCGATATAGGCGCGGCGTTCGTGGCTATGTGTGCCCGGAAGGCCCGCAAGGATCGGAACAAGGATCAGGATCAACGGCCAGTCGCCCGGCAGTTCGACCATGGCGATCAGGACCAGCGCCGACAGGACGGCAATCAGGACGGGGTGGCGCGGACTGTGAAACTCGGGGTGACGCCAGCCGGTCAGCCGCGCCAGCTCCCACATCATCAGCCCGACCACGATGGCGACGCCGAAATGCAGCCACATGCCCGATGAGACCAGCAGCAGCACACCCAACAGCAGAAGCAGTGCGCCCCAGCCGAACCGGGTTCGCAGATCGGCCCATTGGCCCGACTTCAACTTGCCGCGAAGACCTCCGGGGGGAGTATCAGGCACCCTCATGCGCTACCAAAGCGCCGGTCGCGCATGCTGAAGCGGTCGAGGATCTCGGCCAGATGTTCGGGGGTGAAATCCGGCCAAAGCGTTTCTGTGAATTCATATTCCGAATAGGCCGCCTGAAAGGGCAGGAAATTCGAGGTCCGGGTCTCGCCCGAGGTGCGGATCACCAGATCCGGGTCGGGATGACCCGCAGTATCAAGGCAAGCGGCGAAATCGGCCTCGGTCGGGTTCGTCACCTCACCACGCGCCACGCGCTGTGCCAGCCGTTGCGCCGCCCGAGAGATTTCGTCCCGGCCGCCGTAATTGATCGCAACGGTCAGGTTCAGGCGGGTATTGCCGGCGGTGCGCGCCTCGATCCCGGCCATCAGGCGCTGCAGGCGCGCATCCAGCCGCTCGCGCGCGCCAATGAAGCGCATCCGCACGCCCTCGGCTGCAAGGCCGTCGGCTTCGCGTTCGATGTAGCGGGCAAAGATCGCCATCAGGCCGAGCACTTCCTCGGTCGTGCGTTTCCAGTTCTCGGTCGAGAAGGCATAGAGCGTCAGCCAGTTCACGCCCAGATCCGGGCAGGCCCGGACCAATTGCTTGACGCGCTCGGCGCCGCGGCGATGACCGACCAGCCGCGGCCAGCCCTTGTTGACCGCCCAGCGACCGTTGCCATCCATGATGATGGCAACATGTCGGGGTCGGGCGATGTTCGTATCGGACAGTCTGGCTGCGGGATCGGCCATATGGTCAGACCTGCATGATCTCGGCCTGTTTGGCCTCAAGCGCCTGATCGACCGCCCCGATCATCTTGTCGGTCAGCTCCTGCACCGAGGATTCCCAGAACTTCTGATCGTCTTCGGACATGCCCGAGGACTTGGCCTTCTTGATCTGGTCCATGCCGTCACGCCGCACGTTGCGGATGGCGACGCGGGCATGCTCGGCATATTGCGCGGCCACGCGGGTCAGGTCGCGGCGGCGCTCTTCGTTCAGTTCGGGGATCGGCAGCATGATGATGGTGCCGTTCAGCTGCGGGTTGATCCCCAGACCCGAATCGCGGATCGCCTTTTCTGCCTTGCTGACCAGCGCCTTGTCCCAGACGTTGATGGTCACCATGCGCGGTTCGGGCACGTTCACCGTGCCGATCTGGTTGATCGGCGTCGGCGAACCATAGGCGTCCACCATGATGGGTTCGACCATGCTGGCCGAGGCGCGGCCCGTGCGCAACGAGGAGAACTCGTGGCGCAGGCTGTCCATCGCCCCCTTCATGCGGCGTTCCAGGTCGTCGGTGTCGATCTCAATCTCGTCGGACATGCTCGATCATGGCCTTCTGTGCTGTGGTTTTCAGCGCTTTTAGCCGAGAGGGGCAGGCAAGGCAAAGCCTATGCGGGTATTTTAGCCATGAACCCGCGTATAAGTACCCTCTCCAGCAAGAATTCCGCGGAAACCGCCGGGTTCGTCCAGCGAGAAGACGATGATCGGCAGGTTGTTATCGCGCGCCAGCGCAATCGCCGAGGCATCCATCACGCCCAGGTTCTTTTGCAGCACTTCGTCATAGCTGACATTGTCGTAGCGCTTGGCGTCGGCATGCTTCTTGGGGTCTTTGTCATAGACGCCATCGACCTTGGTGCCTTTGAAGATGGCTTCGCAGCTCATCTCATTGGCGCGCAGGGTGGCTGCGGTATCGGTGGTGAAATAGGGGTTGCCGGTGCCGGCGGCAAAGACGCAGACGCGCTTTTTCTCCAGATGACGGACGGCGCGGCGGCGGATATAGGGCTCGGCCACTTCGTCCATGCGGATCGCGCTGATGACGCGGGTATGGATATCCTCGGCCTCAAGCGCGGCCTGCATAGCCAGCGCGTTCATCACGGTCGCCAGCATCCCCATGTAATCGGCTGTGGCCCGTTCCATGCCCTGCGCGCTGCCCTGCAGCCCGCGGAAGATGTTCCCGCCGCCGATCACCATGCAGATCTCGACGCCCATGTCATGGACCGACTTCACCTCTTGGGCGATGCGCGCAACAGTCGGCGGATGCAGCCCGTAGCCTTGGTCGCCCATCAGGGCCTCGCCCGAGATCTTCAGCATCACACGCGAATATTTGCCAGCTTGCGGGATTAGGGAGGACATCGCCGAGGAACCTTTCAGTATTTCATTGGGGCGCTAAATGTCGCAAACAGGGCGCATGTTCAACAGCCAGAGCATGCGGGCATAGTGACGCAGCCCCAGGAAATTCTTTCGTCGATATCTTGCGACAAGCATGTGCTGATCGCGGGACCGACAGCAAGCGGAAAATCGGCGCTGGCCATCCGCATCGCGCAGGCACAGGGCGGCGTGATCGTGAATGCCGATGCGCTGCAGGTCTGGTCCTGCTGGCGGGTGATCTCGGCCCGCCCCTCGGCCGAGGAAGAGGCTGCCGCGCCGCATCGGCTTTATGGTAACATGCATCCGGGCCAGAGCTTTTCCGTGGGCCAATGGCTTGATCAGGTGGCCGAAATTCTGGCCACCGGCCAGCGCCTGATCGTGGTTGGCGGGACCGGGATGTATCTGCATGCCCTGTCGAGCGGGTTGGCGGTCATCCCACCCGTCCCCGACCACGTGCGGGCGCGCGGCAATGCCTTGATCGCGATGGAGGATGGTCTGACCCGCATGGTCGAGGATCTGGACGCGCCGACGCGCGCGCGGATCGACCTGCGCAACCCCGCCCGCGTCCAGCGTGCATGGGAGGTCCTGCAGACCACCGGGCGCGGCATCACCGACTGGCAGGCCGAAACCGGCCCCGCCCTGATTCCACACGAGAAATCGGAAAGACTTGTCCTGACATCGGATCGCGACTGGCTGGCCGACCGGATCGCGCGGCGCTTTCACGCGATGATGGATCAGGGCGCCTTGGACGAGGTTCGCGCCATGTTGCCGCATTGGGACCCTACGGCACTTTGGGCAAAAGCGATCGGTGCACCGGAACTGATCGCTTATCTGCGTGTTGAGACGACCTTGGACGAGGCTGTCGAAAGAGCCATCATCGCCTCGCGCCAATATGCAAAATCACAGCGGATCTTCTTTCGCGGACGCATGAAGGACTGGCGAGAAATTCGTATGGATGCTGCATCCTGACAGCAACAGATTAACGAATTTTCAACCTCAACGGGATTATTCATGAGTCGGACGAAAAAGCCGGGTTAGCCTTGACTCATCGAATCGTGAAAGCACTCGCATGACCGGAAAACTGCGCTCGCGTGATCAGGGAAACGCCTCCCCTCCGAAGGATGAGGTTGATGAAAAACTGATCGGCGCGGCGATCAATGCCGATGTCATCCTCGAACCCTCGCAGACCGATCCGCGCCCGGTGCGCGGCTATGCCGGGGTGGCGCTGCCCGAGCCCCATGACCTGCCCGTCATCCCCTCGGCCGAGCCGGCTGGCGCGCCCCAAACCCCGACCTCGCGCCCCTTCGCGCGCAGCGACGGCCTGCGTCTGATGCCGCTGTCGGGCTTCATCTGGGGTGGTGCGACGCAGAACCGGCAAGGGGCCAGACCGATCTCGGCCCAACCGCGGGTACGCGGCGATCACGTCATCCTGCTGGTCACCCGAGGGTCCGCGGATATCGACTTTCCGCGCAAACGTCAGCCTATCGGTCAGGGGCGCATCGCCTTTATTCCGTCGGGAACAGCGTTTTCGTTCCAGCCGCCCGCCGATATTGACGGCTGGGCGCTGCTTTTGCCTCCCAATCTGGGGATCGGACTGCCGGTCGGCTTTCCGCTGGCCTTTCGTCAGGGCACACCCCATCCGGCGGACGAGGCGCTGTTGGAGCCGGCTTTCCAGGCATTGGGACAGGATCGCGCGCTGGGACCCAGAGCCTCAAGCGCCACGGCATTGCATCTTGGGCTGCTGGCCCTTGCCCTGACCCGCGCCGTCGACAAGCCGCAGGTTCAGGACGGCGATCATCTGCAATCCTTGGTGGCACGCCCCTTGACCGAAAGCTTCCTTGAGCTTGCCGCGAACCATCTGGCCGATGGCCGCACAATCGCCGATATGGCGCTGGAACTGGGCTGCACGCAGGCCCAGCTTGACCGCGCCTGCCATGACAGCCGCGGTCGTACCCCGCTGGAACTGCTGTATTCGCTGCGTCTGGAACGTGCGGCACAGCTTTTGCGCGACACCGACATGCCCATCCACTCGATCGCACAAGAAATCGGCTATAGCGGTATCGGCCATTTCATGCGCGTCTTCACCGCCGCCACCGGCCGCACCCCCGAGGCGTTCCGCGCAATGGCTTGGAGCGGGGCTGACGGGGCTGACTAGACGGTTTCCGGGTGCTTCCTGATGGGGTTTCCCGGTGCTTAGCGCAGCATCGCTGTCAGATGACCATTTATCGGCAAATCTGCGAGTTACGACGGTACATCGGGTGATGCATTAAACGACAATGCCCTGCAAGGCTCCAGCCATCGTACCCCCGGCGGCATTCTAATGTCTCGCTGCGCCGATGCGCTGCCTATCTGAGCCGCGCGTAGTACGTATGTAGCGAGAGATGGTCGATATCACAGACTTACCTAGAGGAAGCGCGGGACACGGTCCCTCGTTCGCCACGCGAGCAAGACCGGCAATCGGTTCAAAGCGAAGCGGTCGTTGCCCTCGTCATCGCGATGGATATTCCAAGGAACGGACGCCTCGATATCCACAGGCACGCTGTCACAAACACCAGCAAATTGCATGATGATCGTGCTGCATGAGGGCGCGACGCCAATAGCCTCAAGATGAAGCGCTTAAAGACCAACTTCAGTCTATCAAATGACGCGTTTGATGATCGGCAACAAGTGAACGAGACAATGGAGCAGATGGGCGGGATAGCACCCCCGAAGGGTCACGGCCCCCGCACACCTGCCCATTTTGCGTCGCGTTGAACGAGGCAACCGCATCGCCGCCGACCACGACCTTTTAGTTCGACACGCTTGTCACGCCCGCGGCCGTCCTTGACCAAGGAAGAACACTCGGTAAAACCTTAGCCCTCATCCGCCTCCGCCTCGGCGGCGACATCGTCTTCACGCCCGCGGAACCCCTGCGCCACGACGAATTTCTCGGAGGAATCAGAGCGGCTGGCCGGAGGTTTCACGTTCGCAACCTTGCGGAACCGGCGTTTCAGCAGGGTCTGCATCTCGTTCTCGGCGCCACCGGCCAAGACCTTGGCGACAAAGGTGCCGCCGGGCTCCAGCACGTCGAAGGCGAAATGCAGCGCGGCCTCGATCAGGGCCACGATACGCAGGTGGTCGGTGCCCTTATGCCCCGAGGATGCGGCCGCCATGTCGGACATCACCACATCGGCGCGACCGCCCAGCCATTCCTTGACCTGTTGATCCGCGCCATCCGACAGGAAATCCAGCTGATGGACCTCGGCGCCGGCGATCGGCTCGATCTCTTGCAGGTCGACACCCAGAACGCGACCGATCTTCTTGCCTGACTTTTCACCCAGCGCATTCACGCGCGGCACGGCGATCTGGCACCAGCCGCCGGGCGCGCAGCCCAGATCGACGACCCGCGCGCCGGGCACGAGGAAGCGATACTTGTCGTCCAGCTCCATGATCTTGTAGGCGGCACGGCCGCGGTAGCCGTCCTTCCGCGCGCGAACGACATAGGGGTCGTTCAACTGCCGCTCCAGCCAGAGCGTGCTCGACAGCCTGCGCCCCTTGGCCGATTTCACCCTTACGCGCAGATCGCGCTGCCCGCGGCCCGAAGTCTTCTTCGTGCCGCCCGGTTTCTTGCCTTCACTCATCTCATGCTACCCCGTTCAGTCCGTCGGGGGCCAGCACCCCGTCCTTTACCATTTGCGCATATAGCAGGCCTTCGCGCAGACCGCGATCCGCAACCGACAATCTTGTCGTCGGCCAGACGCGCATCAAGGTCTGCAGGATCGCCGCGCCTGACATGATCAGGGCGTGACGCTCTCGGCCGATGCGCGGATCGGCGCGCCGCCCTTCCGGGCCCAGCGTCAGGTAATCGCGGATCACCCGGTCGATCTGGGCCGAGGTCATGGTCAGCCCGTCCACCTTGGTCCGGTCATAGCGACGCAGACCCAGATGGCTGGCGGCGACGGTGGTGACCGTGCCTGACGTGCCGATGACCTGGAAATTCTCTTCGATCTTCTGCGTCAGCGAATAGGGGCTGAAATCCGACAGCATCTCCTCGAAATGCCAGGACATCAGGGCAAAGCGGCCCTCGTCCTCTTCGACATCCTCGAACTGATCCCGCAGCGTCGCGACACCCAAGGGCACGCTGATCCAGTCGACCACCCGCGCGCCACCCGGCTGCGGGCTGCGAAAATCATCAGCCAGCCGCATGATAGCACGCGGGCGCTCCTTGGGCTCGACATCCTCGAGGTCGATCCAGACCAGCTCGGTCGAACCGCCGCCGATATCCACGACCAGCAATTGCTCGGTCCGGTGGCTGACCAGCGGCGCGCAGGAGATGACGGCCAGTTGCGCCTCTTCCTCGG
The DNA here is from genome assembly GCF_014851995.1 of Paracoccus sp. PAR01. Taxonomy (NCBI): domain Bacteria; kingdom Pseudomonadati; phylum Pseudomonadota; class Alphaproteobacteria; order Rhodobacterales; family Paracoccaceae; genus Paracoccus; species Paracoccus sp. PAR01. The sequence goes on from NZ_JACVAW010000001.1 coordinate 58,392, forward strand.
CATCGATGATCTCGACCGGCAAGCCGGTCTCGCGCCGGATCATGCGCAGAAAGTCGCGGCTGTTGCGGGCGCGACGGCATGCCTCGGTCGCGACCAGGCGCATGCGCGTGACCTTATGCGCCTCAAGCTTGCGCCGGCACACTTGCAGGGCATGGACCGTCCGCGCCATGGAGGAACGCGAAAGCCTGCCGGATGCTTCCAGCCCCTGCCCCAGTTGGACAGGTTTCGAGAAGCTGTCTACCACCTGGAATTGACTGCCCGCGGGGCGGGCAATCAGCATCCGGCAGCTGTTGGTGCCAAGATCCAGCGCCGCATAAAGCGGCCCGTCCTCGGCCGGGCGGGTGACGAAAGGCTCGACCGTATTGCTCGGGATCGCGTCCGCACCCGCGGGACGCCTGGGCGTCATTGCACGCCCTCCGATTACTTGTTGTAACAAAGTTAACCCGCGCCTCTATTGCGTTCAAGGGGCTGCGGTTGTGCCAAGCCCTCGACAGAGCGAAGTTCGGGGGGTATCTGGCTGAATATGATCGTGATCGCTGCACTCATTCTTGGCGCCCTGATCGGCTGGCGTCGCGCGGCCCGGCTGGGCGGAGCCCGGTTCGACCGGATGCAATACGCCGCCGCCCATGCGCTTGGCCTTGCGGTTCTGGGCCTGTTCCTGACCGTTCTGATTGACCGGATGACCTGATGTTCCGGCCTTTCCTCGACAGTCTGCGCCGGCATGGAGTGCCCGCCAGCCTGCGGGAATATCTGGACCTGCTGGCCGGATTGCAGGCCGGGCTGTCGGACTGGACACCCGAGGGATTCTATCACCTTGCCCGCGCCACGCTGGTCAAGAACGAGGCCTATATCGACCGCTTCGACCGCGCCTTTGCCGAGGCTTTCGCCGGGCTGGACGACATTCCGGTCGAGGCGCTGGTGGATCAGGTGTCGATCCCGCAGGAATGGCTGGAAAAGCTGGCCGAAAAGCTGCTGACCCCCGAGGAACGCGCCGCTATCGACGGCCCCGGCAGCTTTGACGAGCTGATGCGGCGGTTGCGTGAGCGGCTGGCCGAACAGAAGGGTCGCCATCAGGGCGGCAACAAATGGATCGGCACGGCGGGCACCTCGCCCTTTGGCGCTTACGGCTACAATCCCGAAGGCGTCCGCATCGGCCAGAGCGAAAGCCGCCATCGCCGCGCGGTCAAGGTCTGGGACAAGCGCGAGTTTCGCGATTTCGACGATTCGGTCGAACTGGGTACGCGAAATATCAAGGTCGCGCTGAAGCGACTGCGGCAATGGGCGCGGCATGGCGCGGCCGAGGAACTGGATCTGCCCGGCACCATCCGCGCCAGTGCCGAGCATGGCTATATCGACGTCCAGACCCGCCCCGAGCGTCGCAACGCCGTCAAGGTGCTGCTGTTTCTGGATGTCGGCGGCAGCATGGACGATCATGCCCGCCGCGTGGACGAGCTGTTTTCAGCCGCGCGCAGCGAATTCAAGCATCTGGAACATTTCTACTTCCACAATTGCGTCTATGAGGCCGTGTGGAAGGACAGCCGCCGCCGCTGGACCGAAACGACACCGACCTGGGATCTGCTGAACCGCTACGGGCGCGACTACAAGGCGATCTTCGTTGGCGATGCCTCGATGTCGCCCTATGAGATCGCGGCGCCGGGCGGCGCGACCGAACATTGGAACCCGGAATCCGGCCAGACATGGCTGCAGCGCCTGCGCGAGACCTGGCCCGACCATGTCTGGCTGAACCCGGTCCCGCAGGAGCAGTGGCGGCACACCCGCTCGATCGCGATGATCGACGAGATTTTCGAAGGCCGGATGCAGCCCCTGACGCTGGAAGGGTTGACGCAGGCGATGCGCGTCCTTGGCTAGACGCCGCCCCTGCCCCATATTCGCTGCATGCTTCGCTTCACGCCGATCCTGCTGATCCTGCTTTACGCCGCCGCGATGTGGTATTTCTCGCTCTGGCGGCTGAAGGCCGAGTTGAACAGCCGTTCAACGCCGCTGGACCACCCACGTCTGAAACCGATGCTTCAGCGTCTGGGCAAGGCGATGGACCTGCCCCCGATCCGCGCCCATGTCTATGAAATCCCGGCGGTCAACGGGCTGGCCGCCCCCGATGGCCGGGTGTTCCTGACCCGCGGTTTTCTGGACCGGCTGGACCGGGACGAGGTCACCGAGGCGGAACTGGCCTCGGTCATCGCGCATGAGCTGGGCCATGTCGCACATGGCCATTCCCGCCGCCGCATGGTCGATTTCGCGGGCCAGAACGTGATCCGCGCCGTGCTGGCCGGGGTGCTGGGTCGTTTCATTCCGGGCATTGGCGCATGGCTGGCCGGGCTGGTCGCCGCCGTCGTCGCCGCCCGCCTGTCGCGCCAGGACGAATTCGAGGCCGACGCCTTTGCCAGCGCCCTGATGATCAAGGCGGGGCTGGGGACCGAGCCGCAGAAAAGCCTGTTTCGCAAGCTGGACCGTCTGGCTGGCCCGCGCGGTGCCTCTCCGGCATGGCTGATGTCCCATCCCCGGACCGATGCACGGATTGCGGCAATCGAAAAACTTGAATCACGTTGGCAGCCGCGCTGACTTGCCCGACGCGGCTTTTCACCTATGCTGCAGGCGCATTGCAATTCGAGCGCAGATGACCCGTCCCTTTCGCCGCCGCGTCCTTTACATTCCCGGATTTGACCCGATCCCACCGCGCCGCTACCGCGAGCTTTACAAGCGTGAGGGGGCCGAACAGGCCCGCATTTCGGGCTATCAGCTGGAATTCGGATCGCGCCGGGACCGCACCGGCTTCGGCTGGGGTGTCAGCGGAGATTTCAACGACGGGCGCGGCGAAGCCGAGGTCGAAGTGCTGATCTGGACCGACATCGTGCAGGCCTCGATGGGTCAGTCGATCCCGGCGACCTATGGCCAGCTTTTGCGCACGGCATGGACATATATCACCTCGGGCGCGCTGTTTCGCATGATGCGCCTGCGTCGCGGACCGGTTCTGGCCGCGCTTTACCCCGTGGTGGCGCTGATCCTGCAACTGCTGAGCAGCCTGCTGGTCGGCGGGCTGATCGGTTGGACCGCCGGACACCTGACCGGGCTGGGTTGGTGGCTTGGCGTGCCGATCATGCTGATCCTGACATGGGTCGGGTTGAAGCTGTGGCAGCGTCTGGATGGCCGGATCTTCGTCCATTACCTGATGCATGACTATGCCTTTACCGCCCAGCACGGTGGTGCCTACCCCGAGGCGCTGGAACAGCGGATCGGTCAGTTTGCCGACCGGATCGCCACCTGTCTTGAGCAGGATTGGGACGAGGTTCTGGTCGTTGGCCACAGCTCCGGGGCGTATCTGGGCGTCTCGGTTCTGGCCGATCTGATCCGCTCGGGTCGGGTGACGGATGATGGCGCGAAGCTGTCCTTCCTGTCGCTGGGCCAAGTCGTGCCAATGGCGTCATTCCTGCCCCGCGCGAACCGGCTGCGTGCCGATCTGCGTTATCTGTCGGCGCGGGCCGAGCTTGACTGGATCGATGTGACCGCACCGGGGGATGCCTGCTCCTTCGGGCTTTGCGATCCGGTTGCGGTATCCGGGGTTGAGCCACCCGACCGGCGGCAACCGCTGATCCTGTCCGCGGCATTTCGGCAGACCTTGTCCCCTGAAAAGCAGAAATCACTGCGCAATCGCTGGTTTCGGCTGCATTTTCAGTATCTGTGCGCCTTTGACCGGCCTGCGGATTACGACTATTTCGCGATCACCGCAGGCCCGCAGACCTTGGGCGAACGCTTCGCCGGTCGCACGCACTCACCCGGACGAATTTCCCGCGCCGTGAACGGCTGGACCGCAATATGATTCCTCCCAAACCCAAATCGCGCAAGGGCAAGGGCTCGGTCTGGCGCTTCATCCGCGATTTCCGTGGCGACATCCTCTCGGCGCAATCCGACCGGCTGTATCGCGCGTGGATGGCCGAATTCCGCGGCCCCTTCGTCCACAGCTTCACCTGCAACGATCCGAAGCTGATCGACATGATCCTGCGCCGCCGTCCGATGGATTTCCCCAAATCCCCGCGCATGGCGGCGGGATTGCAACCGCTTCTGGGCAATTCCAGCTTCATCTCGAACGGGGCGACGTGGAAGCATCAGCGCCGCATCATCGACCTCGCCTTCGAGGGTGGCCGCACGCGCGAGGCCTTCCCGGCCATGTGGGATGCGGCCAACAGCGCCGTGGCGCGGCTGGAACCGCTGGCCGACGGGACCGAGATCGACATTGAACCGCAGGCCGCCCATGTCGCCGCCGATGTGATCTTTCGCAGCCTGTTCTCGATCCCGATCGAGGATCAGACCGCCGCGCAGGTCTTCTCATCATTCCGGGAACATCAGGATGCCCAGCCGATGGTCAATCTGGGGGGACTGCTGGCGCTGCCGCAATGGGCACGGATGCATAACCGCCGCGCCAAGGCCAGCGCCCGCCGCATCCGTGATCTGATCCGCGATCTGATCGCGCGCCGCAGCGATGAAATCCGCGACGGCACCGCCCCTGCCGATCTGGCGACCCGGATCATGACCACACCCGATCCGGTCACCAAGAAGTGTTTCACCGATCGCGAGATGATCGACGAGGTCGCGACATTCTTCCTTGCCGGGCATGAGACCAGCGCCTCGGCGCTGGCATGGTCGCTGTATCTGCTGGCGGAATATCCTGAATGGCAGGAGAAGATCGCGGTCGAGGCAAACCAGCACCTTGCCCCGGATTTCGCCTGCATGAAGGATCTTCTGGTCGCCCGCGCCGTCTTCCGCGAGGCGCTGCGGCTATACCCGCCGGTCGCCATGACCGTGCGCGAATGCCGCCATGCCGAGACTTTGCGCGACCGCAAGGCTCCGGCAGGGGCGCAGCTTGTGTTGTCGCCTTGGCACCTGCATCGCCACGAAAGGCTGTGGGAACGGCCCGACGATTTCGATCCGGGCCGGTGGGACACGCCCAATGGCCGCAAATGTCAGCGCGAGGCCTATATGCCCTTCTCGATGGGCAGTCGCGCCTGTCCCGGTGCAGGATTTGCGATGATCGAAGGGCCGCTGATCCTTGCCGCAATCGTTGCACGCTATCGGATCGATCCGCCGTCAACGCCGCCGATCCCGATCATGCGGCTGACGCTCAGGGGCAAGAACGGCATCCACCTGCGCTTGCAGAAGCGTTGATTGGGTATTTGTGAAACGGTGAAACTCGGGCGCGGCGCCTCGATTTCACCGTTTCTCAAATACCCATGCGACGGTCAAAGCCGGTAGATATCGCCGAATTTCTCTTCCAGATAATCCAGAAGCGGCGCTTCGCTGACGGCCTCGCCGGTCGCCTGTTCGATCAGATCGCGCGGCCGGTAAAGCCCGCCGTGACGCTGGACATTCTCGCGCAGCCATTCGACCGCCGGGCTGGCATCCCCCAGCGCCAAGGATTGATCGAGATCGGGGACCGCCTGACGCAAGGCCCGGTGCAGACAGCCGGCATAGACATTGCCAAGCGCGTAGGTAGGGAAATACCCGAACAGACCCACAGCCCAATGCACATCCTGCAGGACGCCATTGGCCGGGCGGTCGACCGCGACGCCGAAATCCTTGAGGAAACGTGCATTCCATGCCTCGACCAGATCGGTCGTGTCGAGCCGACCCGAGATCAGGTCCCGCTCAAGATCAAAGCGCAGCATGATATGCAGGTTGTATTGCACCTCATCGGCCTCGGTGCGGATGAAGCCGGGCGTCACCCGGTTCACTGTCGCATAGAAGGCTTCGGCATCCGCGACCGAAAGGCTGTCAAAACTGTCCGACATCCGCTGATGCAGCCAACCGGTAAAGGCGCGGCTGCGGCCGATCTGGTTTTCATAGATACGGCTTTGGCTTTCATGCGCACCCATCGACACTCCACGCCCCAGCGGCGTGAAGGCGTAGTCGCTGTCGATGCCCAACTCATAGCTGGAATGGCCGACCTCGTGGATGGTCGAGTAAAGGCAATTGAATGGATCGGTTTCAACCACGCGGGTCGTGATCCGACTGTCCTGCCAGCGCCCCGAACTGAAGGGATGGACGGCAATGTCCATCCGCCCGCGCGACCAGTCATAGCCAAAGGCCGAGGCGCAGATCCGCGCCAACCGCAACTGCGGTTCCTGCGCGTAATGGCCGTTCAGCGGCTGAGGCTGGAAGTCGGCCCCCAGCACCTCCTCGCGCAGGGCGACAAGGCGCGGGCGCATGGCGTCGAACAGGTTGGCGATCTGGGCTTGGGTCGCGCCCGGCTCGTAATCTTCAAGCAGCGCGTCATACAGATCGCCGCCATCGGCCAGCAGCGACGCCTCTTCGCGTTTCAGCATCAGGATATCGGACAGGACCGGCAGGAAATCCGCAGGCGCATCATTCGCGCGGGCATCAGCCCAGACCCCTTGTGCCAGCGAAGTCTGGCGGGCCAGTTCGGTCGCCAGACGCGCCGGGATCTTGGAGGCGCGGTGGAAATCGCGCGAGATCAGCTCGATGATGCGGCGGTCCTCGTCATCCTCGGGTTCGGCCTGATCCAGCCATTCGCCCAGACGCGGATCGGTGCGGCGTTCATGCAGCACAGCCTCGATCGCGGCCATTTCCTCGGCGCGCTGCTCAGTCGCACCGCGCGGCATGACCGTTTCCTGATCCCAACCCAGCCGCTCGGCGATCGAGGACAGCGCCTCGGTCTGGCGCTGAAACGCGAGAAGATCGTCGAATGCGCTCATCGGATGGTTCCCCGTACCGAGGTTTCAATGGGATAGCGCGCATGGTGACGCGCCCGCAGGATCAGGGTGAACAACGCGACCGCGCCCAGTTGATGCGCCAGTGCCAGCGGCAAAGGCGAGGCATGCAGCACGTTCATGACGCCCAGCAGGACCTGCACCGCGACTGCGGCCAGCATGACGGCAAACGCCCCACGCGTCACCGGATGCGGCGAGCGGCGCGCCCGCATGAACACGACCACTGCAAAGATCGCGACCAGATAGCCGGTCATGCGATGGATGAACTGCACCAGCGCCGGGTTTTCAAAGAAATTCCGCCAGCCCAATGTAGCATCCCAGATCTCGGTCGGGATCCATTCGCCGCCCATGGTCGGCCAGCCGGTATAGGTCCGGCCCGCATCGATCCCCGCGACCAACGCTCCGATCAGGATCTGCAGGAAGGCCAGATGCATCAGCCCGGTCGTCATCGAGAAAAGCTTGGCCTCTCCGGCACGGCGGGCGCGCATCAGCGCTGCCTCGGGGCGCGACAGCGACAGCACCGACCACGCGATCAACCCCAGAATGGCAAAGGCCAACCCCAGATGGATCGCCAACCGATACGAGGCAACACGGACCAGATCACCCGAGAGGCCGGAATGCACCATCCACCAGCCGATAGCGCCCTGCGCGCCACCCAAAGCCCCCAGCACCAGCAGGCGCGGCGTCCAGCCAGTCGGAATCCGGCGGGTGGCAAGGAAAACAACGAAACCAACCGCCCAGACCAGCCCGATCAGCCGACCCAGAAAGCGATGCGACCATTCCCACCAATAAATCTGCTTGAACCCGGCCAGATCCATGTCCGGATTGACCTGAACGAATTGTGGGATCTGCTTGTATTTGTCGAACTCGGCCTGCCAGCTTGCCGGGTCCATCGGCGGGATCGCACCGGTCACCGGCTTCCATTCCGTGATCGACAGACCCGAGCCGGTCAGCCGCGTGGCCCCACCCAGAGCGATCATCGCCACGACAAGGACGAAAAGGACGATCAGCCACAGCCGGATCACGCCCCGCGCGCCCCGTCCGCGAGCGTCGATCATGCCGCCCGAAGGCGGCGCGGCGCGGGATGCCGTATCAGAGACATCCTGAAAAACGGGGCGTTTTGCCATCTCGGTTTCCTTGTCGTTGGGCCAGACCTTGACGGGCTTGGACCCGGAAATCAATCAGTCACGGCGGATCAGCTGGCGCAGCATGCCGTGGAAGATGCGCGTGTCGGCCCGTGTCAGCGGCATCCGCGACCACAGGTTACGCAGCGTCAGTTTCATTGCCGGAGCCTTCTCCGCTGGGAAGAAGAACCCGGCTTCACCCAGCCGCTCCTCCCAGTGGTCGGCCAGCTTCTCGATCTCGATGCGGGTCGCGGGGACCTCGCCATCGGGGCGGCGACCCTGCGGGGCAGGCTGCGCGGGCAGGCTCTCGCGCGACCATTCATAGCCGGTCAGCAGCACGGCCTGCGCCAGATTCAGGGACGGGAAATCGGGGTTCACTGGCACGGTGATGATCGCATTGGCGCGGGCGACGTCATCGTTTTCCAACCCGGCGCGCTCGGGGCCAAAGATCACCGCCACGCGACCGCCTTCGGACTGGCGGGTACGGGCGTCGGACATGGCCGTGGCTGGTGTCAGCACGGGTTTGGTCAGCTCGCGCCCGCGTGCCGTCGTCGCATAGGCATAGTCGATATCCGCCATGGCCTCGGCCAAAGTCGGAAAGACGCGGGCCTGATCCAACACCCGTCCCGCCGCGCCCGAGGCCATCGCCACCGCCTTGGGATTGGGCCAGCCGTCACGCGGCGCAACAAGCCGCATGTCGGTCAGGCCGAAATTCAGCATGGCGCGCGCGGCGGCGCCGATGTTCTCGCCCATCTGCGGGCGCACGAGAATGATCGCAGGTTCCATGCCCGCGGCAATATCCCTGCCGCGATCCACTGGCAAGGCGCGGCTTGCTGCGCTATCTGCAGACGGGAACACGAGGATGACAGCGCCATGACAGAACAGCCCAACTCGCCCCAACTCTATCTGATCACCCCAGTCGGGGCGGCCGCATCGACGATCGGGCCACTTCTGGCCGAAGTCATGGACCGCTTTCCCGTCGCCTGCGTGCGCATTCCCGGCGCGGGCAGCGAAGAGGAACTGGGGCGTCTTGCCGACATCACCCGAGAGATCGCCCATGCCCGCGATGTCGCCGTGGTCATCGAGGACCATATCGAGCTGGCACAACGCCACGGTCTGGACGGCGTCCACCTGACCGATGGTGCGCGCAGCGTGCGCTACGCCCGCAAAGAACTAGGCCCCGACGCGATCGTCGGTGCCTATTGCGGGAACTCACGTCATGACGGCATGAACGCTGCCGAAGCCGGGGCGGACTATATCAGCTTCGGCCCCTGTCGCACGACCGCCTTGGGCCACGGCCAGGTTGCAGAGCACGACCTGTTCCAATGGTGGTCCGAGATGATCGAGGCGCCCGTCGTGGCCGAAGGCGCGCTGACCCCTGCCCTGATCGGACAGCTTGCGCCGGTCTGCGACTTCATCGCGCTTGGGCTGGAGATCTGGGCCGCCGATGATCCGGTTGAAGCGCTTGGCCTTCTTTGGCGCTGAGCACGAGAGCATCGCTGCCGGATTGGGTATTTGGGAAACGAAGAAACTCTGCCGCTGCGCCCGGCTTTCTTCGTTTCTTAAATACCCCAGCAAGGTTGCAGCCCAGACAAGGGCTGCCTCTTGCGAATAACGATGACGCGGCCTAAAGGCTTTCCATGACCCAGCACCAGCGCCTTCTCATCATTGATTTCGGTTCCCAGGTCACGCAGCTGATTGCGCGCCGCCTGCGAGAGCTGAATGTCTATTGCGAAATCCACCCCTTCAACTCGGTGGACGACGCCTTCCTGAAAAGCTTTGCCCCCCAGGCGGTGATCCTGTCCGGTGGGCCTGCCTCGGTGACCGAGGAAAACTCACCCCGCGCGCCCCAAAGCCTGTTCGACCTTGGCGTCCCGCTGTTCGGGATCTGCTATGGACAGCAGGTCATGATGGAGCAGCTGGGTGGCCGCGTCGAATCCGGCCATCACGCCGAATACGGTCGCGCCTTCATCGCCGCAGCCGAGGGCCACAATGGCGACGGCATCTTCGCTGGCCTGTTCGATACCGGCCGCGAGGAAGTCTGGATGAGCCACGGTGACCGCGTCACCCTGCTGGCCCCCGGCTTCGAAGTCATCGGCACCTCGCCCAACGCCCCCTATGCGATGATCGCGGACGAGGCGCGCAAGTTCTTTGCCGTGCAATTCCACCCCGAGGTGCACCACACCCCGAACGGCCGCACGATGCTGGAAAACTTCGTGCGCATGGCGGGCTTCACCGGCGACTGGACCATGGCCAGCTACCGCGAGGAAGCGATCCGCAAGATCCGCGAGCAGGTCGGCGACAAACAGGTGATCTGCGGCCTTTCGGGCGGCGTCGACAGTTCGGTCGCGGCGGTTCTGATCCACGAGGCGATCGGCGACCAACTGACCTGCGTCTTTGTCGATCACGGTCTGCTGCGCCTGAACGAGGCCGATGAGGTCGTCACGATGTTCCGTGACACCTACAATATCCCGCTGATCCATGCCGATGAAAGCGACCTGTTCCTTGGTGAACTGGAAGGCGTCTCGGACCCCGAGGTCAAGCGCAAGACCATCGGCAAGCTGTTCATCGACGTGTTTCAGAAATACGCGAACCAGATCGATGGCGCGGAATTCCTGGCTCAGGGCACGCTGTATCCGGACGTTATCGAAAGCGTCAGCTTCAGCGGCGGCCCCTCGGTCACGATCAAGTCGCACCACAATGTTGGCGGCCTGCCCGAGAAGATGGGCCTGAAACTGGTCGAGCCGCTGCGCGAACTGTTCAAGGACGAGGTCCGCGCCCTTGGCCGCGAGCTTGGCCTGCCCGAGAAGTTCATCGGCCGCCATCCCTTCCCCGGTCCGGGTCTGGCGATCCGCTGCCCCGGCGAGATCACCCGCGAAAAGCTGGAGATCCTGCGCAAGGCGGACGCGGTCTTTATCGACCAGATCCGCAAGCATGACCTTTACGACGATATCTGGCAGGCTTTCGTCGCGATCCTTCCCGTCCGCACCGTGGGCGTGATGGGTGACGGGCGCACCTATGACTTTGCCTGTGCCCTGCGTGCGGTGACCTCGGTCGACGGGATGACGGCGGACTATTACCCCTTCACCCATGAATTCCTGGGCGAAACCGCGACGCGGATCATCAATGAGGTCAAGGGCATCAACCGCTGCACCTATGACATCACTTCGAAACCGCCGGGAACGATCGAGTGGGAATGATCCCGCTGGCCTGACCTGAACAGATCGCCGGAAGCTGGAGACAGTTTCCGGCGATTTTCATTCTTGCGGATCGCTTCAGCCCAATTCAACCAGCAAACGGTCCATCATCCCGTCACATTCTGCCAGTTGCTGCATGGTCAGGAACTCATCCGGTTTATGGCCCTGCGCATTCATGTCGCCGGGGCCGCAAACCACGGTCGGGATGCCAAGCTGCTCAAAATAGCCAGCCTCGGTGCCATAGGCGACCTTGATGGGCTGCGCGTTGGTGCAGAGCCGCGCGACGCGCGTGACAGCGGGATGATCGGATGCAATCGCAAGGCCGGGATAGGTATTCGTGACCGCGATCTCGATCTGCGCTGCCGGGTCCTGCGCCCGGAGCGGCGCAAGGATGCGCGCGGCTTCATTTCGCAGGCGGGTTTCGAATTCGCTCAGGCTGTCGGCGGGCAGATGGCGGATTTCGAACTCGATGCGGGCCTGATCCGGGACGATGTTCAGCGCCGACCCGCCCTGCATGCGACCGGCATGGACTGTCGAATAGGGAATGTCATAGGCAGGGTCCTGATGCGCCGACAGGGCGTAATCCTGCTGGATTTTGCGCAGGGCGGCGATGAACTCGGCCGCAAGATGCAGGGCGTTGACGAAGCGCGGCGCAAGCGAGGAATGCCCGGCGCTGCCACGACAGGTCGCCAGCAGCGCGGCCTTGCCCTTATGACCGATGGCGGGGCGCATGCCGGTCGGCTCTCCGACGACGCACAGATCGGGTTGCCAGCCAAGCGCCCTGATCCCCGGGAGCATGTCGCGAATGCCGGTGCAGCCGACCTCCTCGTCATAGGACATCGCCAGCATCAAGGGGCGCTGGACGCCCTCACGCGCCGCCCGTTCGGCCAGCGCCAGCATTGACGCCAAAAACCCCTTCATGTCGGTCGTGCCCCGGCCATACAGCCGGTCACCTTCCCGCGTCAGCGCAAAGGGCGGACGGGTCCAGACCTGTCCCTCGGCAGGAACGACATCGCTATGGGCCGACAGCATCACCCCGCCCATCCCATCGCCCAGACGGGCCATCAGTCCTGCTTTCGTCCCGTCCGGCGACGGCAGCCGATGCGTCGTGAAGCCAGCGCCCTGCAGGTGGCTTTCGACGAAATCGACCAACGCCAGATTGCTGGCCACGCTGACCGTCGGAAAGGCGATCAGCCGCTCAAGCAACGCAAGGGTTTCGGGATAGGGAACGGTCATGGGCAGATTTCCTTGGCGGCGACGTCCGGCGGTCCTCTATCCCGCAAGACGGGTGGCGATGAAATTAGCCTTTGCCAAGCCAGTGCTGCGGCGAAAGCTAAGTTGCGGGGTCTGCATTAGGTTCTGCCTAAGCCTTGCTGCAAGAAACCGTAATTTTCGCCTCCCCAAACCTGAGGCTAGATCAGGGAAAAGCCCCGGAGACATTCCGGAACAACCGGGAACCCCCTGAAAAGGACGCAGAAATGGCAGTTGAGAAAGTCGACACGTTGGTCGTGGGTGCGGGTCAGGCAGGCATTGCCATGAGCGAACACCTGACCCGCGCCGGCATTCCCCATCTGGTGCTGGAACGCGACCGCATCGCCGAACGCTGGCGCTCGGGCCGCTGGGATTCGCTGGTCGCCAATGGCCCGGCCTGGCATGACCGCTTTCCGGGGATGGAGTTTCCTGATGCCGGTCCCGATGCCTTTATCGGCAAGGAAGCGGTCGCGGATTACTTTGTCGCCTATGCAGATCAGATCAAGGCCCCCGTCCGTTGTGGGGTCGAGGTGCAGGAGCTTCGCCGCAATCAGGGCCGTCCCGGCTTTACCGTCACCACCTCGGCAGGCGTGATCGAGGCCGATCATGTCGTCGCGGCGACCGGCCCCTTTCAGGTCCCGGTGATCCCCGCTGTAATCCCCCAAGATGCGGGCGTGGCGCAGATTCATTCCAGCGCCTATCGCAATCCCGACCAACTGGCACCCGGCGCGGTTCTGGTGATCGGCGCGGGATCGTCCGGGGTGCAGATCGCGGATGAGCTGAACCGGGCGGGCCGCAAGGTCTATCTGTCGGTCGGTCCCCATGACCGCCCCCCACGCGCCTATCGCGGTCGCGACTTCTGCTGGTGGCTGGGCGTCCTTGGCAAATGGGACATGGCCGCGCCCAATCCGGGAACCGAGCATGTCACCATCGCCGTTAGCGGCGCGCGTGGCGGCGAGACCATCGACTTCCGCCGGCTGGGCAATCAGGGCATCACCCTGCTGGGCCGGACCGAGGGGTATGGTGACGGCAGCCTGAGCCTCGCCCCCGACCTGCGCGAGAACATTGAGCGCGGCGACGCGAATTACCTTGGCCTGCTGGATGAGGCCGATGCCTATGCCACCCGCAACGGCCTTGACCTGCCGACCGAGCCCGCCGCCCGCAAGCGCGAGCCCGATCCCGGCTGCCTGACCGACCCGATCCTTGCGCTGGATCTGGCCGACGCGGGCATCACGACGGTCATCTGGGCCACGGGCTTTGTCGCCGATTACGGCTGGATCAAGCTGGACGCTTTTGACCAGAGCGGCAAACCCCGCCATCAGCGCGGCGTCTCGGTCGAGCGGGGGATCTTCTTCCTTGGCCTGCCGTGGCAATCGCGCCGGGGCTCAAGCTTCATCTGGGGCGTCTGGCACGATGCCCGCCACATCGCCGAACAGATCGCGATCCAGCGCAAATACATGGACTATCACGCTCAGGCCGCGCGCCAACCGCAGGACGCCTGAACGGTGATAGTTAGGCCTACCCTTAGCAGGGATGAGCCAGAGTTTTCTTTTCAATTCCTCAGGCTGCGTCAAAAACATAACCTGAATCCGAGCCCACGGAGAACATGATGGCCCATACCCGCATTCGCAAGTTCAACACCAAGGAAACCTACCCCGAGCAGAACCTGGACAACGACCTGTGTCAGGCGGTCGTGACCACCGGCGGGCGCATCGTATGGCTGCGCGGCCAATGCCCGCAGGATCTGGACACGGCCAAGAACATCGAAAGCCATGACCCGGTCGAACAGACCCACAAGGTCATGCAGAACATCAAGCAACTGATCGAGGAAGCCGGCGGCCAGATCGAGCATCTGGTCAAGGTCGTGGTCTATATCACCGATGTCCGCCACCGCGAAGCGGTCTATCGTACCATGGGCGAATATCTGAAGGGTGTGCATCCGGTCTCGACCGGGCTGGTGGTGCAGGCGCTGGCCCGTCCAGACTGGCTGGTCGAAATCGACGGCACCGCCGTCATCCCGGATTGATGTCATGACCTTTTCGCTGGTCGCGCGCTGTCCCGATACCGGCATGTTCGGTATCGCCATCTCATCCTCATCCCCCGCCGTGGCCGCACGCTGTGCCTATGCCCGCGCGGGTGTGGGCGCGGTCGCCTCGCAGAACGTGACCGATCCCAGCCTTGGCCCCTTGGCGCTGGACCTGATGGAGGGCGGCATGTCCGCCACCGATGCCGTGGCCGAAATACAGCGGCGCGGTCGGTTCATCGAGTATCGGCAGGTGCTGGCCGTGGACCGCAATGGCCGGACGGCGATCCATTCGGGGCCGAACTCGCTGGGGATCTGGACGCAGGCTCAGGCAGCGAACGTCGCTTCGGGCGGGAACATGCTGGCAAATGACGGTGTCCCGCAGGCCATTGTTGACGGCTATCTGGCCGCGACCGGCCATATCGGTGACCGGCTGATCGCCGCGATGCGCGCCGGGTTGGCCGCGGGCGGCGAGGCCGGGCCGGTACATTCGGCGGGCCTGAAGATCGTCGACAAGGTCAGCTGGCCGGTCGCCGACCTGCGCTGTGACTGGTCTGAGGACTGCCCGATCGAGGCAATCGCCCAGCTTTGGGACATCTACAAACCGCAGCTGGAGGCCTATGTCCAGCGCGCGCTCGACCCCCGCGCGGCGCCGTCATATGGCGTTCCGGGCGACGAATGAAGGAGCGAGACATGCTGGACCATCAGGGTTGGAAATCGCGCGCAGCGGGACTGAGCTTTCGCAACAAGGCCTTTATCGACGGGCGTTTCGTCGATGCGGCCTCGGGTCGGGTCTTTGACAGCATCAACCCCGCCACGGGCGAGGTGCTGGCGCAGGTCGCCGAATGCGACGCCGAGGATATCGACCGCGCCGTCGCCGCTGGCAGGCGGGCCTTTGAGGACGGTCGCTGGTCGCGGATGGCTCCGGGCGCACGCAAGGCGGTGATGTTGAAGCTGGCCGATCTGATCCGGGCCAATCTTGAGGAAATGGCGCTGCTGGACAGCCTCGATATGGGCAAGCTGGTCACGGATGCCGCGACGATCGACGCACCGGGTTCGGCGCATTTCTTCCAATGGTACGGCGAGGCCATCGACAAGATCTATGATGAGGTCGCCCCCACCGGACCCGGCGATCTGGCGCTGGTGCGGCGCGTGCCCTTGGGTGTCGTCGGCGCGGTGGTGCCGTGGAATTTCCCGCTGGACATGGCGACGTGGAAGGCGGCTGCCGCCTTGGCCGCAGGTAACTCGGTGGTGCTGAAACCCGCCG
Source organism: Paracoccus sp. PAR01 (assembly GCF_014851995.1). Classification (NCBI taxonomy): domain Bacteria; kingdom Pseudomonadati; phylum Pseudomonadota; class Alphaproteobacteria; order Rhodobacterales; family Paracoccaceae; genus Paracoccus; species Paracoccus sp. PAR01. Next base: position 73,994 of record NZ_JACVAW010000001.1, read on the forward strand.
AGCAATCGCCGCTTTCGGCGCTGCGACTGGCGGAACTGGCGGCCGAGGCGGGTGTGCCGGACGGGGTCTTCAACGTCGTGCCGGGCTTTGGCGCGACGGCGGGCCGCGCGCTGGGGCTGCATATGGATGTCGATTGTCTGGCCTTCACCGGCTCGACCGCGACCGGCAAGCTGTTCATGCAATATTCCGGCCAGTCGAACCTGAAGCAGGTCTGGCCCGAGACCGGCGGCAAAAGCCCCAATATCATCTTCGCCGATTGCGAGGATCTGGATGCGGCAGCCGAGATGGCGGCCTTTGGCATCTTCTTCAATCAGGGCGAGGTCTGCTCGGCCAATTCGCGGCTTTATGTCGAGCGCTCGGTTAAAGACCGGCTGGTCGAAAAGCTGATCGCACGTGCGGCGGCCATGCAACCCGGCGACCCGCTGGACCCGGCCTCGCGCATGGGGGCGATTGTCGACGAGAAGCAGACCCAAGGCATCATGCGCTTTGTCGAGGCAGGCAAGCAGACGGCGAACCTTGTCGCCGGGGGCGAGCGGGTGACCGTGGCTGGCAAGGGCTGCTTCGTGCAGCCGACGATCTTTGACGATGTGCGCCACGGCGATCCCTTGGCGCGGGACGAGATCTTTGGCCCGGTCCTGTCGGTCATCGCCTTTGACAGCGAGGATGAGGCGGTGCGCATGGCCAATGACTCGATCTATGGCCTTGCGGCCTCGGTCTGGACCGACAATCTGTCGCGCGCCTGCCGGGTCTCGGAGCGGCTGCATGTCGGCACGGTTTCCGTCAACACGGTCGATGCGCTTTCGGCGCAGACACCCTTTGGCGGCATGAAGCAATCGGGCTTTGGCCGCGATCTGTCGCTGCATTCTTTGGAAAAATATACGGCGCTGAAGACGGTCTGGATCAAGTACCGGACCTGACCCGAAGCGTGGTGCGCTGAAGCGCACCCTACAACCCGCGTAGGGTGTGCTCAGGCGCACCTTGCATCACGACCCCTGAAGGAGAAGACATTGCGCGATTCCCGCTACGACATCCTGTTCCAGCCGATGCAGATCGGCCCTGTCACAGCCAAGAACCGCTTCTACCAGGTGCCGCATTGCAATGGGGGCGGCTATCGCGACCCTTCGGCGGCGGCCGAGATGCGCGGCATCAAGGCCCAAGGCGGCTGGGGCGTCATCTTCACCGAGCAATGCGAGATGCACCATACCTCGGAAATCACGCCCTTCATCGAGCTGCGCCTGTGGGAGGACAAGGACATCCCGCAACTGCGCAAGATGGCCGACAGAATGAAGACCCATGGCGCGCTGGCTGGCATCCAGTTGGCCTATTCCGGCATCAACGGCCCCAACCTTTACACCAAGGAAGTGCCACTGGCCCCCTCGGCCATGCCGATCCGCACCTTCACAAATGACCCGGTGCAAGCCCGCGCGCTGGACAAGGCAGACATCAAGAACCTGCGCCGCTGGTTCGTGAATGCGGCCAAGCGTTCGAAACTGGGCGGGTTCGACCTGATCTGTCTTTACGGCGCGCATGGCTTTGGCATCTTCCAGCATTTCCTGAGCCGGGCCACCAACCACCGCAGCGACGAATATGGCGGCAGCCTGGAAAACCGTTCGCGCTTCGTGAACGAGGTCATCGCCGACATGCGCGACGCGGTGGGCGACACCATGGGCATCACCTTGCGGGTCAGCCTGGATGAGACCGTGGGTGAATTAGGCTTTTCCAACGCCGAGGTCCGCGAATTCATCGAGATGAACCGCAACCTGCCCGACCTCTGGGATCTGGCGCAGGGCACTTGGGAGGACTGCTCCGGCCCCTCACGCTTCAAGGAGGAATCCGCGCAGGAACAATTGGTTCGCGGCATCCGTGAGCTGACCGACAAGCCGGTCGTCGGCGTCGGGCGCTTCACCTCGCCCGATACGATGGTGCGGATGATCAAGTCCGGCACGCTGGATTTCATCGGCTGCGCGCGTCCGTCCATCGCCGACCCCTTCCTGCCCAAGAAGATCGAGGAAGGCCGCATCGAGGACATCCGCGAATGCATCGGCTGCAATATCTGCATCACCGGTGACATGACCATGTCGATCAGCCGCTGCACCCAGAACCCGACCTTCATGGAGGAATGGCGCAAGGGCTGGCACCCGGAAACCATGAACGCCAAGGGCGACAGCCAAAGCGTGCTGATCGTCGGTTCCGGCCCCGCCGGGCTTGAGGCCGCACGCGCCCTGTCGCTGCGTGGCTATGACGTGGCCATTGCCGAGGGCCGCACCGTGTTGGGTGGCCGCGTCGCCCGCGAGCGGCTGCTTCCCGGCCTGTCGGCTTGGGGTCGCGTGGTCGAATATCGCGAATACCAACTCAGCCAGCGCGCCAATGTCGAGACCTATTTCGACAGCCAGCTGGACGCGGACAGCATCCTTGAGTTCGGCTTCCAGAATGTCTGCATCGCCACCGGGGCGAAATGGCGCGCCGACGGCGTCAGCCGCCAGCACGTCGTGCCTTTCCCGATGGATGCGTCGGTGCCGGTCTATACACCCGACGACATCATGGAGGGCCGCAAACCGCGCGGAAAGGTCGTGATCTATGACGACGACCATTACTACATGGGTGGCGTTCTGGCGGAGCTTCTGGTGCAGGAGGGCTGCGAGGTCACCTTCATCACCCCCTCGGCCTATATCTCGGACTGGACGGTCAACACGCTGGAACAACACACCATCCACCGCCGGCTGGCCGGAATGGGCGTCAATATCGTCTTGAACCGTGGCGTGGTGGCCATCGGCAAGGGGCATGTGGTGTCGAACTGCACCTATACCGATCAATTGCAGGAACATGGCTGCGACGCCGTGATGATCGTCGCCTCGCGCAAGGAAGAAAATCAGGTCTATCTGGACCTGAAATCGCGCGAGGCCGACTGGGCCGATGCCGGGATCAAGTCGGTCAAGATCATCGGCGACGCCAACGCCCCCGGTCCCATCGCATGGGCCACCTATGCCGGTCACCGCTACGCGCGCGAGCTGGACGAGCCCGATCGCGGCGACAACCTGCCCTTCCGCCGCGAGATCACCGAACTCGCGCTGGATTGAACGAACGGGGGCGCATCATGCGCCCCCATTTCCCTACGATCATTGCCCGAGCATCGCCCGGGCGCATCTTTCCCCGATCATCATCGAGGGCGCATTGGTATTGCCGCCAATCAGCGTCGGCATGACCGAGGCATCGGCCACCCGAAGCCCTTCGACCCCGTGAACCTTCATGCTGCGCGGATCGACCACCCCCATCGGATCACGGCCCATCTTGGCGGTGCCGACCGGGTGATAGACGGTCAGCGCCTCGGCCCGCAGATAGGCAAGGATAGCGTCATCGGTCCGAACATCCGGGCCGGGCAGGATTTCCTGCCCCTGCAACCCGGCCAAGGGCGCTGCGGCAAAGATGCGTCGCGCCAGCTTGATCCCTTCGACCAAAGTGGCCGCGTCATGGGGATCGCTGAAGAAGCGGTGATCGATCTGCGGGGCGAAGCTGTCGCCCTGCCGCGCAATGCGGATTTCACCGATCGAGCGCGGCCGCAGCACGCAGGTATGGATGGCAAAGCCATGCCCCCATTCGACCAGACGCCCGCGATGGCTGCGATAGCCGGGGACGAAATGGAACTGCACATCGGGCAGATCACCAGCCAGCGGCGTACGGGCGAAACCGCCCGCGACGACGTAGTTGGTCGACAGCTCGCCCTTACGATTGGCCGCAAACCGGAAGGGTGAGGCCAGAAGCCTGCGCCAATTCCCCAGCGAAAACCCCAAGGTCCGGGTCGAGCCGCTGCGCACCGTGATCATCCCGTCCACATGGTCGCGCAGGTTCGCGCCCACGCCGGGCATGTCATGGATCACCTCGATCCCCTGCCCGGCCAGCGCCTTGCCCGGCCCGATCCCCGAGGCCATCAGCGCCATGGGTGTGCCGATGGCACCGCTGCTAAGGATCACCTCGCCCGCCTGAACGCGCTGGATTTCGATGCCGCGCCGGATCTCAATGCCGGTGACGCGGCCTTCCTCGATCAGCAACCGGCGCAGGGTGGTGCCGGACCAGATCGTCAGGTTCGGGCGGTTCCGCACCGGTTCAAGAAAAGCGTTATAGGCCGAGAAGCGCAGCCCTTCACGCTGGGTCACGTCATAGACGCCAAGGCCAAGCTGGCTCGGGCCGTTGAAATCCACGTTGCGCGGCAGTTGCAGCGCCTCGCCTGCCGCAATGAAATCCTGACAGACCGGGTTCGGATCGCGGGGACGGCTGACGATCAGCTCGCCCGTCGTCCCGTGCAGGGCCGGGTCCTGTCCGTTCTGGTTGCGCTCAAGCGCCTTGAAGACGGGCAGCACATCGTCCCAGCCCCAGCCCTCGCAGCCCAGACCCTGCCATTCGTCGTAATCGGCACCCGCCCCCCGGATATAAAGCATCGAGTTCAGCGAGGAAGAGCCGCCCAGCATCCGCCCGCGGTTCACCGGGATGCGTCGGTTGTTCAGTTCTGGCTGCGGTGTGCCGACATAGCCGTAATCGAAACGGGGACGGCCATACATGGCAAGGATGCCAGCGGGGACTTTGACGCGGATGTCGCGGTCGTGGCCGCCCGCCTCGATCACCAGCACTCGGTGGCGGGGATTGGCGGACAGGCGGTTGGCCAGCACGCAACCGGCTGATCCTGCACCGACGACGATATAGTCAAAGCGTTCCATCAGGCCTCCATATGGGTGATGCGTCCCCCGCAAACGGTCAGGGCGATGCGCGCGGCATCGGAGTCATGGGCCAGTCCCTCCAGCGCGCCCGCAATCAGAACCAGATCGGCGTCCAGCCCGACCTCCAGCCTGCCGCGCCGGGTTTCAGCGAAATCGGCATAGGCGCCGCCGGTGGTATAGGCGGACAGGCATTCCTCCAGCGTCAGGCGCTGATCGGGCATGTCGGGGGCCCATGGGGTCCGGGTCAGCGCGCAATGGATCGCGTAAAGCGGCGAAATCGGAGAGACCGGCCAATCCGTCCCAAAGGCCAGCGCCACGCCGCGATCAAGGATCATTCGCCACGGGAAAGCCGTGGGCCAACGGTCGCGGCCCATGATCGTGGTCGTCGGCTCCAGCGGCAGCCCGGCCGAGCCCGGCGGATGCACCGGCTGCATCGAGGCCGTGATGCCAAGTGGCACCAGACGGTCCATATCCTCGGGCGTGATCGTGTCGATATGCTCGATCCGGTGGCGGGCATCGCGCGGGCCGTTCGCGCGGCTGGCCGCCTGATAGCCGTCGATGGTCGCACGCACCGCGCCGTCGCCCACGGCATGGGTCGCGACTTGCAGCCCACGCCGGTCAGCCTCGATGCAGATCGCGACGAAGATCGCGGGGGCGATCAAGGGCGCCGAGCGAAACCCCGGACGGTTGGGATAATCGCTGACCGTCAGCGCGGTCCAGGTGTCATAGACTCCGTCCATGAACAGCTTGATCCGACCGAAACGCAGCCATCCGGGCACTTCCGGGCCAAAATCCTCGATCCGGGCGACGCCCTCGGGGCCGTCGATCTCCTCAAGCCGCAAGGGCAGGCTGACGCGGACCGGCATCTGCCCGGCCAAGGCCAGATCGCGCATCAACCCCGCTTGGTATTCATTGCCATCCATGTTCACGGCGCTGGTGATGCCGTGGCGCGCGCAATATTCGCCCGCCAGTTGGATCAGCGCACGGTCATGGGCCCGGTCGTCGTCCGAAACCGCATCGCCGCCACGATAATCCAGCCCGTCGCGCCCCCGCAGGGGCGACAGCATCTTGACCCGGTTCATGGCGGCGAATTCACGCAGCTCACCCGTGGCCAGCCCGTCTGGCCCCATCACCACCTCGGAACCCGGTCCGACATCGGCCCCATGCAGCACCCCCGCCAATTCCAGCGCGCAGGTATTGGCCCAAGCGCAATGCAGGTCCGTTGCCATCAGGCAGATCGGCCGGTCGGTGCAGATCGCATCAAGGATATGGCGGTCGGGGCGGCGATCCTCGCCAAAGATGGTGTAATTCACCGCATAGCCGAACAGGATGCCCTGACCCGGATTGGCGCGGATGAAAGCGTCGAAGGCCGCCTTGACCGCGTCGAACCCAAACACCGGCCCAAGGTTCAGCATCGACAGCGTCGCGCCGCCGGTGAACAGGTGCAGGTGACTTTCGATGAAGCCGGGCAGCAGCTCGGCCCCCTTGGCGTCGATCACCTGCGTCGCGGGCCCGGACAGGGCGCGCATCGCGGCATCGTCGCCAAGGGCCAGAATGCGGCCATCCCTGATGGCGATGGCAGAGCTGCCCGCAGGCGCAAACAGCGCGCGGGTCCGCGCGTTCAGGATGACAAGATCGGCTGGCATGGGTCCCTCGGACGAAAACGGGGGCGACCTGCGCCCCCGTCGTTTAGGATGGTTACTGCAGAAGCTGGGTCCAGACCTTGGTCACCAGATCCTGCGCCGCAGGCGAGCAGGTGCGCGAGAATTCGACCGGCACTTCAGGGTAAAGCTCGGGGGCCTTTTCCTTGGTGTAGACGACCTTCTCCGCCACGGTCTTCATCGGCGAGCTATGGGCGTAGAAGTTCATCTGCTCGGTGGCGTTTTCCGGCTGCGACATGAATTCGATGAACTTGACCGCATTCTCGCGGTTGGGGGCGCCTTTCGGGATGACCATGCTGTCCAGCCAGCCGACCAGACCTTCTTTGGTCATCGCCAGCTGGAAGGGCGCGCCGCCGTCGCGGGCCTTCAACTCCTCGCCATCCCACCAGAAATGCGCCGAAACCTCGCCCGAACCCAGACGGCTGGCGATGTTGTCCGAGGAATAGACCGCGACCGAGGGCTTTTGCGCCATCAACAGGTCCAGCACCTTCTTCATCTCGGCCGGGTCTTCCGAGCAGAAGGGCACGCCCAGATAAAGCTGCGCCGCGCCGATCACCTCATCGGGATAGGACAGCATGGCGATCTTGCCAGCCAGTTCGCCCTCGGGTTCGAAGAAGTATTTCAGGCTGTCTGTCGGGCCCTTGTACAGATCGGTATTGATGACGAAGCCCGCAGTGCCATAGGCGATCGGGATCGAATATTCCTGCTTTTCGTCCCACCACTGATTGCGCCAGCGCGGGTCGATGTTTTCATAGGCGGTCAGTTTGTTCGCCTCGAAATTCTCGATCAGGCCCTGATCGATCATGATCTTCAGGAAATGCTGCGAAGGCGTCGAAAGGTCATAGCCCGAGGCCCCGGCCTGCAGCTTGGTCAGCAGATCCTCGTTCGAGGTGTAGCCGTCGACATGCACCTCGACGTCGTTTTCCTTGGAAAACTTCTCGATCAGCGCCGGAGAGATCGACTCGGACCAGACGTAAAGGTTCAGCTTGCCCTCGGCCTGCGCCGCGGAAGCAAGACAAAGGCCGATCGCAGTTGCCGCAAGATACTTCTTCATTCGTTTCTCCTGTTGGACTTTTCTGGGTTTTTATGTGGTTTACAGCCGGTCGCGATTGCCCCTTGCCGCCACCAGCAGCGCAGTCGTGGCCAGCACCAGCGAGGCAAGGATCAGAAGCGAGGCGATGGCATTCAGTTCCGGCGATGTTCCCGCCCGGATCAGCGAGAAGATATAGACCGGCAGCGTGGTCGTGCCGCCAGAACTCAGCATGTTCGAGGTGATGAAATCATCCATCGAGATCAGGAAGGCCAGCATCGCCCCCGAAAACAGCCCCGGAAAGATCAAGGGCAGCGTCACCCGGCGGAAGGTCACCCAGCGCGAGGCGTAAAGATCGGTCGCGGCTTCCTCGAAATCCAGCGACATGCCTTGCAGGCGAGCGCGGATCGGCAGGAAGGCGAAGGGCGTGCAGAAGGCGGAATGGGCGATGACCAGCTTGACCATGCCGTTCTGCAACCCGATCAGCGAAAACAGGATCAGCGTTGCCACGGCCAGCACGATCTCGGGCAGCAGCAGCGGCAGGTTGACGATGGTTTCCGACAACCGCCGGTAGCGGACATTGCGGCCACGGATGATCGCCAATGCCGCCATCAGCGCGATGGTCGTCGCCACCACCGTCGCCACTGCCGCCACGATCAGCGACGTTTCCAAGGCCTTCATCAGGGCCGGGTTGTTCAGCGCCGAGCCGTACCATTTCAATGAGAAATGCGTCCAGACGCCCGCGATCTTGTTGTCGTTGAAGGAATAGGCGACCACCACCGCCAAAGGCGCATAAAGATAGGCAAAGAACGCCAGGTTCAGCGCATTCAGGCCGGGGTAGCGTTTGACGTCATGGCGCTTGCTCATGCGGTGGCCTCCTTGGTGGTGGCGCGGCGTGCGATCAGCAGCAGGACGATCATCACAAAGACCAGCAACGTCATGGCGATGGCCGCGCCAAAGGGCCAGTTGCGCCCGCCGCTGAACTGCAACTGGATCAATGATCCCATCATCATCTGCTTGCCGCCGCCCATCAGCGAGGGCTCCAGCACCGCGCCCAGCGAGGGCACGAACACAAGGATCGCCCCCGAGATCAGACCCGGCGCGGTCAAGGGCAGGATGACCCGGCGCAGCGTGACCCAGCGGTTGCCATACAGATCATGCGCGGCCTCGATCAGGGTGCCGTCCAGCTTCTCGATCGAGGCAAAGACCGGCAGCACCATCAGCGGCATGTAGGTATAGACCATCGCCGCGAGCGTCGCCCCGTCATTATACATGAAGCTCAGCCCCGCAGGCGCGCCGAAGAATTCCAGAAAGCGCGGCAGCGGCCCGTCCCGGCCAAGGATGATCATCCACGCATAGACCCGCAGGATCATCGACACCCAGAAGGGCAGCGTGATCAGATAGACCAGCGCGGCTTTAAGCCGGGGCGGCTGGCAGGCGATGTGATAGGCGACGGGGACCGCGATCATCAGGCAGATCAGCGTCGTCACCCCCGCCAAGGCCAGCGTCCGCAGGATGATGACCAGATATTGCGGGGTGAATTCCAGTTCCCCTGTCCAGCCCTCGTTGAACAGGATCTGGCGATAGCCGGACAGATCGAACCCCCATTCGAACCCGCCATAGGCCCCGCGTGTCGCGACCGAAACGGCCGCGATGATAAGGATGGGCAAAAGCAGCGCCACGCCCATCAGCAGCCATGACGGCAGCAGCCCCCAGAAAGCGAGGTTGTGCCAAAAACCGGGCGTGCGGGCGCGCGGCGCAGTCGCGGTCACCGGACCATGATGGGCGCTGTCGGTCATGCCAGCAGCACCCGCGCCGAGGTCTCGGCAAAGCCCGCCGCAATCGTGCCGCCAACCGGGATCGTATCCCCCTCGCGCGACGCATTTCGGCGCGAGGCGCGGAATTCGGTCCCGTTGGCGGAAAGCAGGTAATGCGTGTAGCCGCCCATGTAGTTCTTGTTGACCACCTGCGCCGGGAAGGCGGTCGCAGGAGCCTGATCGCCCAGATTGATCTTTTCGGGCCTCACCGACAGCGTCGCCGCGCCCTTGGTCACGCCTGCGGGGGCAGAGACGCGGATCAACTGCCCAAAGGGCGTGCGGACCGTCGCCATGCCACCCGCGGCCTCCAGCACGTCGACGGGCAGGAAGTTCGTCTCGCCGACGAAATCGGCGACGAAGCGGTTCACCGGTTCCTCATAGATTTCGGTGGGCGTGCCAATCTGCTGGACCTCGCCGCCGCCAAGCACGGCGATACGGTCGGACATATCCAGCGCCTCTTCCTGATCATGGGTCACGAAGACAAAGGTGATGCCGGTGTCGCGCTGCAACATGCGCAATTCATCCCGCATCGCCTGCCGCAGCTTCAGATCCAGCGCGGAAAGCGGCTCATCCAGCAGCAACACCTCGGGTTCGGGGGCAAGGGCACGGGCCAGGGCGACGCGCTGACGCTGGCCGCCCGACAGTTGCGCGGGCTTGCGGGTGGCGAATTGGGTCATGTGGACACGCTCAAGCATCTCGCCGACGCGGGCACGGATGCGGCTGCGCTGCCAGCCCAGATTTTCCAGCCCGAAGGCCACGTTCTGTTCCAGCGTCATATGCGGGAACAGCGCATAGCTTTGGAATACCGTGTTCACCCGACGCTTATGGGGCGGGATCTCGACCACCTCGCGGCCATTGAGCAGGATCGAGCCGGTATCGGGGCTTTCGAATCCCGCCAGCATGCGAAGCAGCGTCGTCTTGCCGCATCCCGACGGGCCCAGCATTGTGAAAAACTCATTGCTGCGGATGTCGAAGCTGATCGACTTCAGCGCCTGATATGACCCGAAGTTTTTCGAGACCCCGATCACTTCGACGGCTTTCTGATTCATCTGGCGAGACCTTGTCCTGATAGTGCGCAAGGGTGGCCGCGCGCGCCTTGGCCTATTCCTGCACCCATTTTCGCATTGATCCGGCATGCATCCCTGCGGGTAAATGAGGACTTGCGGAACCCCTGATTAGGAAGAAACTAAAGTCAGGAAACTCTTGCGATTATTGGCGTATTTCGCAAGGTTGCGGCCCGGATGCTATCGTTTTGGTCAAGCCTGCCCGAAGTATCGGCAGTTTTCCAAACTGTGCTTAGGGCAAGACTAAGCACCCGTAAGCGAAGCGCTTCTTTGCCGCTCTCCTCATGCGTGAAAATACTCACGCAACGGGCCCGTCGGGCCACAGCGCATGAGGCCGCCATGATCCGCACCGGCAGGGCGTATCGCCAATCCCTGAGCAATCGCGACATTCTTCTGGACGGGACCCGAGTCGATGACGTGACCGTGGACCCCCTCCTTGGCCCGCTGGTCGATGCCCGCGCCCGTCTTTACGACCTGCAGCACGAGGACGCCTCTCGTGACATCCTCACCGTCACGCGTAACGGCGAGACTTGCGCAATCACTGCGCGGCTGCCCGTCTCGCAGGCGGATTGGTGGGCGAAACGGCGTGCAGTCGATCTGGGGTTGGATATCCGCGGCGCGGTTCACCTCCCCAGCCCGGTCGAGGGCATGGGCGAGATCTGGTCGCTGCATGACGCGGCCCCGATGCTGGCCGATCTGGCCCCGGAATTTGCCGAGAATGTGCAGACCCAAATCGCCCGCGCGCTGGATCAGGACATGTTCATGGTCGCCGCGACCCCTGCCACCACGACCCCTGGCCCGCGTGTCCTGCGGGAAACCGATGCGGGCATCGTCATCGGCGGAGAATGCCTTGCCCCCGCCGCCGCCATTGCCAATCGGATCGCCATTTGGGGCGACACGTCCTTTATCTGCGATCTGGATAGGCCGGGATTGGCTTTCCGCTGCCGCTTGGATCAGGCGCGCAGCCTGATCGACGAGACCCGGCTGGTCTTCGATGACGTTCTGGTCCCATGGGAAAACGTGCTGTTCCACCGCGATCCGGATGCGGCGCGGCTGATGGCGGACAGCTTGCCGCGCTATGCCGGGTTCGGATTTCTGCAGCGCCTGCTGCGGGTGGCCGACCTGATGATCGGGACGGTGCTGCAGAGCGGGCGGGACATGCGGGACGATCTGCTGGGGCTGGCTTTGTGGCGCGAGGGCATCCACGCCCATCTGACCGCCGCCGTCGCCCTTGGCCAGAAATCCCCGGCCGGATTGATGATGCCCAACCAGTCGCTGCTGCATGCCGGGCGCGCGCTGGCGCTGTCGCGGCTGACCGGTGCGCTTCCCGCGGACATGTCAGATCACTCCGAACTGCTGGCCTTTGTACAAAGACTGACGGACAAGGACGCCCCCGGAATCGACATGGATCATGGCGCACTCGCCGCCTTCTTGCGCAGCTTCGACTGGGACAGCCCGGTCGCCATCGCCGAGCGTATTGCCCAGCTTGACGCGCCCATGGAAAGGGATCTTGCGCTCGTCTGATACCACGCCAAGGTCGATTGAAACGCCCCGGCATTTCGGACAATATTGCGCCGCTCGGACCGGGATGACGGATGCCTTTACGCTATACCTTGCGACAACTGGAATATTTCGTCGCCGTGGGCGAAACCGGAAGCATCGCCGCCGCCTCGCAGCAGGTGAACGTGTCCTCGCCCTCGATCTCGGCCGGGATTTCGCAGCTTGAGGAGGAACTGGGCGTCAAGCTGTTCGTGCGTTACCACGCGCAGGGTCTGACCCCGACATTGGCGGGGCGAAAGCTGCTGGATCAGGCCCAGACGGTGCTGCGTCAGGCGGCAGCCATGCGCGATCTGGCGGGGGATTTGTCCGGCTCGATCCGGGGTCCGCTGGCGGTGGGCTGTCTGAGCACATTCGCACAGATCGTGCTGCCGGGCCTGCGCCGCAGCTTCATCGAGCAATACAGTGAGGTCCGCATCAGCCAGATCGAGGCAGATCAGGCCGAGATCTTTGGCATGCTGCGGCAGGCGCGGATCGATCTGGCGCTGACCTATGATCTGGACCTGCCGAACGACCTGCGCTTCTTTCCCATTCTCGACCTGCCGCCGACGGTTGCCCTTAGCGAGACGCATCCGCTGGCGCATCTGCCCGCAGTATCGATCCACGAACTGGCACCCTACCCGATGGTGCTTCTGGACCTGCCGCTGAGCGCCGACTACTTCCTGTCCTTCTTTGTCAAGGCAGGCCTGCGCGCCAATATCGCCGAGCGCACCCGCGACATGGCGGTGATGCGCAGCCTTGTTGCCAACGGCTTCGGCTATTCGATCGTGAACGTGCGGCCGCTGCATGACGTGGCCCCCGACGGCAAACCGCTGCGCTTCATCCCCCTGACCGGTCAGCAGCGCCCGATGCGGCTGGGTGTGCTGGTCAGCGAGGGGACCGAACGAACCCAGCTGCACAAGGCCTTCATGAAACACGCCGAGACATGGATCGCGGCGCATCAGGGCCGGCTTCTGGGCGTGAAGGCCTGACCCGCCCTTTTTCACGCCACCTCACGTCTGGGTGAGGCGCGGCAACCCAGCCCTTCTCCCGCCCGTTGTCCTGCCATCGATACAGTGCAATCAGCGATGGAGGCTAGCGCGATGAACTGGGATATCGTCGAAGGCAAATGGAACCAGGTCAAAGGCACGGTCAAAGAGCAATGGGGCGATTTGACCGATGACGAACTGACCGAAATCGCGGGCAAGCGCGACAAGCTTGCCGGCAAGCTGCAGGAAAAATACGGCTGGACCAAGGAAGAAGCCGAACGTCGCATGGACGATTTCCTGCGCGAACGCGCCTGACCCGGCCATACGGGCAGCAAGACCCTCGCCATTGGCGGGGGTCTTTTGCGTGCAGGGGGTGCGCCCCAATGAGCCATTGAACAGATCGCGCCGCCTACCTATCTTGTGCGGAAGCAGGAGACCTGCGCTGCCGCTTCCGGGGCCAAGTCTCTTGGCGAGAAAGGACTGATTCCATGAACGAATTCGCCCATGCCACCCATCCTGTCCTGCCTCTGCGGGACATCGTGGTATTCCCGCACATGATCGTGCCGCTGTTCGTGGGGCGCGAGAAATCCGTACGGGCACTTGAGGCTGTAATGGAGCAGGATCGCCCGATCCTGCTGGCTGCGCAAAAAGACGCGGCTGTCGACGAACCCGCCGCGGACGGCATCTTCCGCACCGGCGTGCTGGCCAATGTTCTGCAACTGCTGAAGCTGCCCGATGGGACCGTCAAGGTTCTGGTCGAAGGCCGTCAGCGTGTGCGCATTCTGGACTTCATCAGCAACGAGAATTTCTTCGAAGCAAGCTGCGAACCGCTTGCCGAGATCGAGGGCGATAACGAAACCCGCACCGCCCTGACCCGTGCCGTCGCCGAGGAATTCGAGCGCTATGTAAAAGTGCGCAAGAACATCCCCGAGGAAGTCGTCTCGGCCGTGGCCGAAGCGCGCGAGCCCTCGCGTCTGGCCGATCTGGTCAGCGGCCATCTCGGCATCGCGCTGGACAAGAAGCAGGATCTGCTTGAGACGCTGGACACCGCCGAGCGTCTGGAAAAGGTCTATGGCCTGATGCAGGGCGAAATGTCGGTCCTGCAGGTCGAGAAGAAGATCAAGTCCCGCGTGAAGACGCAGATGGAGAAGACCCAGCGCGAATACTACCTGAATGAGCAGATGAAGGCCATTCAGAAGGAGCTGGGCGATGGCGAGGATGGCTCGAACGAGCTGACCGAGCTTGAGGAAAAGATTGCCGCGACCAAGTTCAGCAAGGAGGCCCGTGAAAAGGCCGATGCCGAGCTGAAGAAGCTGAAGTCGATGTCGCCGATGTCGGCCGAAGCCACGGTCAGCCGCAACTATCTGGACTGGCTGCTGTCCCTGCCCTGGGGCGTGAAGTCGCGCACCCGCAAGGATCTGGGCAAGGCCGAGGCCGTGCTGGACGCCGATCACTATGGTCTGGAAAAGGTCAAGGAACGCATCGTCGAATATCTGGCGGTGCAGAACCGCTCGGCCAAGCTGAAGGGGCCGATCCTGTGCCTTGTCGGCCCTCCGGGTGTCGGCAAGACCAGCCTTGGCCGCTCGGTAGCGAAAGCCACGGGACGCGAATTCATCCGCATCAGCCTTGGCGGCGTGCGTGACGAATCCGAGATCCGCGGTCACCGCCGGACCTATATCGGCTCGATGCCGGGCAAGATCATCCAGGCGCTGAAAAAGGCCAAGACCACGAACCCGCTCATCCTGCTCGATGAGATCGACAAGATGGGGCAGGATTTCCGTGGTGACCCGGCCTCGGCCATGCTTGAGGTGCTTGATCCGGAACAGAACGCGACCTTCGTCGACCACTATCTTGAGGTGGAATACGATCTGTCGAACGTGATGTTCGTGACCACGGCCAACAGCTACAACATGCCGGGCCCCCTGCTCGACCGGATGGAGATCATCTCTCTCGCCGGCTACACCGAGGACGAGAAGCGCGAGATCGCGCGCCAGCACCTGCTGCCCAAGCAGATTACGGCGAACGGGCTGCGCAAGGGCGAGTTCTCGGTCTCGGATGAGGCGCTGACCCATGTGATCCGCTACTACACCCGCGAAGCGGGCGTGCGGTCGCTGGAACGCGAGATCGCGAAACTGGCCCGCAAGGCCGTGACCGAGATCCTTAAGGGCAAGGTCAAGTCCGTCGCCGTCGACCCCGACAAGGCCGAGGAATATCTGGGCGTGCGCCGTCACCGCTATGGTCTGGCCGAAAAGGACGATCAGGTCGGCGTAGTAACCGGTCTGGCCTGGACTCAGGTCGGTGGCGATCTGCTGCAGATCGAGGCGCTTAAGCTGCCCGGCAAGGGCCGGATGAAGACGACCGGGAAACTGGGCGAGGTGATGAAGGAGTCGATTGACGCGGCGGCGAGCTATGTGCGCTCGATCGCGCCCCAGATTGGGGTGAAGCCGCCGAAATTCGATGCCATCGACATCCACGTCCACGTGCCTGACGGGGCCACACCCAAGGATGGGCCTTCGGCGGGTCTCGCGATGGTCACCTCCATCGTCTCGGTGCTGACGCAGATCCCGGTCCGCAAGGACATCGCCATGACCGGCGAGGTTTCGTTGCGGGGCAATGCCATGGCGATTGGCGGGCTGAAAGAAAAGCTGCTGGCGGCGCTGCGGGGCGGGATCAAGACGGTACTGATCCCGGTCGACAACGAGAAGGACCTGGCCGAAATTCCGGTCAATGTGAAGGAAGGGCTGCGGATCATCCCTGTCAGCCATGTCCGCGAGGTTCTGGAATATGCGCTGCTGCGCAAGCCCGAGCCGGTGGAATGGGACGAAGCGGCCGAGGAAGCCGCCGAGGCCAGCAAGCTTGCCGCCGCGCGCGAGCAAGGCAGCGGCGGCACAGCGGTCGCCCACTAAAGGAAACCGAACCGCGCGAGGGCAACTTCGCGCGGTTTTTCAATCCGCATCCGCATAATCATCATGCAGGAGATGCCATGGCGAAAAATGGGCCAGGGGGGCAAGGAAAACGCAAGGGCCGGGCCGAAGCGGGCGACCGCCCCGATCCCGACAATGCGACCGTGCTGCAAAAACGCCAGTTGGTCGCCCTGATCGCGCAACGGGTCGGACGTCGCAACGCCGAGGTTCGCGAGATCGTCGAGGCGACGCTGGCCGAACTGGGTGAAGCCATCTCGGCAGGTCAGACGCTGGCGCTGCCGCCGCTAGGTCGCGCCCGGATCAGCAAGCAGAAGGACGTATCCGGCTCGGAGGTGATCGTGCTGCGGCTACGCCGACGCAAGTCTGGACCTGATGCAGACGCGGGTCACGACCACGATGAAAATGATTGATCGGTTGGACGATTTTCCGCCCAAAACCCCTTGCAGCCCCCGGTGACTGCGGCTATCTAGCCCGCACCGGGCGATTAGCTCAGCGGTAGAGCGCTTCGTTCACATCGAAGATGTCAGCGGTTCAAATCCGTTATCGCCCACCATAATTTCCCCAGCAATTCCAAGAAGACCCTTGTTTTGCTGGGGATATTTCGTCTTACCGTCGCAGTTTCTGTTACAAAGCGAGTCTGTGATGGCTGGGGCGCGACGATCCCTTTTTAACCGCGATGGACGATTTTTCGCCCGACTGGCGGTCCAGAAAGACCCTGGGCATCGTCGAAAAGACCAGCTACGTGCACCCCTCGCGCCGGATCGTAGAACCGCAATGAAGTTGTTACCCAGCGCGCTGTTGTCGCTACAATACCAGATCGCGCTGGCCGAGCGGTAGCTATCTCGGCGAACAACACGGTCACACCTGCCCGCTTTCCGCCGGAACCCAACCAGATTTCGGCCAGTAACGACTCGCAGCGCCTCACCTTTGACGGACAGATGCGTAACAGTCCGATGTAACCGGTTACCTCCAGCATCAGCATTGATGATCGCTAATTGCAGAGCAGCGGTTTACCGACGAGGACCTCCCCGAGATCATCGGGACCCGCATCAAGCGGTTGCGCTCAGCGAAAAACTTCGACGCCGCGCCCGCCTCCGATGAATGGCCATCATCGCCCGCGCCCTGCGCAGCATCCAGCTAGAGGCACTGACACGTGTGGGTGGTGCGAAATGAAGGTGAATATTCCGGCCACCCCGCGACACCGCTTTTAGTGAATGCCACGCCGACCGAGGATACACCCGAACCGGTAAATCTTGCAAAACTTTGAACTGATTATATCAAGGCGCGCTATAGCAGGCATTATGAAATATGGCGTAAATCGCATACGACCTGTAGTTGAAAGCCTACGCAAGTTTTTTCGAAATAATGATACCCGAAAGGTGACAAAAAAAGAAGCTTTTCAACAGGCGCGAACAGTTACTCACTTCGCCATTTTCCAAGACTGCTTGGCACATGTATTTGTCAGAGGTGCGGACACTCTTTTAGATGACGTCTGATAATGGGGAGACTACCGGAAAACGTCGACTCAACGATCAAGCAATCAAAGCCTAAGAAGCAGCGTGACCTTGAGGCCAGTTATACCGACGCCGAGGCGGTCAAGGCTTTGAATGTTTCACGGTCCCATGAAACGAAAGCTGACGAATATGGGCGCATCCGCGAAACCCCTAAATTCGTCCGTGCTCAACAGTAGACGCCTATTATTTGTGCACTCTCGGGTGCCCGCGTTTCCGAGATCACTCAGCTTCGGCAAGAGGACGCGCGGCAAGATGGCGACTGCGGGTTATCCGGATCATACCCGATGCTGACGACGAAGGTAGGGCATTACCGCGATGTCGCGCTCCATGCGTAGATTATCAAAAGAGTTTATCCCTTTGCGGAGTGCCAATTACCGGATCGTACATTCCATACCAGAAAACTCGTGAGGCATTCGGCCAAATCAGTGATAATATCTAAAAGTGTGAGAACTTTGCTTCAAGAAACAACTTCGCTCCGAATGGCATTTGCATAATTACGCATGGCAGCATCGCTTCAAAACGCAGGCACGCGATCTCGACGCAAATATTCGCACTGTCGATGAAATCCAAGGCCACGTCGGGCACACCACATCTGACGATTACGTTGACATTTCTTTCTTCGCCAAAATCCGCGCAATCGGCGCTTTACCTGACATAAATATTATAGGAAATTTAGAACAACATGAGAAATTACAACAATATTACCACATGCTGTATTATTACACGCAGCGATCTTTGCGAGAGTCGAGTTCATGAATATTATCCAGTGCCTTATTGATTCTTCGGGCAAAGTGCCACTGAATCAAAACATTTCGCACTGACCAGTCCCCGAGGCTTACAGCCTGTTTGGCCGCGTCCCGGTGCGGATCCGGCATCGCTGTCACCAGCGCCACCGCTATGCGTGTTCCTGCCGTCACTGCCGCTGTCGGGCTGATCGCAGAAGCCTGCGGAAACCCGCCCTTCACAACGCATGACCGCGACACCCGCAAGGCGCAAAAGGGCCATCCGAGCTATGAGATGATCCATCGCGAGGCGAGTCCCTGGACCCGCGTAGAATTACGTGAACTGCTGACCCGCGACGCGCTGCTGTGCGATCACGGGTTCGCGTAGGTGATGCGCAACGGCAAGGGCGAACAGCTCAAACGGCACCGGATGGAGCCGGGCGCGGTGTCCAAGGAAACCAACGATGACGGTGAACCGTCTTACCACATCTGATTGAAGGGCCGCGGAAATAGATTGCTGCCCAATACCGATGTGCTGCACATCAATACCTTGGACGGCATCAACCCCATCATTCACGCCAAGGAGGCCATCGGTCTTCCTCTGGCGCCGGAGCAGCACCTTGCCAAGGGTAACCACCGACCATCGGATTAGGTAACTCCACGATCCGAGGTTTTTTCGGTCATCCCATCGGCGGGACAAACGGGGCCACCGAAGCTGCCCAGCGTGACCTGGATCCATTACATTTTCGTGGATAGCACAACGAATCTGACGAAGATCGCTGAGGAGGGCCGGCTCCACCGCAAACGGCGGACGCTCGGCCTTGCCTGTCGTTGACGCCATAGCAAGGCCGGGTCTATTGCGCGATCAGCTGGGGATCTGGGCTGCCAGTTGATGCAGCAATGTATCCATCTGCCTGCAGAGCGCGTCCTCGGTGGTTTTTTGCTCGGTTGCGGCTTCGCTCAGGCTGCGCTCGACGCCCATGGCCGAGACCGTTCCGGATTTCCCCTTGGTTTCCGCCGCATCGCCCGCAGTGGTATCGCCAGGTGGGATCATCGCCAGAAGTTTCACCTGCGTCTCGACCGCTTTTCCGTCGATAAAGCCCTTGTCCTGGCAATAGGTCAGAACGCCCAGCTGGTTGCGCGCGCTTTCATAGGCCGCCGTCGTGTCAGGCACCGTGGGAGTGGTCGCCTGTGCGGTCGGTGCTCCCTCGGGCCCGCCCGTCGTCGGGGCGGTCGCCTGTGCCACGGCCACGCCGGCGGTCATGGCAGAAAGTGCCAGTGCGGGAAGGATGGCGGATCGTGCGATCATTCCAGATCTCCGTCTGTTGCATTCGGCCTAAACCTTGCACGACCATCCTTCTACCGCAATTCACGTAACGCTGGCTCACGCATAGATTGTGCGTGATCAGCGAAAAAGCACCAAGGATCCGGGCGACCAGCTGACTTTTGCGCGTGTTCCAACATCCTGCACCTCGCGGCCAAAGACATTGCGCATGGCGATGCGGATCGGGCGAGCCTTGCCGTCGAAACTGGCCGAGCCATCCAGCCGCACGTCGTAATAGGTCATGTCGCCGTAATAGACGACCTCGTCGATGACGCCTTCGGTCACCCGGCCCTGCACCGGCTGGCCAGCACCGACCAGCGACACGGCCTCGGGACGGAAACCGACCGATGGCCCCTCGTCGCCGGGGTCCTTGCTGCTGACGTTCTTGGCGGGGATTTCCACACGGCCCAGACCCGGAACCTCGACCTCGACCCCGTCCGGAGTGTCGCCCCGCACATGCGCGGGCAGGAAGTTCATCACCCCGATGAAATTCGCGACGCGGCGGCTGGTCGGGCGGGCATAAAGCGCCTCGGGGCCGTCAAGCTGGGCGATCTGACCTTCGAACATCACGGCGATGCGGTCGGACATGACCAGGGCTTCCTCCTGGTCATGGGTGACCAGAACAAAGGTGATGCCCACCTGCCGCTGCAGCTTGATCAGCTCGACCTGCATCTGTTCGCGCATCTTGCGGTCCAACGCGGAAAGCGGCTCATCCAACAGCAGGACCTTGGGCTTGAGGATCAGCGCGCGGGCCAGCGCGACCCGCTGCCGCTGACCGCCCGACAGCGCATGCGAGGCGCGCTTTCCGTAGCCCTTGAGGCCCACCATCTCCAACGCCTCCTCGACCGCGGCGGCCTTTTCGGCCTTGCTGCGCGGATCGCGGCGCAGGCCGAAGCCGACATTTTCGGCCACGGTCAGATGCGGAAAGATCGCGTAGGATTGGAAGACCATGTTGGTCGGGCGGGCATTGGCCTGCACCCCATCCATGTCCTGACCGTCGATCAGGATCACGCCGGACTGGATGTCCTCAAACCCGGCGATGGTGCGTAGAAGCGTGGTCTTGCCGCAGCCCGACGGCCCCAGAAGCGAGAAGAACTCACCCGCGCGGATGGTCAGGTCGATGCCGCGCAGCGCGTGGTAATCGCCGTAATGCTTCTGGATGCCCCGGCATTCGATCATCGGGCGCGCGGCGGCGGTGCGGGCGCGATGCGCGGCCGTGCTGCTTGCGGGAGTGGTCACAGGAAGCCTCCGGTATCCTTGGCGCCGGTCTTGGCAATGCCGCGACGGCGGAAATATTCGGCGATGGTCAGTAGGATGATCGACATGACCACCAGCACCGTCCCCAGTGCCATGATCGTCGGGATCTGCTTGGGAAAGCGCAGCTGGCTGAAGATATAGGTCGGTAGCGTCGGCTCATTCCCGGCAAGGAAGAAGGCGATGATGAATTCGTCCAGACTGATCGTGAAGCTCATCAGCAGCGAGGAAATGATCCCCGGCATGACCAGCGGCAGGATGACCAGCCGGAACGCGCTCCATTTCGTTTCGCCAAGGTCATAGGCCGCTTCCTCAAGCGAGCGGTCCAGCGAGTTGAAGGCCGTGGACAGGATCACCGTCGCATAGGGCATGCAGATCAGCGTGTGGCCAAGGATCACCGTCAGGATGTTCAGCTTGACGCCCAACGACAGCAGCACCACCAACAGCGAGATCGAGACGATGATCTCGGGCAGGACCAGCGGCAGCATGATCAGGCCCATGATCGGGCCCTTGGCCGGAAACTCGAACCGGGTCGAGGCGCGGGCCGCGAATATCCCAAGGCAGGTGGCAAAGATCGAGGCGCAGACCGCAATGGTCAGCGAGTTCCCCAGCGCCCGCCGCATTGAATCGTTGCCGACCATCTGGGCGAACCACTGGGTGGTGAAGCCCTTCAGGGGGAATGCGATCACCGTCCCCGAGTTGAAGGCAAAGATCGGCAGCAGCAGGATCGGTGCGTACAGGAACAGCAGGTAAAGGATCGCATAGGCGCGCAGCCCCCCGCCCTTCATTGCCGCACCTTCAGGAAGCGGCGGTTCAGCGCCACGAAGATCAGGCTGAAGACGGCGACGATCAGCATGGCGGTTACCGCCAGCGCCGAGCCGAGCGGCCGGTTGTCTAGGTCAAGCATCTGGGACTGGATCAGGTTGGCGATCATCGGGATCTTGCCGCCGCCGATCAGGGCCGGGGTGACATAGTCACCGATGGTCGGGATGAAGACGATCAGCGCGGCCGCAACCACGCCTGGCATGGCAAGGGGCAGCGTCACCCGCCAGAAGGTCATCGCCCGGCTTTCGCCCAGATCGCGCCCGGCCTCAAGCAGCGAGCGGTCGATCTTTTCCAGCGCGATGAAGATCGGCAGGATCGCGAAGGGCGCATAGGCATGGGCCAGCGTGATGACCATGGAGTTGACGTTGTACAGCAGAAAGCTCAGCGGCTGTTCGATGATGCCCAGCGTTTTTAGACCGGAATTGACCACGCCGTTATAGCCAAGGATCACCTTCCACAGGAACACCCGGATCAGGTAGCTGGTCCAGAACGGGATGGTGATCAGAAACAGCCACATCGATTTCCGCGACGGCGAGACCACGAAGCTGAGAAAATAGGCGACCGGAAAGGCCAGAACGACCGTCACAAGGGTCACCAGCGCCGCCACGCCCAATGAGCGCAGCATGATCGTGCGAACGATCGGGTCGGTCCAGACGGCGCGGTAATTCTCCAGCGTGAATTCGCGGACCACCGTCAGATAGCCATCCTTCAGGAAGGAGTAGGCCAGAATGGTCAGAAGCGGCGCAGCCATGACCAGCAAGGCATAGGCCAGAGGGGGTGAGATCAGGGTCAGGCCCTGAACGGATTGTGATCGGTTACCTGAAGCCATCCCTGCCCTGTTCGTTCGAGCTGTGCCTTTTTCTTACGCTAGTTTTCATAAGAAACTGTCAAGTGGAACCATTTTCTTCCCCGACCACGACCGACTTTCAGCCTGCCTGAAACTTCACCACCACTTCGCGACGATGCGGCGCGCGGCGGTGCTCGACAAGGTAGATGCCCTGCCATGTCCCCAGCACCATCCGACCCCGCTCAACCGGGATCTGCAGACAGGTCGGCAGGACCGCAGCCTTCAGATGTGCGGGCATGTCGTCGGGGCCTTCCGCGCGGTGGGTGATCCACCCCATTGATGGATGATCAGCGGATGGCGCGATCCGTTCAAGCCAGCCCAGCAGGTCGCGCTGCACGTCCGGATCGGCATTTTCCTGAATCAGCAGCGAGCACGAGGTATGGCGCAGGAACAGCGTGACGACCCCGTCGCCAAGTCCCGAGATGACCGCTGCAACCTCGCGGGTGATGTCGTGGCAGACCGGGCCGTGGGTCTGGACCGTCAGGCGGGTCAGGGTCATTCGGCGGCCTCCTCAGGGGCAGCAAGCGTCGCGCCGTCATGATCCACCCCCAACCGCTTTTGCGTACGCGCGCCCAATTCGCGCAGCAACTCGGCCTGCCGGATGACATTGCCCGAGCCGCGGCTAAGCCGGTCCATCGCCGTGGCATGGCTTTTCTGCGCCCGGTCCAGCGCTGCGCCCACATCCTCGACCGCCGAAACGAAGCCATGCAACTTGTCGTAAAGCTGCCCCGCACGGGCAGCGATCTGGGCGGCATTCGATTCCCGCCGCTCGACGGTCCAAATGTGATCGACGGTGCGCAGGGTCAGCATCAGCGTCGTCGGCGTGGCCAGCCCCACCCGGTTTTCCATCGCATGTCGGGCCAGATCGGGATCGACGCGCAGCGCCTCGGAAAAGGCACCCTCGACCGGGATGAACATCAGCACGTAATCGACCGAGCCCTGATCCAGCGCCTGATAGCCCTTGGCCGAAAGCTGCGCGACATGCCCCCGAACCGAGGCGACATGGCGGCGCAGCGCAGCGTCGCGGGTCGGGCCGTCCTCGGCATTCACCGCTTCCTCATAAGCGTTCAGGGACACCTTGCTGTCGATGACCAGCAACTTCCTTTGCGGCATCTTGACGATGACATCGGGCCGCCACATCCGGCCTTCGTCGTCGCGATGGCTGGTCTGGGTCAGGTAATGCGTGCCCGCGATCAGGCCGGAATCCTCAAGGATGCGCTCAAGGATCATCTCGCCCCATGCGCCGCGTTTCTGGCTGTCGCCCTTCAGCGCGCGGGTCAGCGCCACCGCCTCATGCGAGATCTGCTCGGAGCGTTTATGCAGATATTCGATCTGCTCCTTCAGGCGGGCACGCTCCTCATCCGTGGCCTTGTTGCGGGCCTGAAGCTCGGTCTGGAAGCGGTCGACCTGTTCACGGAAGGGCGTCAACAGCGCGCTAAGCTGATCACCGTGGGTCTTTTGCATCTCGGTCCCCTGCTGACGCAGGGATTCATTCGCCATCAGGCGGAACTGGCCGGTCATTTCCTCGCGCAACTCGCGCAGGGTCAGGATCTCGCGTTCGCTCGCCTCGCGGTCCTTTTCGGCGGCCAGCCGGGTTTCGGCCAATTCGCGCTGCATCATCGCCAAGGCGCCGCGTTCAAGATGCAGCGCGTCGGTCAGCCCGTCGCGTTCCTCAAGCAACTCATCCAACCGCTGGGCAAGGGACTGGGCACGGGTCTCAAACCGGCTGGCAGCCAGCAGTTGATCGCGCAGCGCATGTTGCTCGGCCTCAAGGCGGGTGCGCAATTCGGCCTCGGCGGCGCGGTGAGCGGCTGCGGTCTGCTCGCCCGCCAGTCGCGCCCGGCGCAGCGACAGGCCAAGCGTCAGGGCCAGCGCAGACACGCCCAGCAAAAGCGCCTGAAGATGCCCGCTATCCCCCAGCCAGCTTTGGATATTTTCCGGCACTGCTTGCCCTCGTCCGGGCCGGTCATTGCCGGCCATGCTTGTTATTCACGGCAAGTGTTCACCCTTTGCCCCGTAAAATCAAGCAGTTCGGGTTGTGCAGCCATCTATCAGCGGCAAGCATGGCTGAATGACGAAGGCCGGGCGTTAACCCGGCCTTGCTCAGATCGATTTCGTCGGCAGCGCGTTCAGCATGAAATCGCGCAATCCTCGGGCGAAATCCTGTAAATCGCTGACCTTCACCCCGCGCTCGGCAACCCAGTCGAACAGCGTCCCGGCATGGGATGTGCCGAACCCCATGCGCCAGCCGTCAAACAGCCGCTCGGGTTGGCCGCCCTGCCACAGGAACTCGACATTGCGGTGACGCGGGTCGCGCAGGATCATGTCGCGGACAAGGGCCAAGGGTTCAGCCGGCCCCTCAAGCCATTGATAAAACCGGCCATCTTCCAGATGAAGATAGCCGGTCAGATCCAGATCCAGATTCCGCGCCCTTGCCTCGTTCAGGATATCCGTACACTGCCCCGATTTTGCGGTCAGTTCAGTGCGGCTGCGATAGAGAAAGAACGCGGTCTCCAAATTATTGGTCCAGGAAGGACCGCAGCTTGCGCGAACGCGACGGGTGCTTGAGCTTGCGCAGCGCCTTGGCTTCGATCTGGCGGATGCGTTCGCGGGTCACGCTGAACTGCTGGCCGACTTCCTCCAGCGTGTGGTCGGTATTCATGCCGATGCCGAAACGCATCCGCAGAACCCGTTCCTCGCGCGGGGTGAGGCTGGCCAGAACGCGGGTCGTGGTTTCCTTCAGGTTCTCCTGAATGGCGGAATCCAGCGGCAGGACCGCGTTCTTGTCCTCGATGAAATCGCCAAGCTGGCTGTCTTCCTCGTCCCCGATCGGGGTTTCGAGGCTGATCGGTTCCTTGGCGATTTTCATCACCTTGCGAACCTTCTCCAGCGGCATCTGCAGCTTTTCGGCCAATTCTTCCGGGGTCGGCTCGCGGCCGATCTCGTGCAGCATCTGGCGGCCGGTGCGGACCAGCTTGTTGATCGTCTCGATCATGTGGACCGGGATACGGATCGTGCGGGCCTGATCCGCGATCGAGCGCGTGATCGCCTGACGGATCCACCAGGTCGCATAGGTCGAGAACTTGTAGCCGCGGCGATACTCGAACTTGTCCACGGCCTTCATCAGGCCAATGTTGCCTTCCTGAATAAGATCAAGGAATTGCAGGCCACGGTTCGTGTATTTTTTAGCAATCGAGATGACCAGACGCAGGTTCGCCTCGACCATTTCCTTCTTGGCCTGACGGGCCTCTTTCTCGCCGCGCTGAACCTGGTTCACGATGCGGCGGAATTCTTCGATATCCACGCCGACGTGCTGGCCGACCATGGCCATGTCGCCGCGCAGGTTTTCGACCTGAACGCGCGCTTTCTCGAACAGGCTCTGCCAGCCGCGACCCTTGTTGGCCATCATCCGGTCAACCCAGGTCGGGTCCAGTTCCGAACCGCGATAGGCGTCGATGAATTCGCGACGGTTGATGCGGGCGGCGTCCGCCAGCTTCACCATGCCGGAATCGATGGTCACGATGCGGCGGTTGATACCATAGATCTGGTCGACCAGCGCTTCGATCCGGTTGTTGTGCAGGTGAAGCTCATTCACCAGACCAACGATGCGCGAACGCAGGACCTGATAGGCGATCTCGTCCGTGGCCGAGAAGGTCCCGTCCTCGTTCAGCGTGGCGGACATGCGGTTGTCCTGCATGTGGGCCAGCTCTTCGTAGCCCTGCGCGATCGCTTCCAGCGTCTCAAGGACCTTCGGCTTCAGCGAGGCTTCCATGGCCGAGAGCGACAGGTTCTGCCCGTCCTCGTCCTCTTCCTCCTCGTCGGCGCGGCGCATCGGGTTGCCGTCGGCATCGTATTCGGGTTCGTCGCGCGAGGCGGTTGGGTTGGCGCGCGGCGCCTCGGTGTCGACGACCACGTCGACGACCTCATCGCCCTCGCCCTCTTCGTCCAGCGAGCGGCCGAAGGTGGTTTCCAGGTCGATCACGTCGCGCAGCAGGATTTCTTCTTCAAGAAGCTCCTGCC
Organism: Paracoccus sp. PAR01; assembly: GCF_014851995.1. Classification (NCBI taxonomy): domain Bacteria; kingdom Pseudomonadati; phylum Pseudomonadota; class Alphaproteobacteria; order Rhodobacterales; family Paracoccaceae; genus Paracoccus; species Paracoccus sp. PAR01. The sequence continues at coordinate 100,230 of NZ_JACVAW010000001.1, forward strand.
GCCACATGGTGATGGCCTTGAAGGTCAGCGGGCTTTCGCACAGCCCGGCGATCATGGTGTTGCGACCGGCCTCGATGCGCTTGGCGATGGCGATCTCGCCCTCGCGTGAGAGCAGCTCGACCGAGCCCATCTCGCGCAGATACATGCGCACCGGATCGTCGGTGCGGTCCAGCTTCTCGGTCTCGGTGGTGGCGACCGCCACCTCGCGAGAGCCGGTGCCCGTCGTCGCCAGTTCGCCCGCCGATTCGCCTTCGTCCGCTTCTTCGTCATTCTCGACGACGCGGATGTCCATTTCGGACAGCATCGACATCACATCTTCGATCTGGTCGGAGCTGACCTGTTCGGGCGGCAGGACGGAGTTGAGCTGGTCGTAGGTGATGTAGCCGCGTTCACGCCCTTCGGCGATCATGCGCTTCACCGCAGCCTGACTCATGTCCAGCGAATGATCGTCGTCCTTGGTCTCGGGCTTCTGGTCGTCGTCGTTGGCTGCCATGCTGGCTCCCTTAAGCGGTGATTCGCGAATCAGCGAATCGGGATCGGCGTATCGGCCGTTTCTAACCAAGTTCGCGGGCGAGTTCAAAGCCCGTGCCCCGGCGAAGGGCCAAGTGATTCGGCGCTGCCGATTCGGACGGCGGCGCGGGTCATTGATGCGGCATCCGCCGCGAGGGTCAAACGCACGGCCAGCGCCGCGCGGTCTGCTTTTGCGCGGCACGTGCCGCACGGTCGATCACTTGCGCGGCTTGCGCCAGATCTCGTTTTCAAGCGCCGCCTTAAGCCCCGCCGAAAGCGCGGCGCGATCCTCGCCCAGATCCGACAAGTCGGCAAGCGAGGGGTGGTCGGCCTGCTGACGGGCACGGGCGGATTGCGCGACGCGCCATGTCAGCCCCTCATCGGCAAGCCCCTCGATTTCGGTCTCGGCGCGGGCGATCTCTTCGCGCACGGCACGGCGCGCCTCGATCCGGTCCAGCGCATTGGCAAGGATTCCGGCCGCCGAATCGTCATCACTTGGACGCAGGATGGCCGGAGCGGTCCTGACATGGGGCTCGGCCATGATGCTTTCAAGGGCACGCTGCCCAGCCTGCGACTGGCTGCCGGCCAGCAGGTCATGGATCAGCGCGGCGCGCTCGCCATCCTCGGGCTCCAGCCGCTCCAGCCGGGTCTCGACCGGGGCGATCAGTGCCGGATGGGTGGCGCAGATGGCCAGGATCATCGCCTCGATCATCTGTTCCGCCGTGCGCCCATCGGCATCGGGCGAGGACAGCGAGGACGCTCGTGTCGAGGCGACCGGGGCCACCGGAACGATCGGACCGCGCATGCCCTTGGGCTGCCAGACCGGACGCGGGGCGCGGTCCTGCTGGGGCTGACGACGGGGATTGAACAACTCCCATTTCATCTGCTTCAGCGCGGCGAAGTAATGGTCGCGAGTGTCCTTGTCGGGGATCTTGGCAATTGCGTCGCCAAGCGCCTTGTCCAGCGCCGCCTTGCGTTCGGGGCTGTCAAACACGCGACCATCGGTCTCGCGCCGCCACAACAGGTCGACCAGCGGGCGGGCCTCGTCCAGCACGCCGGTCATGGCTGCCGCCCCCTTCTGGCGGATCAGGTCGTCAGGGTCCTGCCCCGTCGGCAGGAAGGCAAAGCGCAACGCCTGACCCGGCGCGGTCATCGGCAACGCCAGATCGATCAGCCGCACCGCAGCCCGCACACCTGCAGTATCGCCATCCAGCGCAATCACCGGCTCGGGCGAGATGCGCCACATCAGCCGCAACTGATCCTCGGTGATCGCGGTGCCAAGCGGGGCCACCGCGCCTTCGAAGCCCGCCCGGACCAGCGCGATCACGTCCATATAGCCCTCGGCCACAATCAGCGGTTTGCCCTTGGCCACCGCCGCCCGCGCCGGGCCGACATTGTAAAGGTTGCGTCCCTTGTCAAACAGCGCGGTTTCCGGGCTGTTCAGATATTTCGCCCGCGCATTCGGGTCCAGCGAGCGCCCACCAAAGGCGATGCAGCGCCCACGCCCGTCGCGGATCGGGAACATGATCCGGCCTCGGAACCGATCGAAGGGCGCGCCGCCGTCATCGGGCTTGGCGCAAAGCCCGGCCTCGATGATCAACGCATCCGAGATCCCCTTTGAGCGCAGCGCGTTGAACAGGCCCTGCCGCTGGTCGGGGGCATAGCCGATGCCGAACTGCTCGCAGGCGGCCCCGTCCAGCCCGCGTCGTCCCAGATAGGCCCTCGCCTGTTCGGCCAGCCCAGTGCCCAGCTGCATGCGGAACCAGCGCACCGCCTGTTCCATCACCTCGACCAGTTCCGTGCGGCGGTCGGCGCGCTGGACCTGACGCGGGTCGCGTTCGGGCATGGGCAACCCGGCCTCCGAGGCCAGCAGTTCGACCGCTTCGATGAAGCCCAAGCCTTCGGCCTCGCGCAGGAAGGTCAGCGCGTCGCCTTTGGCGTGGCAACCAAAGCAGTAATAGAACCCCTTCTGGTCATCGACATGGAAGGACGCGGTCTTTTCGCCGTGGAAGGGACAGGGGCACCACCAGTCGCCCTTGGCCTGATTCGAGCGACGCAAATCCCAGACCACCTTGCGCCCGATCACGCGAGACAAGGGGACGCGGGCACGGATTTCATCAAGGAATTGGGGCGGAAGACTCATGCCTTCTTATATCCGATCGGCTGGGGTGGTTGGAAAGGGAAATCAGGCGCCGACAGCGCCGCGGACCAGTTCCCAATAGATCGCGACGACATGGTCCTGATCCAGACGGCCATCCTCGCGGTACCAGTTGGTGACGCCGGTCAGCATCGAGATCAGCGCCATCGTGGTCAGACGCCGGTCGGGAATGCGCATGGCGCCCTCGGCCTCGCCCGCAGTCAGGATGCATTCCAACGCGTCCTCGTAACGGCGGCGCAGGGCGGCGATCTCGCGCCGGTTGTCCGGGGTCAGGCTGCGCAATTCCATATAGGACAGAAACACCGCCTCGGGGCGCTCAAGGCTGGTCTGGATGTGAAAGCGCAGGAACGCCTGCAAGCGCGACAGGGCGGGCAGCGTGGGATCGTCCTGCCACGCGGCCAGCAGTTCCTCCATATGGCTGCGCAGCAGATCGGCCAGAAGCGCCTGTTTTTCTGGGGTATAGGCGTAAAGCGCACCGACCTGCACGCCGACCTCGGCCGCGATCTGGCGCATCGACACCGCGCCGTAGCCATGGCGCGCGAACAGGCTCATCGCCGCCTCGCGAACGAGCGGGCCGGTGATTTCAGCTTTCGAACCTTGTGTGCGGGCCATGCCGTCTTCTAGGCCGGGGGCGCGCACAGGGAAAGAGCGCATCTTGTGTCGGGCGATGCGCCGCGCCTATGGTGTGACCCATTCGGACGGGGAAGAGAATGACGGCAAATCGGATCGGATGGGCGCTGGCCTTGCTGGCGCTGGCAGGCTGCGATGACCGCATCGGGGATTACCCGGATCTGCTGCCGACCGACCAGATCCTGGCCGAGCCCAATGTGCCCGCCCATGCCGCCGATGCCGCGACCGATCCGACTGCGGCGACAGATGCGCTGAAAAGCCGCGCGGCACGCATCTCAGGCACGGCCCCTGCCCCGGTTGCCGCCGACCCCGCACTGTCCCGCCGCGCCGATGCGCTGCGCGCGCGGGCGGCCGAACTTGCCAACACCCCGCTGGACGCCTGCCCCGAAGGGGCCGCGCCCTGCGCTGATCCCGATACGCCACCTGCCAGCGACCAGAAGGAGTAAGGCCAATGCCCGTCATCACCTGTATCGACGATCTCAAGGCGATCTATCGTCGACGGGTGCCGAAGATGTTCTACGACTATGCCGAAAGCGGCAGCTATACCGAGAGCACCTTCCGCGAGAACACCACCGACTTCGCCCGCATCAAGCTGCGCCAGAAGGTGGCCGTGGACATGTCGGGCCGCACCACCGAAAGCACGATGATCGGCCAAAAGGTCGCCATGCCGGTGGGGCTAGCCCCGGTCGGTCTGACCGGGATGCAGTCGGCAGATGGCGAGATCAAGGCGGCGCAGGCGGCCAAGAAATTCGGCGTCCCCTTCACCCTGTCGACCATGTCGATCTGCTCGATCGAGGACGTGGCCGAGGCCACGCAGGCGCCTTTCTGGTTCCAGCTTTACGTCATGCGCGATCAGGAGTTTCTGGAAAACATCATTGAGCGCGCCAAGCGGGCGAATTGCTCGGCGCTTGTGCTGACGCTGGATCTGCAGATCCTTGGCCAGCGCCACAAGGACCTGAAGAACGGGCTGTCCGCGCCGCCGAAAATGACTCTGCCGGTGATGATGGATCTGGCGACGAAATGGCGCTGGGGTCTTGAGATGCTGCAGACCAAGCGCCGGCATTTCGGCAATATCGTTGGTCACGCCAAAGGCGTCGGCGACACCTCGTCGCTGATGAGCTGGACCGCCGAGCAGTTCGATCCGCAGCTGGACTGGGACAAGATCGCCCGCATCCGCGACCTGTGGGGCGGCAAGCTGATCCTGAAGGGCATAAACGATCCCGACGATGCCCGAATTGCCGCCGATTTCGGTGCCGACGCCATTGTCGTCAGCAACCATGGCGGTCGTCAGCTTGACGGCGCGGCCAGTTCCATCCGCATGCTGCCCGAGATCGTTCAGGCGGTCGGCGACCAGATCGAGGTGCATCTGGACAGCGGCATCCGCTCGGGTCAGGACGTGCTGAAAGCCTTGGCCATGGGCGCGCATGCGACCTATATCGGGCGCGCCTTCATCTATGGCCTTGGCGCGATGGGCGAAGCGGGCGTGACCAAGGCGCTGGAGGTGATCCGCAAAGAGCTGGACATCTCGATGGCGCTATGCGGCGAACGCGACGTGAAGAATGTCGGTCGCCACAACGTCATGGTCCCCAAGGACTTCCTTGAACCCTACCTGTAAGGCTCAAGCGACCGGGCGCCATTGTCGCGCCCGGTTGCCGACCGCCCTTTGGGACCGAATATCCCCAGCCTTCCCAGCGCCAAAGCCATAAGCGTCGGGAATCCGACCGCAAACAGCATCATCCCACCCAAGCCTGTAATGCCAAGCTTGCGCGCCAGTATGATCATCAGCACATGCATGAAATAGATCATCGCCGAAATCGGATCGATCCGGATCGGCGGCTTGGGCATTTCGGTCATCAAAGCCAGCAGGAACATCGACGGCGCTGCGATGTAGCTGCCGATCGGAATGTCCAGCATCACATCAAGGCCCCAGCGCGCCTGAACCAGCCAGGCCTCGACCATCAGCGCCCCCATCCCAAGCAAGGTCAGCCCCAAAGCCATGCGGCGCGACGGCAGGCCGGTCATCCCCTTCCATGCGATATGCCGGGCAAGCAGATAGCCGATGGTGACGAAGGGAAAACAGATGAACAGACCGTTCTGGAACTTGCGCTGTCCCAGAACCCCACCGCCCGACAGGTGGATGTATTGCATTGCCAATCCGACAATCGCGCAAAGACCCGCAGCCGCAATAAGGGCTGGAATCTCAAGCCGATGCGAAAAGACGTGCACAACACGTCGAATGGATAGCAGCAGAAACCCGGCAAACAGGATGCCAGCCAGAAACCACAGATGGTAAAAGCCAAGAATCAACGTCTTGACCAACGAGACCGCACCATGCACGTCGCCGATCCAGAAGGGCAGATAGACCAGCTTCCAGAACGCATATAGCGCCAGAACCCGCATCAGCCAGCGCACCCCGTCGCCCCGGACTGCCGCTCTGTACAGGAAGTAACCCGCCATGATGCAGAATAGCGGCACCATCATCCGCATCAGACCATTGCCGACCATGAACCACATAGGTGTTACATGGGCTTGCATCCAATACGTATGTGCAAAGGCGACCAGAACGGCCATAAGCAGCTTCAGGTAGTCGAGCGAATGGATTCGGGACAAAATAACAACCTCAACCCTATGCGGCTGAGTGTGGGACCGTCACCATTCTAGGGCAACTATCTTTCTGGCCATGCAACCGGGGCGGCCGAAAAAATTTTCTCCTTCACATTTTACCCGACTCCGGCTATAGGCCCCGCTTCGGCCATGCACCCTTGGAGGATGGCCGCGAACATTCAATGTAAGGAATACCAACATGGCCAAAGAGATCCCTGATCTGGTCGTCGAGGCACGCGCGGGGACAGGCAAGGGGGCCGCCCGCCAAGCCCGTCGCGAAGGTAAAGTGCCCGGCATCGTTTACGGTGACGGCAAAGAGCCGCAGCCGATCCAAGTCGAGTTCAACTCGCTGCTGACCAAACTGCGCGCAGGCCGCTTCCTGTCGACGCTGTGGAACCTGAAAGTCGAAGGCCAAGAGGACGTTCGCGTCGTCTGCCGCGGCGTTCAGCGTGACGTGGTCAAGGACCTGCCGACGCATATCGACTTCATGCGCCTGCACCGCGACACCCGCGTGAACCTGTTCATCCACGTGACCTTTGAAAACCACGAAGAATCGCCGGGCCTGAAGCGCGGCGGCACCCTGGTTGTCGTCCGTCCGGAAGTCGAACTGGTCGTCACCGCCTCGGATATCCCCGATCACATCACCGTCGACCTGACGGGCAAGCAGATCGGTGACACCATCCACATCAACGACATCGTGCTGCCGAACGGCGTCAAGCCGACGATCGACCGCAACTTCGTCATCGCCAACATCGCAGCACCCTCGGGCCTGCGTTCGGATGACAATGCGGAAGCTGCCGAAGGCGCCGAAGCCTGATATCGGCCATAGGCTGAAAAGATCGGGCGGCATCCCCAGCGGATGCCGCCCTTTTTCTTGGTCCGGCGCGGTGCTATGACGCCCGCCTGATGCGAAGGGGTAAGACATGGAACCGATCCACATCATCGGCGCGGGGCTTGCGGGCTCGGAAGCGGCCTGGCAGATCGCGCGCGCGGGCGTGCCCGTCGTGCTGCATGAAATGCGCCCCACGGTCGAGACCTTCGCCCATCGCACCGGCGATTGCGCCGAGATGGTCTGCTCGAACAGCTTCCGTTCCGATGATGACCAGATGAACGCCGTGGGCCAGCTGCATTGGGAAATGCGCGCCGCAGGCGGCCTGATCATGTCGATGGCCGACCGCCACCGCCTGCCCGCAGGCGGCGCGCTGGCCGTGGACCGCGATGCGTTCTCGGGTGCGGTGACGCAGGCCCTGCGCGATGAGCCGCTGGTCAGCTTCGCCCCCGGCGAGATCCGCGAATTGCCCACCGAGGGCCGCTGGATCGTCGCGACCGGGCCGCTTACCTCGGAATCGCTAGGCCAGTCGATCCTGACCGCGACCGGCGAGGGCTCGCTGGCCTTCTTCGACGCCATCGCCCCCATCGTCCATGCCGACAGCATCGACATGTCGATCTGCTGGCTGCAAAGCCGCTACGACAAGGGCGAGACCGAGGAAGAGCGCACCGCCTATATCAACTGCCCGATGACCCGCGAGGATTACGAAGGCTTCATCGACGCGCTTCTGGCCGCCGACAAGGCCGAGTTCCACGAGGGCGAGACCGCCGGCTATTTCGACGGCTGCCTGCCGATCGAGGTCATGGCCGAGCGTGGCCGCGAGACCCTGCGCCACGGCCCGATGAAACCCGTCGGCCTGACCAATGCCCATAATCCGACCGAAAAGGCCTATGCCGTCGTCCAGCTTCGCCGGGATAACGCCTTGGGGACGCTGTATAATATCGTAGGCTTCCAGACCAAGATGAAATACGGCGCCCAGACCGAGGTCTTCCGCCGCATCCCCGGCTTGCAGAACGCAAGCTTCGCCCGTCTGGGCGGCATCCACCGCAATACCTTCCTGAACTCGCCGCGCCTGATCGACGACCGGCTGCGCCTGCGCGCGCGTCCGAACCTGCGTTTTGCCGGTCAGGTGACTGGCGTCGAGGGCTATGTCGAATCCGCCGCCATGGGCCTGCTGGCCGGTCGCATCGCCGCCGCCGAGGCGCTGGGTCGCGATCTGTCGCCGCCGCCCGTGACGACCTCGATGGGGGCGCTGGTCAACCACATCACCGGCGGTGCGGATGCCAAGACCTTCCAGCCGATGAACGTGAACTTTGGCCTGTATCCGCCGCTTGATGAGATGCGCGGCGGCCGCAAGGGGCGCAAGGACCGCTACCCGGCCTATACCGACCGCGCGAAAGCCGATTTCCAGAACTGGCTTGCGGGGCAGAATTGAACCGCACGCGGTTCGCCCCCTCACCCACTGGCCCTTTGCATCTGGGCCATGCCTTTGCGGCACTGACGGCAGCAAAACTGGCCGATCCCGGCCAGTTTTTGCTGCGGATCGAGGATATCGACCAAAGCCGCTGCCGCCCGGAATATGAAGCTCTGATCGCCGAAGACCTGCATTGGCTGGGCCTTGACTGGCCGCTGCCGGTGATGCGCCAATCCGACCGCCTGCCCGCCTATCAGGCCGCGCTGGACCGGCTGGGGGAACTGGGCCTGACCTATCCCTGCCAATGCCGCCGCGCCGATATCCGCGCGGCGCTTTCGGCCCCGCAGGAAGGGGCCGAGCCGGTGATCGGCCCCGACGGCCCGGTCTATCCCGGCACCTGCCGCCATCGCCACGTGCTCGACGCTGGCCCCGATGACGCGATCCGTCTGAACATGGCCCGCGCGCTGGACCATCTGGCCACTGACGGTATCGCGTTTGACGATGAAAACATCGCCCCCGGCATTCCGCACCACCTGTCGGCAGAACAGATGATTTCGGGCATCGGAGACGTTGTTCTGGCGCGTCGCGGCATGGGCACCAGCTATCATTTGTCCGTCGTGGTCGATGACGCAGCGCAGGGGATCACGCTGGTCACGCGCGGCAAGGACCTGCTGGATTCAACCTATATCCATGTTCTGCTCCAACGCCTGCTGGACCTGCCCGTCCCGCGCTATCACCATCACCGCCTGATCCGCGACGATCAGGGCAAGCGGCTGGCGAAGCGCGACGACGCCCGCGCCCTGCGGCTTTACCGCGAGGGGGGCATGAGCGCCGCCGAGATCCGTCACTCGCTGGGGTTCTGAGGCTGCATGATCTCGACCTCGGCGCCGTCGCGGATCGCGGTGTAGAAACAGCTGCGGCGGTTGGTGTGGCAAGCCGGGCCGGTCTGTTCCACCAGAACCAGCAGACAGTCGCGGTCGCAATCCACCCGCATCTCGATCAGCTTCTGCGCGTGCCCCGAGCTTTCGCCCTTGACCCAAAAGCTTTGGCGCGAGCGTGACCAATAGGTGACTTTGGCCGTCTCCAGCGTGCGGGCGACGGCATCGGCGTTCATCCATGCCATCATCAGCACCTCGCCGCTGCGGTGGTCCTGCGCAATCGCCGGGATCAGACCGTTCCCGTCGTATTTCAGTGTCGCAGGGTCGAACATCGGCTTTCCTTTCGGCTGGGTCGCCCCTATCTAAGCCTGACCCGTCCCAAGGAAAACCCCGAGGCCGACATGTCCGACAGCGATCTGATGCAGCTTTATTCCCGCCGCATCTTGGCCCTTGCCTCGGATATCCCGCATCTGGGCAAGCTTGAGAATGCGACAGGCAGCGCGCATCGCCGCTCGCCGCAATGCGGATCGTCGGTGACGGCGCATGTGGTGATGGATGGCGACAATGTCGCGGAGTTCTCGCAAGAGGTGCGGGCCTGCGCCTTGGGTCAGGCCTCGGCCTCGGTGCTGGGATCGGCGGTGATCGGTGCCTCGCGCGAGGTGATCGCGCAGGCCACCGAAGAGCTGGAAGCGATGCTGAAATCCGGCGGCCCCGCCCCGTCCGAGCCTTTCGCGGCACTGGAAACCCTGCTGCCCGCACGCGAATTTCCGAACCGCCACGCCTCGATCCTGCTGGCATGGCAGGCGACCCTTGGCGCGATCGACGCGGCCCAGAACCCGGCCTGAAAACCCGACCCCGGAAAAGAAAATGCCGACCCCCGCAGGGGCCGGCAGTTGCGCGCATGGTCGACCGGGGACGGTCCGGCGGAACCGGGCGAGGGTTCCGCAAAGCGCGGGGCAGAACAATCGGGTCAGATCAGGCGAAAGCGACGGTCGGAACCACGCTTGGCAGGGAAAACAGAAAAATCGCCATCAGCGAGATAGCAACGACGCCGGCAAGATCGGCAAGAGTGTCACGGCTCATGTCAGTCCTCCACGTTAAGTTGCTACTTTGTTCTCATCGAATCGGAGCGAAGTAAAGAACTTTTTAGGAACATTTGATTTTACGTTTACGGAAGTGGTCAGCCCGCCGTGACCAGACGGATGGCCCGGTCCTGCTCCATCAGCCACAGCAGCAGCCGCACGGCGCGGCCGCGCGGGCTTTCCATGGTCGGGTCACGCTCAAGGAATGCCTGCGCGTCCTTGCGGGCCAGCGCCATCAGGCCGCCCTGCCGTTCCAGATCGGCGATGCGGAAACGTGGCAAGCCGGATTGCGCGGTGCCGATCACATCCCCCGCGCCGCGCATTTCAAGGTCCTCTTGCGAGATGCGGAAGCCATCCTCGGTCTCGCGCAGAATGGACAGGCGGCGACGACCGGTTTCGGTCAGCGGGTCGTGATACATCAGCACACAGCTTGAGGCCTTGCTGCCCCGCCCGACCCGACCCCGCAACTGGTGCAGTTGCGCCAGCCCGAAATTCTCGGCCCGCTCGATGACCATGATCGTCGCTTCCGGGACATCGACGCCGACCTCGATCACCGTGGTCGCGACCAGAATCCCTGCCCGCCCCGAGGAGAAATCCGCCATGGCGCTGTCGCGTTCATCGGGCGGCATCTGGCCATGGACCAGCCGGACCTGATCGCCGAAACGCGCCCGCAATTCCTTGAAGCGGGCCTCGGCGGCGGTCAGATCGACCGCCTCGCTTTCCTCGACCAGCGGGCAGACCCAATAGGCGCGCGCGCCAGCGGCCAGTGCGCGGTCCAGATGGTCAAGAACCTCGGCCATGCGGCTATCGGCAATGACCGTGGTGCGCACCGGCTGACGACCGGCTGGCTTTTCATCCAGCACCGACAGGTCCATATCCCCGAATTGCGCCAGGGCCAGCGAGCGCGGGATCGGCGTCGCCGTCATCACCAGCATGTCGGGCGGCAGATGCGTGCCCTTGGTCCCCAGCTCCATCCGCTGGTTCACACCGAACCGATGCTGCTCGTCGATGATCGCCAGCCGCAGGTCGCGGAATTCGACCGTCTTCTGGATCACGGCATGGGTGCCGACCAGAATGTCGATCCGCCCCTCGGACAGATCGGTCAGGATATTGGCCCGCGCATCGCCCTTGTCGCGACCGGTCAGCACCTCAAGCCGGATGCCCGCCAGCGCGGCCAGCGGTTCCAGCGCGCGGTAATGCTGGCGCGCGAGGATCTCGGTCGGGGCCATCAGCACGCCCTGCCCGCCCGCCTCGACCGCGACCAGCAGCGACAGGAAAGCAACCAGCGTCTTGCCCGCGCCGACATCGCCCTGAAGCAAGCGGTTCATGCGCCGTGCGGCCGCCATATCCTCGGCGATTTCTGCAACAGCGCGGCTCTGCGCCCCGGTCGGCGGCCAAGGCAGGCCCGCCAGCACCTTCTGGCGCAGATGCCCGTCACCCACAGTCTGCAGCCCCACCTGCCGCCGCCGATCGCGCCGCAGCAGGGCCAGCGTCATCTGATGGGCAAAAAGCTCATCATAGGCCAGCCGCGCCCGCGCCGGATCGGTCGGTGCAATGTTCTGCAAGCCTTCGGGCGCATGGGCGCGCTGCAATGCCTCGGCCCAGCCGGGCCAGCCTTCGCGCTGCAGCAGGCTGGCATCGATCCATTCCGCCGTATCCGGCAACCGCGTCAAGGCGGCGCGGGCGGCCTTCTGGACCACGCCCTGCGTCAGGCGGGCGGACAGGGGATAGACTGGCTCGAATTCCGGTGGCGGGGCCGCGCCTTCGGCGGTGACGTGATCGGGATGGACCATCTGGGCCATGCCGTCGAACAGCTCGATCTTGCCCGAGATCAGCCTCCGGGCGCCGATCGGGAACTGCCCCTCGATCCAGTCCTTCTTGGCATGGAAAAACACCAGTTGCAGGTCGGAAACGCCATCCGAACAATGCATCCGCCAAGGCCGCCCCTTGGCGGTAGGCGGGTTCACACGCTCAACCCGCAGGGTAATGGTAACGATTTCGGGCGGGCGCGCCTCGGCCAGCTTGCCTATCGGGCGACGCCGGATGCCGGAATGGGGCAAGGTCAGGATCAGGTCGCGCAGACGGGTGACACCCATCTGCTCGAATGCTTCGGCAGCCCGAGGCCCAATACCGGGCAGAGTTTCCAGCCCCGCAAACAGCGGGAACAGCGCCGGAGGCCGTCCCGTCACCCCGCCCATCATCCCTTGGCGATCGCCAGCCATTCGTCCTCATCAATGACCTTGATGCCCAGATCAGCCGCCTTTTTCGCCTTCGATCCCGCGCCCGGTCCGGCTATCAGCAGATCGGTCTTGGCCGAGACCGAGCCCGCGACATGCGCCCCCAGCGCCTCGGCCCGCGCCTTGGCCTCGGCTCGCGTCATTTTTTCCAGCGTGCCGGTAAAGACCAGCGTCTTGCCAGTGATCTCGCTGTCAGTCGCGCGCGCCTCGGGTGGCAGGATGGTCAGGAAGGCGGTCAGCCGGTCGATGGCCGCGCGCTCCTTGGCGTTCGAAAACGCCTCGGCCAACGACATGGCCAGAACCGGACCGATGCCATTGGCAGACAGCATATCGTCCCATGCGGCGGCGGCTTCCGGCGGCAGTTGATGCTGACCAAGCGCGGCATTGCGCGCCTCTGCGATGCGGGCGCGGCGACCGGATTGCCGTGCTGCCTCGCGCTCGACCTCGGCAGCCAGATCGGCGGCGCGATGCGCCTCGGCTGCGGGATGCATCCGGTCGATGGCTGCGGCAAGCGCCTCGAAGCTGCCAAAATGGCGCGCCACGTCGGCGGCGGCAACCTCGCCCAGATGGCGGATGCCAAGGGCGAACAACAGCCGCGCCAAGGGGATCTCGCGCTTGCGGGCGATGGCGTTGAACAGGCTCGAGGCGCTTTTCTCGCCCCAGCCTTCGCGGTTCTTCAACTGCTGAATCTGGCCGGGACCAAAACGTTCCTCCAGCGTGAAGATGTCCGCAGGCTCGGCGATCCAGCCGTCGCGGAACAGTTCCTCGATCACCTTCGCCCCCAGCCCGTCGATGTCGAAGGCCGCGCGCGAGACGAAATGCTTCAGCTTTTCCACGGCTTGCGCCGGGCAGATCATCCCACCGGTGCAACGCCGGACAGAATCCCCCTCCTCGCGCACGGCGACTGAGCCGCATTCCGGGCAGGTATGAGGAAACTCATAGCGAAGCGCAGCCGGATCGCGCTTGGACAGGTCGATATCCGCAACCTTGGGGATGACGTCGCCCGCGCGATAGACCTCGACCCAGTCGCCAACGCGGATGTCCTTGCCGCCACGGATCTCCGTCCCGTCGGCGCCAAGACCGGCGATGTAATCCTCATTATGCAGCGTCGCGTTCGAAACCACGACCCCGCCCACCGTCACCGGATGCAATCGCGCGACGGGGCTAAGCGCACCGGTCCGACCGACCTGAATGTCGATGGCCTCCAGCCGGGTCCAGGCGCGCTCGGCCGGGAATTTATGGGCAATCGCCCAGCGGGGCGTGGTCGAGCGCATGCCCATCCGCGCCTGATAGCCCAGATCGTTGACCTTGTAGACGACACCGTCAATGTCATAGCCCAAGGTCGCGCGCATCTGTTCGATCCCCGACCAGACCGCGATCAGGTCCTGCACCGAATGACAAAGCCGCATATGCGGATTGGTCTGGAAACCGAAACTGCGCATCCTGGCCACGGCCTGCATCTGCGTCGCGCCCAGCGGCGCACTGAGTTGCCCCCAGGCATAAGCATAAAACCGCAAGGGCCGGGCCGCCGTCACCGCCGGGTCAAGCTGCCGCAACGACCCTGCCGCGGCATTGCGCGGATTGGCAAAGGTGCGGCCACTGTCCGAGGCATTCAGCCGCTCGAAATCCTCATGCGACATATAGACCTCGCCCCGGATCTCGACGATCTCGGGGATGTCTTCGCCCTGCAAGCGTTGGGGAATATCGGCAATGGTACGGGCATTGGCGGTGACGTTTTCACCGACCGAGCCGTCCCCCCGCGTCGCGGCCAGCACCAGATCGCCGTGGTCGTATCGCAGCGACAACGAGAGGCCGTCGATCTTGGGCTCGGCAGTGACCTCGATCGGCGCATTCGCGGGCAGGCTGAGAAAGTTCCGTACCCGCTGCACGAAGGCCTCGACATCGGCATCGTCAAAGGCGTTTTCCAGCGAGAGCATCGGCAGGCGGTGTTCTGCCTTGGCGAAACGGCTGTCCGGGGCCAGTCCCACTTTGGCGGTCGGACTTTCCGCCACGGCCATATCCGGGAAAAGCGCCTCAAGCTGGGCGAGCCTGCGCTTTTTCGCGTCATATTCGGCGTCGCTGATGAAGGGCGCATCCTCACCGTGATAGGCCTTGTCCGCCAGCGACAGCTCCTGCACCAGCGCGGCGATTTCCTCGGCAGCGGTGGTCGCGTCGATCTGCTCAGGCATCGCCTCGCCCGGTCCGATCCCAAGCTGGTGTTCGCTGTCCTGGGTCATGCCCGCCTCCGCCGCCTGAGCCCACTTGGGGCCGTTCATCAGGGCCAAGGTGATAGCTTCTGGCACAAGACCTTGTCCAGCGTGCAGGACTGAACAAACGCCTCAGGCGCGCAGCGCCAACCGATCCACCGTACCCTCGACCACCGGGTCGCGCAGGACGTAGCCCCGCCCCCAGACGGTCTCGATATGGCTTTCGCCGTTCAGCACCGCGGCCAGCTTCTTGCGCAACTTGCAGACAAAGACGTCGATGATCTTCAGCTCGGGTTCGTCGAGCCCCCCGTAAAGGTGGTTCAGGAACATTTCCTTGGTCAGGGTCGTGCCCTTGCGCAGGCTGAGCAGCTCAAGGATCTGATATTCCTTGCCGGTCAGGTTGACCGGGCGCCCGCCGACCTCGACCGAGCGGGCATCAAGGTTCACCACCATTTCACCGGTGCGGATAATGGACTGGCTATGGCCCTTGGCACGGCGGATGATCGCATGAATGCGCGCGACAAGCTCTTCGCGATTGAAGGGCTTGGTCATGTAGTCATCTGCGCCAAAGCCGAAGCCGCGCAGCTTGCTTTCGGTATCATCCGAGCCGGTCAGGATCAGGATCGGGCTGTCGACGCGCGACATGCGGATCTGGCGCAGCACCTCCATTCCGTGCATGTCCGGCAGATCGAGATCGAGAAGGATCATGTCATAGTCATAGAGCTTGGCGAGATCGATGCCCTCCTCGCCCATATCCGTGCGATAGACATTGTAATTGGCGTGGGTCAGCATCAGCTCGATGCTGCGCGCCGTGGTCTGGTCGTCCTCGACAAGAAGGATCCGCATTTCGTTGCCCCCGTTGATCCGATTCCGGACAGTGTTTTCACGAAAGCGTTAATATCACGTTACCGAAGAGCCCATCACATATAATGCAACCTAAAGTTGCTTAAACTTTTGCAACTGCGTGATTTTCAACGCATCCCTGCCGTGCCTTTCGATGGCATGGACCCAGGACGCGAACTCTTCCTCGCTCAGATCATAGCGTTCGATCACCTCGGACCTGCTCAGCAGACCGTGTTTGACGGCGGCAACTACCACGGCCTTGCGGCTGGCCACCCAACGCATGCCCGGTTCGGGCAGGTCGGCAAGGCTGAGGATCGTTCCATCTGGCAGGACGGCGGTGCGGGGGCCGCGCGACTTCTTGACGAACATTGCAACATTTCCTGTCTGCTCCCCCTTCGTTTCTGGCAGGAAATCCTTAAATGCCCGTGAAGCGCGACGGCATTCGCACCCCTCCGACCCTTGAGAATTCCGTCAATTTATCTATAAATGTTGCCAAATCCGGCGCGCCTCCCCCGCTCTGCGCCGCGAAAGGACGATCCATGACAAGCCGCAATACCGCCATTCGCGCTGACGCGCAGGACACGCCATTGAATTCGCTGGGTTTTGCCAAACCTCCGGCAGAGACCCGTGTGGTTGTGGCCATGTCCGGCGGCGTGGACAGCTCGGTCGTCGCGGCGCAGCTTGCGGCTGAAGGCTATGACGTGATCGGCGTCACACTGCAGCTTTACGACCATGGTGCTGCGCTGGCGAAAAAGGGTGCCTGCTGCGCCGGGCAGGATATCCACGACGCGCGCCGTGTCGCGGAGCGTGTAGGCTTCCCGCATTACGTCCTTGATTACGAAAACAAGTTTCGCGAATCGGTGATCGAGGAGTTCGCGGACGCCTATCTGGCTGGTGCGACCCCGGTGCCCTGCATCCGCTGCAATGAGCGGGTGAAATTCCGCGACCTGCTGCAAACCGCACGCGAGCTTGACGCCGATTGCATGGCGACAGGTCACTATATCCGGCGCTTCGACGGCGACAACGGGGCCGAACTGCACATGGCCGCCGACCCTGCCCGCGACCAAAGCTATTTCCTGTTCTCGACCACGGGCGAGCAGCTGGACTATCTGCGCTTCCCGCTGGGCGGACTGGCCAGCAAGGCCGAAACCCGCGCTTTGGCCGCGAAATACGGACTGGCTGTCGCGGATAAGCCCGACAGCCAGGACATCTGCTTTGTCCCGAACGGCAACTATGCCAGCGTCATCGAAAAGCTGCGCCCCGGTGCCGCCGATCCGGGTGAGATCGTCGATATGGATGGCAATGTGCTGGGCCAGCATCGCGGCGTGATCCACTACACGATCGGCCAGCGCCGCGGTCTTGGCATCGGTGGCTTGGGCGATCCGCTTTACGTCGTCCGCCTTGACCCCGAGACCCGCCGCGTCATCGTCGGGCCCAAGGAAGCCCTCGCCACGAAGGTCGTCTCGGTGACCGAGGTCAACTGGCTGGGCGACGAACCCTTCGAGGCCGAAATCCCGATCATGGCCCGCATCCGCTCGACCCGCCCGCCGCGCCCGGCGATCCTGCGTCCGACCGGCAAAGGCCGGGCCGAGGTTGAGCTGCTCGACCCCGAGGAAGGCGTCAGCCCCGGTCAGGCCTGCGTGTTTTATGCGACCGAGGGCACGCGCGTCCTTGGCGGCGGCTGGATCGCGCTGCGCCGCGGCGGCTGATCAGGCGTTCGCCGCCAGCAAGCGGATGCGCTCGACCATGGCGCGCAGCCCGTTCGAACGCTGGGCCGAAAGATGTTCTTCCAGCCCCAGCCGGCGCAATTCGGCCGGGGCATCGACCGCCCCCACCTGCCCCACCGGCACGCCCGAATAAAGCGCGTGCAGGATCGCGACCAGCCCGCGAACGATCAGCGCGTCGCTGTCGCCCTGAAAGTCGAACACCCCACCCCCGATGCGCGGCATGATCCAGACCTGACTGGCGCAGCCCTCGACCTTGGTTGCGGGAACTTGCAGCGCCGGGTCCATCGCGGGCATCGCCTTGCCAAGCTCGATCACATGGCGATAGCGCTCTTCCCAGTCCTCGAGAAAATCGAAGGTCTCGGCGATTTCTTCAAAGGCAGGCGTGGCCATCGGGCGTCCTTTCGCAACGATGCGATGTCGAGGGGGCCTTTGGCATAGCGCGTTGCCCGGCGAAGGTCAAAGAGGCTTTCGCCGCTGCCCTCTTTGCCCTATCACTCGCGGAAACTGTTAAGGAACGGGGCAGGCGGAATGCGGATCAGGACCATGGCTCTCATCGGCTGCGCGACATTGATGCTGGCCGGATGCGGGCGCTTTGGCGACAGCATGGGGGACAGCGCGGGCGACAGCAGTTGGAACCCGACAACATGGTTCGGGTCGAGCCAGCCCAAAAGCCTTGAGCCCGAAGGCGGCTACCCCACCACCACGCAGGACAATCGCAGCGGCATCGCCTATATCTCGGGCGCCAAATGGGAGCCGATGTATGAAGGCCGTCTTCTGGTCGTGACCGGCCTGCCGGCAACCAAGGGCTGGTGGAACGCCGCGCTGATCACCGAGGAACCCATGCCGCGCGGCCGCATTCGCGCCGATGACATGGGCGTACTGCGGCTGCGCTTCGTGGCCTATCCGCCACTCAAGGACAGCGCCGCCGCACGCAGCGCGCCCAACCCGGCCAGCGACACGATCACTGTCGGCCTGACCATCCCGAAAGAGGCCCTGTCGGGCATCAATCAGGTCGTCATCAGTGGCGCCGGAAATGTCGTCACGCTGAACAAATAAAAAAGGGCGCCGCAAGGGCGCCCTTTCCATTTCCGGCTGAGCCTCAGCCCATCTTGCGCAGATAGGTCCAGGTCGGCACGCGGGCATTGCGCGCGACCGACCAGCTTTCGGCATCGCCCAGATATTCGAAACCGCAATTGGTCAGCACCCGGGCCGAGCCGGGATTATCCTGAAACGCTTCGGCAAACAGGGTACGCGAACGATGAGGGTTGGCCGCGACAAGGGCCGCAACGGCCTCGGTCGCGAAACCGGTGTTCCAGAAGCCTGCGCCCACCCAGAAACCCAGCTCGGACTGGTCCGGCTCGATCCGGGTCAGAGAGACCACGCCCAGAAGCTCGGCCAGCTGCTTGCTGGAGCCGTCGATGGCCCAGACATCCTCGTCCCGGCCCTCGGCCATGGCGCGGTTGACATAGGCCTCGGCCGCGCCCGGCGGCAGCGGATGCGGGATCGAGCGCGTGCCTTCGGCAACGCGGCGATCCTGGGTGTAATGCGCGATCAATCCCGCATCCGACCGCCGCAGCGGACGCAACGCGAAACGCTCCGTCGCGATCTCGGCCTGCGTCAGCAGCTCCGGCGCGATCAGGTCATTCATCGGTCCTTCCTCCCTCGTACTCTAAATTCATCTAGGCACTCCCCGGAAATGCGGAAGGGGACCGGCTTTCGCCGATCCCCCTAATTTTGACACCGTGGTGTTAAAATCGGCTTATTCGGCAGCCTCGAGATTGGCCGGCAGCACGGAAATGTAGGTGCGGCCCTTGAGGCCCTTGCGGAAAGTCACCTTGCCGTCGGTCAGCGCGAACAGGGTATGATCGCGGCCCATGCCGACATTGGCGCCAGCCCACCAAGTGGTGCCGCGCTGACGAACGATGATGTTGCCTGCGATGGCGGCCTGGCCACCGAACAGTTTCACGCCAAGACGACGACCAGCCGAGTCGCGACCGTTGCGGGACGAACCGCCTGCTTTTTTATGTGCCATGGGTCACTCTCCTCAGTTGGCGGTTACGGCGTCGTGACGGCGTGCAAGACGCGCACCGACAGCAACTTTGACGTCCGATTTCTCGGCGCCTTTCTCCAGCAGCTCGGTGATGCGAACCAGCGTCAGTTGCTGACGGTGGCCACGGGTGCGCTGCGACGAGTGCTTCCGGCGGCGTTTGACATAGGTGATGACCTTGTCAGCCTTGATGTTGTCGATGACTTCAGCTTGCACAGCCGCGCCAGCAACCAGCGGAGCGCCGACGGTCGAACCGATCATCAGAACTTCGTTGAACTGGATCTTGTCACCAGCTTCGGCGTTCAGTTTTTCGACGCGCACGACATCACCGGCTTGAACCCGGTACTGCTTGCCGCCCGTCTTGAGAACTGCGAACATTCCGTCTTTCCTTGCTTCCATCGCGTCCTGCGGCCCCTGCGTGGCAGGTGTTCGTCGGGTCCTTGACCCGCCTTCGGACAGCGCACCCGTATATCGGGTGAGATTAAAATAACGCACCGGCAACGGGGGATACCCGGCCGGTCGCGGTCATATGGCGGATTCGATGGGAAAAGTCAACCGGATTGCGGCCTGTCGCCGCAATCCTTCGGACGGCTTACGCCACCAGCTCACCGGCCAGCGAATTCGCCGCGCTATGGGTGATACGGACGCGGACCAGATCACCGACCTTGGCCTGCGGCGCCTCGACAAAGACGGCATGCAGGTAATCGGACTTGCCGACCATCTGGCCCTCGTTGCGGCCCGGCTTTTCGAACAGCACGCTTACCTCGCGCCCGACCATGCTTTCCTGCACGGCCTTTTGCTGGCTCGACAGCAGCGCCTGAAGTTCCTGCAGACGGGCATCGGCGAGATCGGTGTCGACCTCGGGGCGGTCATAGGCGGGCGTGCCCGGACGCGGCGAATACTTGAAGCTGAAGGCGGTGCCGAAATTGACCCGCGCCACCAGATCCAGCGTGTCGCGGTGATCCTGATCGGTTTCGCCGGGGAAACCCACGATGAAGTCCGAGGTCAGCAAGATATCCGGGCGCGCCTCGCGGATACGGTCGATCAGGCGCAGATACTGGTCCACCGTATGCTTGCGGTTCATCGCCTTGAGGATGCGGTTCGACCCCGATTGCACCGGCAGGTGCAGATAGGGCATCAGCTTGGGCTCGGACCGATGCGCCTCGATCAGGTCATCGGCCATGTCGTTGGGGTGGCTGGTGGTGTAGCGGATGCGGTCCAGCCCGTCGATCTCGGCCATGGCGCGGATCAGGCGGCCAAAGCCCCATTCGCCGCCCTGACCTTCAAGGGATGGGCCTTCGCCATGCCAGCCGTTGACGTTCTGACCCAGCAGCGTGATCTCGCGCACGCCACGCGACACCAGATCGTGGGCCTCGCGCAGGATGCGGTCGACGGGACGGCTGACCTCGGCCCCACGGGTATAGGGCACGACGCAGAAGGCGCAGAACTTGTCGCAACCTTCCTGCACCGTCAGAAAGGCCGCAGGCGCGCGGCGGGTGGCGGCGGGTTTGGGCAGATGCTCG
The DNA here is from genome assembly GCF_014851995.1 of Paracoccus sp. PAR01. Lineage (NCBI taxonomy): Bacteria > Pseudomonadati > Pseudomonadota > Alphaproteobacteria > Rhodobacterales > Paracoccaceae > Paracoccus > Paracoccus sp. PAR01. The sequence goes on from NZ_JACVAW010000001.1 coordinate 120,919, forward strand.
AACTTGTCCTCGGCCGGGAATTCGGTATCGACACCCCGACCCGCGCGGGCCATGGCGGGCAGGCGGTGATAGGCCTGCGGGCCGACGACGAGATCGACGATCGGCATCCGGCGCTGGATTTCCGCACCCTCGGCCTGCGCCACGCAGCCTGCGACGCCGATCTTCAGGTCGGGACGTTCGGCCTTGAGCGGCTTCAGGCGGCCAAGATCCGAATACAGCTTCTCGGCGGCCTTCTCGCGGATATGGCAGGTGTTGAGCAGAACCATGTCGGCTTCCGACTGGTTCTCGGTCAGGACATAGCCCTCGGCCCCCATGGCCTCGGCCATGCGCTGGCTGTCATAGACGTTCATCTGGCAGCCGTAAGTCTTGATGAAGAGCTTCTTGGCCGCCGAAACGGGGGTGCTGGCTTGGTCGGTCATGCCGTGCTGTCCTTGGAGTTCCGGCGCTGATACAGGAAAGCTCAAGCTTTGGAAAGTCTGGGCGCGAATGAGTGATCTGACCGACATCCCCAATATCGGCCCTGCTACCGCCAAGGCCCTGATTGCCGCCGGAATTCCCGATGCGGCCACCCTGCGCCGCATCGGCGCGCATGAGGCCTATCGCGCCCTGCTTGCCAGCGGCGAGCGTCCGCATTTCATCGGCTATTACGTCCTGCACATGGCGCTTCAGGGCCGCCCGTGGAACGACTGCCGCGGCGATGAAAAGACCGCCCTGCGCCGCCATTTCGACGCTCTGGTCGGTGAGGTCCGCGGCCCCGTCCTGACAGGCATCGACGCCGCCCTGCGCGAGATCGGGCTGATTGCGCCTCAGTCCAGCTCGCGCAGCTGACGGCCAAGGAAGCGCGCGGCGCGGCGCCAGCCTTCGTCATTGTCGCCGCGAAAATTCAGCTCGCGATGCGCGATCAGCTTTTGCGCTTTCACGTCCATCAGGTCGGTAAAGACCTGAAGGATCAGCGTGCTGGATTTCTGCACCACGATGAACAGCCCGCGATCGGCCGATTTCGCCGCCAGCAGGTCCATCAGGCAGGCCGGTGTTTCGCGCGGACAGGCGGCGGCGACCTCCTCGGGGGAAACCAGCGTGCCATTCAGATCGGCGGCCAGCGACTCGGCAAAGGCCTGCTGGCGGCGGGCATGGGCCTCGCTTTGGTCCAGCGCCTCCTTGGAGGTATCGAGCAGCTTGACCGGCAGGACATACAGCCCCTCGGCACAGGCAAGCCCCGGCAGAAGCGCCAAGGCAAACAGAAATCCCCGCATGATGACCCTCCCCCAGCAGGGTCAATCTGCGCCGCATGCACCCCTTGGGCAAGCGCGACAATCGTCTGGGCTGCCCGCGACCATTGAACCGTTTTCCGCGCCCGGCTAGCCTGCCTGCAACCCTGAAACACGGAGGCTGACACCATGAACCAACCGCAAAGCTGGGAAGCGCGGGCCGAGGAGTATTCGCTCTATGGCTTCACCGACATGCCGTCAGTCCACCAGCGGGGCACGGTCGTCATCACCCATGGTGAGGGGCCCTATATCGTCGATGTGCATGGCCGCCGCTATCTGGATGCGAATTCGGGCCTGTGGAACATGGTCGCGGGCTTTGACCACAAGGGCCTGATCGAGGCCGCCAAGGCGCAATATGAGCGCTTCCCCGGCTATCATTCCTTCTTTGGCCGCATGTCCGACCAGACGGTGATGCTGTCGGAAAAGCTGGTCGAGGTCTCGCCCTTTGCCACGGGCAAGGTGTTCTACACCAACTCGGGTTCCGAGGCGAATGACACCATGGTCAAGATCCTGTGGTTCCTGCATGCCGCCGAGGGCAAGCCGCAAAGACGCAAGATCCTGACCCGCTGGAACGCCTATCACGGCGTCACCGCCGTTTCCGCCAGCATGACCGGCAAGCCCTATAACTCGGTCTTCGGGCTGCCGCTGCCCGGCTTCATCCACCTGACCTGCCCGCATTACTGGCGCTTTGGCGAGGCGGGCGAAACCGAGGAGCAATTCGTGCAGCGCCTTGCGCGCGAGTTGGACGAAACCATCGCGCGTGAGGGTGCCGACACCATCGCAGGTTTCTTCGCCGAGCCGGTAATGGGCGCGGGCGGCGTCATTCCCCCGGCCAAGGGCTATTTTCAGGCGATCCTGCCGATCTTGCGCAAATACGACATCCCGATGATCTCGGATGAGGTCATCTGCGGCTTCGGGCGCACCGGCAATACCTGGGGCGCGCAGACCTACGACTATACGCCCGATGCGATCATCTCATCCAAGAACCTGACGGCGGGCTTCTTCCCGATGGGCGCGGTGATCCTGGGCGGGGAATTGGCCAAGCGGGTGCAGGACGCGGTCGAGGCGATCGAGGAGTTCCCGCATGGTTTCACCGCCTCGGGCCACCCGGTCGGCTGCGCCATCGCGCTGAAGGCGATCGACGTGGTGATGAACGAAGGTCTGGCCGAGAACGTCAAACGCCTTGCCCCGCGCTTTGAGGAAGGGCTGCAGCGCCTCGCCCAGAAACCCAATATCGGCGAATATCGCGGCGTGGGCTTCATGTGGGCGCTGGAAGCGGTCAAGGACAAGGCGACCAAGACCCCCTTCGATGGCGCGCTTTCGGTCAGCGAACGCATCGCCAATACATGCACCGATCTGGGGCTAATCTGCCGCCCGCTGGGTCAGTCGGTGGTGCTGTGCCCGCCCTTCATCATGACCGAGGGCCAGATGGACGAGATGTTCGAGAAGCTGGAAAAGGCGCTCGACAAGGTCTTTGCCGAAGTGGCCTGACGAAAACGGGCGATCCTACCAGGGATCGCCCCCACCCAGCACGGCGCGGGCCATGACCACGCGCTGCGGCTGAATACCGGCGCTGGCCGCAAAATCCAGCACGCGCTGATCCTGTTCCAGCAGGAAATCCAGCACGAATTGCGCGAATTCCGGTCGCCCGGCCATGGCGCGCAGCCCCGCCACATCGGTCCCCGACTGCGCCAGCAGTTCCGAGACCATCTCGGCATCCCCGGCTATGTGCTGAAAGCCCTGATCGGCAATGTCGCTCGCCTCGGAAATCTGCATTCCATCCTCATGATTTTATGACTTGCTGCCGGGAATACCCCGACGTGAAACCGTTTATTAACCAATATCCACGCAAGATGCGGACGTGGCAGCTGGTGTAAAGAACAACACATGAATTTCACAGGGCGCATCTTGGTCGTAGATGGTGAGCAGCATACCAGGATCAACATGAAAGTGCGTCTGACCTCAGCCTGCTATGCGGTCAGCACCGCCGCCTCGGGGACCGAGGCGTTGCGGCGGGCCGGGATAGTTCGCCCCCGGATCGTGGTGATCGGGGTAAGCCTGCCCGATATGACCACGGCCGATCTGTGCCACGGGTTGCGCGCCCTGCCCGGCGGTGGCGACCTGCAAATTCTGGCGCAGGCACAGGGTGAGGCGCGGATCGCTGCCTTGCAGGCCGGCGCGTCGGCGCTGATCGACCATATGGACGACGACCTGACCCTGCTTGCGCGCATCCGCGGTCTGATGCGCACCGATCCCCAGAATGACGCTGCCGCACTACCCAGCGGTCTGGCCGAACCTGCCACGGCCTTCCAGCATGACAGCCGACCCCGCGCCGTCTTCATCTCGGGCCAGGCCGACATTGCGCTTGGCTGGCGTCATGCGCTGCAGGGGCAGGTGGATTTTTCGATCTCGGTCTGCGATCCCGAACGGGCGCTGGCCGATGCCGCACGCGGCCGTGTCCCCGAGCTTTACCTGATCGCCGCCGACATGAACCAGCCGGGCGACGGGCTGCGGTTGATGTCGGAATTGCGCTCGCGCCCGGGATCGCGCGATGCGGGCTTTGTCATCGCCCTGCACGCGGAACGCGCCGAGTTGGCCGAGATGGCGCTGGATCTGGGGGCGGGCGACGTGCTGGCTGCGGATATGGCCAATCCGGTCGCCGCGGCCGAGGCTGCCATTCGCCTTGAGACCCAGCTTGACCGCAAGCGCGAGGCAGACCAGCGCCGTCTGGCGGCACAGCGCCAGATGCAGCTTGCCAGTCTTGATCCGCTGACCGGACTGCACAATCGCCGCCATGCCCTTCCGCGCCTTGCCCGCCTGCACGATCAGGCACTGTCCGAGGGCGATCCTTTAGCCGTCATCGTCATGGATCTGGACCGCTTCAAGGCGGTGAATGACAATCACGGCCACGCCGCTGGCGATGCGGTCCTGATCAGCGTTGCGCAGCGCCTTGCCCTCGCCCTGCCGCCCGAAGCGCTTCTGGCCCGCATGGGTGGAGAGGAATTTCTGGCCGTCCTGCCCCGCCACGGCGCGGACGCGGCGCTGGCCGTTGCCGAAGAGATCCGCCTGCAGGTGCAGGAAAGCCCGGTGACGCTGCCCCCCGAATGCGCTGCGAATGAAATCCACGTCTCGCTTTCGGCAGGCGTGGCCGTGCTGGGCGGTGAACTGGCTGCGGGGCCGGAAAAGTTGCTGGCCCGCGCCGACCGCGCGCTGCTGCTGGCCAAGGCTATGGGCCGCAACCGGATCGTCATGGCCGAAGCGGCGCTTGCGGCCTGAACTTGTGACATAGGTCCCACTTTCGCTTCCCCAGCGCGATGCCTAGATTTGTCGCAGGTTGCGAAAGGAATCCCGAATGCCGACGACCCGCGACAACATCGCTGATCGCCCGCTGCGCCCCGCCATGCTGCGCGGTGCCATGCGGCGCTGCCCCGCCTGCGGCGAGGGTGCGCTGTTTAACGGCTATCTGCGGGTCAAGGATCAATGCCCCCATTGCGGCGAGGCGCTGCACCACCAGCGCGCCGATGACGGCCCGGCCTATCTGACGATCCTACTGGTCTCGCATCTGGGCGCGCCGCTGCTGCTGGCCATCTATATCGCCTACCGCCCCTCGCCCGCAGCGATGCTGATCGGCTTTGGTCTGGGCGCGGTAATCTTGTCGCTGGCGCTTCTGCCTGTGATCAAGGGCGCGTTCGTCGGCTTTCAATGGGCGCGGCGGATGCATGGCTTTGGACTGGAGCAGAAGGGCACCGCATGAACCTGCCCCCGATCCGCGATGCAGCCACCGTCATCGTCCTTGACCGCGACACGCCGCAGGGTCCCGCCGTGCTGATGGGCCAGCGTGGGGCGACGGCGGCCTTCATGCCCTCGAAATATGTCTTTCCTGGCGGCGCGGTCGATCCGGGCGATGCGGCCGCGCGCCTCTCAAAACCGCTTGCAGCCGAGCAGCGCCGCCTGCTGGCGCTTGACCCCATTGGCGAACATCCCGACCTGCCCGAGGCGCTGGCCGCCGCCGCCTTGCGCGAACTGGCCGAGGAAACCGGGCTGATCGCGGGCCTGCCGGGGGATGCGCCGCAGGGTTGGCCATTGCACGCCGCGCGCGGTCTGGCCCCCGATCCGTCGGCGCTGATCTATGTCTTTCGCGCGGTCACCCCGCCACGCAATACGCGCCGTTTCGATGCGCGCTTCCTGCTGCTGGATGCGGATCGGCTAGAGGGCGACCGCAACGATTTCAGCGCCGCCTGCGATGAGCTTTCGCATCTGCACTGGGTTCCCCTGACCGAGGCGCGCGCGCTGGACCTGCCCTTCATCACCGAGGTCGTTCTGGCCGAAATCGCCGCCATTGCCGCAAGGCCGGGTCCGCTCAGGGGACCCGAGCGGGTCCCCTTCTTTGACAATCGCGGCGAGGTGCCGCGCTTTAGCTGGCTGTCGTGACGCTCAGCGCCCGGTGAATTTAGCCGGGCGTTTCTGCATGAAAGCCGAAACCCCTTCCATGAAGTCCGAGGTCGCGGCCATCTGCCCCTGAAGCCGGGCCTCAAGCGCCAATTGCTCGGACAGGTCGTGGCTGGAGGAGCGCGCGATCGCCTCGCGGGTCGCGAGGAATGCCTGGGTCGCGCCCTGCGCCAGCGTCGTGGCCCGCGCCGTCACCCGCGCCTCGAACTCGGCATCGGGAACCGCCTCCCAGATCATGCCCCAATCCGCGGCCTGACGGGCCGGGACGGGTTCGGAAAACAGCATCATCCCCATGGCGCGGGCATTACCCACGCTGCGCGGAATGATGAAAGTGCCGCCCGCATCCGGGATCAGCCCGATCCGGCTGAAGGCTTGCACAAAGACGGCGCTTTCCGTCGCGATGACCACATCGGCGGCCAGCGCCAGATTGGCCCCTGCCCCCGCCGCAATGCCGTTCACCGCCGCAATGACCGGAACCGGCGCCTCGGTGATTGCGGCCAGCATGGGTTCATATTCCTCGCGCAGGATGCGCTCCACATCCAGTCCTGCCGTCGCATCGCCCAGATCCTGCCCCGAGCAAAAGGCCTGCCCCGTCCCGGTCAGCACGACGCAGCGCGTATCCTGCGGCAGGTTGCGCAGCGTTTCCGTCAGTTCGGCACGCATGGTGCTGTTCAGCGCATTGCGGACCTCGGGGCGGTTCAGCGCGATCCGGGTGATGCCGTCCTGATGGGTGACGGTAATGGTCTGGGTGGTCATGGTTCCTCCGCTTTTCTGCGGCGCATCCTGACCGCTGCGAAGGACATGCGAAAGCGCGACCCGGCGTCAGTCCTGCATGATCCGGTCCAGCCGCGCGCGTTCCTCCTCCGAGAGCGTCTCGGGGCGGGTCTCGGGCTCGGCACGAGAGCGGATGAAGCGCCAGCCGATCAGCAGCCCCAGAAGCGCCATCAATGGTCCGGCCAGATAAAGCAGCCAGTTGATGCCGCGCGCCCGGGGCTCGAACAGCACGTATTCTCCGAACCGCTCGACGACGGCATCGACGGCCTGCTCATTGCTGTCGCCGGCGATCAGTCTTTCGCGCAGGTAAAGCCGCAGGTCGCGGCTGATCGGCGCGTTCGATTCGTCGATCGTCTCGCCCTGACAGACCGGGCAGCGCAGGATGCGGGAAATGTCGCGGGCGCGGGCTTCCAGCGCCGGGTCGGACAGGACCTCATCAGGTTGGACGGCCCAAGCCGGAACGGCCAGCAGCAGCGCAAGGCACAGGATCAGATAGCGCATGGTCCTACTCCGCAGGTCCGGCGATGGGTGCGGAACGCATCGCCCCAGCCGCCACGCGATATCGCCGGTCACTAAGGCTGATCAGCCCCCCCAGCGCCATCAGTGCCGAGCCGAACCAGATCCAGCCGGCAAAGGGCTTGATGTAACTGCGCACTGCCCAGCCGCCATTCTGCTGGGCATCGCCGATCACCAGATACAGGTCGCGGAACAAGCCGCTTTGAATGGCGGCCTCGGTCGTGGGCATGGCCTGCACCGGATAGACCCGCTTTTCGGGATGCAGCAAGGCGACCTCGCGCCCGTTCTTGGCGACCCGCATCGCGGCAATGGTCGAGACATAGTTCGGCCCCTGCACATCCTCGACGCTTTCCAGCGTGATCTCATAGCCCGCAACGGTGAAGGTTTCGCCGATCCGGGCGACGCGGATATCTTCGACCTGCCAGGCCATCAGCAGGCTGACCCCGATGAAGGTCACACCCAACCCACCATGCGCCACGGCCCTGCCCCAATCGGCGCGCGGCAAGCGGCCCAGACGCGACAGGCCGGAGTTGCCGGTCCGCAGCAACAGATCGACCACGGCCCCGGCAACCAGCCACGACCCCAGCCCTGCCCCGATCACCGCCAGCGCCGAATGCCCGGTCGAGACGGCAAAGACCAGCAGCATGACCGCCACCGCGAACAGCAACGCCCCGCGCAGCGGCGCAAGGACCCGGCCCAGCTTGCCCCGTTTCCACGGGATGATCGCCCCCATCGGCAGGACGATGGCCAGCGCAATCATGAAGGGGGTAAAGGCCTTTTCAAAGAAGGGCGGCCCGACCGACAGCTTGCGGTCCCACAGCATCTCGGCCACCAGCGGCCAGACCGTGCCGATGAACACGACAAAGGCCGACACTGCCAACAGGATGTTGTTCAGGACCAGCGCCCCCTCGCGCGAGACCGGAGAGAACACCCCCTTGGCCTGCATCGACCCCGCGCGCGCCGAGAACAGCGTCAGCGCGCCGCCAACGAAGGCGGCAAGGATCGCAAGGATGAACACCCCGCGCTCGGGATCATTGGCAAAGCTGTGGACCGAGGTGATGACGCCCGAGCGCACGATGAAGGTTCCGATCAGCGAGAAGCCAAAGGCCATGATCGCCAGCAGGATCGTCCAGCTTTTCAGCACCTCGCGCTTTTCAACGACGATGGCGGAATGCAGCAGGGCCGCAGCCAGCAGCCAGGGCATGAAGCTGGCATTTTCGACCGGGTCCCAGAACCAGAAGCCACCCCAGCCAAGCTCGTAATAGGCCCACCACGACCCCAGCGCGATGCCGATGGTCAGAAACACCCATGCCGCCAGCGTCCATGGCCGCACCCAGCGGGCCCATGCCGCGTCCACCCGCCCCTCGATCAGGGCGGCGACGGCAAAGCTGAAGGCCATCGAAAGCCCGACATAGCCCAGATAAAGGAAGGGCGGATGAAACGCCAAACCGGGATCTTGCAGAAGCGGGTTCAGGTCGCGCCCGTTGAAGGGCGCATCCGCCAGCCGCAGGAACGGGTTCGAGGTGAACAGGATGAAGGCCAGAAAGGCCGCGCCGATCGCCGCCTGCACCGACAGCACCCGTGCCCGCAGCCGCGGCGGCAGGTTCGCGTCAAAGACCGCCGCCGCCGCGCCGAACAGCGCCAGGATCAGCACCCAGAGCAGCATCGAGCCCTCATGGTTCCCCCAGACGCCCGAGATTTTGTAGATCAGCGGCTTGGCGGTATGCGAATTTTCATAGACCAGCAGGACCGAGAAATCCGAGGTCACGAAGGAAATCGTCAGTGCCGCGAAGGAGATTCCGATCAGCCCAAGCTGGGCGATGGCAGCGGGGCGCGCGCTGTCGATCCAGCCGCTCCAGCCCTTGGCCGCGCCGATCATCGGCACGACCATCTGGAACATGGCCACGGCAAAGGCAAGGATCAGGGCAAAATGGCCTATTTCCGCGTTCATGTTCTTCCTCCCGGCAGTTGCGCGGAGGATAGCGGCGGCGCGTCGGGCAAGCCAGCCCCGAGCGCCACCGATCTTATCGCATTTCCGTCATGTCCCAGCCCGCGAGGCTGCCCAGTCGCGCAAAGCCGCATTATCCGCGAAATCGTCATCTGGCGCGGTCATGGGCCCTTGCGCTGTGGGTGGGGTCGGCACGGTGGTCGTGATCCGCGGCCGGGTGCGAAAATAATGCGCCTCGCGCGCCCCGAAATAGAAGCTGATGATCGCGCCCAGCAGCCACCACAGCGGCTCGGGGACAAGGTTGAGGTTCTGCATGCGCAGTCCGAAACCCACCGGCTCAACCATGGCATAGACGAACAACGCCACCGTCCCCAGCGTCATCACCGGGCGTGGCAGGCGGTTCAGCCCGTTCATCAGCCCGTCGAACCAGCCCCCCGGTTGCGCGGCAAATTCCGCCGTCAGCTGTGCCATGGCACGGGCATAGGCTTCTTCGTCCAGCTCCATCCGCCGGGTCGAGTTTTCGCGGAACACCTCGGCCATGCCGGTCGCGGCATTGGCGACGGTGGTGACGGCGCTGCTTGCGCCAAGGAAACGGTCCATCACGCCCATGCTGCAACCCTCGCCCGGTGTTCGGCAATCGTCAGATGATAGCGGGCCGAGATGAATTCCTCGGCCCGGATGATCCAGCCGCCCTTGCCCCCCGATTGGCTGCGGGCGAATTTGCGACTGGCCGGGCGTGCATCGGCCAAAGCATAGTAGTAATTCCGCCGGGCGATCCCGTAAGCATCGGCCAGATGCGCGGGCGCGGCCAAGGCAGCCAGCCGCGCGGCATCGACGGTCTTTGGCCCGACCGTGCCGTCATCCGTGATAGCAAAGCCCATCCGGGTCAGCATGCGCTGCAAGATCTTGACCGCATTCGCCCCTGCATTGACCTGCATGTCAAAGACCGAAGGCTGCAGTTGCGCCGGCAGCGCGGCCAGCCCCGGTTTGCGAAAGTAATGTTCGACGAAAATCCGCTGGGCATCAGCCTTGGTCAGCGCCTTGAGATCAGCCAGATCGACCTTGCCATCGACATTGCGATCTTCGCCCAATTCCCGCAGCGTGGTCAGCGTGACGCCCAGATTGGTCGCGCCACCCGGATCATCGGGATCGTTGACGTAGCCCCCCTCACGCGCGACGATCTCGGCCGCGATCTGTTCGACGGTCTTCATGCTGGCCCCCTTCTGGAAACTGTCCAGAAAGCTGGCCCGGCGGGGTTAACCCTTGCTTAACCCGGCGCGCGTTGCATCGAAGAATGGGGCGTCAGGAATTGGGCTCCTCATAGACGCCCTGTTCCTTGAGCGAGTCGATGACCTCGCGCGGCATGTAATTCTCATCATGCTTGGCCAGGATTTCCGAGGCGATGAAGGTGTCGCCCTCCATCCGGCCGGTGCCGATCATGCCCTGACCTTCCGCGAACAGATCGGGCAGCACGCCGGTAAAGCGGACGGGAACCGAGGCGCCGCCATCGGTGACGCTGAAGCTGACCGTCTCACCATCGCCACGCTTCAGCGTGCCGTCCTCGACCAGCCCGCCAAGGCGAAACACCTCACCCGCTTCGGGCGGGTTTCCAGCCATCTGGCTTGGCGAGCGGTACAGGTTGATGCCATCGCGAAAGCCGTAACCGATCAGCCCGACCGCCAGGACCAGCGCGACGGTGGCTGCGATGATGATCTGAATGCGGCGTTTTTTCTTGAGCGATTTCATTCCTTAGTCACACGTTTCTTACGCAGCTTCGAACTTGATCGCATAGCGCAGGAATTGCGTCGCCTTACCCGAGACCCGGACCGGATCGCCCGTCGTCAGAAAACGGGACTCGGTGCCCTGACCGATCAGTTCGGGGTGGCGGCCCAGATAGTCCTCAAGGCTTTCGGCGACCAGCTGCGGCTGCGAATAGACCTTCACATTTTCACCCAGCGCTTTCTGGAAGGCGGGCTGGACCAGCGGATAATGCGTGCAGCCAAGGATCGCCGCCTCGGGGCGCGGCATGCGGCGCATCAGCGCCTCGACATGGCTGGTGACCAGCGCCTCGGCCAGAATTTCATCGCCCTGCTCGATGGCATCGACGACGCCGCCGCAGGGCTGCGCCTCGACATCGACGCCGATGGCGCGGAAGGCCAGTTCCCGCTGGAAGGCGCGGCTGGCGACCGTCGCCGGGGTGGCGAACAGCGCGACATGCTTGACCTCGACCTCGCGCGGGGGGGAATTGTCGCCCCAGCGGCGTTCGGTCAGGGCCTCGATCATCGGGACGAACACGCCCAGCACGCGCTTGTTCGGCGGCAGCCAGGTTTCCTGCATGCGCTTCAGGGCAGCAGCCGAGGCCGTGTTGCAGGCCAGAATGATCAGATCACAGCCCTCGGCCCATAGCCGCTCGACCCCGGCGCAGGTCAGGCGATAGATATCTTCGGCATCGCGCACGCCATAGGGCGTGTGCTTGTTGTCACCCAGATAGACCAGCGGCAATTCGGGCATACGGGCGGCAATGGCGTCCAGGACCGTCAGCCCACCAAGACCCGAATCGAAAACCCCTACCGCCATGACTAATCTCCTGCTCGCGACGCGCCTTTTTAGGACGCGCCGCGGGCGAACGCCATGATTTATGTCATTCGGCTGCCTGCGCCATGGGCGTGCCGCCCTTGCGGAAAGCATCCAGAAGCTGGACCCGACGCGCCGCGGCCTGACGAGCTGCGGCCTCCTTGACCGGACCATAGCCGCGCACCGACAGCGGCAGTTCCGCAAGCTCTCGCACCAGCGCAATCGTCGCGGGCGTCACATCTGCAAGGACTTCGCGCATATCAGCCTCAAACTCGGCGATGGCGGCGCGTTCGGCGCGACGCTCGGCCGCATGGCCGAACGGGTCCAAAGCAGTTCCGCGCAATCCCTTCATCCGCGCCAACACCTTGAACAGCGGCAGCACCCAGGCGCCGAATTCACGTTTGCGTGGCCGCCCGTCGGGATCAAGCCCCGGCATGAAGGGCGGGGCCAGATGGAAGCTGAGCTTGGCGTCGCCCTCGAACTCATTGGAAAGCTGCGCGGCGCTGGCCAGATGCAGCCGGGCGACCTCGTATTCGTCCTTATAGGCCAGCAGTTTGTAATAGCCCTCGGCCACGCTGCCCTGCAGCGCCGCAGGGGCCAGCGCCACCAGATCGCGGAACCGCTTGGCCAGCGCCTCATTCTGGTATTCGACCAGCCGCGCAGCGCGGTAGGCCGCGGGATCCACCGCCTCGACATGCTCGGGTGCCGCTGCCAGCACCTGCGCGGCGGCGGCGGGCTCGGCCATGGCCCAGCGGCCGATCTGGAAGGCGCGCTGGTTCTCGGCGACCTTGGCGCCATTCAGCTCGATCGCCTTCAGGATCGCAGCTTCCGACAGCGGGATCAGCCCCTGCTGCCAGGTCGCGCCCATCACCAGCATGTTGGAATAGATCGAGTCCCCCAGCAGCCGCAGCGCCAGCGTCGAGGCGTCAAAGAACGCGACCTTCTCGCCCAGTCGGGCCTGCAACGACACGCGCAGCCGGTCCGCCGGGATCTGAAAATCGCGGTTGCGGGTGAATTCGCCGGTGATGATCTCGTGGTCATTGACCACCGCCCCGGTCCGGCCCTTGGTCATCAGCCCGATGGTCTTGGCCCCACCGGTCACCACCAGATCGCCACCGATGACACAATCGGCCTCGCCCACGGCAACGCGGATGGCGCTGATATCCGCAGGCGCATTGGCCAGACGCAGGTGGATATGAACCGCGCCGCCCTTCTGGGCGAGGCCCGCCATCTCCATCATGCCAGCGCCCTTGCCGTCGATATGGGCGGCCTGCGCCAGAACAGCGCCGATGGTCACGACGCCGGTGCCCCCAACCCCGGTGATGACGACATTATGCGTGCCGCGAATGGCAGGCAGCGCCGGTTCCGGCAGCAAGGGCAGGTCCAACTCGGCCGCCTTGGGCTTTTTCAGCTTGGCCCCGCGGACTGAGACGAAGCTGGGGCAGAAGCCCTTCACGCAGGAATAGTCCTTGTTGCAGCTGGACTGGTCGATCGTGCGCTTGCGGCCCAGTTCGGTGTCCTTGGGCACGATCGAGACACAATTCGACTGCACCCCGCAATCACCGCAGCCCTCGCAGATGTCCGGGTTGATCCAGACGCGACGGTCAGGATCGGGGAACTTGCCGCGCTTGCGGCGACGGCGCTTTTCGGCAGCGCAGGTCTGGATATAGACGATGGCGCTGACACCGCCGACCTGTTCCAACTCCTTCTGCACCGCCAACATCGAGGCGCGTTCCTCAAACCGCAGACCCGAGGGGAACTGTCCGCGGTCGATCTCCTCTTTCTCGTCATAGACGGCGATTACCGGGGACACGCCCATGGCCTGCAATTCGCGCACGATCTGCTGCGCGGTCAGCCCACCTTCGTTTGGCTGGCCGCCGGTCATAGCGACGGCGTCGTTGAAGAGGATCTTATAGGTGATATTCGCGTTCGCGGCCTTGGCCGCACGGATCGCCAAAGACCCGGAATGGTTATAGGTTCCGTCGCCAAGATTCTGAAACACATGGTTTCTTTTGCTGAACGGCCCCTCACCGATCCAGTTCGCACCCTCGCCGCCCATATGGGTGAAGCCCGAGGTGTCGCGGTCCATCCACTGCACCATGTAGTGACAGCCGATCCCCGCATAGGCGCGCGCGCCATCGGGCAATCGGGTCGAGGTGTTATGCGGACAACCCGAACAGAACCAAGGCGTGCGGGTGGCAACCTCGGGGGCGTTGTCGTTGCGACGCACTTCGGTCAGGCGTTGCAGGCCCGCCTTGATCGCCTCGGTCCCGCGGCCTTCTTCGATCAGGATACTGCCCAGCTTCTGGGCAATCATCACCGGGTCCAGCGCGTAACGGGTCGGGAACAGCTCCTCATGGGTGCGGTCATGCTTCCAGCCCAGCACGCGGCGACCATGGCGGTTGTCAAAGATCGCTTCCTTGACCTGCACCTCGATCAGCTTGCGCTTTTCCTCGACGACGACGATGACCTCCAGCCCTTCGGACCATTCCTGAAAGGACTTCATGTCCATCGGCCAGGTCTGACCGACCTTGTAGGTCGAGATGCCCAGCCGGTCGGCCTCGTCTTCATCGATATCCAGAAGCGACAGGGCATGGACCAGATCCAGCCAATTCTTGCCCGCCGCGACAAATCCGATCCGCGCGCCGGGCGCGTTCCAGACCGGGCGGTCGATGCGGTTCGCACGGGCAAATGCCTCGGCTGCGAAGCGCTTATAGTCGATCATCCGCGCTTCCTGCGCCACGGGCGTGTCGCCCAGCCGGATGTTCAGACCGCCCTGCGGCATCGCGAAATCCGGGGTGACGAACTTCATGCGGAAGGGGTCACCATCGACGACGCTGGTCGCCTCGACCGTGTCCTTCATCGTCTTGAGACCGGTCCATACCCCGGCAAAGCGCGACAGCGCAAAGCCGTAAAGCCCGAAATCAAGGATTTCCTGCACACCGGCAGGCGACAGCACCGGGATATAGGCATCGACCATCGCCCAGTCGGACTGGTGCAGCACGGTCGAGCTTTCGCCGGTATGGTCGTCGCCCATGGCCATGACCACGCCGCCGAATTTCGACGAGCCCGCCATGTTCGCATGCCGCATCACGTCGCCCGAGCGGTCCACCCCCGGCCCCTTGCCGTACCACAGGGCAAAGACGCCGTCATGCTTGCCCTCGCCGCGCAGTTCGGCCTGCTGGCTGCCCCAGATCGCGGTCGCTGCTAGATCCTCGTTCAGACCAGGCTGGAACAGCACCTGCGCTGCCGTCAGTTCACTCTTTGATTTCATCATCTGCAGATCGACGCCTCCCAACGGCGATCCGCGATATCCTGTCACCAACCCTGCCGTATCGAAGCCCGCAGCCTTGTCACGAGCCGATTGCATCAGCATCAGCCGCACCAAAGCCTGCGTTCCGTTCAGCAGCACATGCCGCTTACTAAGATCGAACCGATCCGCCAGAGTAAAATCCTGCACGTTCATCTTGCCCTCCCAAGCGCGATGACTGGTCTTAGTGCACTATAGGTCAGCAAAACTGACCGATAAAGAATTTTTCTGCATGGGGGTGCATATTGTCCCATTGCACCTATGTGGTAAGCGTTGCGAAAATTGCATGGCTGCTGCCACAAGAAAGCTGGATCATGGACTGGGACAAGCTGAGAATCTTTCACGCCGTCGCGGATGCTGGGTCGCTGACCCATGCGGGCGACGTGCTTCATCTGTCCCAATCCGCCGTCAGCCGTCAGATCCGCGCGCTTGAGGATTCACTGGGAACCACGCTGTTTCACCGCCATGCCCGCGGCCTGATCCTGACCGAACAGGGCGAATTGCTGTTCGAGGCAACCTCCTCGATGGTGCGCAAGCTTGACACAACTGCCGCGCGAATCAAGGACAGCGAGGAAGAGGTCTTTGGTGAGCTGAAGGTGACCACCACCACCGGCTTCGGGACCATGTGGCTGGTGCCGCGTCTGGCCAAGCTTTACGAACGCTATCCCGACCTGAAAATCGACCTGATGCTGGAAGAGCGCGTCCTCGACCTGCCCATGCGCGAGGCGGACGTGGCCATCCGCATGAAGGAACCCGCGCAGCAGGACCTGATCCGGCGCCGGCTGCTGAACATCCGCATGCGGCTTTATGCGACGCCGGAATATCTTGAGCGGCACGGAACGCCGCAATCCTTCGAGGAATTGCGCCCCCATCGCCTGATCTGCCAAAGCCCGCAGACCCCGCAGGTCAGCTCGGGCGCAGTGCTGGTGCAGACGCTGCTCACGCACAACATGACCTCGATGCTGATGGTGAATAACTATTTCGGCGTGCTGCAGGGCGTGCTGAACCATGTCGGCATCGGCGTGCTGCCCGATTACCTGACCGCGGACTTTCCACAGCTGACCCGTGTGCTACCGGAAATCGAATCCGGCGAGGTCCCGGTCTTCCTCGCCTTCCCCGAGGAGTTGCGCACATCTCGTCGGGTCAGTGCTTTCCGCGATTTCGTGCTCGAGGAAATCCAGTCGATCCGCAAATTGCAGGCGGAAACGGACAACTGATCCGTTTCCACTACACTTGTATGGTAAGGATTCCCCTATCCGCGAAAGCCATGCCACAGGCGCATATCCGACATGTCCTAAGTTTGCGCTTTCATCCTTGAACGGTTCGCAAACTGCACATATCTGAGGCGTCGAAGGGGATGATTTGAGGAAACTCTCATCAACTTCAACCTCCCTGTTGGACTTAGGCCGGGCTTTATGCCCGGCTTTTTTTTGCCCGACAGCCCGGTCCCGACAATGCGGTCTGATCCCGGTTTCGGCAGCCCCGTCCGCCTACGCGCGCGCGGCCCCTTTCCTAATTGCCCGTCCCCGCATAAAAGGCCCCAAATCCGGGGAAAGGGCTCGAATATGGATGAACCGCAGATCACCGAAGACCTGATTGCCGCGCATGGCCTGAAGCCTGACGAATATCAGCGCATCCTGGGGATCATCGGACGCGAGCCGACTTTCACCGAGCTGGGCATTTTCTCGGCGATGTGGAACGAGCACTGCTCGTATAAGTCGTCTAAGAAATGGCTGCGCACCCTGCCGACCACCGGCCCGCAGGTCATCTGCGGCCCCGGCGAGAACGCCGGCGTCGTCGATATCGGCGACGGTCAGGCCGTGGTCTTCAAGATGGAAAGCCACAACCACCCCTCCTATATCGAGCCGCACCAAGGTGCTGCGACCGGCGTCGGCGGCATCCTGCGCGATGTCTTCACCATGGGCGCGCGCCCGATCGCCGCGATGGACGCCTTGTCCTTCGGCCGCCCCCAGCACCCCAAGACCGCCCATCTGGTCAAGGGCGTGGTCGAGGGCATCGGCGCTTACGGCAATGCCTTCGGCGTGCCGAACGTGGGCGGCGAAGTGCGCTTCCACCAATCCTATGACGGCAACTGCCT
This sequence comes from Paracoccus sp. PAR01, assembly GCF_014851995.1. Classification (NCBI taxonomy): domain Bacteria; kingdom Pseudomonadati; phylum Pseudomonadota; class Alphaproteobacteria; order Rhodobacterales; family Paracoccaceae; genus Paracoccus; species Paracoccus sp. PAR01. The sequence goes on from NZ_JACVAW010000001.1 coordinate 137,856, forward strand.
TGTGAACGCCTTTGCGGCGGGTCTGGCCGATGCCGACAAGATCTTTTACTCGGCGGCCTCGGGCGTCGGCATGCCCGTCGTCTATCTGGGCGCCAAGACCGGTCGCGACGGCGTCGGCGGCGCAACCATGGCCTCGGCCGAGTTCGACGACACGATCGAGGAAAAGCGCCCCACCGTTCAGGTCGGCGACCCCTTCACCGAGAAATGCCTGCTGGAAGCCTGCCTTGAGCTGATGCAGACCGACAGCGTCATTTCCATTCAGGACATGGGCGCTGCGGGTCTGACCTGCTCGGCCGTGGAAATGGGCGACAAGGGCGGGCTTGGCATCAAGCTGAACCTTGAAAACGTGCCGCAGCGCGAAGCGCATATGACCGCCTATGAGATGATGCTCTCGGAAAGCCAAGAGCGGATGCTCATGGTGCTGAAGCCCGAGAAAGAGGCAGAAGCCCGCGCGATCTTTGAAAAATGGGACCTCGACTTCGCCATTGTCGGCGAAACCATTGCCGAGGACCGCTTCCTGATCCTGCACCACAATCAGGTCAAGGCTGACCTGCCGCTGTCGAAACTGTCCTCCAGCGCGCCGGAATATGACCGCCCTTGGGTGGAAACGCCCGCAGCCTCGGCTATGCCCACCCTGCCCGCAATCACGCCCATCGCGGCGCTGAAGGCTCTGATCGGCTCGCCCAGCCATGCCCATAAGGGCTGGGTCTGGGAGCAGTATGACACGCAAGTGGGCGCTGACACCGTCCGCCGCCCCGGTCTGGGCGCTGGCGTCGTCCGCGTCCACGGCACTGACAAGGCGCTGGCCTTCACCAGCGACGTGACGCCCCGCTACGTCAAGGCCAACCCCTATGAGGGCGGCAAGCAGGCCGTGGCCGAGGCTTACCGCAACCTGACCGCCTGCGGCGCGCTGCCGCTCGCGACCACCGACAACCTGAACTTCGGCAATCCCGAAAAGCCCGAGATCATGGGCCAGCTGGTCGGCGCGGTCAAAGGCATCGGCGAGGCCTGCGCCGCGCTGGACTTCCCGATCGTCTCGGGCAACGTCTCGCTTTACAACGAGACCGACGGCAAGGGCATCCTGCCCACGCCCACCATCGGCGGCGTCGGCCTGATCGCGCATCTGGACGATCTGATCGCAGGTCTGCCCGTCGCTGGCGACGTGGCGCTGGTCATCGGCACGACCCAAGGCCATCTTGGCCAGTCGGCTCTGGCCGTCGAAGCCTTCGGCGTCGAATCCGGCGACGCCCCGCATGTCGACCTGACCGCCGAGCGCAAGCATGGTGAGTTCCTGCGCGCCAATCGCAAGCTGCTCTCGGCTGCGACCGACCTGTCGGATGGCGGGCTTGCCTTGGCCGCATTCGAGATGGCCGAGGCCGCCGGTCTGGGCGTCACGCTGGAGCAATCCGACATCGCCCAACTGTTCGGTGAAGATCAGGCCCGCTATCTGGTCGCCTGCTCGGCGACCAATGCCGCGAAGCTGCTGGAGGCCGCCGCAAGCGCAGGCGTTCCGGTCGCCAAGGTCGGCGAGTTCGACGGCGAAGGCGTCAGCCTTGGCGGCGACGCAGCCGCGCTGGCCGAGCTGTCGGCGCTCTATCGCAGCGCCTTTGTCGAGACCCTGAACCTCGGCATCGCCTGAACGAACAAAGGCCGGGCCAAGCGCCCGGCCTTTTCTTTGCCGCAATCCCTGCTAGCTTGCCCGCAAATGAAAGGACAACCTGACATGAGCGGCTGCGCCTGCGGACATCACCATCATCACCATCACGACGCCGCATTGGGCGGGACCGAGATCCCCCTGACCCAACCGCTGATCGCGTTGTCGGGCCATCTGACCTGCGCGGACATGAGCCAGATGATGCTGGCGCTGGACCTGCTGCCCGACCATGTCGCCCTGAGCCGGGCCGAGCCCGGCAATCTGCGCTTTGACCTGTCGCAGACCGAGGACCCGCTGATCTGGCGTCTGGATGAGCTTTTCGCCGATGCCGAGGCCTTTGCCGCCCATCAGGCCCGCACCAAGGCCAGCGAATGGGGGCAGCGCAGCACGGACATCGCCCGCGCCTTTGACCGCATTGAGGTCCTGCCCCGCATTCGCGCCGAGCATCCGCAAGAGGCCGCCGCGATTTCGGCCCTGCTGCGGCTGGCCTTTGGCGGGCAGGATGAGGCGCGGTTGGTCGAGATGCTGCGCGATCAGGACGACCTGACCCTGTCCTTTGTCGCGGAAGCAGGCGGCAGCATCATCGGCCATGTCGCGCTGTCGCCGCTGCAGGCCGAAGGCCCGGCTTTGGCACTGGCCCCGGTTGCGGTGCATCCGGCGGCGCAAGGCCGTGGGATCGGCGACGCGCTGATCCGCGCGGCGCTGGACGCCGTTCCCGGCCATACGATCGTGGTTCTGGGCGATCCGGCCTATTACAGCCGCTTCGGCTTTGAACCCGCAGACCTTGCTTCACCCTATGCTGGTCCGCATCTGATGGCGCTGGGTCCGGCGCTGCCCAAAGGCAGCGCCATCACCCATGCCCCCGCTTTCGCGGCGCTTTAACCGGCGTCCGGGGTCGTCTCGGCAGGCTGCACCGGTTGAATCTGGCGCAGCCGCACCCGTTTCACCCGGCGCGGATCGGCATCGACGATTTCGAACTCGACGCCGCTGTCATGGGGAATGACCTCGCCCCGGACCGGAACCCGGCCGGTCAGCATGAAGATCAGCCCTCCCAGCGTGTCGATTTCCTCTTCGTCAGAGGCCAGCCGCAGCCCGGTTTCTGCCTCGACATCCTCTAGCGGCGTGCGGGCCTGAACCAGCCATTGGCCGGGCTTTTCGGCCATCAGCATGCCGCCTTCGATCTCGTCGTGCTCGTCCTCGATCTCACCGATGACCTGTTCGATCAGGTCCTCGATGGTGACGACGCCGTCCACCCCGCCATATTCATCGATGACCATGGCCATGTGGATGCGCTTTTGCTGCATCTGCTGCAGCAGCACGCCGATCGGCATCGATGGCGGCACGTAAAGCAGCGGGCGCAGCAGCGGCCGCAGATTGAACTTGGTCGGAGCTTCGGCACCAAAGCCGTATTTCAGCGCCAGATCTTTCAGGTGGATCAGCCCCAGCGGACTGTCCAGCGTGCCCTTGAACACCGGCACGCGTGAGAAACCATGCTCACGGAATATCTCGACCAGTTCGGGCAAGGGGGTGCTGACCGGAACCGCGACGATCTCGGCCTTGGGAACGGCCACGTCATCGACGCGCATCCGGCGCAGATTGACCATGCCCAGCCCGGACTTGCTGGGTGCATTGTTTGCCGTGGCCTTTTCGGCGGGCGTCTCGGCCTCGCTGTCGCCGCCGCCGAACGCACCAAGGATGCGGCCCAGAAAGCCGCGCGATTGCGGAAGATCCCGCCCGTCCCCTCCGACTCCATCCGCCCAAGAGGCGGGCTCGGCCGAGACGGGGGTGTCGGGACTTCGGTCGTTATTCATGTTTCCATTTCCAGATAGGGATCGGGGATGCCGAGCTTGCTCAGGATCGCGCGTTCAGCATCTTCCATGGTTTCGGCATCCTGATCGTCGATATGATCGTAACCGGCAAGATGCAGGATCGCATGCACAAGCAGATGTGTGGCATGATCGGCAAAGGGTTTTCCCTGCGCCTCGGCCTCGCGCCAGCAGGTGTCGTAGGAGATGGCGATGTCGCCAAGCTCCTCGATCTCGGGCAGTTCGGGCGCTTCACCCGGCTCGCGTTCCTCGAACTCCATCGCGGGCCAGCTGAGGACATTGGTCGGCCGGGGCTTGTCGCGGAATTCGGCATTCAGACCGGCGATGCGCTGGTCGTCGCAGCCCATGACCACGACCTGAAACTGCTCAAGCCCCAGCCATTCGCCGACCGCATGGGCGGCGCGTTCGGCCATGCCCATCAGGTCGGCGTCTTCCCAGCGTTCATCCTCGATCACCAGATCGATGATGCCCATTTCTTCGACCTCGTCCTCGAAGGGCTCACGCATCGCTTTGGCCCCCAGCGGTGGCAATGAAGCGCGGCTCGCGGCGCGGGATGCGCTGGCCGCGATCGTCCACCGGTTCGCCACGGGCAAGCGCCAATTCGGCTTCGGTGTCATAGGCCTCGATGATGCGGGCGACCAGCGGGTGGCGCACCACGTCCTTGGCGGTGAAGTAGCTGAAGCTGATGCCCTTCACGTCCTTCAGGATCTTCTCGGCATCGGTCAGGCCGGAATGAACGCCGCGCGGCAGGTCGATCTGGGTGCGGTCGCCGGTGATGACCATGCGCGAGCCCTCACCCAGACGGGTCAGGAACATCTTCATCTGCATGGTGGTGGCGTTCTGCGCCTCATCCAGCACGACAAAGGCATTGGCCAGCGTCCGCCCGCGCATGAAGGCCAGCGGCGCGATCTCGATGCGCTTTTCCTCCATCAGCTTCTGCATCTGCTTGCTGGGCAGGAAGTCGTTCAGCGCGTCGTAAAGCGGCTGCATGTAGGGATCGACTTTTTCCTTCATGTCGCCGGGCAGGAAGCCCAGACGCTCGCCCGCCTCGACGGCGGGGCGCGACAGGATGATCTTGTCGACATGGCCGCCGATCAGCATGGTCACGCCGACGGCGACGGCCAGATAGGTCTTGCCGGTGCCCGCGGGGCCTATGCCGAAAGCCAGTTCGTTGGCGAACAGGTTGCGGACATATTCCTTTTGCGCCTCGGTGCGCGGCTCGACCGTCTTCTTGCGCGTGCGCAGCTCGACATGGCCGGTCTGGAACATTTCCAGCTGCTCGGCAGGGGACAGGGTTTCCTGTGCCTGCTCGACACCCATGCGCAAGGCCGCCTCGATTTCTGGCAGCTCGACATGGCGGCCCTGCTCCAGCCGGGCATAAAGCCCGCGCAGAACCTGCGCGGCCTCGGCCTGGGCGTCGGCGGGACCGACAACGGAAAGAAGATTGCCGCGGCGAAGGATATGGACCTTGAGCGCTTCCTCGATGCGCGCCAGATGGCGGTCATGAGGGCCGCAAAGATCGATCAGCAGCCTGTTGTCGTGGAACTCCAGCAGGGTTTCGCCAGCAGTCGTGGTCGCGGGGGCAGTCGGGGAAAGACCCAAATTCGTCTCCGGTCAGGTCGAGAAGTACAGGTTCATGGTCGCAACTGCGCGGGATTCGCACAAGGCCTGCGGGTTGTGTGATGTGCTTTTACGCAGGCTCTGTCGCATATATATGCAGTCATCCGGCAGGATGCGACCCCATCGGCCGTGCGCGGCCTGCGATGAAATCCTGCAGATATTCATCTTGCGCGTGATCCATCTGTGACACCGGGCCCTGCCAGCGCACCTGCCCGCGATCCAGCAGCGCCAGCCGGTCCCCGATCGCGCGGACCGAGGTCATGTCATGGGTGATGGTAATGGCGCTGGCTCCCGTCTCATCGACAATGCCGCGGATCAGCGCGTTGATGGCGGCGGCGCGGATCGGGTCCAGCCCGGTCGTCGGCTCATCGAAAAAGATCACCTTGGGGTCGGCGGCAATGGCGCGGGCCAGACCGGCGCGCTTGCGCATGCCGCCGGACAGTTCGGCCGGGTAAAGATCGGCAACCTCGGGGCCAAGACCGACGCGGGCCAGTTTTTCCACGGCGATGTCGCGAGCGCGCGCCGATGGCATGGTCCGCAGCAGGCGGAAGGCGACGTTGCGCCAGACCGGCAGGCTGTCGAACAGGGCGGCGTTCTGGAACAGCATCCCGAACCCGTCCATGAATTCCGCGCGCTGATCGGCCAGCGGCCGCCCCCGCCACAGGATCTGCCCGGCATCCGGGGCCTCAAGCCCAAGGATGCAGCGCAGCAGCACCGATTTTCCGGTCCCGGAACCGCCGATCACGACAAGGCTTTCGCCGTCGGACAAGGACAGATCGACCCCATCCAGCACCTGCTTGGGGCCGAAGCTTTTCGTCAGGCCGCGCACTTCGATCATCAGAAGAACAGCCCCGTCAGCAGGAAGTTCACCGCCAGAATCCCGACCGAGGCCGCGACGACCGCATTGGTGGTCGCCCGCCCGACACCTGCGGCGCCGTTCCCGGCGCTCATCCCGAACCAGCAGCCGGACAGCGCCACGACAAAGCCAAAGAACGCGCCCTTGATCAGGCCCGAACCCACGTCCCAGCCCTCAAGATAGGCCCAGCTGTTGGAAAGATAGGTGGCCGAGTTGAACCCCAGCGCATTCACCCCGATCAGCCAGCCGCCCATAATGCCGATGATGTCGCCGACGCCGACCAGCACCGGCAGGCAAAGGATCGCGGCCCAGATCCGGGGCGAGACCAGCCAGCCCACCGGATCGGTGGACAGCGTGACCAGCGCATCGATCTGTTCGGTCACGCGCATGGTGCCCAGCTCGGCGGCGATGGCGCTGGCCACACGGGCCGCGACCATCAGCCCGCCCAGAACCGGGCCAAGCTCTCGGGCCATGCCGATGGCGACGATGGCCGGAACCACGTCGCCCGCCTGAAAACGCTCACCGCCGGAATGGATCTGCAAGGCCAAAGCCGCTCCGGTGAACAGAGCGGTCAGCCCGACCACCGGCAGCGACAGCCAGCCGATATGCAGCATCTGCCGCGCCAGTTCCGAGGGATGCGCCCCGATCCGTGTCAGTCCGCGTGCGGCAAAGATGCCCACGCGCCCGATCGTCCGGGTCAGCGCGATCCCTGCCCGACCGATCAGGCGGATTGGTCTCACCGATAGGTCCGGGTAAAGCGCGGTCCCAGCGAGGTCAGGATCTCGTAGCCGATAGTGCCGGACAGATCCGCCAACATATCGACGCCCTGACGCGCGTTCAGGATCTCAAGCTCCTTGGGCACATCCGGCAGATCGGTGACGTCCACGGTGATCAGGTCCATCGAGATGCGACCAATCACCGGGCAGGCGCGGTCACCCGACCACAGCTTCAACTCTCCATGACGGGCCAGCGCGCGGGCCAGACCATCGGCATAGCCCGCAGCAACCGTCGCTACGCGCGATGTGCGCTGTGCGGTCCAGTTATAGCCGTAACCGACCGACTCGCCGGGCTTGACCTCGCGGGTCTGGATCAGCGGCAGCGACAGGGTGACGACGGGGCGCGCCTCGGCAAAGGGTTGGCCGCCATACATGCCGACGCCCGGCCGCACGACGTCGAAATGGAAATCCGGACCCAGCAGGATGCCGCCGGTCGCAGCCAGCGAGCGCGGGGCGCTGACGCCCTCGGTCATGGCCCGGAATGCGGCCAGTTGGGCGGCATTGGCGGGGTGGTCCGGCTCATCGGCGCAGGCCAGATGCGACGAAATCAGGCGCGGCCCGGCAGCCAGAGCCTCGGAGCGGATCGCGGCCCATTCGCCGGGTTCCAGCCCCAGCCGGTTCATGCCGCTATCCAGCTGGATGCCAAAGGGTCCGCGCGGGCGCAAAGCGCGGTCGCGGAAAAACTGCTCGGGGCTGTTCAGAAGCGGCACCAGACCGGTCAGGTCCTCGCCCTCCATATGGCCTGAAAGCACGAATATCTGTGCGTCGTCCGGCAGATGCGGGCGTATCGCCCGCCCCTCCGCGGCCAAGGCCACGAAGAAGTCGCGTGCGCCAGCCTCATAAAGGGCAGGCGCGACACGTTCGGCACCAAGGCCATAGGCATCCGCCTTGACCACCGCCCCGGCGCGCGCGCCAGGGGCGCGCTCCGCAAGGGCCTTCCAATTGGCCTGAACGGCCGCGAGTTCGATGACAAGTCCCATGCGCAACGCCATGCCCCGCGCCTTTTCTTTCGTCAAGCTCTTTGCAAGGGCGGGCAGCAGCACTGCGGGAAACGCAACTAACGGGATTTTTTCTTTCCGCAGCACCCGGCTGGCCGTAACCTGCATCCAAGGCAACCATCCAGCGGCCAATTGCTTCGCGCATGCAGCAAGAATCTGGTCAATCCGTGGAAAAGGCACGATAATATCGGCCCAGAGAACAAAAACACTCCGAGGGATGACATGAAGGCACGTTCCACCGCGTTCGGCGTAGCACTTGCGACGCTGGCCATTCCGGCAGCCGCCGCCGGAACGGACGGGCCGGACAAGGTGATCCAGCTGCCATCGGGGGCAGAGCTGCGCTGGCTGGAAACCGTGCATGACAATTCCGGCGGCTCGGGGCTGACCTATCGCTTCCGCTTCCTGATGACCGATCTGGCCAAGCGTGTGCCCTCGACCACCGGCCCGGCCAGCGAACCGGGACTGGATGGCGAGGACAGCGGCGATCGCGGCCCGATCGAGATCGACACCGAATCCGGCACGGTCGAAGGCGATGACGGCATGATCGACGCCGACCAGCTGGACATGACCCCGGTCGAGGGCGATGAGGCGGCCGAGGTCGAGGCCGACAACATGCTTGAGGAACCCGCCCTGCCCGCCGCGCCCGATGTGCTGGCGCAGGACCCGCTGCATGACGATGTGGTCTGGCTGTGTCAGAACTGGGTTCTGCCCCGCGTTGCCAGCCCCGCCCCGCGGCCGCAGGTCATCATGATCAGCATCGCCGACAAGGACATCCCCTTCGGCGCGTATGACCCCGAAGTGCTGCAATTGTTCGAAGCCTTCCGCCTGCCCGCCGACCGCGATGAATGCGAATGGGAGCCGTGGTGACGGGCCTTTGCGCCCTGATGCATGCCTGCCACAGCCGGGACACCCCCAGCACTGGCGGTTCCCACTCGGCTGTGCCATCAGGCCCCCGGCCGTTATGGTCTGCGCGCGGTCGCAGAGGGCGGCCGAATCTAACCCGAGCAGTCGGGGCCGCCCCCGCGCGAACCCCGCAATACAGGAGCCCGACAACATGTCGAAAAAGCTTGCACTCGCCCTGATCCTCGTTGGCCTCGCCGCCGCTTGCGCCAAGAAGGAACCGGAAGTCATCACCCCGGCACCGGTCACCACCGAGCCGGTCTACCAGGGCAAATACGGCGCCAACTAAGCGTCTTGCCGAGCGCGGGCTGCTTGGCGGCCCGCGACATTCGCGACTGCCCTGCATCCCGCCTGAACCCAAATTTCACGAAGGGGGCATGCCATGTTGAAACATCGCGGCTTTCCGGGCCGTCTTCCCGGATCAGATTTCCAATTCGTCATCCGCCGCGCCAACAAGAAGGGCGCGACGCCCATCGTCCGGCGCGAACGCTTCCGCGACCGCAAGGTTGCCGATCGCAAGGCCGATGAAGGCTTCATGGCCGCACTGATCCAGTGCTTTGGCGAGGAAACCTTTGTCCGTGGCAATCTGGACGCCGGACGGCTGTCCTGGCTGATCGGACGAGAGGTTGTGGCGGTCGGCAAGCTCGACCCCACCGATTACGAGCAACCCCTGCGCATCGACATGAAAAAGGCCGAAGCCGCCTTTCCTGCGCTGTTCGCCGCCCAACCCACCCAGTTCAACTGGGACGACATCGAATGGGGTGACGACGAGGATTGGGACGACGACGAGGAGTGATGAGCGGATTGCCGCGTAGCTTGTTTTTTTCACATCGTTGTCAGTTTCTTCGGAAATATCGGCATGCAATATTGCCGGCACCCTATTTCCAAACGGTCCCACAAGGGGCCAATAATACAGGCAAAGAGCTATGCAAAAATCCGTCATCCTCCGTCTTTCGGGCGCCGTTCTGCTCGTGGCTGGTCTCGCCGCCTGCGAATCCAGCCCCTATGGCGGCTCGACCCTTTCGCCCGACGCGCAGCGTGCGGCTGGCGGTGCTCTGGCCGGTGCGGCCGTCGCCAAGGTGCTGGACGAGAATGTCGCGACCGGCGCCCTCATCGGTGCAGCTGGCGGTGCGCTTTGCGACGACGCCGGCGTCTGCCAGCGCCGCTACTGATCAATTCACGGCTGGCCGCGACGCCCTGACGGGATTCGCGGCCCCCTCATCGGAGCTACTCGCATGTCCAAGAAATTCGCTCTCGTCCTCGGTCTGGGCCTCATGGGTCTGGCTGGTTGCACGCAAGGCATCAACCCGACCGACACCGACCGCGCGCTTATCGGCGCGGGTACCGGCGCGCTTATCGCCGACCTGTCGGGCCACAACGTCCTTGGCGGTGCCGCGGCGGGTGCTGCTGCCGGTGCGCTCTGCAACGACGTCAAGCTTTGCCAGTAAGGACGCGTTGACCGTCGCGAACGCCGCCTCGGTCAAACGAGTTTCAGCCGCCCCGGCCAGTCGCCGGGGCGGCTTTTTCATGCGCGGTCATGCCAACCCTGAGGTCGCCTGAACATGCTGGAATGGGTCGGACCCCTGCTCAATCCCACGGTGGTCGCGTCGCTGGTGGCGGCGGCGGTGGCGGTGCTGGCATGGCCGGTCAATGATCTGCTGAACCGACGCCGGGCACGCGGGCTGCGCATCGAGCGGGTCAATGACGTTCAGCGCGCCTTGCTGGCCGAAATCCGCGCCCATGTCGTCAGCCTTGAGATGCAGCGCGTGGACGCCGCCGAGGCGCAGGCGCTGATCCAGAAGCTGCGCGAGGGCGGCTACATCCATCCGGCCGCCGCCGAGGCCAATGACCGGATCTATTCCGCCATCCTTGAGGAGGTCCATGTCCTGCCGCATTGGGTGATCGACCCGGTGGTGACCTATTATCGCCAGATCGCGGTCATGGCGGCGATGGCCCGCGACGTGCAGCGACAGATCGAGATCAATCCCAGCCGCGCTGCCGACATGTTCGCCGATTATCTGGAAATGACCGAGGCCGCGCGCGATACCGGGCAGGAAGCCATGCGCCTTCTGATCGCCAGCATTTTCGGCGGCGAGGCAGCGGTGATGGAATTGCTGGAACGAGAGGAAGAAGCGGCGCGCGATCGCGTCCGCGTCACGCTGCCCGACGAACTGGCCGGGCTGCGGGAAAGGCTCAATAGGCGATCTTAGGACCCGAACGGCCCGTAATCGGCTTGAGGCCCATGATGCTGCTCATCTCATTGGCGGTGCGCGCACGGGCCAGACGTTCGACAAAGGTTTCGCCCCGAGGCTCGGCCCTGGGTTTGCGGACAGGAGCGGCGGGGGTCTCGGTCTTGCGCGGTGAGGTCGATTTCGCCATCGCGGTTCCTTCGGGGCATGGGCGCGCGGATCGCGCGTCCTGTCTACAAGATAGGGGGCCGGGGGGGATTACTCAATGATCTTGGCAAGCCCCGGTACGGAATTCTTGCATGGCTCAATGCATCGCCGCACGGCCGATCTCCTGCAGGCGCAGCGGAAACTTGTCGATGGCGCGCGAGATCTCGCGCGCGGACCAGGGCGCGGGCTTGCGTTGCTTGACCTGCCCATCCTTGTCGAGCAGCACCAGCGAAAAGCCCTCGGGGCGCAACTGCCGTCGCCAGATGCTGTTCGCCGCCGGGTCGGTGTCGATGATGACCACCACATCGCGCAGGATCAGCGCATTGGCATCGCGGCGCAGTGCCGCGATCTGCTCGACATAGGCGGGGCTGGCGGCGGTGTCGGCAAAGACCACAACCGGGCGGGCCTGCCACAGGAATTCGGCCGGATCGGCCTCGGCCGCAGGCAGGAAACGCAACTCCTCGGTCGCGGTGCCCGCAGCCGCCCCCGAGCCGTCGCGGGCCGCAGGAACCTCGCCCCGTACATAGGGCTGATGCGCCCCATCAGTCCTTGCGCCCATCGCCATGATGAGCGGTACGAATGCGATCAGGATCAGCCGTTTCACGTTTGCCTTCATGCCTCTCAATATAGGGCGGGAAGGAATACAGGAAAGCCCGTCCCTTGCGTGAAAACTGCGATCGGGGCTTCGTCGGCGAGCAGAGCATTGGGTATTTGTGAAACGAAGAAACTGCGCGGCGCTTGCGCCCCGTCGATGAGGACAAGATGCAGATCAGACCCGCCACGCCCGAGGACCTGCCCGAAATTCTGAAATTCTGGAACCCGCTGATCCGCGAAACGACGGTGACCTTTTCATCCGAGGAAAAGACGCTGGAGGGGTTGGGACGGATGATCGCCACCCGCCGCGATGCCGGGCGCGAGTTCCTTGTCGCCGATGATGCCGGGCAGGTGCTGGGGCTGGTGACCTATGACCAGTTCCGGGGCGGCAATGGCTATCGTCACGCCATGGAGCATACGATCATTCTGTCCGAAGCGGCACGCGGGCGCGGGGTCGGGCGGACGCTGATGGCCGCGATCGAGGCCCATGCCCGTAGGGGCGGCGCGCATACGATGGTGGCCGGAGTCTCGGCCGAGAACGAGGCGGGCGTGAGCTTTCATCTGGCGCTTGGCTATGAGCCCGTCGGCCGCCTGTCGCAATCCGGGCGCAAGTTCGGGCGTTGGCTGGATCTGGTTCTGCTGCAGAAGATCCTGTGAGCCTGCCTTGCCAGCATGCGGGGCCTGTGAAAGAGTCGCCCGAAAAGACGAGGACGGCATGAACGACGGTCGCAACGGCACGGTCAAGCAGATCATCTGCATCAAATGGGGCACGAAATTCGGGCCTGAATATGTGAACCGGCTGCACGGGATGATCGCAAGAAACATCACCCCGCCCTTCCGGCTGTTCTGTTTTACCGATGACGGGACCGGGCTGCACCCTGACATCGCCATCCGCCCCCTGCCCGAATTCGAGTACCAGGCCCCGGTCAACACCCGCGGCAAATGGCCGAAATCGCGGCTATGGGGCGATCTGGGCGATGTGACCGGGGTGGTGCTGTTTCTGGATCTGGATGTCATCGTCACCGGCAACCTTGACGACTTCTTCACCTTTGGCGACCCGGATGACACCGTCGTCGGGCTGAACCCGAATACTCCGCTGGAAAAGATGGGCCAGACCTCGGTCTATCGGATGCGGGTGGGCAAGCTGAAGCCGCTGCAGGACATCTTTCGCGCCGATCCGCAGGCTGCCGCCGACAAGTACCGCTATGAACAGCGCTTCGTTACCCGCAATGCTCCGGGCGGGGTGAAGTTCTGGCCCAAGCGCTGGCTGGCGCATTTCCGCATGCATTGCGTGCCGAACTTCCCGCTGAACTATTTCCGCGAGGCCCGCATCCCCAAGGACACGCGGATCGTGATTTTCCCGGGCAACCTCAATCCGCCCGACGCCATCGAGGGCCGCTGGGATCACAAGGACACGCACCGTGCGCCGATGGATCACCTGCGCGCGGGCTTTGACGGGCGCCGCCGGGAAAGCCTGTTCAAACATGTCCGCCATTACCTGCGCCCCGTCGGCTGGGTCGAGAAGCTGTGGCGCGAATAGGCGCCCCGCCCGAGAGCCATCACCCCCTGCCCGCCGATTTCGCGGCGGGTCTGGGGCAATGCGTCGCCAGTTTCGGCTGGCTTGAAGAGATCATCAAACGCACGATCTTTGCTTTGGATAAGGCACGGCTGGCCGATGACCTGACCCATAAGCAATTGCAGTCATGGATGGTGCGGATGGGTCATCTGGCGGATGATTCGATGGGCACGCTGATCGACCAATTGGATGCCGCAATGCGCCGCCATCCCGGCCTGCATGACCGCGACCGCATCACCGACCGCCTGAACCGCATCAAGCATCAGCGCAACCTGCTGTGCCACGCTTCATGGCGACCGACCGAGAACCCGGGGCGCTGGCACCCGGCCTTTGTCAGCACCAAGGGCGAGGTCTATCAGCCGGACCTGTCGCTGGAGGACCTGACCCGCATCCGCGAAGAGACGATGCGGATCGGGGCCGAGGTCCTGCGCGTCATGCGCGCCACTGGCATTCTGGGATACTGGGCGGGCGACGACGAGAGTTGAGCGCCTTGCGTTGCAACCCCGACCGCCATCCGGTAACACCGCTTCACCCATAGCAAAGAGCTTCACATGTCCGCCCAGAACTCGGGGCAAAACGCCTCTCCGCTTCGTCTCGGCATCGCTGGTCTTGGGACGGTCGGTACCGGCACCGTCAAGATCATCCAGAAGCACGCCGATCTGCTTTCGGCCCGCGCCGGACGTCCGGTCACCATTACCGCCGTCAGCGCCCGCGACCGCATGAAAAACCGCGATGTCGACCTGTCCGCCTATGGCTGGGAAAACGACGCCCGCGCGCTGGCCGTGCGCGATGATGTCGACGTTTTCGTCGAACTGGTCGGCGGCGACGAGGGCATCGCCCGCGAGGCCGTGACCGCCGCGCTGAACGCGGGCAAGGATGTCGTCACCGCCAACAAGGCGCTGCTGGCCATCCACGGTCAGGAACTGGCCGAGCTGGCCGAAGCCAAGGGCTGCGTCCTGCGCTTCGAGGCCGCCGTCGCCGGTGGCATCCCGGTGATCAAGACCATGACCGAGTCGCTGGCCGGAAACGAGATCCGCCGCGTCATGGGCGTGATGAACGGCACCTGCAACTACATCCTGACTCGGATGGAAAATGCAGGCCTGCCCTATGAGACCGTCTTCGAAGAGGCCCGCCAGCTGGGCTACCTTGAGGCCGACCCGACGCTGGACGTGGGCGGCATCGACGCCAGCCACAAGCTGGCGATCCTGTCCTCGATCGCCTTCGGCACCCGCCCGGCCTTCGACGCGGTCGAGATCGAGGGGATCGAGCGCGTCAGCATCGACGATATCCGCCGCGCCGCCGACATGGGCTACCGCATCAAGCTGCTGGGCGTCGCCCAGATGACCGGGCGCGGGCTGGAACAGCGCATGTCGCCCTGCCTCGTCCCCGCCGACAGCCCGCTGGGCCAATTGCAGGGCGGCACCAACATGGTGGTGATCGAGGGCGACTCGGTCGGCCAGATCGTCCTGCGCGGTGCCGGTGCGGGCGAAGGCCCGACCGCCAGCGCCGTGATGTCGGACATCGTGGAAATCGCGCGCGGCGTGCGCATGCCCGCCTTTGCCCAGCCTGCCAGCCAGTTGGCCAAGCCCATCGCGGCCCGCACGGCCGTTCCCGCCGCCTATTACATCCGCCTGCATCTGGCTGACAAGCCGGGCGCGCTGGCCAAGGTGGCGGCGGTTCTGGGCGATGCCGGGATCTCGATCGACCGCATGCGCCAATATGGCAAGCATGACCTTGAGGGCATCGCCCCGGTGCTGATCGTCACCCACAAGACCACGCCCGAGGCCATCGATCTTGCCATCGAGGCCCTACCCCGGACCGGCGTCATCACCGGAGAGCCGGTCGAGCTGCGGATCGAGGAAGTCTGAAATCAAGACGCCCGCCAGAGATGGCGGGCGTCTTCAGCTGATCTTACAGCCCTGAAACATCGGCTCGGTCAGCTTTGCGACAGGTGGCGCAACCCCTGCGTCACGTCGGCCCTAACCGCCAGCCGCAAGCCCGGCTCATCCCCTGCCCGCAGCGAGGCCAGGATCAGCCGGTGGTGGCGCGGCGGCTCTTGCCGCTTCACCCGGCCATAGAGCGCCCGCATGGTCGGGCCCAGCTGCAGCCAGACCGTCTCAAGGATCGCGAGCATCGCCGGGGCCTGCGCGCGCAGGTAAAGCGTGCGGTGAAATTCCAGATTGGTGCGGATATAGCCCACCGCATCATGCGCCTCGGCCGCCTCGCCGATCGAGGCATTGATCAGCGCCAGCCGGTCGATCAGCGCCTGATGCGCGCGGGGCAGCGCGCGCGTCGCCAGTTCCGGCTCGATCAGCGCACGCAGGGCCGCCAGTTCCTCGATCCGTTCGACAGAAAGCTCTGGCGTCGAAATCCGCCCCGAGGACGACAGCGTCAGCGCGCCTTCTGCAACCAGTCGCCGCACCGCCTCACGCGCAGGGGTCATCGAGACCCGATGCTCGGCCGCAATGCCGCGCAGCGTCAAGGGAAGGCCGGGCGGCAATTCGCCCAGCATGATCCGGCCGCGCAGGCTGCGATACAGCCGCTCATGCGCCGAGGTTTCCGCGGTTCGCGTGGGAGAAATGCTCATGCGCCACCTGTGATCACAAACTGCGCCAAGGTCAATGCGTCATTCGCTGAAACGCCAGGCAAGGATCTCGTGCCCGTTCTGGCGCAACCAGCCCCGCTGCAACTGACAGCCGGGATACAGCCGCTCGGTCGCGGCCCAGAAGTCGGGGGAATGATCCATATGCGCCAGATGCGCGACCTCATGGGCGGCGACATAGTCCAGCACCTCGCGCGGGGCCATGGCCAGCCGCCATGAAAACATCAACCGCCCATCATGGGTGCAGCTGCCCCAGCGCGAGCGCGTGTCGCGCAGCGCAATGGCGCGGAAGGACCGCCCCAGCCGCGCGGCATGACGGTCGCAGGCCGGGACCAGCCGGGAATGCGCAAGGTGCTTCAGGTAGGCCGCGACGACCGTGCCGACGGGGCGGCCCTTGGGAACCAGCAACCGGTCGCCCTCGATGCGGACGGCGCGGGTGGCGGCGGGAGTGATCTCATAGCGCAGGCCCTCGACCGGCAGCAGTGCGCCCGGCTGCACAAGCGCCAGGGGCGGCATCTCGGCCCGAACACTGCGCAGCCACTCGGCACGGGATTCGGCAAAGGCCCGCCCCTCGGTCAGGCTGGCGCGCAAGGGCAGGGTCAGCACCACCTGCCCCTCGGCCCGCGTCACCCGCAATGTCATCCGCCGCGCCCGCGACGAGCGGCGCAGCAGCACCGGAATGTCACCGCCCACCAAAATCCGTTCGTCCCGCTGCGTCATGGTCTTGAACCTGCCACTGTCCCTCGTTACCTATTGCGCCTTGACCGGTGCCCGCGCGCAAGAGAAAAGGCTTTGACAGCCTGCGCCACCTGTGGCACGGGACAGCGGATTTATCAAACTGCGGCGGAAAGAGAAGACCATGCCCAAAGAGGAATGGGGCACCAAGCGCCTGTGCCCCCACTGTGCGACCCGCTTTTACGATCTGAAGAACGACCCGATGACCTGCCCCGCTTGCGGCAACGTCATTTCGCTGGAAAGCCTGACCAACGGCCGTTCGCGCTCGCTGATCGCAGAGAAAACCGCTGCGCATGGCGCGGCTCAAGTTGATCTGGTCGATGACGAGGATCTGGACGACGACGCCGATGGCGGCGATCTGGACGATGATCTGCTGGACGATGATGATGACGACGGCGACGTGTCGCTGGACGACATCGCGGATGTCCCGGACAGCGACGACGACTGATCCCTGCGCCCCGGCGCGAGGAAAACACATCGGCCCCGGTCAGCATGCCTGACCGGGGTTCTTTTTTAGGGCCGGTTTGCTCAAGTCTGACTTTTGGGTTTCTGACTATGAGAGGTCAATTGAACTCTCAGCGGACGCTCGCGCGTTTGGATCTCTACGGACAGACCCCACGCCTGAACACCTCGTTCGGATATGCTTGGTCATGAATATGAAAATGCGTAGTTCCGACCTTTTCAAAGCCTTGCTTCAGATAGAAAGCGATCGCCGAAGCGTTTTCACAATTGGTTGCCAGCCAGACTGACGGCGCGTCGATGCCCCGAGCATAATGCAATCCTTGCTCCAGTAGCGCCCTTCCGAGGCCTCTGCCACGGTGCCGAGGCTGAACGTAAAGAGTCGACACCTCCACAGTTGAGCAACCTGCAACAGGAGCTGTCTTTCCCTCGCTGATACGGATAAACCCATCAAGACCGTCCGAGTTTTCCGACACGATCACATGTTCACTCGGATCTTCGAGCAAGGCAGCGAACCTGGCCGATTTGAACTCGTTCAGCGCAAATTCCGCAAAGAAGGCGTTTATGCCTCTGCGGATATAGGTCCCCAGCCAAACCTCGATAGAAATTGCGGCAAGGATCGGAGCGTCAGACGGTACCGCTATGCGAAACTTCATACTTCAGCGTCCAGTGATCTGCGGCTTCCGGGGGATGCTAAGTAAATCAAGCAACGACGGCAATTGTCCGCATGGCAGTTCCAACGCGCCTCGGACAAAGGGGCGCATCAGGAAACCGGCCCAAAAATTCGATTGTTTGTCCGTGGGGTAAAAACGAAAAAGGGCGCCCCGCGGGACGCCCTTTCCAATTCGAACCGCGACCGATCAGGCGGCGCGGGTGACCAGCACGGCATCGACCTTTTTCTGGGCGCCGGCTTCATCCATGCCGCTGACGGCGGCGACTTCGCGGGTCAGACGCTCAAGCGCGGCTTCATACAGCTGACGCTCGGAATAGGATTGCTCGCGCTGCTCGTCATTGCGGTGCAGGTCGCGCACGACCTCGGCGATCGACATCAGGTCGCCCGAGTTGATCTTTTGCTCATATTCCTGGGCGCGGCGCGACCACATGGCGCGTTTCACGCGGGCCTTGCCCTTCAGCGTGGCCAAAGCTTGCTCGACCAGATCGGGGGTCGACAGGCCGCGCATGCCAATCTCCGAGGCGCGCGCCGTCGGGACGCGCAGGGTCATCTTGTCTTTTTCAAAGGAAATCACGAACATTTCCAGACGCAGTCCGGCAACTTCCTGCTCTTCGATCGAAACGATGCGCCCCACGCCATGGGTCGGATACACCACGAAATCATCGGGGCGGAATTCGGTCTTCTTGGCTTTCGACATTGAGCTTCCTTCACAGCGGCGCCAGCTTGGGCGCAAAAAGCCCCCAAGGCGGGTTCCCCCGACCTTTTGGGCCACCAATGTTGTTTTTGCATCCCGGGCCGGGCAGTACGGTCAGGGCAAGGCAGCATCGCCGATCAGGCCACTCCCGCGGCCCGTGCAGCGATTTATGTCAGGAACATATCATAAAATCCGCCTCAAATCAAAGCGGAGGTGAAACGACCAGTTCACAAGATTGGGGATAAGTATTCCCCTGACTGGTCATAGTATTACACGCACATCCTAGAAATGCGAAACCCCGGACTGCCCGAATCACAGGCGTTCCGGGGGCAAAACGCGCATCCGCGCGGGCCTGACCCGCGCGTTTGTGATCAATCGCCTTCGCCCGGCGCTTCCGAGAAGTACTTCTCAAGCTTACCGGTCTGGCCGTCCATATCGGCATAGCCGGGCATCGGGTCCTTCTTGCGGGTGATGACCGGCCAATGTTCCGCATATTTGCGGTTGAACTCGACCCATTTTTCCATGTCCGGCTCGGTATCGGGGCGGATCGCGTCGGCCGGGCATTCCGGTTCGCAGACGCCGCAATCGATGCATTCGTCGGGATGGATGACCAGCGTGTTCTCACCCTCGTAGAAGCAATCCACGGGGCACACCTCCACGCAGTCGGTGTATTTGCACATGATGCAGTTATCGGTGACGACGTAGGTCATGGCGGCAAGCTATCCTGTATCTTGCCGGCTAGTTACGCCCGCCGGCGAAATCATTCAAGGCCGCCCGAGGGGAAAAGACCTGCATCGTTCCACCTGCCCGATGCGAGGAAAGCCTTTCGCGCGAATGCACCACTGGGGGAAAAAGGTTCCCCTGCCCGGCTCAGCTTTCCAGCTCTTCGTAAAGCGCCGTGGCTTCGGTCGCCGGCCCACGGCGTTCGCCCAGATCCAGAACGCGCAAAGCCCTGACCCGACCATGCGCGGAAACCGTCACGGTATCACCGTGACGGACCGTCTGCGCAGGTTTCAGGCAGGGCTTGCCGTTCAGTCGGATCCCGCCCCGGCCGATGGCATCGGCAGCAAGGGTGCGGGTCCGGAACAGTCGGGCGTGATGCAGCCAGCGATCAAGACGAAGGCCGGCTGCATGTTCGCCTTCGCTCACGACTTGTTTTTGAGCGAGGCGAGGATGGCGAAGGGGCTATCGGGGTCGATCTTCTTTTCGACCTTGGGCGGACGGGCCTCGAAGCTTTTCGGACCTTCGTGGCGCGGCTTGCCCTTGCCGTCATGGCGGGGCTTGCCCTTGGGACCACGATCCTGACGCTCGCCACGGCCTTCGCCGCGCTTGCCCTCGAAGCGGGGTTTGCCACCCTGCCCTTCGGCGGATTCGCGGTCGCGGCGCGGGCCGCGATCACCCTGACGCTCAGCGCGGTCACCACCGCGACGTTCGCCACCCTGCTCGCCACCACGTTCGGGGCGACGGTTGCCACGCGGACGCGGAGCCCAGGTGAAGGTGTAGAACACTTCCATCTCGGGCGCAGCGGCCTCGGCGGCCTCCTCGGGGGCGGCATCGCCTGCTTCGGCCTCGGCAGCCTTGCGGGCGGCCTGCTCGGCTTCCCACTTGGCACGGGTCTCGGCGGCCAGCACGCTTTCCTCTTCGGTCAGCGGGCGGTCGTGATCGGGCTCGGCAGCGGCGACGGCTTCGACGACCGGGGTCGCCTCGGCGCGGGCCTTGGCGCGCTCACCCTTCTCGGCACGGTAGCCAAGGCCACCCATCAGCCCCGAGAATTGCTCCAGCGTCATGCCGGTGATCGACAGCATGTCAGCGGTGGCCTCAAAGCCTGCGCGGCTGTCCTGCGTGCGCAGCATGTCGGCCAGACGCTCCAGCATGTCGATGCGGATCGCGCGGTCGCCCGCCGGGTGATAGCCCGACAGCGTGTAATAGCCCTTGGGAACGTCGGGCAGGTTCGGGATCGTCACCAGACCCGGAGGCGGGCTTTCCGGGAACTCGCCCAGACCCTGATCCAGACCCCACAGCACCAGCCGCAGACGGGTCGGAGCGGGTTTCAGCAGCGCCGGCTGGAAGACGGTGAACTGACCGAAACGCACGCCATGCTTGCGCAGCACGCCCCGCGATTCCTGATCCAGTTCCTTGACTTCGGTGGCCACGCCTTCGCGCGGGATCACGCCCAGCGCCTCGACCAGCCGGAAGGCAAAGCCACGGGCCAGACCGGTCAGCGTCTCGTCGTTCTTCAGCGCCAGCAGCGGCTCGAAGGCCGTCGCGACCTTGCGGTCGATGAAATGCTGCAGGCGGCGCTTGACCTTCTCGATGATCTCGGGGCCAGCTTCTTCGTCAACGAAAGCCTCGACGCCGGGTTTCAGCGCCTCGGGTCCCTTGACCAGCTTGCCCACCGCATAGCTGCCCCACATGAGGCCGCCCTGCTCGGTGAAGTCCAGCTCGGTATCGGGAGCGTTGTAGAACCTGTCGGCCCGAAGATGGAATTCGGGGCGCAGCGCCTCATAGGCGGCGCGCGTCAACATGCGCGCTTCGTCCCCGGTTGCAGTGGGATCGGCGTGGAAGCGGAAACCTTCCAGACGGCCGGCGAATTCGCCTTCAACCGTCACTTCGCCCTTGTCGTTCACCTCGGCCAAAAGGCTCTCCTTCTGTTTGAGCCGGCGCAAGAGCACAGAAGTGCGCCGGTCCACGAATCTTTGAGTCAGTGCGGCATGCAGCGCATCCGACAAGCGATCTTCTACAGCGCGCGTCTCGGCGCGCCAATGGCTTTCGTCCGAAACCCAACCACTACGCTGCGCGACATAAGTCCATGTGCGGATGAATGCCAAGCGTTTCGACAGGGTATCGATGTCACCCTGCACCTTGTCGATGCGATTGATCTGAGTTGCAAGCCATTCGCTGGGCACGGTCCCCTGTTGCAGGAAACCAAGGATACGGGCCAGCAGCGTCACATGTTCCGCAGGAGAGATCCCGCGGAAGTCGGGAATCCGGCAGACATCCCACAGCAGCCGCACATCCTTGGGATGGCTGACCCGGTCGCGGATCTCGGGCATGGCGGCCAGGGCTTTCAGCGCGCGCAGATCGTCCGCCTCGCGGCCACGGGTCAGCCATTCCGATTGCGGGCTGGCTTCAAGGCTTTGGATCAGCCGCTCGATCGTGCCGAATTCCAGCACCGCATTGCGCCACATCAGGCGCGAGATCGGCTGGAAGCGGTGGTTCTCGATCGCGTCGATCAACCCTTCCTCAAGCTGCCCGGCATCGCCGGTCACGCCAAAGGTGCCAGGTTCCGTATGCCGCCCAGCGCGTCCGGCGATCTGTCCCAGCTCATGCGGGAACAGCGGGCGGTAGCGGCGACCGTCGAATTTCTCGGTCCCCGAAAAGGCCACATGCTTGATGTCGAGGTTCAACCCCATGCCGATGGCATCAGTCGCCACCAGATAGTCGACCTCTCCCTGCTGATACATGGCGACCTGCGCATTCCGTGTCCGGGGCGACAGCGCCCCCATGACCACGGCACAGCCGCCCTTCTGCCGACGGATCAGTTCCGCCGTGGCATAGACCTCATCGACCGAGAAGCAGACCACCGCCGAGCGGGGCGGCATCCGGCTGATCTTTTTCGATCCCGCCCATGTCAGGGTCGAGAAACGTTCGCGGCGCATGAACTGCGCATTGGGGACCAGCGCGGCAATGGCCGGTCGCATGGTGTCGCTTCCCAGCAGCAGCGTCTCATGCAGGCCGCGCATGTTCAGCAGCCGGTCGGTAAAGACATGACCGCGCTCGGGATCGGCGCAAAGCTGGATCTCATCGATAGCGACGAAATCGGCACCGACCTCGGGCATGGCCTCGGTGGTGGCGACCCAATATTGCACGCGGTCGGGAACAATGCGTTCCTCACCGGTGACCAGCGCCACAACCGAGGGGCCGCGCGCCTTCACGATGCGGTCATAGACCTCACGCGCCAGCAGCCGCAGCGGCAGGCCGATAACCCCCGTGCGATGAGCCAGCATCCGTTCGATGGCGTAATGGGTCTTGCCAGTATTGGTCGGGCCGAGAACGGCCGTGACCCGTGATCTGTCCTGCATGTCAGGCGTCCGTGCCCTTCGTCTTTTCTTCCAGACGCTTCACGGCGTCGGCCGCATCTTCCTGATGCGGGTGGATCTTCAGGCTTGCGCGATACGCCTTCATGGCGCGCGCGTCATCCCCCAATTCCTCGAACATGGTGCCAAGCTGGGTCAGCGCGGCGAAATGCCGTGGCTCGCGTTTCAGCACTTCGGCCATATCCGAGATTGCGGGGCCGAAATTGCCCTGCAGGTAAAAGGCTACGCCGCGCAGATACCATCCGGCGGCAAAGTCAGGTGCGTGATCGGTCAGCGCGGTCAGATGGCCGACGGCGGCTTCGGTATCGCCCGCATCCAGTGCCGCCTCTCCGCGCTTGTAAAGCAGATCCATCGTGGCCGACCCCGAGCGTGACCAGATGCGCAGGATATCGGTTTCGGCCCGCGCCCATGTCTCACCGCCGGTCTGGGCCAGTTCGGTAAACAGCATGTCCAGATCCTCGCGTTCCCGTAGCCGGGCCTCGGCGGTGGGTTCGCTTGGTTCGGCGGGGGCGAATTCGGGTGCGGCCTCGCCCTGCGGCTCGCCTTGCGGGGCATCCTCGGAGAAGGGCGCATCGGGGGCGGGCAGCGGCACATCCGACTGCGCATGCACGGCCAACGGCAGTGTCAGCCCTAGGCTTAACGCTGTCGCGACGGCAATCTGGTAATGGGGACCTAGCCAACGCATAACCACTATGTAACTTTCAGCCCGACCCATTTCCAGACACAGTCAGGGGAGAATATCAAATGAGCAAAGTGATCGAGGCCGCCGTGGCCGCACTTGACCCGAAAGCCAAAGGCTTTGACGGCACCGCCAAGTTCGTGATCGAGGGCGAAGGCTCGGTCTATATCGACGCCAATGGCGCGCGCGCCTCGGATGACGAAGCCGACGTGACCCTGACCGCCAGCCGCGAAACCTTTGAAGGCATGCTGAGCGGCGACGTCAACCCGACCATGGCCTTCATGACCGGCAAGCTGAAGGTCGACGGCGCGATGGGCACCGCGCTGAAGCTGGGCTCGCTGCTCGGCTGACGCGACGGGTCGCTTCCGGTGACGCCCGCCCCCTTCGGCACTCTACCCGGTGATCCCAGCCCGGCGGCGAAAGCCTTCTGGCTGCGGACCGAGGACGGATTGCGGCTGCGGGCGGGACATTGGCAGGCCGAAAACCCGCGCGGCTCGGTCCTGCTGTTTCCCGGTCGCACCGAATATCTTGAGAAATACGATAGCCTGGCCCGCGAGCTGAACGCCGCGGGCTATGACGTTCTGGCCGCCGACTGGCGCGGTCAGGGCCTGTCGGACCGGCTGATCGCCGATCCCCGCCCCGGCCATGTCGGGCGCTTCACCGATTACCAGCGCGATGTGGTCGAACTGGTGGTGGCGGCGGATGAACTGTCCCTGCCCCGGCCCTGGCACCTGCTGGCGCATTCGATGGGCGGAGCGATCGGCTTTGCCGCGCTCCATGACGGATTGCCGGTAGAAAGCGCAGTGTTCTCGGCCCCGATGCTGGGGTTGAACCGTTCCACGCCGGTCCTGCTGTTCGCCCGCGCCTTCACCGCCACCGCCGAACGCTTCGGCTGGGGCGAACGTCCAACCCCCGGCTCGGGTGGCTATGACACATTCGTGCTGCGCTGCTCGTTTCAGGCAAACCTGCTGACCACTGACGGCCTTCGCTGGGCGCGCACCGTCGCCGAGGCCGCAAGCTGGCCAGAGCGCGCCATTGGCGGGGTCTCGAACCATTGGCTGTCCGAGGCTTTGGCCGAGATCCGCCGCATGTCTACCCTGCCCGCCCCCACGCTGCCGGTCCTTGTCGGCCTTGGCAGCGACGAACGCATTGTCTCAAGCAGCGCGATCCGGCGGCGGGTGGCCGATTGGCCCTCGGCGCGGCTGATGCTGCTGCCCGGTGCCCGGCATGAACCGCTGATGGAACGCGACAGCATCCGCGCCCCGTTCCTGCAAGCGATGCTCGCGCATTTCGCGGCGGCCTCGGCCAGCGCCTGAAACCGCCCAGCGCCTCCGGGTTGCAGCCCCGCGCCTAACCCGGCAAAACTATGCGCAATCGAAAGGACCGACCATGACGACTGCCGCCACGATTCGCACCATCGCCGGACGCCATATCCCGCGCGACGAAAACGCCCTGCATGCTGCCGCAGCGCCTTCCGCCGATCTGGGCGCGCTGCCCGACTGGGACCTGACCGATCTTTACCCCTCCCCGGACGCCCCCGAACTGACCGAGGACATGGCCGAGCTGCGCAAGGCCTGCTGCCAGTTCTCGCGCGATTACGAAGGCAAGCTGGCCTCGCTGGAGGGGCCGCAGATGCTGGAATGCATCGAGCGCTACCAGACCATCGATCTTCTGGCCGGGCGGCTGATGTCCTATGCGGGCCTGCGCTACTACCAGAACACCATGGACGGTGCCCGCGCCAAGCAGATGGGCGACCTGCAGGATTACATCACCGAGCATACGACGAAGCTTGTCTTCTTCAGCCTTGAATTCAACCGCATCCCCGACGCCCGCTACGAGGAAGTCTTTGCGGCCACCGACGGTCCGGCGCGCTACAAGCCCGTCTTCGACCGGATGCGCGCCATGCGCCCTTACCAGCTGTCGGACGAACTGGAACGCTTCCTGCATGACAATTCGGTCGTTGGTGCCGCCGCCTGGAACCGCCTGTTCGACGAAACCACCGCCGGCCTGACCTTCAACGTCGAAGGCGAGGAACTGGGCATCGAGGCCACGCTGAACCTGCTGACCGACCATGACCGCGCAAAGCGCGAGGCCGGTGCCCACGCGCTTGCCCATGTCTTCGGCAAGAACATCAAGCTGTTCGCCCGCATCCACAACACGCTGGCCAAGGAAAAGGCCGTCGAGGACAAGTGGCGCAAGATGCCGACCCCGCAAACCGGGCGGCACCTGTCGAACCATGTCGAACCCGAAGTGGTCGAGGCACTGCGCAATGCCGTCACTGCCGCCTATCCCCGCCTGTCGCATCGCTATTATCGCCTGAAGGCAAAATGGCTGGGTCTGGACAGGCTGCAGGTCTGGGACCGCAACGCCCCCCTGCCCACCGAAACCCCGCGCCTGATCGACTGGCCCGAGGCCCGCGCCACGGTGCTAGACGCCTATGCGGGCTTTGCACCGGAACTGGCGGAACTGGCCGAGCCGTTCTTTGACAAGGGCTGGATCGACGCTGGCGTGAAGCCCGGCAAGGCTCCGGGTGCCTTCGCCCATCCGACCGTCACCACCGTTCACCCCTATGTGCTGCTGAACTATCTGGGCAAACCGCGCGACGTGATGACCCTGGCGCATGAGCTGGGCCACGGCGTCCATCAGCGCCTTGCGGCAGCGCAGGGTGAACTGCTGGCCTCGACCCCGCTGACGCTGGCGGAAACGGCCTCGGTCTTTGGCGAGATGCTGACCTTCCGCGCGCTGCTGGCCAAGACCACCGATCCGGTCCAGCGCAAAGCGCTACTGGCTGGCAAGGTCGAGGACATGATCAACACGGTTGTCCGCCAGATCGCCTTCTATGATTTCGAATGCAAGCTGCACGCCGCACGCGCCGAAGGCGAACTGACCCCCGAGGACATCAACGCGCTGTGGATGTCGGTGCAGGGCGAAAGCCTTGGCGATGCCTTCGAGTTCATGCCGGGCTATGAGACCTTCTGGACCTATGTGCCGCATTTCGTGCACTCGCCCTTCTACGTCTATGCCTATGCCTTTGGCGACGGGCTGGTGAACGCGCTTTACGCCGCCTACGAAGACGGCCTGCCGGACTTCCAGTCGAAATATTTCGCCATGCTCTCGGCGGGCGGCTCGAAGCATCACAAGGAACTGCTGGCCCCGTTCGGGCTGGACGCCTCGGACCCGGCCTTCTGGGACAAGGGCCTGTCGATGATCGAAGGCTTCATCGACGAGTTGGAAGCGATGGAGGCATGATCGCCCTTGAACCGCTCGGTCGGCACGAGTTCGACCGGGTGGCCCATATTGCCGTCGCCCCCGAGCAGGAGGGCTTCTGCGGTACCATTGCCGGACATTTCGAGATGAACGAACCGGGTTGCGACTTTCATGTCGTGACCCGCGACGGTCAGCCTGTCGGCTTCTTCAAGATCGACCGCGACTATGCCGCGCAATACGGTTTCGCGCAGCCTGACGAGGTCGGGCTGCGCGGCGTGATGATCGACCGCCATGAGCAGGGGCGCGGCACCGGCAAGGCCGCGATGTTGGCCTTACGCCCCTATCTGCTGAGGCATTACCCGCAGGCCCGCGCCTGTGTGCTGACCGTCAATGTCATCAACCTGCCCGCCCGCGCGGTCTATCTTGCCGCCGGGTTTCAGGACGATGGCGGGCTGCATCACGGCGGTCGCATTGGTCCCCAGCACATCCTGCGCATGGACCTGTCCATCACGGCCCTCACCTAACCCTTTATTCGACCCAAGCTATCTATTCGGAGGTCCGCCGTGATCAGGCGCCTGTTCACCATCCTTGTCGCCCTGACCATTGCCGCCGCCACCGCTACCGCCGTCTGGGGCCCGGCCTATGTCGAGCGCAGCCTGAACCCTGTCACCATGCCCAAGGACGGCTGGCCGGTCTCGCCTCAGGCACAAGCGCTGCATGACAGCCTGATCATCGGCGACCTGCATTCCGACGCGCTGCTCTGGGATCGCGACATCCTGACCCGCGTTGATCGCGGCCATGTCGATATTCCGCGCCTGTCCGACGGCAATGTCGCGGTGCAGGTCTTCACCACGGTCACGAAAAGCCCGCGCGGTCAGAATTACACCCATAACGCCGCCGAGGCACCGGACAATATCACGCCGCTGTTCATCGGCCAGCTTCGCCCGATCCACAGCTGGTTCAGCCTCAAGGAACGCGCGCTGGCGCAGGCTGCTGCCCTCAGCCGCGCCGCCGAACAGGCCCCGGATCAGGTCATGGTGATCCGCTCGGCCGAGGATCTGCAATCCCTGCTAGAGGCGCGGCGCGACGGCGCGCGCACCGTCGGCGCAATCCTTGGGATGGAGGGTGCCCACCCGCTTGAGGGTAAGCTCGACAATCTGCGCGTGCTTTACGGCGCGGGCTTCCGGCTGATCGGGTTGACGCATTTCTTCGACAATGAGTTGGGCGGCAGCCTGCATGGCTCGGGCGGCCCGAATTCCGGCCTGTCCGAATTCGGCCGCGAGGTCGTGCGCGAGGCGCAAGAGCGCCACATGATCGTCGACCTTGCCCATGCCGGTCCCCAGATGGTGCGCGACGTTCTGGCCTTTCCCGGCTCGCGCCCGATCATCTCGCATACCGGTATCCGCAGCCATTGCGACAGCCCGCGCAACCTGCCCGACGATCTGGTTCGCGCCATCGCGGCCAAGGGCGGGCTGATCGGCATCGGCTATTGGGCCGATGTGGTCTGCGGCAAGACCCCTGCCGATATCGCCGGAGCCATCGCCGCCGCGATCCGTCTGGTGGGCGAGGATCAGGTCGCGCTGGGTTCGGATTACGACGGCTCGGTCGACGCGCCCTTTGATGCCGCCCATCTGCCCGCGCTGACGCAGGCGCTGATGGATGCGGGCCTAAATGACGGCCAGATCGCCAAAGTCATGGGCGGCAACATGATGCGCTATCTTGCCGAGACGCTTTAGGCACGCCACTGTCGCGCCAAACAGGGGAAGATCATGCTGACAATCCACGGGGTCACCCGTTCCCGCGCCTCGCGCATCATCTGGCTTTGCCACGAACTGGGCCTGCCCTTCCGGCAGGTTCCGGTCATTCAGGCCTACCGCCTTTCCGACCCCGACGCGCCCGGCGCGCCCCTGAACACCCGCTCGGCCAGCTTTCTGAAGCTGTCGCCCGCCGGTGCGATTCCGGTGATCGAGGACGGCGATCTAGTCCTGTCGGAATCGCTGGCCTGCACGCTGTATCTGGCGCGCAAGCACGGCCTGCCCTTTGGCCCGGCGGATGCGACCGAGGACGCACTGATGCTGCAATGGAGCTTCTACGCCGCCACCGCCATCGAACAGGACGCGCTGACCATCCTGTTCATGCACCGCGCCGGACAGGTGCAATCGGGGGCGGATCAGGCCTCGGTGGCCAATGCCTCGGAACGGCTGATCCGGCCGCTGTCAGTGCTTGAGGAACAGATCTCGCGCCATGGCCATCTGGTCGGTGGCCGCTTCACCGTGGCCGACATCAACGTGGCCGAGGTCGTGCGCTACGCCCAGTCCCATCACGCGCTGATGGACCAGTTCCCCGCGGTCCGCTCATGGCTTGCCGATTGTCAGGCGCGCCCCGCCTTTCAGAAGATGTGGCAGGAACGTCTGGCCGAGCCTGAATGATCAAATCGCGGCGGCCGGCTTATGGCTCCGCCCGCCGCGACCACTCATTACAGCGGCGTTTCCGCCATACGGGTGAACGGAACCGGGCTAACGGCCGGGACATGTCCATAAGTTGACGCAGGTCAAGTTTTGCATGATTTGTCTGCAATGACGTCGCGGAATGTGATCCGGTTCCTACCATCCTTTGCGGTTCCCGATTCTGCTGACGCTTCCCCTTGCCCCGACATACCGCGGCATGAGATAACCCCGACCCAGAAGAACAAGACGAGCAGGTGCGATGGCAGACGATCTTTTCCCGGTCTCGGATAAGGCAACCGAGAGCTATTCGGCTGCCTCCATCGAAGTCCTTGAGGGACTGGAGCCCGTCCGCAAGCGCCCCGGCATGTATATCGGCGGCACCGACGAACGCGCGCTGCACCACCTTGTCGCGGAAATCCTCGACAACTCGATGGACGAAGCCGTCGCAGGTCACGCCTCGCGGATCGAGATCGAATTGCTGGCCGATTACTCGGTCGTGGTTCGCGACAATGGCCGCGGCATCCCGATCGACCCCCACCCGAAATTCCCCGGCAAATCCGCGCTGGAGGTCATCCTGTGCACGCTGCATGCGGGCGGCAAGTTCTCGGGCGATGCTTATCAGACCTCGGGCGGGCTTCACGGCGTCGGTGCATCCGTCGTGAACGCGCTGTCCGACAGCATGGTCGTGCAGGTCGCCCGCAACCGCGAACTGTTCCAGCAAAGCTTCTCGCGCGGCATCCCGCAGGGGTCGGTCGAAAAGGTCGGCGCGGCCCCGAACCGCCGCGGCACCACCGTCACCTTCCATGCCGATGAGCAGATCTTCGGCCATCACCGCTTCAAGCCCGCGCGGCTGATCAAGATGGTGAAATCCAAGGCCTACCTGTTCTCGGGCGTCGAGATCCGCTGGAAATCGGAAATCGACGACGGCGAAACGCCGGTGGAAGCGACCTTCCATTTCCCCGGCGGTCTTGCCGATTACCTGACCGAGACTTTGGGCAAATCCTCGACCTATGCCGACCGCCCCTTCGCCGGCACGGTGGATTTCAAGGAAAAGTTCAACGTCCCCGGCAAGGTCGATTGGGCGATCAACTGGACCCCGGCCCGCGACGGCTTCATCCAGTCCTATTGCAACACCGTCCCGACGCCTGAGGGCGGCACGCATGAGGCCGGTTTCTGGTCCGCGATCCTCAAGGGCATCCGCGGCTATGGCGAGCTGATCAACAACAAGAAAGCCGCCAACATCACGCGCGAGGACCTGCTGACCGGCGGCTGCGCGCTGGTGTCCTGCTTCATCCGCGAACCGGAATTCGTGGGCCAGACCAAGGACCGCCTTGCCACGACCGAGGCCACGCGTCTGGTCGAGGGCGCGGTCCGCGACCATTTCGACAACTGGCTGGCGGCGGATACCAAATCCGCGGGCGCGATCCTTGATTTCCTGATCCTGCGCGCCGAGGAACGCCTGCGCCGCAAGCAGGAAAAGGAAACCGCGCGCAAGACTGCGACGAAGAAGCTGCGCCTGCCCGGCAAGCTGGTCGATTGCTCGGCCACCAACCGTGAGGGCACCGAGCTGTTCATCGTCGAAGGCGACTCGGCAGGCGGCAGCGCCAAAATGGCGCGTGAGCGTCAGACCCAAGCCCTGCTGCCGCTGCGCGGCAAGATCCTGAACGTCCTTGGCGCGGCATCGTCGAAACTGGGCTCGAACCAAGAGATCAGCGATCTCTGCCAAGCGCTTGGCGTCAACATGGGCAGCAAGTTCAACGTCGAGGATCTGCGCTACGACAAGGTCATCATCATGACCGATGCCGATGTCGACGGCGCGCATATCGCCTCGCTTCTGATGACCTTCTTCTTCACCCAGATGCGCCCGATGATCGACAAGGGGCATCTGTATCTGGCCTGCCCGCCGCTTTACCGCCTGACGCAGGGCGCGCATCGCGTCTATGTGGCCGACGACGCGGAAAAGGAACGGATGCTGGCCAAGGGCCTTGGCGGCAAGGGCAAGATCGACGTCCAGCGCTTCAAGGGTCTGGGCGAGATGGACGCCAAGGACCTGAAAGACACCACGATGAACCCCAAGACGCGCAAGCTGATCCGGGTGTCCATCGATGAGGATGAAGGCGGCGAGACCGGCGATCTGGTCGAGCGCCTGATGGGCAAAAAACCCGAGCTGCGCTTCCAGTTCATTCAGGAAAACGCCCAATTCGCGGATGCCGACGAACTGGACGTGTAATGACCCTCGCCGCGCCGCTCGCCATCTACCTGCTGGCGGCGCTGGCCGAAATCGCCGGATGCTTCGCGTTCTGGGCATGGCTGCGGCTGGACAAGTCCGCGCTGTGGCTTTTGCCCGGCATGCTGTCGCTGGCGCTTTTCGCCTGGCTCCTCACCCGCATTGACGTCACCTTCGCCGGCCGCGCCTATGCCGCCTACGGAGGCATCTACGTCCTCGCCTCCCTCGGCTGGCTCTGGCTGACCGAGGGCCAGATCCCGACCCGCTGGGACCTGCTGGGCGGAGGGTTATGCGTGCTGGGGGCTATGGTGGTGCTGGCGGGGTCGCGGGGGTAGATATAGATCGCAAGCGGCTGTGCTAGACCCTGCCACCGCTCGCACCCGCACCGCGCGCATGCCTTTTGCGAAGCTTGGCGCTAGCCTTTCTTAGGTGCCCATTTCCCCATCTCAATTTTATCAAGCTCGGCCCGGAAGCGCATGTTCAAACTCGGCGAAATAAGCGCCTTTCCATGAGTTCCGATGAGTGGCAGCGCTTTTTCCGCAGCAAATTCATTTACGGCACGCGTCACCCCCGCCCATCCGCCATAGTCGTCAAACACGACCACACCGTCCTCGGATAAAAGTGGCCAGAAGGCATCAATGTCAGATCGCACCTCAAGATATCCGTGACCGGCATCAATATGGATCAGGTCCGCTTTCACGTCCATTTTGCGAAGCATTTGCGCTGCGGCAAGCGATGAAACTGGAAGGGGAACAACGATATCCTGATGTTTGCGATCTATGACATTGAACAAGAACTGCTCGTAGAGCCTTGGCCAGCCAGCCTTTCGATTCATGTCTGGACGAAATCTGGTCTGGAAATGCTCTTGGGCACCAAGCCATGTATCGATGCAGATTATCGGCGTAGATAGGTGAAGTTCCTTGAGCTTATCGGCCATTGCCAATGCCGAACGCCCTTTCCAGACACCGACCTCTATGATCAGGCGCGGACGAAGCTCTTGTATAACCTTCAGAAGAAATTGATGCCCACCCCAGCCTTGAAGGTCCTGCTCAAAACCCGAGCCGTCGAATGACGTGTAAATATTCTCGCCGTAAATGCTGTCGATTAACTGTGCTGCTTCCACCACAACCTCACACCGTTACGAGATTCAAACTCAAGCTAGGTGAAAGACAATGGGCGGGGAAGCTGATTTGCTGCGATGAGGGAAAGCGCGAACTTCGGCGTCGATGAAGGCCAGATGCGACTGACGAAGGTCCCGTCAGGGATCCTTCAGCTGCCGTTGCCGTTAAAACTTCATCCCCACCTCAAACCGCGCCTCTTCGGACCCGATCCCGAAACTCGCGGCCCCAAAGGTGAAACCGATCAGCGCGCCCGTCCAGACCTGTTCGGGTGTGTGCTCTCCGGCATGGACCCGGCTCCAGCCCGTCAGGCCAGCCGCGCCATAGGCCACGGCACCAGCCGCCGCCTCATCCTCAAAGCATTTCCCGGCCAGATCCGAGGCTCCGAAAAAAGCCGCCGCCGTATGGCCCGACGGAAAGCCCTTACCCTCGCCCGAGGGGCGCTGCGAGATCGGCGATCCGTCGAAATACTCCTTCATCCCCCAGACCAAAGCCGTCTGCAAAATGCCCCGGACGGCGAAATCCTCCAGCCGGTCCTGATCCGCCGCGCAAACCGCTGCCGCCAAAGGCAGCCCGTATTTCATTGCCGTACCGAATTGCTCGAACGGGTCCGCCGCCGCAGGTGCAACCATCCCAAGGGCGCAAACCGCCACCATCGCCTTCATGCCATCCCCCTGAAATCCTGCCCAACCTGTTTACAGCCGGTCGACACGCGCTGCACAGATATCGCTGCAAAAACTCAGTAAATGCTGACCGAAACGCATCAGCCCGACGCGCTGCTCAAAGCTCCGCGCGGGGTTGTTCCCGTCAGTCGCCCAGACGGATTACCCGGTCCATGCGTGCCGCCAGATCCATGTTATGGGTGGCGATCAGCGCCGACAGCCCGGTATCGCGCACCAGCGTCATCAGCACGTCGAACACCTTGTCCGAGGTCGCCGGGTCAAGGTTCCCGGTCGGCTCATCCGCCAGCAGAAGCGAGGGCGCATTGGCCAGCGCCCGGCAGAATGCCACCCGCTGCTGCTCGCCTCCCGACATCTGTGCCGGACGGTGGTCGGCGCGATGGCTTAAGCCCACGCGCCCCAGCAGATCACGCGCACGCGCCTGAGCGGAACTTGATGAAACGCCATTAGCCAATTGAGGCAGAACGATATTTTCTGCTGCAGAGAATTCGGGCAACAGATGGTGGAACTGATAGACAAAGCCCAGATCCTGACGCCGCGCCTCGGTCCGGGTGCGGTCGGGCTGACCGCTCATGTCGCGCCCGTTCAGGATCACACGGCCCGTATCGGCGGTATCCAGCAGCCCGGCGATATGCAGCAGCGTCGATTTCCCTGCCCCAGAAGGCGCAACCAGCGCCACCACCTCGCCGCGTCCGACCGACAGCGACAGGTTCTGCAAGACCGGCACGGGCGCGGGTCCGCCCTTGCCATAGGTCTTTGAAATCGCGTCAAGAACCAGAACATCACTCATAGCGCAGCGCCTCGACAGGGTTCATGCGGGCCGCCCGGCGCGCGGGGAAAATGGTGACGATAAAGGACAGAGCCAGCGACAGGATCACCGCCTTGGCGATATCCGCGCCGCGCAGCTTCGCGGGCAGCTCGTAGATGCCGCGCACTGCCGGGTCCCATGCCCCGCCACCCGAGAACCAGTTCACCGCGCTCATGATATGGTCCACGTTCAGTGCAAAGATCACGCCCAGCACGACCCCAGCAATGGTTCCGATTACGCCGGTAAACGCCCCGCACAAAAAGAAAATCCGCAGGATTGAGCCCTCGGTCAGCCCCATCGTGCGCAGGATGCCGATGTCGCGCCCCTTGTTCTTGACCAGCATGATCAGCCCCGAAGTGATGTTCATCGAGGCGATCAGCACCAAGATCGACAGGATGATGAACATCACGTCATCTTCGATATCCAGCGCCTTGAGGAACGAGCCCGAGGCATCACGCCAGGTCCAGACCTGCGCCCGCTCGCCTGCGGCCTCGATCAGTTTCATCGTCCAGTCATCGACCTTTTCGGGGTCGGTGACAAAGACCTCGATCTCATCGGCGACGCCCTCGCGGTTGAAGTAACTTTGCGCCTCGGGCATCGGCATGTAGATGCGCGTGCGGTCGATATCGTAGCGGCCAGCGGTGAAAACATAGGTGATTTCATAGCTTTCGACGCGCGGCGCCGTGCCGATGGCGGTCTGCGCGCCATCAGGCGAAATCAGCCGCACCCGATCGCCCAGTCCCACACCCAACTCTCGTGCGAGGCCCGAGCCGATGGCGATGCCCGTGCCGAAATCGTCGATATTGCCCATGCCGGTTTCCGGATCGGCAACGCGCGGGATCGCCTTCAGCGCCTCCAGCGTCAGGCCGTAAACCTCGGCCACGTTATTGGCGTCGTTCTGGCTGGCCATGACCTGACCGCGCACGACCGGAGTGGCGCGCGTCACGCCGGGGATCGCAGCAATCTTTGCCGCCAGCGCGTCGTAATCCTCGATCCGGCCGGGGGTGATGTAGGTTTCCTCGGTCAGTTCGTTGTAGAACGAACTGGGGCTGTAGAAGACCGTGCTATGGGCGTTGGCCCCCAGGATCGTGTCGACGAACTCGGCCCTGAATCCCGCACGCACGGCTAGTGTGGCGATCAGAGCCATGACGCCCAGCGTGATCCCGATTAGGCTGATCCAGGTCATCACGCTCACGCCGCCCTCGGCCCGCCTTGCGCGCAGATAGCGCCAGGCGATCATGAATTCAAAGCGCGAGAACGGAGCCGGGCTGGCCATCGGTCACCTGTCAGTTGGGTCGCAACTGCTTGGCGCGTCAGGCCCCGATATGCAAGCCAACAACGGTGTGAAGCCCGGTGCGGACCCTGTGACACGCCCCCGGTTTCCCTGCCCGGCTTTGCCCGTTAGTGTCGCCCGAAACGATTCAGGAGTTCGCATCGCATGCAGGTCGCCTTTCACTGTGGGGCTCACGGCACGGATCTTTACCGCATGGTCAAGACCCTGATGCAGAACCGCGACTGGCTGCACAGCAACGGGATAGAGCCACTGACCCCAAACCGCCACCGCGATGCCTTCAACGAGGCTCTGGGTGCGCTCAAGGGCAACGCCTCGACCCCCGAGATGGAACAGGTGCTGCTGGACGCAATCCTCGACACCGACAACCCGCGGCGGATCATCTTCAGCACCCCCGGCTTTCTGGGCAAGGCCGAGCGTGCGATCTCATCCGAAGGGCTTTATGCCGGGGCGGGGGCCAAGATGGCGGCGCTGGCCAATCTGTTTCCCAATTCCGAAGTCGAGTTCTTTCTGGCGCTGAAAAACCCGGCAACGCTGGTTCCCTTTGTCATGTCGCAAGATGGCAGCGGCACCTATGAGCAGGTGATGGGGGCCATCCCGCCCGAGCAGCTTCGCTGGGCGCCGGCCATCCGCCGCATCCTCAAGTCCATTCCCGGTTGTCGGCTGGTCCTGTGGTGCCACGAGGATACCTCGCTGATCTGGCCCGAGGTGGTCCGCCGCGTCGCCACCATGCCCAGCGACGTGCCGCTGAAGGCCGGGCTGCAGATGCTGGCCGATATCCTGCGCCCCGAAGGGCTGGACATGGTGCGCGAGGAAATGGGCAAACAGGAGCGCCTGACGATAGAAACCCGGCGCTCGATCTTTTCGGCGGCGCTTCAACGCCACGCCCTGCCCGACCAGATCGAGATCGAGGTGAATCTGCCGGGCTGGGATCAGGATCTGATCGACCATATCAGCGATCTTTACGACGAGGACGTGGCCGAGATCGCAACCATGCCCGGCGTCGAATTCATCACGCCCTAAGCAAAAGGGGCCTCGCGGCCCCCTTTTTCAGATCATGCCCAAGGCGGCCTTGTACATTTCAAGGATCGCCTCTTCCTCGGCGATGTCATCCTGATCGCGCTTGCGCAGCGCGATGACCTTTTTCATCACCTTGGTGTCGTAGCCGCGGGCCTTGGCTTCGGCCATCAACTCTTTCTGGCGCTCGGCCACGTCCTTCTTTTCCGCCTCCAGTTGCTCGAATTGCTCGATGAACTGGCGCAGCTCGCCGGCTGCGACGCCATAGGCGTTGTCGTCACTCATGGTCCGCTCCTTTGTCGTCGGAAGCGGTCTAGGCGGTCTTGCGGGCTTGTGCAATCGCCGGTAGTCCCCCTTGGGTATTTGGCGGGCTGCACATTGGACGGAGAGCGGGAATGACGATCTGGGACGGGCTGATCTGGGGTGGCACGGCGCTGACGGTGCTGGGCCTTGCGGCGCTGTGCTGGTGCATCGTGACCGCCGCGCGGGCCAAGGCACGCACCATCGACGACGAACAGATGCGTCAGGTCATGCGCCGCGTCGTCACCGTCAACATGGCGGCGCTGGCGGCATCGGTCTTTGGACTGATGTTCGTGATCCTTGGCATCATGCTGGGCAAGTGACATGCGCGCCCTGATC
Organism: Paracoccus sp. PAR01; assembly: GCF_014851995.1. Lineage (NCBI taxonomy): Bacteria > Pseudomonadati > Pseudomonadota > Alphaproteobacteria > Rhodobacterales > Paracoccaceae > Paracoccus > Paracoccus sp. PAR01. The sequence goes on from NZ_JACVAW010000001.1 coordinate 174,425, forward strand.
CAGCGCGTCTCGGAAGCCGAGGTCAAGGTCGCGGGCGACAGCATCGGACGCATCGGGCCGGGCCTGCTGGTGCTGGTCTGCGCCATGCAGGGCGATCCCGTTGACGCCCCCGAAAAGCTGGCCGCGCGCGTGGCCAAGCTGCGCATCTTCCGCGATGAGGCCGACAAGATGAACCGCTCGGTCACCGATATCGGCGGATCGGTTCTGGTGGTCAGCCAGTTCACTTTGGCCGCCGACACCCGCACCGGCAACCGCCCCGGATTTTCCTCGGCCGAGGCACCAGCCCGCGGCGAGGCGCTGTATCTGCGCTTTGCCGAATCCCTCCGTTCGCTGGGTCTGCCGGTCGAAACCGGCAGCTTTGGCGCGGATATGAAAGTGTCGCTGGTCAATGATGGCCCGGTGACCATCTGGATGGATTCCGCCGACCGAGCTTGACTTTTCGGGCGTTTTGCCCCATCTGCCACGAGTTGCCGCCGCTGCCGCGTGAGCAGCCGACGCTTTTCTGCGTCAGGTCGGCACAAGTTTTCAGTTTCCCATTCACGCGGGGAGGCTTGCGGGTTCCGTATCGCGCCCGCCCCTCGCAACCGTCGCAGGCCCCCATTGAACCGGGCATGCGGCCCCGTGCCATGCGCGCCGATACGCGGGCGTCATGGCTGAAAGACGACATGACGAACGAAAATTCGCGTCCGACCCGTTCGGGCACTCCCCGTTACAACCCTGACAAGCCGCGCAATGACGTGGGCAGCAATCCCCGCTACCACGGCGACAACAAGCCGCGTGGCGAGCAGGGTGGCAAACCCCGTTTCAATTCCGACAAACCCCGTGGCGAACAGGGCAGCAAGCCGCGTTTCAGCGACAAGCCCAACACCAACCACCGCCGCATGCGCGCCGAGCCGGAGGAGAAATTCATCCGCCGCGCCATCCCGGATATCGACACGCCGTTCACCCGCATGGGGATCGACGCCCGCGTCGCCGTCAACCTGCCGCCGATGGGCATCGAGGCTCCCTCGCCCATTCAGGAAAAATCCATCCCCGGCATCGTCGCTGGCCGTGACCTGCTGGGTCTGGCGCAGACCGGCACCGGCAAGACCGCGGCCTTTGGCCTGCCGATGCTGACGCGTCTGCTGAATATCGGTCGCAAGCCCGAGCCGAAGACCTGCCGCGCGCTGATCCTTGCGCCGACCCGCGAACTGGCCACCCAGATCGCTGAAAACATCGACTGCTACGCTGCGGGCACGGCGATCCGCCAGTTCCGCGTCGTCGGTGGTGCCTCGATCAACGTCCAGACCATGCGCATGGAGCGCGGCGTCGACGTGCTGATCGCCACCCCCGGCCGCCTGATCGACCTGATCGAGCGTGGCGCGGTCGACCTGTCGCAGACCAAGTATCTGGTGCTGGACGAGGCCGACCAGATGCTGGACATCGGCTTCATCCACGCGCTGCGCCGCATCGCCAAGATGCTGCCGCGCGAGCGTCAGACGCTGCTGTTCTCGGCCACCATGCCGAAGCTGATGGAAGAGCTGGCCGAAAGCTACCTGACCGATCCGCTGAAGGTCGCCGTGAACCCGCCGGGTCAGGCTGCCGCCAAGATCGAACAGGGCGTGCATTTCGTCAACCAAGGCGACAAGGCGACGCTGCTGGCCGAATACCTCGCCAAGCACCGCGATGAGCTGGCGATCGTCTTTGGCCGCACCAAGCATGGTTCGGAAAAGCTGTCGAAGCTGCTGGAGAAATGGGGCTTCAAGGTCGCCGCGATCCACGGCAACAAATCGCAAGGTCAGCGTGAGCGCGCCTTGTCGGGCTTCCGCGCCGGGGAAACCAAGGTGCTGGTCGCAACCGACGTGGCCGCCCGTGGCATCGACATCCCCGAGGTCGCGCATATCTACAACTACGACCTGCCGAACGTCGCGGAAAACTACGTCCACCGCATCGGCCGCACTGCCCGCGCCGGTCGCGAAGGCCGTGCCGTCGCTTTCTGCTCGCCCGCCGAGATGGGCGAACTGCGCGCCATTGAAAAGGCGATGAAGGCGACGATTCCGGTCGTCGGCGGCGAAGTGCCCTTCGAGGCCAGCAAGATGCGCGAACGTGGCGGCCCTGCCGGTCGTCCGGGCAACACCAATGCCCAAGGCGCGCGCAAGCGCCCGGCCCGTCGCCCCTCGCGTGCGCCGAAAGCGGCTCAACGCGACTGAACAATGCGTGAGCCGCCGCGTGTAGATCGCGCGGCGGCTTGCGACCCCATTCCGGCCAAGGCTATCTGCCGCCATGGCCAAGCTTTATTTCCACTATTCCACGATGAATGCCGGCAAGAGCACGCTCTTGCTGCAGGCGTCCTACAATTACCGCGAACGCGGCATGCGGACGTTGCTGCTGACCGTGGCCTTTGACGACCGCGCAGGCGCAGGCACCATCGGCAGCCGCATCGGCATTGCCGAGCCCGCCGTGACCTTTACCCCCGAATCCGACCTGTTCGCGCTGATCGAGGATCAGGGGCGCGATTGCGCCTGCGTCTTTGTCGATGAGGCGCAGTTCCTGACCGAGGCGCAAGTCTGGCAACTGGCCCGCGTGGCCGATGACCTTGGCCTGCCGGTCATGTGCTACGGGCTGCGCGTCGATTTCCGCGGAAAATTGTTCCCCGGCTCAGCGGCGCTGCTGGCCTGGGCCGATGACATGCGCGAGGTGCGCACCATCTGTCATTGCGGACGCAAGGCCACCATGGTCGTGCGTCAGGACCATCAGGGCCGCGCCCTGCGTGAGGGCGCGCAGGTGCAGGTCGGCGGAAATGAAACCTATGTCTCGCTTTGCCGCCGCCACTGGCGCGAAGCTATGGGAGAATGCTGATGAACGCCGGAAACACCGCCCGCGCCTATGGCTGGATGGCACGCCTGTTCCATTGGAGCGTGGCCGTCCTGATCCTGGCCGCAATCGCCTTGGGCCTTTACGCGGATGCGCTGCCCCGCGGGACCGAGATCGAATTGCAGGCGATTTTCGCAACCTTCTCGTGGCACAAGACCGTGGGCGTGGCGGCGCTGGGGCTGGCAGTGCTGCGCATCCTGTGGACCTTGACCCAGTCAAAGCCGCGCCCGCTGCATCCGAACCGCAAACTTGAGCATTTCTTGGCCGAGACCGTGCATTGGGCGTTGTGGATCGGCATGGTGATCATGCCGCTGACCGGCTGGTTGCTGCATTCGGCGGCTCCGGGCGGGTTTTCCCGCATCCTTTGGCCGCTGGGCCAGCGTCTGCCCTTTGTCCCCGAGAATGCGGCGCTGGCCGAGCGGTTCGGGCATTTCCACTCTACCGGGTGGTGGGTTCTGGCGGGGCTGATCGTGCTGCATGTCGCAGGCGCGCTGAAGCACGCCCTACTGGACCGCGACGGGACGATGTCGCGCATGGCCGGCCCGGCCTCGCGCGCGCCGGAACCGCCTGTCGCTCATGGATCGGTACTGCCCCATGTTCTGGCCGCATTGGCCGGGCTGCTGATCTGGGCTGGCACGGCCTTTGTGTCGGCGGGCAACCCCGAGCAGGCCGCGCCTGTGGCCAGCAGCGAACAGCCCGCCTCGGGTTGGGTGGTCGAACAGGGGGTTCTGGGTATCGAGGTGGCGCAGGGCGGGACACCGATCCAGGGCCAGTTCGGGACATGGCAGGCGGCGATCGACTATGATCCGGCAACGCAGGCCGGCAAGGTCGACGTGAACATCGATATCGCCTCGCTGACGCTGGGTTCGGTCAGCGACAATGCCAAGGGCCCGGATTTCCTGAATGCCGCGCAATTCCCCGGCGCCCGCTTCGAAGCCGAGATCCTGCCGCCCACGACCGAGGGTGCCGCGCATCTGGCGCGGGGCACGCTGACCATTGCCGGGAAATCCGTCCCTGCCGAGCTGCCCGTTGATCTGACTGTCGACGGCGACAAGGCAACGGCCAAAGGCGAGATGAAGGTGGACCGGCGCGATTTCGGCATCGGTGCGGGCTATGCCGACGAAAGCACCGTGGGTTTCGGGGTCACGATCCGTTTCGATCTGACCGCCAATCGCAAGTAAGAAAAAGGGCCGCCCGATGGGCGGCCCTTTTCGGGTATTTGGAAAACGGTGAAACCGTCAGGCCGGGGCCTGATCAGCCAACCAGTTCGAGGCCCGAGAAGAAGAAGGCGATTTCGCGAGCAGCCGCTTCCGGGCTGTCCGAACCGTGGACCGAGTTCTCGCCAACCGACAGGGCGAATTCCTTGCGGATGGTGCCTTCGTCGGCATTGGCCGGGTTGGTCGCGCCCATCACTTCACGGTTTTTCAGAATGGCGCCTTCGCCTTCCAGGACCTGAACCACGACCGGCTCGGAGATCATGAACTCGGTCAGTTCGCCGTAGAAGGGGCGCTCTTTGTGCTCGGCATAGAACTGGCCGGCTTGGGCCAGCGACAGTTGGATGCGCTTTTGCGCGACGATGCGCAGGCCCGCATCTTCAAACTTGGCGTTGATCTTGCCGGTCAGGTTGCGCTTGGTGGCGTCGGGTTTGATGATCGAAAGGGTGCGTTCGGTCGCCATGTCATATGTCCTTTTGCAATGTCGGGCCGGACGGCCCTGAAATCCGCGCCCGGTTAACACGCGCGGCCTGCGATGAAAAGCGGGCGTGGCATTGACGCCCGCCGCGCCTTGCTCCATGCCGTGCGAATGCTGCGCATTGATGACATCAACTATTCCATTGCCGGTCGGCCGCTGTTCGAGCAGGCCTCGGCTTCCATTCCCTATGGCCACAAGGTTGGCCTTGTCGGCCCGAACGGCGCCGGCAAGACCACGCTGTTCAAGCTGATCAGGGGCGAGTTGTCGCTGGATGCTGGCGCGATCAGCCTGCCCACGCGGGCACGTATCGGCGGTGTCGCGCAAGAGGCCGCAGGGACCGATATCAGCGTGCTGGACACGGTGCTGACCGCAGACACCGAACGCGCCAGCCTGATGGCCGAATCCGAGCATGCGACCGACCCGATCCGCATCGGCGAAATCCATGCCCGCCTTGCCGATATCGATGCCTGGTCCGCCGAAGGACGCGCCGCCGCGATCCTGAAGGGGCTTGGCTTCTCGACCGAGGATCAGGCCCGCCCGACCAGCGATTACTCGGGCGGTTGGCGAATGCGCATGGCGCTGGCGGGGGTGCTGTTCTCGCAGCCCGATCTGCTGCTGCTCGACGAACCGACCAACTATCTGGACCTTGAAGGCGCGCTGTGGCTGGAAAGCTATCTGCAACGCTATCCACATACCGTCATCGTGATCAGCCATGACCGTGACCTGCTGAACCGCGCCGTGGGCCACATCCTGCATGTCGAAGAGCGCAAGCTGACGCTTTACACCGGCGGCTACGACACCTTTGCCCGCACCCGCGCCGAAAAGCGCGCACTGCAAGCCGCCGAGGCCAAAAAACAGGACGCCCGTCGCGCGCATCTGCAAAGCTTCGTCGACCGCTTCCGTGCCAAGGCCAGCAAGGCCGTTCAGGCGCAGGCCCGGATCAAGATGCTGGCCAAGATGGAACCGATCACCGCCCCGGAAGAGGCCAAGTTCCACCGCTTCACCTTCCCTCAGCCCGACCAGCTTTCGCCGCCGATCATCTCGATGGAGGATCTGGCCGTCGGCTATGATGGCCGCCCGGTTCTGCGCAAGCTTGATCTGCGGATCGATCAGGACGATCGAATTGCGCTTCTGGGTCGGAACGGTCAGGGCAAATCGACGCTGTCAAAGCTGCTCGCCGAGCGGTTAGAGCCGCTCGCGGGCAAGATCGCCCGCTCGGGCAAGCTGCGCATCGGCTACTTTGCCCAGCATCAGGTCGATGAGCTTGATCTGCTCGAGACGCCGCTTGAGCATGTCCGTCGTTTGCGGCCAAATGAGGCTCCACCCCGTTTGCGGGCACGCCTTGCCGGTTTCGGCCTGATGGAGGCGCAGGCGTCGACCAAGGTCGGCCAGCTTTCGGGCGGTCAAAAGGCGCGTCTGTCACTGCTGCTGGCGACCATCGACGCGCCGCATCTGTTGATCCTTGATGAGCCGACGAACCACCTCGATATCGAATCTCGCGAGGCCCTGACCGAGGCGCTGAACGATTACACCGGGGCCGTGGTTCTGGTCAGCCACGACATGCACCTGCTGAGTCTGGTCGCCGACCGTCTCTGGCTGGTCGATCAGGGCGATGTCGAGCCGTGGCAGGGCGATCTGGACGATTATCGCCGGATGCTGCTGGCAGGCGACGAGAAGCCGATGGTCAAAGTTGAGGAAAAACCCGCGCCCAAGCGGCCCTCGCGCGACAAGATTCTGGAACTGCGCGCCGAGGTCCGCAAGGCCGAAGAGCGCATCGAGAAGCTGACCGAGATGACGAAAAAGCTTGATGCGATTCTCGCCGACCCCGCGACCTATGAGGATTCGCTTCGGGCCAAGCAGTTCGGCCGCAAGCACGCTGAGGCCGTTAATGCCATGCAGCGCGCCGAAAGCCTGTGGGTGCAGGCGCTGGAGCGACTTGAGGAAGCCGAGCGAACCTGAAAGCCACACTCGAAAAATTTCACCCGCCCCCATCTGTTCACGGGTTGAGGGCGGGGTAAGGTTTCGTCAATAGCTTGCGCCACCTAGTTCCCGGAACCGATGATGCGCTGCCTGTTTGCGATTGCCCTTATGACTGCCTCGACCCTTGCCGCGCCTGCCAGCGCACAATGGATCAACGACATCAGCGAGGCATCCTTCGATGTCGGTGCCGGGATCAGCTACGGTCCGGGCTATTTCGGCGATGACGAGACCGAGCTGGGTCCGTGGGGCACCATGCGCAACCTGACGCTGGGCACCGAAACCGGTGAGGAAAAGCAGGGTTTCTCGCTGATCCCGTCGTTCGGCTATATCGGCACCCGCAAGGATGGCGACCACAAGGAACTGCACGGTCTCGACAATATCGACTGGACGGCCGAGGTCGGTCTGCGCGTGAACTATGTCGATGGCGATGCGACCAGCTATGGCGCAATGCGCGTCGGCATTGGCGGCCATGACGGTCTGGTGGGCGAAATCGGGACGAAGTACCGCTTCATCATCAACGACAAGCTGACGCTGTGGACCACGGCCGAGCTGCAATTGGGCGATGACAGCTTCACCGACACCTATTTCGGCGTGACCGCCGACGAATCGGCGGCCAGCAATTTCCGCGAATATGACCCGTCGGGCGGGATCTATGCCGCCAATATCGGCCTTGAGGCGCGCTACAGCCTGACGCCCAAGACCTCGATCCTGGGCAAGATCACCTATGGGCGGCTGCTCAACGATGCGGGCGACAGCCCCATCGTCCGCGACCGCAACCAGCCCGAGATCAATCTGGGCATCGCGCGGCGGTTGAATTTCCGCTTCTGATCATCGCGGCTTGCGCACTGGACCAAGGCGGCACGGAGACCTATATAATCCGTAAGCTTTGACAGGACGTGCCGCATGACTTCCGAGATTCTCAAGGAAGGCGATCCGCTGATCGCCCCTTCGACGACCGAGCACCCGCTTTATGACAGCGTGGTCGAGGCCTGCAAGACGGTCTACGACCCGGAAATCCCGGTCAATATCTTTGACCTCGGGCTGATCTACACCATCGACATCAACGCCGAAAACGCGGTCCGCATCATCATGACGCTGACCGCCCCCGGCTGTCCGGTCGCGGGCGAGATGCCCGGCTGGGTCGCCGATGCCGTCGAGCCTCTGCCCGGCGTCAAGCAGGTCGATGTCGAGATGACCTTTCAGCCGCAATGGGGTATGGACATGATGTCCGATGAAGCCCGGCTGGAGCTTGGCTTCATTTGACCGCGCGCGAGGACATGCTGGCCGGCCACCCCTATGAGCCCGGCGACGGAGAACTTGTGTCGATGCGCAAGACGGCTCAGGGCCTGATGCGCGACTACAACCAGACGATCGTCGGGGACAAGACGCGGGCCCGCACCCTGACCCAACTGCTGGGCAGCTGGAACGGGGCGGTGATCCGCGCCCCCTTCTCGGTCGATTATGGCAAGCACATCCATTTCGGCACCGATTGCTTCGTGAATTTCGGCTGCGTCTTTCTGGATGTCTGCGAAATCCGCATCGGTGCGCGCTGCCAGTTCGGGCCGATGGTCCAGCTTTTGACCCCCGACCACCCGCGCGATCCCGACAAACGCCGTCGTGGCATCGAATATGGCGCGCCGATCACCATTGGCGACGATGTCTGGGTCGGCGGCGGCGCCATCATCCTGCCGGGCATCACCATCGGCGATGGTGCGATCATCGGCGCGGGTGCAGTCGTCACCCATGACGTGCCCGCTGGCGCGACCGTGGCCGGCAACCCGGCCCGCATCGTCAAGCAGGCCGACTGACCGGACTGCCGCGCCCTTTCAGGCGCGGCGGCTGTTTCACACCCACTTGGCCATGGGCGGCAGGCTCATCAGCACGGCATCGGCATCATGCCCGGTGGCAAGGCCGAATTTCGTTCCCCGATCATAGACCAGATTGTATTCGGCATAGAGACCGCGATGGATCAGCTGCGCCTCTCGGTCGGCATCTGTCCAAGGCTGGCTCATGCGGCGCTCGGCCAAGGGCAGGAAGGCGGGCAGGAACGCCTCGCCCACCGCCTTGGTAAAGGCGAAGTCGGCCTGCCAGTCACCGCTGTTCAGATCGTCATAGAAGATCCCGCCGACGCCGCGCGCCCGACCGCGATGCGGGATATAGAAATACTCATCCGCCCAAGCCTTGAAGCGGTCGTAGTAATCCGCCCCGTGCGGCGCGCAGGCCGCGCGGAGAGTGTCGTGGAAATGTTCGGTATCTTCAGTGACTTCAAGGCAAGGGTTCAGGTCGGTTCCACCCCCGAACCACCACGCGCCAGGGGTCCAGAACATCCGCGTGTTCATATGGACAGCAGGCGCGTGCGGATTGCGCATATGCGCAACAAGACTGATCCCCGAGGCCCAGAAGCGCGGGTCGCTGTCGATCCCCGGCACACCGCGCGCCGCCATCGACTTGCGGGCGGCGTCCGAAAGTTCTCCATGCACCGCCGACCAGTTCACGCCGACCTTCTCGTACACCCGGCCCTCGCGCATGACCGACATCAGCCCGCCGCCACCGCCTTCGGCGCGGCGCGTCTCGCGCAGCTCGAACCGACCCGCGGGCAGATCCCCCGGACCCTGATCCTCAAGCGCCTCGAAAGCCGCGACGATCCGGTCGCGCAATTCGCGGAACCACGCCGCCGCCATTTCCCGTTCTGCCTGCATCTTCATTCCGTTACCCTGCATTCGTGAATTGCCGGGACGACGAACCGGCCATATCCTTGGGTGAAACAACTAGAGATCGCGACCATGTCCCGCAACCTCGTGCTTGGCTTGTTGCCCGTGCTGATCCTGACCGCCTGCGGCACCCCGCAGGAACGTTGCATCGGCCGGAACACCAGCGAATACAGAAGCGTCTCGCGGCTTCTGGCCGAGGTCGAGGGAAACCTTGCCCGCGGCTACGCCTGGGAGGAACGGCAGGTCACCCGGACCGAATGGGACAATTGCCCCTTTGTCGTCTATGACCGCGACGGGGATCGCCATGTCGGCTATCGCACCTGCCTGCGCGACGTGACCGATACCGAACGCTACCGCGTCGCCATCGACCCCGCCGCCGAGACCCGCAAGCGCGACAATCTGGCAGCGCGCAAGGCCGAGCTGTCGACCTCGGCCAAGCGTGCGGTCGACGCCTGCAAGGCCGCCTATCCCGAGGAAAAGGGCTAGAAAGCGTGCGGCCCCAGCGGGTCGCCAATGCTGCGCCCACCATCGACACGGATGATCTGCCCGGTGATGAAGGCTGCGCCTTCGCTGGCCAGGAACTGCACGACCGGTCCCAACTCATCAGCGCCCGCGATCCGGCCCAGCGGCGTCGCCGCGATCAGCCGGTCGCGCAGGGACGGGTCTTCGCGCAGGTTCAGCTGCAACTGGTTCGACATCATCGAGCCGAAGGCCACGCCGTTCACCCTGATCCGCTTCGGAGCCAACGCCATCGCCAATGAGCGCGTCGCCTGCGCCTGCGCGGCGCTGGCAATGGAATAGGCCAGCATCTGCGGCTGCGGTCGATCGGCGGCCAGCGAGGTCAGGTTGATGATCGCGCCATTCTGCAAGGCTTCCGGATTGTCCTCGGCCTCGGCCTGCGCAACCATGCGCTTCGCCACCATCTGCGACAGTTTCAGCCCCGAGATCATGTTCTCGCGCATCATGTCGCCCATCAGTTCGTCGCTGACGGCCAGCGGGTCGCAGGGCTGCACGGCGCGATGGGCGTTCACCAGAATGTCGATGCGGTCAAAGGCGTCGATGGTGGCCGAAACCAGATTGGCCAAGGTCAGCTTCTGCCCCAGATCGCCGGCAAAGCCGCGGAACGGACCGTCGGATTTCAGTTCCTCGCCCAGTTCGGCATCAAGTGCGGCTTCGTCGCTGTCGGCAACCATGACATTGGCGCCGGCCTCGGCCAGATGGCGGGCAATCGCCAGCCCCAGACCGCGCGCGGCGCCGGTCACGATCGCAGTCTTGCCCTGGACAGAGAGGCTCATCTTCGGCGGCCCTTCGACATGGGTTTGGCCTTGCCCGGACGCTGCGCGCCGGTGGCGGTCAGAATCTTGAAGCGGGAATCGCCGCCGATCTCGGCCACATCGGCAAAGACCTGACGCAGGGTCTGTTCGTAGGGCAGGTGGCGGTTCGCCACCATCCACAGCCGCCCGGCCCCGGTCAGCAGACCGGCGGCGGCGCGGATGAAGCCCTCGCCCAGCCGCGGATTGGCGGCACGCCCTTCGTGGAAGGGCGGGTTCATGACGACGCCGTTCACCGGCTCGGGCAGGCGGAAATCCAGCGCATCGGCCCAGTGGAACTGCGCCCGCGGGTCGGTGATATTACGGCGCGCGCAATCCAGCGCCACGGCATCGGCCTCAACCAGATGCAGGGTGCCGACGCCGGGACGCTTCAGGATCTGCGCAGACAGCCAGCCCCAGCCCGCGCCCAGATCGACGATGCGGCTCGGCAGTTTGTCGGGCAGATGCGCGGCCAAAGCCACGGATGCCGGATCGGGCGCATCGGCCGAGAACACGCCAGGACGGGTCACGAAACCCTCGGCCGCGATATGGTCGCGGGCGGCCCAATCCTCGGGCAGCCAGCCGGGCTGCGGCAGGGTCAGGCGGAAGATCTTGCCGTGGGCGCGCGATTGCACCTCATCGACGGGGGCCATCCCGCGCAATTCCTTCAGCACGGAATCGACGCCATCGGTCTTTTGCCCGTCGATCCAGACAGAGGCGCCGGGCGGCACATGCGCCGCCACCGTGGCCAGACGCGCCCGCGCCTCGGCCCGGGCGCGGGGCAGAAAGACCACCGCCGCGTCGAATTCGCCCTGCGCCTCGGTGACGGGGGCAAAGCCCTGCCCCTTCAGCGCCGCGAAATCGGGAAACTGGCGCTGGACGATCTGCGTCCGCGCCGGGTCAAAATGATTCAGATCGCTCTGGGCATCTGCGCCGATCAGCAACAGACGACCCTCTGGCGGCGTACCGCCAAACACGAGCTCCAGTCGGGAACCTGCCACGTGTTACTCTTTTTCCATGGTGCATTGCAGCGGATGCTGCTGACGGCGGGCAAGTTCCATGACCTGCGCCACCTTGGTTTCGGCGATCTCATGCGAGAAGACGCCCACAACCGCCACACCCTTGCGGTGGACGGTCAACATGATCTCGATCGCTTGAGCATGTGTCATATTGAACAGCCGCTCCAGCACATGAACGACGAACTCCATCGGGGTGAAGTCATCGTTCAAAAGCAGGACCTTGTACATCGGAGGGCGCTGCGTGCGCGGCTTGGTCTTGACCGCAAGATCGACATCCTCACGGTCATGGGGGTGATTGGTCATGAACGGATCTGTCACTTCGGCTGCAATGGGGTAGGATCGGATCAAGCACCGAATATAGGATTTTTCTGATCCGATGTAAGCCCCCGTTCACAATGGCATTCAGGGCAAAAGCGAAGAAAAAGCCGGGGAATCCACGCAAGGTTACGGTTTTCTCAACAATGAAGCCGTGATATTGTCTGAATATTAACGAAGGCTCGGCATGTTTTGACCGAGCCTCAGAGGCAGAAGAGACCGGGACAGTGAGCAGAATCACCAAACAGGTCCGACTCGGACTGATGATCCTTTTGGCGTGGGCGCTGCCCATGGCTGTTGCCGCGGCACCTTTCGCGGCATTCGTCATGGATGCGCGAACCGGCAAGGAAATCTACGCCCAGAATGCGGACACGCGCCTGCATCCGGCCTCTCTGACCAAGATGATGACGCTGTACATGGCGTTTACCGCCATTGAGCGTGGACAGGTCCGGCTGGATTCCAAATTCACCGTGTCCAGCCATGCCGCGAACCAGCCGCCGTCGCGTCTGGGGCTGAAGCCGGGACAGAAAATCGAGCTGCGCTACCTGATCCGCGCGGCTGCGGTGAAATCGGCCAATGACGCTGCGACGACGATCGGCGAAAACCTCGCCGGGTCCGAGCCGAAGTTCGCCGCGCAGATGACCGCGATGGCCAAGGCGCTGGGGATGCGGAATTCGAACTTCCGCAACGCCAACGGCCTGACCGTCGAAGGGCATTACTCGACCGCGCGCGACATGAGCCTGCTGGGCCGCCGCCTGTTCTATGATTTCCCGCAATATTACTCGATCTTCTCGCGCCGTTCGGCGGATGCGGGGATCGCCACCGTCTCCAGCACGAACAAGCGCTTCCTTGACAGCTATGAAGGCGCGGACGGCATCAAGACGGGCTATACCCGCGCTGCCGGCTTCAACCTGACCGCCTCGGCCAAGCGTGGTTCCAAACGCATCATCGCGACCGTTCTGGGCGGCAATTCGACCGCGCATCGCAACCAGGTGATGGCGCAATTGCTGGACGCAGGCTTCGGCAGCGCCCCCCGCTCGGTCGGCGAGGTCAAGCCCGCCGCCCCCGATCTGATGGTCGAAAAGAAAGTGACCCGTCGCGTTCAGGTCGCGCGGATCGAGCCGACGCCGGTCTCGGCACCGGCATCCGAGCCGGTCACGGTCGTGGACGGGGACCGTCCGGTGGCCCGCGCCTCGACCGTCGCCATCGTGACACCCAAGGCGATTTCGGCGGCCGTCGCCAAGGCACAGGCTGCCTCGCGTCAGGCAGGCGCTTCCGGGACGGACTCGCGCCCGACGCGCAAGCCTTTGCCGCCGGTGGCCTCGGCCTCGACCAAGGGGTCGGATGATCTCTCGGTCGCCTCGCCGCGCCCGAGCAGCCGCCCCGAGGGTGACATGCCGGCCGACGTGACCCCGATCACTCCGCGCCCGGTGGCTGCACCGCGCCGCGACGAATCCGCCAGCCTTGCGCAGCCCGGCGCGGCCTCATTGTTCATGCTCAGCCCCCTGCCCGCCCCGGCGATCGAGCCAGAAGTTGAGCAGGCACAGGCCGAAACCGGCGACGAAATCATCCTTGCTGCCCGCGACGACAGCGACTCGGTCCAGACCAAGGCGACCCAGACGCTGAGCCGTCGTACCAGCGGCAATACGGGCTATGGCGTTTCGCTGGGTCTTTACCGCTCGGAGGCCGAGGCGCACAAATTGCTGCAGCGCGCCGCCCTGCAGGAAAGCGCGTCGCTGGGCAATGCCGCCAGCCGCGTCGATACCACCAAACGAGGATACGAGGCGAACTTCCTCGGCATGTCCAAGGACATGGCCGAACTCGCCTGCGGCCGCCTTGCTGCGCGACAGCAGAACTGCACGGTAATCGGACCTTAACCGTTCCCGAGGCAATCAGCGCAGTAGACTTTACCGCCCGGTTCATGCCGGGCGGTTTCTTATTACGGCTTTGGCCGGTCGTCCCAATCCTTGCTGAGGATGCGTTCGGCATCCCCCTTGGGATCTTCGAATTGCCTGCCGCGGAGCGCCCAGACAAATGCCGCAAGCCCTACCGCACCCAGCCCCAGCGACACGGGAATCAGAATCACGAGGATTTCCATGTCATCCTCCTTTCAGCGCAACCGCAGCGCGTTCAGCGTAACGCTGATCGAGCTGAGCGACATGGCCAGCGCCGCCATCAGCGGCGTGGCAAAGCCCGCAATCGCGAAGGGCACGGCGACGATATTGTAAAGGACCGAGATCGAGAAATTCTCCTTGATGCGCGCGCGGGCCTTGCGGGCAACCGTCAATGCCTCGGGCACTGGGCTCAGGTCATTCCCGAGCATCACCATATCCGAAGCTGTCCGCGCAGCATCCAGCGCCGAAGCGGGCGACAGCGAGACATGCGCCATGCTGAGCGCCGCCGTATCGTTCAGCCCATCGCCCACCATCAGCACATGGCATCCCTCATCCGCCAAGGCGCCGACCCGGTCGGCCTTGGCCATGGGCGAAACATCGGCCTGCCATTCCGCAATGCCAAGCCGCCCGGCCAGATCGCGCACCACTGGTTCGGCATCGCCCGACAGCAACACCACGCGACGACCGCTGGCCAGAATTTGCGTAACGGCCTCCTCGGCTCCGGGGCGCAGGCGATCGACGAAATCCAGACGGGTTGCAGGCATGTCCGCAAACTGGAACCATGTTGCGGACATGGTGGCATCGCCATGACTGGCCCCCAACCATTCCGCACGACCCAAACGGACCTGAGTGTCCCCCATCATGGCCAAGACGCCATTGCCCGGCTGTTCCCGAACATCGCCCAGCACGGCGGGCACCGTTCCCACCGCAATCAGCGCCTGCGCCAAAGCCTGCGCCAGCGGATGCGACGAGGCCTGCGCCAGCGCCAAAGCCATGGGGCGCTGCTCCATCGGCAGCGGATCAAGCGAGACCAGTTGCGGCACGCCCATGGTCAGGGTCCCGGTCTTGTCGAAAACGACGGTATCGACCTCGGCCAACCGTTCCAGCGCCGTCCCGTCCTTGATCAGCAGCCCGCGCCGGAACAGCCGCCCCGAGGCCGCCGTCACCACCGCCGGGACCGCCAGCCCCAGTGCGCAGGGGCAGGTGATGATCAAGACCGCCGCCGCGATATTCACCGCGCGGCGCAGGTCATGGGTCGCCAGATACCAGCAAAGGAAGCTGGCAAAGGCCAGCAGATGCACCATGGGCGAATAAAGCCGCGAGGCACGCTCGGCCAGCGAGGTATAGCGCCCCCGCGCCGATTCCGCCGCCGCGACCAGTTGCGTCAGCCGGGCCAGCGAACTGTCCCGCCCCGCCGCCGTCACGCGCAGGATCAATTGGCCGGTCAGGTTCACCTCTCCGGCGGACAGCGCCATGCCGGGCGCGGCGGGAACCGGGATGCTTTCGCCGGTCAGCAGGGCGCGGTCGATCTCGCTGGCGCCTTCGATGATCTCGCCATCGGCGGGAACGCGGGCACCGGGACGCAGGCGGATCAGGTCGCCGAGGATTAGTTCCGAAACCGGGACGGGCTCATCCCCGCTTGCGGTCAGGCGAAAGGCGCGGGGCACTTCCAGCGCGGTCAGCTCTTCGGCGGCGGAACGGGCCACGGCGCGGGTGCGGTAATCCAGATAGCGCCCGACCAGTAAAAAGAAGCACAGCATCACCGCCGCGTCGAAATAGGCGTGATGACCGGAATGCAGCGTTTCAAAGACCGAAATCGCGCTGGCAAGGATCAGCGCCAACGAAATCGGCACATCCATCCCCAGCCGCCCCGCCCGAAGCGACCGCGCCGCGCTGGAGAAAAACGGCTGCCCGGCAAAAGCCACCGTCGGCAGCGCGATCGCGCCCGAGAGGAAATGGAACAGATCGCGGGTGGCATCCGCCGCACCCGACCAGACGGCGACGGACAGGATCATGATGTTCATCATCGCAAAGCCCGACACGCCGATCCGCATCAGGATGTCGCGGCCCTGCCGGTCGGCGGCGGATGCGCTCAGCGCTGCGGGGTCCAGTTCATGCGCCTCATAGCCCACGGCCTCGACCACGGGAATCAGCTCCGGCGCAGCAAGGCCGGGTGCGTCCACAGTGACGCGGCGCAGGGTCAGGTTCACCCGCGCCTCACGCACGCCGGGATGGGCCAGAAGCGCACGTTCGACATCGGAAATGCAGGTCGCGCAATGGATGGTCGGCAGGGACAGGATGATGTCCTCGGCCCCGCCCCGTCCGGCGATGCGCTGCGCGAGCGGGGCCGCGTCGCAGGCGGGACAGGCCGAGAGCCGGGCGTCGTGAAGTGTCGCGTCGCTCATCTTACTTCACCCGGCTGCCATGATAATGGTCGATGCGCTGGCGGAACTCGGTCCCGTCAGGGGCGGTCGCACGGATGCGGATGTTCCACACCCCCGAAGCCAACTCCATCGGCGCAACATAGACCCCGCCTTCATAGGTAAAGCGCGGATGCAGGTCGTCCTTGACATAGGTCGGGCGGCCCACCGTCACCTCAAGCGTTTCGACCGGGGCGGGATTGCCGCGCGCATCCTGGATCGACAGGGTCATTTCGCGCCCGTCATATTCGGGCGTCACCACCCATCCCAAAGCCTGCTGAAGGTTGCGGTCATGATCGAAGCTTTGCGAGGCGACATAGCTGTTCGCGACCTCCAGCCCCGGAAACGTGCCCACGGCCTTGATCGCCATGAATACATTGACCGCGATGATGGTCCCGAAGGCCCCAAGGGTAATCGCCAGCACATGCCGGCCGGTCAGTTGCCCGCTCATCATTCGCCCCTTCCGTGGAATACCGTGTCGATGCTGGATTTCACGCCGTCGCCTGCATCCTCGACCCAAAGGGTCAGTTCGGCCTGCCCGCCCTCTGCCAGATCCGAACCGGGCGCGGCGGTCAGATAGATGCGCTGGCTGTGGGTGGTGTCGGCCTCGACCGGGATGGTGGTGTCGGTCAGCCCTTCCAGTAGTAGCACCGCCCCTTGCGGCGCCGTGCCATCCGGCCCCGCGACCGAGACGCGGAACTCGTGCTTCGCCCCCTGCTTGTTGCGCAGGCGCAGGACATAGGTGTTCCGGACCGCGCCATCGGCCATGGTCACGTAAAGCGGATTGCGCACCGGCGTCACGTTCAGATCAAAGGGTGAGCGCATGAACAGCGCGGCAATCAGCGCAATCCCGATCCCGGCCCAAAGCGTGAAATACAACAGCGTCCGTGGCCGCAGGATGTGGCGCAGCACGGATTTGGGCTTTTCGCCCGCGCGCTCGGCGGTCTCGTCCTTGAGCGCCATGTAGTCGATCAGCCCGCGCGGCTTGCCAATCTTGTCCATCACGTCGTCGCAGGCGTCGATGCACAGCGCGCAGGTGATGCATTCCATCTGCTGCCCGTCGCGGATGTCGATGCCCATCGGGCAGACGTTCACGCAGGCCATGCAATCTACGCAGTCGCCCTTGTCCCCACCATCCGAGCGCGTGGCCTCACCCTTGGCGATCTTGCCGCGCGGCTCACCCCGCCAGTCGCGATAGGCGACGGTCAGGGTGTCCTCGTCCATCATCGCGGCCTGAATGCGCGGCCAGGGACAGGCATAGATGCAGATCTGCTCGCGTGCGAAGCCGCCAAAGACAAAGGTCGTCGCGGTCATCACCCCCATGGTGATATAGGCGACGGGATGCGCCTGCCCGGTAAACAGGTTGCCAAGCAGCGTCGGCGCGTCGGTGAAATAGAAGATCCACGCGCCACCGGTCATCACCGCGATGATCAGCCAGATCGTCCATTTCGTCAGCCGCAGCCGCAGCTTGCGCGCGTCCCAAGGTGCGTTCCACAGGCGGATCCGGGCATTGCGGTCGCCATCCACCCAACGCTCGGTCAGGATGAAAAGATCGGTCCAGACCGTCTGCGGGCAGGTATAGCCGCACCAGACCCGGCCCAATGCGGATGTGAACAGGAACAGCCCCAGCCCCGCCATGACCAGCAGCCCGGCCACGAAATAGAATTCATGCGGCCAGATCTCGATCCAGAAAAAGAAGAAGCGGCGATTGGCCAGATCGACCAGAACCGCCTGATCCGGCAGATGCGGACCCCGGTCCCAGCGGATCCAGGGCGTGATGTAATAGATCCCCAGCGTCACCGCCATGATGATCCATTTCAGATTGCGGAACCAGCCGTGGACGCGCCGGGGAAAGATCGGTTCGCGGGCGGCATAAAGTCGTGGCGGGTCGATGTCGGATTGCGACATGTCTGGCTCCTCAAGGCGCGCGACCGGATGGTTTGCGCCTGAATCTGCGTCCGAACCGAGCGCAGCAGTTGGAATTCAGGCACCGGTCCCCGGGGAAACGCGCAAGTCCGGGGACCGGTACCACCGAAGCCCGTTGCCGGGCCGCGGATCAGGATTCATTCGCCGCCGCCAAGTCCGTGGACATAAGAGGCAACGGCGCGGATATCGGCCTCGGACAGGCGGCCCGACCATGCCGGCATGACGCCGAAGGGGCCGTCATGCACGATGCGGGTGATCGTGGCCGCGTCCGAACCATAGAGCCAGACCGCGTCGGTCAGGTCCGGCGCACCCTGCTCGCGGTCGCCCTTGCCGTCCTCGCCGTGGCAGGACACGCAATTGTCGGCAAAGATCGTCGCGCCTTCGGCCGCCATCGCCGCATCATGCGGCTTGCCGCCCAGTTCCAGCACATGATTCACGACCTGCCGGATCTGGGTCCGGTCCAGCATCCCGTCGGTGCCAAAGCGCGGCATTTCCGAATAGCGGGTGTCGCCATCCTTGGGATCGCGGATACCGTGCTGGACGGTGGCATAGATCTGCTCAAGCGAGCCTCCCCACAGCCAGTCATTGTCCAGAAGCGAGGGATAGCCCGTGGCCCCACCCGCGCCCGAGCCGTGGCACTGCGCGCACCATGTCCGGAAAATCGCCCCACCCGCATTTGGGGTGTAATTCGCCAGTTCCGGGTCGGCGGCGATCTGCTCCAGCGGGGTTTCGACCAGCCGGGCCTGAATCGGCGCATTGGCCTCGGCAAAGCGGCTGATGTCGGCGGCGACCTCGGCGCGGTTGTTGGTTCCCAGCAACCCTTGGGTCGCCCGCGTCACCATCGGGATCGCCGGATAAAGGAACATGTAGATGACCGCCCAGACGATGGTCGCGTAAAAGGTCCACAGCCACCAGCGCGGCAGAGGGTTGTCGTATTCCTCGATTCCGTCCCAGCTATGGCCGGTCGAGGGCACCTCGACCACCACCCGCGCGCCCTTGCGGTCGCGCACGACGCGGGTGCTGCCGGGCTTGTGCAGTGGCT
Organism: Paracoccus sp. PAR01; assembly: GCF_014851995.1. Lineage (NCBI taxonomy): Bacteria > Pseudomonadati > Pseudomonadota > Alphaproteobacteria > Rhodobacterales > Paracoccaceae > Paracoccus > Paracoccus sp. PAR01. Next base: position 193,588 of record NZ_JACVAW010000001.1, read on the forward strand.
CGCCATCGGGGCCTAGCGGCGGGTCGGCGGCGATCTGCGCCTCATGCGTCTTGTCGGCGGCCACGCGCTCCAGCTCGATCCGGTTGTCAGGATTCTTGGGGCTGGTGTGTTCGTCATCCGTGTCGGCCATCACTTGACCTCCTCTGGGCCCTCGGGCTGCCCCTCAAGGGCCGGGCTTTTCTCATTGCGGAAGATGCTTTCGGCGGCGTCGCGATGCAGCGGGCGCGAGCCCGGCCGCCACGCGAACAGGATGGTCCCGACAAAGAACAGGACCAGAACCACCAGCACCCAGCTATCGGCCAGCTGACGCAGGAAGGAATAATGCTCCATCCCCGCCCCCTACCTGTTCGGGTCCGGCTCGAAGGTCGAAAAGTCGACCATCGTGCCCAGCACCTGCAGATAGGCCACCAGCGCATCCATTTCCGATACGCCAGCGCGGCGGTCGAAATTGCGCTGCTGCGCGCCGGGATAGCGTTCCTCAAGTCCCGAGGCGTCAGCATCCGGGTCGGCCTGCGCACGGAAGTCGGTGATGGCGGCCTCGACCATCTCGTCACTATAGGGGACGCCCACGACGGCATCGGTCGACAGCCGCTCGCGCATGTTCGAGGGGTCGATGATCCGGTCATGCAGGAAGCCGTAAGCGGGCATGATCGATTCCGGCACCACGGCCTGCGGGTTGGTCAGGTGGTCGATATGCCATTCGTCCGAATAGCGCCCGCCGACCCGCGCCAGATCCGGTCCGGTGCGCTTGGAACCCCATTGGAACGGGTGGTCATACATCGATTCCGCGGCAAGGCTGTAATGGCCGTAGCGCTCGACCTCATCCCTCATCGGGCGGATCATCTGGCTGTGGCAGACATAGCAGCCCTCGCGGACATAGATGTCGCGGCCTTTCAGTTCCAAGGGCGTGTAGGGACGCACGCCCGTCACCTTCTCGATGGTATTTTCCAGATAGAACAGCGGCGCGATCTGAACGATGCCGCCGATGGTGACGACGATGAAGGAAAAGACCAGCAGCAGCGTGGCGTTCTTTTCAAGGATCTTGTGCTTTTCAAGGATTGCCATGATCGGTCCTCACTCGGCCGGGACGGCGATGGTGGTCGCCTGCGTCTTGGGCTGGCGATTGACCGTGGCCCAGAGGTTGTAGCACATGATCACCCCACCGGTCAGGTATAGGACCCCGCCCAGCGCGCGCACCACGTTCATCGGGAATTTCGCGGCCACGGTGTCGGCAAAGGCGTTGACCAGGAAGCCTTGCGCGTCGACCTCGCGCCACATCAGCCCCTCCATGATCCCCGAGACCCACATCGAGGCCGCGTAAAGGACCAACCCAATGGTCGCGAGCCAGAAGTGCCAGCTGACCAGCGCGTTGGAATACAGCCGATCCCGGCCCCAAAGCCGGGGCGTCAGGTAGTAAAGCGCGCCAAAGGTGATCATGCCGTTCCAGCCCAGCGCGCCGGAATGCACGTGTCCGATGGTCCAGTCGGTGTAATGGGACAGCGAGTTCACGGCCTTGATCGACATCATCGGCCCTTCGAACGTCGCCATGCCATAGAAGCCGACCGCAACGACCATCATGCGCAGCACCGGATCGGTGCGCAGCTTGTCCCATGCCCCCGAGAGCGTCATCAGCCCGTTGATCATGCCCCCCCATGAGGGCATCCACAGCATGATCGAAAAGACCATGCCCAAGGTCGAGGCCCAGTCGGGCAGCGCCGTATAGTGCAGGTGGTGCGGACCGGCCCAGATATACAGAAAGATCAGCGCCCAGAAGTGGATGATCGACAGCTTGTAGCTGTAGACTGGGCGTTCGGCCTGCTTGGGGATGAAGTAGTACATCATTCCAAGGAAGCCTGCGGTCAGGAAGAAGCCCACCGCGTTATGGCCATACCACCATTGCGTCATCGCATCCTGCACGCCCGAGAACAGCTGCACGGATTTGCTGCCCAGGAAGCTGACCGGAACCGACAGGTTGTTGATGATATGCAGCATCGCGATGGTCACGATGAAGGACAGGTAGAACCAGTTCGCGACATAGATATGGGGCTCGCGCCGCTTCAGGATCGTGCCAAGGAATACCGCCAGATAGGCGACCCAGACCACGGTCAGCCACCAGTCCACATACCATTCCGGCTCGGCGTATTCCTTGGATTGCGTCGCACCAAGGATATAGCCGGTCGCCGCCAGCACGATGAACAGCTGATAGCCCCAGAACACGAACCAGCCCAGATTGCCGCCCCAGAGCCGCGCCGCCGAGGTGCGCTGCACCACATAGAACGAGGTTGCGATCAGCGCATTGCCACCAAAGGCAAAGATCACCGCTGATGTATGCAGCGGCCGCAGCTTGCCGAAGTTGGTGTAGCCATGGGTGATCTCGCTCAGGTTCAGCGCCGGAAAGGCCAGCTGAAAGGCGATGACCACGCCGACAAGAAAGCCGACCACACCCCAGAAGGCGGTGGCGATCACCCCCGCCCGCACGACACCGTCGAAATATTCGGTCTCGGGGTGGGGTTCCAGCGAGGGTTGTTCATTGCCCATCTGGCGCAGCACGCGGATGAACATGAAACCCGCGACCAGCATGATGATCAATGCGTTGACGATATAGGCCGGATCATCGGGCCGCGCCCAGTTGGCGGCGATCGCGGCAAGCACCGCAATCACCCCCAGCACGATCAGCTTGACGGTATCCAACATGCGATTCTGGTCCCTTCCTGCTCGGTCAGGGGCGCAAATTGCACGCCGTCTCGCGTCCGTCCGCGGGCCTGACGGAATGAAGCTACGCGGGAAGCCTCTCACGCTACTTTGATCTGCGTCAACCTTCGCCGCGCAAAGCTGTGTAAACTTGGAAAAATACCGGACATGAAATTCGGAACATGCCAAAGTCCGGTGCATCACGACGCCGCGTCATACGCGGGGGAAAGGAGCGACCATGCCGTACAAATCCATTCTGACTGTGATGACGAGCGAGGCCCAGCACGAACAGCTGGAATCCGCCATCGCCATGACCCGCCGCGAGGAAGGCCATCTGGACGCGTTCTGCCTTGGGATCGACCACACGCAAAGCGGCTACTACTATGCCGGGGCATCGGCCTATGTGTTCCAGGAGTCGATCGATCAGGCGATGGCGGCAGCCGCGGCGCTGGAACACAAGGTCCGCGACCGCCTGCATGCCGAGGATATCCGCTGGGCCGTTGATTCGGCGGTGGCCCAGATGGGCGGGCTGTCCACCTTGGTCGGCATGCGCGCGCGCTATGCCGATCTGGTGGTGATGGGTCAGCCCTATGGCAAGGACGCGCCCCCCGATGCCGAGGCGATCACCGAAGCCGCGCTGTTCGAAGGCTCGGCCCCGGTGCTGATCGTGCCGGGCCACCTGCGCGAGCCCTTCGGCAAGAAGATCCTGATCGCGTGGAACCAGTCGAGCGAGGCCATGGTGGCCGTCCGCCGCGCCATGCCGCTGCTACAGGCCGCCGAGCAGGTCGAGATCACGGTGATCGATCCCTCACCCAATGGTCCCGAACGCTCGGACCCCGGCGGGGCGCTGTGCCAGATGCTGACCCGTCAGGGCGTCAAGGCCGAGATCGCCGTTCTGGCCCGCACGCTGCCCCAGATCAGTGAGATCATCAACCGCCGCGCCACCGAGATCGGCGCAGATATGGTGGTGATGGGCGCTTACGGCCATTCGCGCTTTCGTCAGGCGATTCTGGGCGGTGCCACGCGCAATATGCTGGAGAAAGCCACGGTCCCGGTCTTCATGGCGCGCTAGGCCGCGGGCGATCTAGCTGGGCAGGCCGCCGTCGGAGTCGTCACCGCTTTCGATGACCAGCGCTTCGAAATCGGGAATGACGACCCGGCGCTTGCCCTCCAGCTCGATCACACCTTCGCGTTTCAGGGCATTCATCTGGCGGCTGACCGTTTCCAGCGTCAGCCCCAGATAATCGGCCATAGCCTCACGAGTCAGCGGCAATTCCACCGCGAAACGGCCCTTGGGCCGCTGCCGTGCCAAGGCCGCCTCGCGCCGGGCAAGGATGACCAGAAGCGAGGCGATCTTTTCCCGCGCCGATTTGCGGCCCAGAAGCAGCAGCCAGTCGCGTGCTGCGTCCAACTCGTCCAGCGTCATTTCCAACAAGCGGCCCGACAAATGCGGCGATTGCGCCAGCAAATGTTCGAAGGGTTTGCGGCGGAAGCAGCACAGCACGATCTCGCTGGTGGCGGTGACGGTATAGGGCGCGATCTGCCGCCCCGGCCGTCCCAGAAAATCGCTGGGCAGCAGCAGCCCCACCATCTGGGTGCGCCCGTCTTCAAGCTGCTGGGTCAGTCCGGCCATGCCCGAAACAACCGAGGCCACGAAATCCATGCCGTCGCCCGCCCAGACGATGACCTGCCCGGCCTCGAAGCTGCGATAGTATTTCATGCCCTCCAGATCGGCGAGCTCATCGGTCTCGCAATGGGCACAGACCGCCCGACTGCGGATCGGACAGACATCACAGGCTTGCTGCGACGATTGGAAGGCCAGGTCGTGCGGCATGATTTGATCTGCATCAAGGAAGAGGGGCGTGGTTTAGACCAAGATAGACATATGGAACAGCAATCGCAACTTCAGCGGCTGGGTTTGTTCGACGCACGCGTCCCTCGCTATACCAGCTATCCCACGGCCCCGCATTTCAGCAATTCCATTGGGGAATCGCGATTTCGGGAATGGATTTCGGCCATTCCGGCGGGGGATTCGATCTCGCTTTATATGCATGTGCCATTCTGTCGCAGGTTGTGCTGGTTCTGCGCCTGCCGCACTCAGGGCACCCAATCCGAGGACCCGGTGCGCGCCTATGCCCAGACCCTTCTGGACGAATTGGCGTTGCTGAAGGCCTCGCTCGCGCCGGGGGTAAAGCTCTCGCGCCTGCATTGGGGGGGCGGTACGCCGACCCTGATGCCCGCCGACGTGATCCGCACGGTCGCGGGCGCGGTTCTGTCGGAATTCCCTTTGGCCGATGGCGCGGAGTTCTCGGTCGAGATCGACCCGAATGAGATCGACGAGACCCGCATGGATGCCCTGGCCGAGGCCGGGCTGACCCGTGCCTCGATCGGGGTGCAGGATTTCGACCCCGAAATCCAGAAGGTCATCGGCCGCGAACAAAGCTACGACATCACCAAGCGCGCCATCGACATGATCCGCGACCGTGGCATTGCCAGCCTGAACGCCGACATCCTGTATGGCCTGCCGCATCAGGACCCGTGGCGCATCTCGCGCACGGTCGAGCAGCTGATCGCGCTGAACCCCGACCGTGTGGCGCTTTACGGCTATGCCCATGTGCCGTGGATGGCCAAGCGGCAGGTGATGATCCCGTCGGAAACGCTGCCCGACCCGCATCAGCGGCTGCGCCTGTTCGAGGTCGCGCGTGAGCTGTTTCTGGACGCAGGCTATGACGAAATTGGCATCGACCACTTCGCCCGCCCCTCGGACGGGCTGGCCGAGGCACAGCAGGCCGGTCGGCTGCGCCGCAATTTCCAGGGCTATACCGACGATCAGGCCAATGTGCTGATCGGTCTGGGCGCCTCGTCGATCTCGCGCTTTCCGCAGGGCTATGCGCAGAACTCGCCCGCGACCGGCAGCCATGTCGGCGCGATCCGCGACGGGCGCTTCTCGACCACGCGGGGCCATGCTTTCTCGGCCGAGGATATCTGGCGCGCCCGCATGATCGAGGCGCTGATGTGCGACTTCGAGATCCGCGCCGATGAATTCATCCGCGACCACGGCTTTACCCCCGAAACATTGGCACAGGTCTTTGCCCCGATTTCGCGGCAATTCGGCATGATGGTGCATGTCGACGATCGGGGCCTGCGCATTCCGCCGCAGGGCCGTGCGCTTACCCGCATGATCGCGCGGATGCTCGACGCTTACGACATGGCCGCATCGGGGCATTCCACGGCGATCTGACGCCTAATGGTGATCATGCGCATGGTCACCGCAGGGATCGCCCTGCCGCTCGGTCTCGATGGTGGCGTGATCGATGCCGAAATCGCGACGAAGCATGGCCTTGGCCAAGCGGACCGCACCGGGTGCGTCTACATCCGGCCCCATCACCAGATGCGCTGACAGCGCGATGCGGCGCTCATCGATCTGCCACATATGGATGTGGTGGACGCTGTCGATGCCGGGAACGGCACGCAAGGATTCCTCGACCGCCTGATGATCGACCCCGTCCGGTGCAGCCAGCATCAGCATGCGCATGACCGGGCTCAACTCGCGAACCACATGCCACATGATCACGACGGAAATCGCCAGTGTCAGGATCGGGTCGGCGATCTGCCAGCCAAGGGCCCAGATCAGCAAGCCACCGAAGATGACTGCGACCGAGACCGCCGCATCCGCCAGATTATGCAGAAACGCCGCGCGGATGTTCACGCTTTCGCGCGAGGCGCGCCAGACCAGCGCCGCGGTCGCCAGATCGATCACCAGCGCCAGCGCTGCCAGCGCCATGACCAGCCCGCCTTGCACCTGAGGCGGGTCGAACAACCGGCCCAGCGCCTCGATCCCCAGCCAGACCGAGACCGCGATCAGCGCGATGTAGTTCACGAAGGCCGCGATGATTTCGGCCCGGCTCCAGCCAAAGCTCATCGCCGGGCTGGCCGGACGCCGCGCCAACCTGCGCGCACCAAAGGCCAGCACCAGCGCCATCGCATCCGAGAGGTTATGCACCCCATCCGCGATCAGCGCCGTCGAATCGGCGATATAACCCCCGGCGATCTGGGCCACAGTCAGACCCAGATTGACGATCACCGCGATCAGGATCGCCCCGTCTCCCACCCCCGAGGGCAGATGACTGTGACCATGCCCGGCATGATCGTGACCCTCGTGATGATGCGCCATCCGCAAGCCTCCTGCAGGGACGCCCGGTCCTCGGGCGCCAACCCCGGATCTCATCGTTTCACAAATACCCCAGCCGCGCCAATGACAGGCGCGACCGCCGGTTCAATGCGCTTCGGCCCAGTTCGCGCCGATACCGGCGTCCACAATCAGCGGCACGTCCAGCTTCACCGCAGGTTCGGCGGCATTTTCCATCACGCCCTTCGCCGCAGCGATCAGCGCATCGACCGCGCCCTCTTCGACCTCGAAGACCAGTTCGTCATGGACCTGCAGCAGCATCTTGGCGGGCAGATCGCGGATCGCCTCGGGCATGCGGATCATGGCGCGGCGGATGATGTCCGCGGCCGCGCCCTGAATCGGAGCGTTGATCGCCGCACGCCGCGCGCCACCGGCAGCAGGACCGTTCTGATTGATCCCCGGCGTCTTAATGCGGCGGCCAAACAGCGTGCGCACGAATCCGTCCTGCTTCGCCTCGGCCACGGTGCGATCCATATAGGCGCGGATTTCCGGGAAGCGCTCGAAATAGGTGTCGATAAAGGCCTGCGCCTCGGCGCGGGGAATGCGCAGATTGCGCGCCAGACCAAAGCCCGAAATGCCGTAGATGACGCCGAAATTGATCGCCTTGGCCCGGCGGCGGACCATCGGGTCCATGCCCTCGACCGGGACGCCGAACATCTGGCTGGCGGTCATGGCGTGAATGTCGATCCCCTCGCGGAAGGCCTGCTTCAGCGCCGGAATTGCGGCCACATGCGCCAGGATACGCAGCTCGATCTGGCTGTAGTCGAGGCTGACGATCCGCATCCCCGTCCCGGCGACAAAGGCTTCGCGGATACGCCGCCCCTCATCGGTCCTGACCGGAATGTTCTGCAGGTTCGGATCGGTCGAGGCCAGCCGCCCTGTCTGCGCCCCGGTGATCGAATAGCTGGTATGGACGCGCCCGGTCTCGGCGTTCACATGCAAAGGCAGCGCATCGGTATAGGTCGATTTCAGCTTCGAGATGCCGCGCCAGTCCAGCACCCGCGCCGGCAGGTCATGGCCTTCGGCTGCCAGATCCTCCAGCACGTCAGCCCCGGTCGAATAGGCTCCGGTCTTGCCCTGCTTGCCGCCTTGCAGGCCCATGCGATCAAACAGGATCTCGCCCAGCTGCTTGGGGCTGCCGACGTTGAAGGGGCCACCGGCCAGCCCGTGGATTTCCTCTTCCAGCGCGGCCATCTTCTGGGAAAACGCGCTCGACATGCGGCGCAGGTGGTCGGCATCGATGCGGATGCCCGCCATCTCCATCTGGGCCAGCACCGGCACCATCGGCCGCTCCAGCGTCTCATAGGCGGTGGCCACCCGCTCGCGCCCCAGACGCGGGCGGAAGTGGTGCCACAGCCGCCATGTTACCTCGGCATCCTCGGCGGCATATTCGGCGGCCTTCTCGACCGGAACCTGCGCAAAGCCGATCTGCGCCTTGCCCGAGCCGATCAGTTCCTTGATCGACACGCAGACATGGCCCAGATAGCGCTCGGCCAATTCATCCATGCCGTGATTGTGGTCGCCCGCATTCAGCGCATAGGACATCAGCATCGTGTCCTCGATCGGCGCGACGTTCAGCCCCAGCCGTGCGAGGATCTTGCAGTCATACTTGATGTTCTGCCCGATCTTCAGGACCGCAGGGTCCTCCAGCACCGGCTTCAGCATGGCCAGCGCGCGTTCCATCGGCATCTGCCCCTCGGCGGCAACCGGACCACCGAACAGATCGCCCACCGCTCCTTCGCTGACATGGCCCAGCGGCAGATAGGCTGCCCGCCCCGGACCCGTGCATAGCGAGACGCCAACCAGATCGGCCACCATCTCATCCAGACCCGTCGTCTCGGTGTCGACGGCAACGACACCTTTCGCGGCAATTTCCGCGACCCATTCGGCCAGCGTCGCCTCATCGCGGATGATGACATAGTGGCTGCGGGCGATGGGCGGCAGCTCGAAAGCCACCGCGGCCGATGCGGGCTTCTCGGCGACGACGGCGGGCGCTTCCGCGCCATAGCGATCCGCCACGCGCGTGGTCAGCGTGCGGAACTCCATCCGGTTCAGGAACTCGATCAGCGCATCCGCATCCGGGTCGCGCAGCTCCAGCGTCTCCAGCCCGTATTCCAGCGGCGTGTCGCAATCCAGCTGCACCAGCCGCTTCGAGATGCGGATCTGCTCGGCATTGTCGATCAGGGTCTGGCGGCGCTTGGGCTGCTTGATCTCGGAGGCGCGTTCCAGCAACGTCTCCAGATCGCCATATTCCTGGATCAGCTGGGCTGCGGTCTTGATCCCGATCCCCGGTGCGCCAGGCACGTTGTCGACCGCATCCCCGGCCAAGGCCTGGACATCGACCACACGCTCCGGGCCGACGCCGAATTTCTCGCGCACCTCGTCGGGGCCGATATCCTTGCCCTTGATCGGGTCAAGCATGCCGACGCCATTGCCCACCAGCTGCATCAGGTCCTTGTCGGAACTGATGATAGTGACGCGTCCACCGGCATCGCGCGCCTTGCAGGACAGGGCGGCGATGATGTCATCGGCCTCATAGCCCTCGGTCTCGATACAGGCGATGTTGAAGGCCCGCGTCGCCTCGCGCGTCAGCGGGAATTGCGGGCGCAGATCCTCGGGCGCTTCGGGACGGTTCGCCTTGTAAAGCGGATAGATGTCATTGCGGAAGGTCTTCGAGGAATGGTCAAAGATCACCGCCGCATGGGTCGGCTGGTCCGACCCCTTGCCGTCCTGCAGATACTTCCACAGCATGTTGCAAAAGCCCGCGACCGCCCCGATCGGCAACCCGTCCGAGCGCCGCGTCAGCGGCGGCAGCGCGTGATAGGCACGAAAGATAAAGGCCGATCCGTCGATCAGATGCAGGTGATGGCCCTTGCCGAATACCTCAGTCATGTCCACGCTGCCTTTCCTGCATCTTTCAAAGCCCCCTTCTGCCATGAAGCCGGGCCGTGTCCAAGCCCGCGCTCGGTGCCGGGCTTTCTCCGTTTTTCAAATACCCCCGCCGGAGGCCAGCAACCGCGCAAACGCAAAAAGACCGCCGGGTCTACCCCGACGGTCCGAAACTTCCTGCCGCAAAGGACCGATCAGTGATCGTCGTGCGCGTGCTCGCGGTCGATCACGAAACGCTTGTCGCAATAGCCGCATTCGACCTCGCCCGAGTCATGCGGAATCGCCAGCCAGACGCGCGGATGCCCCGATCCACGCTGCTCATCTCCATCGCAAGCCACCTTCCACGAGGTGACAGTCTGGGTCTCGGGGGCCGGGAGGGTCATGGCGTTTCCTTGAGCTCTGACGACAAACGGGTTTAAACAGGCAGCCATCATAAAGACTGGAATGAACCGATGCCAGCCCCCCAAAGCCCCGGAAATGCAGATGCGATCCGCATTGTCGGCCTGACCAAGACCTATGCGGCGTCAAATGGCGCCGCCCCGAAACAGGCGGTGAAGGGGCTGGACCTGACGGTCCCGGCGGGCTCGGTCTTTGGTCTTCTCGGGCCGAATGGCGCGGGCAAGTCCACCACGATCAACATCCTGGCCGGCCTCGTGCGCAAGACTTCGGGCAAGGTCACGATCTGGGGCTTTGATCAGGACATCAATCCCCGCCAGTCCCGCGCCGCTATCGGGGTCATGCCGCAGGAACTGAACATCGACCCGTTCCTGTCCCCACGCGCCAGCCTTGAGGTGCAGGCAGGGCTTTACGGCGTCCCGAAACGCGAGCGCTGGACCGATGAATTGCTGGAACTGGTCGGACTGACCGAGCAGGCCGAAAGCTACTCCCGCCACCTTTCAGGCGGCATGAAGCGCCGGCTGCTGCTGGCCAAGGCCTTGGTCCACCGCCCACAGGTCCTTGTCCTTGATGAGCCGACGGCCGGGGTCGACATTCAGCTGCGCGACATGCTGTGGCGCAATGTGCGCAAGCTGAACGAGCAGGGCATGACCATCATCCTGACCACGCATTACCTCGAAGAGGCCGAGGAAATGTGCGACCGCATCGCGATCATCGACAGGGGCGAGCTGCTGCTTTGCGAAGACACTGCCGCCCTGCTGGGCCGTGCCGATTCGAAAACTCTGGTGGTGGATACCGGCCCTGCAACGGCCATCCCGACCCTGCCCGAGGGCGTCCATGCCCAGCGCCGCGACGACGGACGCCTTGCGATGAGCTATACACCCTCACGCATTCCGACCGATGACCTGATCGACGCCTTGCGCGCCGCGGACCTTCCGATCCGGGATCTGGCAGTCGAGGCCCCGGATCTTGAGGATGTCTTCGTTCAGTTGACCTCGCGGCCAACCCGTTAGACCTCAGGCCGGATCGATCATCCGGCCGATATTCCGCCCGCCAAGGATGTGCAGATGGAAATGCGGCACTTCCTGCACGCCATGCTCACCCGCATTGGTGATGGCGCGGTAACCCTGCCCGTTGTCCAGATCGACGCCCAACTCGCGCGTCAGCCGCGCCACGGCACGGGTGAAATCCAGGATCTCGGCATCCGGGGCATTGGCGGCGAAATCGTCATAGCTGACATAGGCACCCTTGGGGATGACCAGAACATGCACGGGGGCTTTCGGCATGATGTCGTGGAAGGCCAGCGTATGCTCGGTTTCCAGCACGGTGCGGTTGGGGATCTCGCCGCGCAGGATACGGGCAAAGATATTGTTCGGGTCATAGGCAGGCATTGGCCCCTCCGGGTTCTTCAGTCGCTGAACAGATGTTGTGTCGTGGCCAGTTCGCGCGCCTTCTCGGGCATGAGGTCAAGGAACCGTGCCAGTTGCACGGCATTGTCCTCGGGCGAGCGCCAGGGCGAGATCGAATGGAACCCGAGCAGTCCCAGATCGCGCAGACGCTCGGCCTCATGCTCCAGATCGGCGCGTACGGTGGGCAGCAGCCGGTCAATGACCTCGGGCGGCGTCTCGGGTCCGGCCAGCCCGACCCGGCCGATATGGCCGCGGATATAGTCGTCGTCGAATTCCGAATCGATCAGCAGGATGCGGGTATCGGCCTTGTCCTGCATCAGATCCTCGACCAGCTTCAGCGCCGACGGATCCAGACAGATCACCAGACTGTTCGATTCGAACTGCTCGAACAGCAACCGCAACAGCGCCCGCCGATGCCGGGTGCGTTTCGAGACAGTGGTTTCGACCCCGCCCAGATCTGGCAGACCGGCATTGTTCTCGTTGAACAGGTAATCGACGGCGGGAATTTCAGTGTTCTTGCGGATCGACGCGGTCAGGCGCTTGGCGACATGCCATTTCTTGGCCACCACCAGCAGCAACGAGTTCTCGCGTCCCAGACTGCCCTCGGTCTCCCAGAAGCGGGGCGCGAAGCGACGCCCGACACGGCCCCTCCCGGTCAGGAAGCGGAACAGACCCGTCCCCTCGTTCGAGATCGGGAAATGCACGCCCTTCGCCGCCCAAAGCGCCCCCAGCCTTTCGCGCAATCGCAGCGCCTCGGGGCTGATCTTGCGCGCGAACAGGTAATTCTGCCCCATCAGCAGGTCGTAATGGTCGTTATGGAAGGTGACGGGCATGCCGTAATCGGTGAACACCAGATAGGTCAGCGTGCGCGTGCGCAGCTCCTTGCGGGGCACGACATGGCGAACGATCGTCTGAAAGAACGTCTCGTCCGGGATCCAGGTTGTGGCAAAAAAGCGCATCACATCCGGGCGGCTTGCACAGAAATCCAGCACTTTCTCGATCGTCTGGCGGCGCAAACACCACCATTGCGAACCGATCATCACCTGAATATCGGCGGGAATCGGTCGCTTCAGGTTGAAGCGTTTCTGGAATTCGAAACTGGCATAGAAACGCCTGGGCTGGGTGCGTTCGTTGAACAGATGCCGATAGATCAGCCGTTCTTCCTTGATGCCGGTCTTGATCCAATCCGACTCGAAGAAATCGAAGGATTCGATGTAATCGCATTCCTCGGCATCAAGAAACGCATGGGCATATTCCGCCGACTTGATCGGCATGCAATCGCCTGAAAGCATATAGAAATGCGTGGCCTGCGGAAATGTCGCGATGGCCGAGCGCACGGCCTCCAGCGTGGCCGCCACCAGCGACCATTCGCCCCAGCCGCATTTCCAGCGCTTCGCCGAGAAAACCACCGAAGGGTTCGCGCCCAATGCCTGCCGGATCTCGTCGAAATCCTTGGGATTGGCACGGGCGTCGAAATGGATTGCCACGTAATCCCCCGATGCGGTCAGGCGATTGGCCTGTGCGATCACGCCTTTCGGGTCCTTGTGGCAGAGCAGAATGAAGGCAATGCGCGCCATTTAACTCATCAGTCCGTTCTTCACGTCCATCAGGTTCCACACGAGGTTGAAACTCCCCCAGTGATTTGCATTCTGTGTCTAACGATTTTGGCAAGGTCGGCAACCCGACCCGACCGGCAAACAAGGAATATCTCATATGGGCTTTCCCGGAACCTGGATGACTGAAAGCGAAAGCATGGTCTATCGCGTCGTCCCGAAATGCGCCTGCTCGTCCATTGGCCAGATCATGTTCTATTCGGATCATGGGCGCTACTTCGACGGCGACATCCACGATTCGACCGATGGCCTGCACAAATGGGCGCAAGAGGGCAGCCAGACTCCGATCGAACGCATGGTGAAGTCCCACGGCGCGCTGACCTTCACCTGCGTGCGCAACCCCTATGCGCGCATCCTGTCCTCGTTCTTCGACAAGATTGCGGGCATCCAGCGCAACGGCAAGCGCTACCGGGGCAATCTGGTCCCACAGCTGATGCAGCGCTACGGCGTCGATGTCGGCAGCCCCGAGAACAATTTCGAATTCGACCAGGTCGCCAGCTTCCGCCGCTTCCTGCTGTTTGCGCGCGATACCATCCGCTGGCGCCGTCCGATGGAGCCCGACATCCACTGGTCGGCCATGTCCGGCCATATCTCGACCTTCATCGTCAACGGCGGCCGCTACGACCAGATCTTCTTCACCGAGAAGTTCAACGAGGGCATGCAGAAGGTGCTGAACGCCGCCCCCACCCCTGTCAAGCTGGACGTCAACGACGTGCCGAAGTTCAACGAATCCGAAGGTCACGGCCCGAAACGCGCCCATAAGGTCAGCGCCTATTTCGACGACCTGTCCCGCCATCTGATCTGGGAGATCTACAAGAAGGACTTCCAGCTGTTCAAATACGACTTCGACAATCCCGACAACAAGCTGCCCAAGGCTGAAGTCGATCTGGACGAGGTCCACGCCAAGCTTGGCCGCTGACACGCGGTTGGCCCCGTCACCCGGGGCCTGCCTTTCACTGTTTCCCAAATCCCCCCGCTGTAGGCAGCGGTGCCCCGCGCTGCTTTCCTTTCTCCAAGATTCCCCTTGCGATTCGGCGCGATTTCGCTATTTTCGCGCGTTCATTCGACCGGCGGGGGATGACCCGGACCGCGGCCCCCGTGCACGAGACAGCGTTTCGTGCCTTGCGGACGACGCGTCCTTGGCCTAAGCCCCGCCCCAGAACCGATATCAGAATCCGGGGCCGCCGTGAGGCCGCCCCCCGAACCACTTGGGGTTGTGACATGGCCGTCCCTCAGAATCGAGTTACCCGCTCCCGCCGCAACATGCGTCGTTCGCACGATGCCCTGGTTGCTGGCAATCCGAACGAATGCACCAACTGCGGCGAGCTGAAGCGCCCGCACCACGTTTGCCCGTCCTGCGGCCACTACGCCGACCGTGAGGTCGTGGCTCAGGCCAACGAAGTCGACCTGGACGAAGACGCGGCCTGAGCCGACTTCGGACATGACTTCGGCGGAAATCTCGACCGGCTCGCGCGCGTCTGAATCAAAGGGCAGCGTGGTGATCTCTGTCGACGCCATGGGCGGCGATCGCGGACCTTCCGCGGTCGTGGCCGGCATCGCACAGAGCGCTGAAAAGAACCCCGAGATCCGCTTCATCGTCCACGGCCCCAAGGCCGAGCTCGAGCGTCTCATCGCCCGCCGCGACGGGCTGGCCGAGCGTTGCGATATTCGCGACGCGGCCGGTGTCGTCACGATGGAAGACAAGCCCAGTCAGGTGCTTCGCAAAGGCGAAGGCACCTCGATGTGGTCTGCCGTCGAATCGGTGCGCAAGGGTGAGGCGACCGTCGCAGTTTCTTGCGGCAATACCGGCGCGCTGATGGCGCTGTCGATGCTGCGGCTGCGCAAGCTGCCCGGCGTCAACCGGCCGGCAATCGCCTGCCTGTGGCCCTCGCGCAATCCGCAGGGCTTCAACGTCATGCTCGATGTCGGTGCCGACATCCGGGCCGACGCTCAGGATCTGCTGACCTACGCCTTGATGGGCGCATCCTATGCCCGCAACGGCCTTGGCCTCGCCCGTCCTCGGGTGGGGCTGTTGAACGTGGGCACCGAGGAACATAAGGGCCGCGCCGAACTGAAACAGGCGCATGAGCTGATTGGTCAGAATGCCGAAGAAGGCAATTTCGACTATGTCGGCTTTGTCGAAGGCGGCGATCTGCCCTCGGCCCGTGTCGATGTCATCGTCACCGACGGTTTCACCGGCAATATCGCCCTGAAGACCGGCGAGGGCACCGCCAAGCTGGTCGGCGACTTCCTCAAGGAAGCCTTCGGAAATTCCGTGATGTCGAAATTCGCGGCGCTTCTGGCGATGACCTCGCTGAAGCGGCTGCAAAAGCGGATCGACCCACGCCGCGTCAATGGCGGCGTATTCCTTGGTCTGAACGGGACGGTGGTGAAATCCCACGGTTCGGCGGATGAGACCGGGATTTCGGCCGCGATCAAGCTGGCCTTCCAGCTGGGCAAGTCCGGCTTCCACGAGCGGCTTGCAGCGCGTGTCGCGCATTCGATCACGCCAGAACATGCCGGAGCAACCGGCAAAAAACACGCAGAACACAAGGGGACATCCTGATGCGGCGCGCTGTTGTCCGGGGTACGGGCCATTACCTGCCCGAACGTGTGGTCGAGAACAGCTGGTTCGAGGACAAGCTGGACACCAGCGACGAATGGATTCGCACCCGCACCGGTATCGAGCGACGCCATTTCGCAGCCGATGACCAGCGCACCAGCGATCTTGGCATTGCCGCCGCGAAAGCCGCGCTGGCCAATGCTGGCATGGATGTGGACCAGATCGACGCGATCATCGTGGCAACCTCGACCCCCGACTTCACCTTCCCCTCGGTCGCGACCATGGTTCAGGCCGGTCTGGGCATGAAGCGCGGCTTTGCCTTTGACGTTCAGGCGGTCTGCGCCGGCTTCGTCTTTGCGCTGGCCAATGCCGATGCCATGATCCGCTCGGGTCAGGCCAACCGCGTCATCGTGATCGGGGCCGAGACTTTCAGCCGCATCATGGACTGGACCGACCGCGGCACCTGCGTGCTGTTTGGCGACGGTGCGGGCGCGGTCATCCTTGAGGCGCAGGAAGGCGACGGCACCTCGGCAGATCGCGGCATCCTTGCCACCGATCTGAACAGCGACGGCCAGTATCGCGAGCTGCTTTACGTCGATGGCGGCGTGGCCTCGACCGGGACGGCGGGTCATCTGCGCATGCAGGGCAATCTGGTCTTCCGCCACGCGGTTGAAAAGCTTGCCAATACCGCGCATCACGCGCTGGATCTGGCCGAAATTGCCCCCGAGCAGATCGATTGGCTGGTTCCGCATCAAGCCAACCTGCGCATCATCGAAGCCACCGCCAAACGCATGCATCTGCCGATGGAAAAGGTCGTGCTGACGGTCGCCGATCACGGCAATACCTCGGCCGCCTCGATCCCGCTGGCGCTTTCGGTCGGCAATTCGCAGGGCAAGTTCCAGCCCGGTCAGATTCTGGTCGCCGAGGCAATCGGCGGCGGGCTGGCCTGGGGCTCGGTCGTGCTGCGCTGGTAATCAGCGCAGCTGCGAATCCTTCGATCCGCGCCGGTTGATCCCGCCCGCCGGACGCCATTCCTTGTCATGGCCCGACTGACAGGCCACGCAAAGCCGCACCCCCGGCATGGCCTCACGCCGGGCCTGGGGGATCGGCTCATCGCATTCCTCGCAGAATTCAGCGCTCTCAGTATGCGCGCGGCGCGCATTGCGCAGTCGCATCCGCTCGATCGCCTCGCGAGTCGAGACATCGATCTGGTCGTTTACCGCGTCGTCACGGGCCCATCCTCCGGCCATCGCATCCTCCGTCATCGCCGATCCGTACCAAGATAGGTGCGCTTGGGACGTTTTCAAACCGCGTTCCTGCCCGGGAAATGGCAACAATCCAGAATAAGACGAATGAATTCCGCCATTTGGGAACCGATGGCGGGGGCTGCTGGTTGACAGGTCGCCGCAAAAAAATCATCCTTGCTACAAGAGAGAGGTTTCCCTGATGAGCGAATCCACCCTGACCCGCATGGACCTGGCCGAGGCCGTCTTCCGCGAAGTTGGCCTGTCCCGTCACGAATCGGCCCAATTGGTCGAAAGCGTGCTGGGGCATATCTCGGACGCCCTTGTCCGGGGCGAACAGGTCAAGATTTCGTCCTTTGGCACATTCTCGGTCCGCGACAAGAATGAGCGTATCGGCCGCAATCCCAAGACCGGGGAAGAGGTTCCGATCACCCCCCGCCGCGTGCTTTCCTTCCGTCCCTCGCACCTGATGAAGGATCGGGTTGCAGCCGGAAATAAAAACGGTAGCTGATGGATAAGTCGCCCGACGCCTTTCGTTCTATCGGCGAGGTTTCCCGCCTCGTTGGCGTCGCGCCGCATGTCCTGCGCTATTGGGAAACGCAATTCAGCCAGCTATCGCCGGTCAAGCGCGGCGATGGCCGGCGTTATTACCGTCCTGACGATGTGCGTCTGGTCGCCGGCCTGTGTCAGGTCATGCGCGAAGAAGGCCTTAGCATCCGCGGGGCCAAGCGGCTGATCACCTCGGATCGCGGTGCCAGCGTGCGCCGCATCGGCGCATCGCGTCTGGGAGAGTTGCTTTCCGCCCCGCCCCAGCCCGCAGCCGATACCGCCCCCGAGATTGCGCCAACTCCGGTTGCGCCGATCGACGTCACCCGTGCCGCTGCGCCAAGGCGCAAACCGGCGCGCGATTTCGAATCATTGCCGCTTTTCGCCGAACGCTCGCCTGCCACGGCACAGGATTGGCTAGCACGGCTTTGCGCCACTTCGCATGCGTTGCGGCAACTTGAGAACCAGAAATCTTCGCTGCCCGCTGGCGCGGCAGGTCTGCGCGACCGGCTGAGCTCTGCGCTCTAGCCCCATGTTTTTTCATGACTTCCTGCCTCGCGGGATATTTTTTCGCGCATCGCGAACTTATCCCCATTTTTCCGCCTTCTTCCCCTTGTGCTGCCTGCCCGCTTCACTCTATATGACCCTCGTCGGGCCGTGGCGCAGCCTGGTTAGCGCGTCCGTCTGGGGGGCGGAAGGCCGAGAGTTCGAATCTCTCCGGCCCGACCATTCCGAAAGCGCCCATCCCTTTCCGGGGATGGGCGCTTCCCCTTTTCTAAAGGATGTTTCGTGAACGGTGTCCTTCCCGACCATGCCCTGCGCCAACTGATCGAAACCGGCTGCATTACGGCCGAACGTCCGATTCTTCCCGAACAGATCCAACCCGCCAGCCTTGATTTGCGTCTTGGCACGACGGCATGGCGGCTGCGCGCCTCGTTCCTGGCCGGTCGTGGCCGCAAGGTCAGTGAGCGTCTGGCCGATTTCGAGATGCATCGCATGGACCTGTCGGACGGCGCCGTGCTGGAAAAAGGCTGCGTCTATCTGGTCCCGCTGATGGAGCGGCTGTCGCTGCCCACCGGGCTTGATGCGGTCGCCAATGCGAAATCCTCGACCGGACGGCTGGACCTGCTGACCCGGCTGATCACCGACGAAGGCACCGAGTTCGACCGCCTGCCCGAAGGCTATGACGGCCCGATCTATGCCGAGATTTGCCCGCGCAGCTTCTCGGTTCTGGTCCGCCCCGGCATGCGGTTGAACCAGTTGCGGCTGCGTCAGGGTCAGGCGGTACTGTCGGATACCGACCTGCGCGCGCTGCACGCCCGCGAACCGCTGGTCACGGGCGAGGCGCTGATCGACGAAGGCTTGGGTTTCTCGGTCGATCTGCGTCCCGAACAGGGCGATCTGGTCGGCTACCGCGCCCGTCCGCATAGCGGCGTGATCGATCTGGACCGGATCGGCGCCTATCGTGCCTCAGATTTCTGGGATGAACTTCGCACCCGCGACGGGCAGCTGATTCTGGACCCCGGCGCCTTCTATATCCTTGTCAGCCGCGAGGCTGTGGCGATCCCCCCCGAATATGCCGCCGAGATGGCTCCCTATCTGGCCATGGTCGGTGAGTTCCGCGTCCATTACGCGGGCTTCTTCGATCCGGGCTTCGGCCATGGTGCAGCCGGTCACGGCGCGCGCGGCGTCCTTGAGGTGCGCTGCCACGAGGCCCCCTTCGCGCTGGAACATGGTCAGGTCGTCGGTCGTCTGGTCTATGAGCGCATGGCCGCCCTGCCCGAGCGGCTTTACGGCACCGGCATCGCCTCGAACTATCAGGGTCAGGGGCTGAAACTGGCCAAGCAGTTCCGGGCGGATTAACGCCCGAACCTGCGAGTGATGCGCGCCGCCTGCCGCGCGCGCTTCACCATCTGCCGTGTCGCCTTTTCGCGTTGCCGCTGCTGGACGGTCTGCTTGCCACCACTGGAATTCATCTGGCGGATGCCCTTGTTGATCCCCCAGTTCAGCAGCCTGTGGGTGATCATGCGGCTGAGCATGTTGAAAAACTGGTTCAGGTTCATCGTCTATTCGTCCTCGAACAGATCTTCGGCCGCAGGTTCGTCCAGCGGCACGTCATCGTCATCGTCGCGCAGGGCCATCAACGCCGCCGCTTCGCCCGGCGGGCGCGATTCCAGCAGGCCCGCGGCGCGCAACTCGGCCAGCCCCGGCAGATCGCGCGCACTTTCCAACCCGAAATGGTCAAGGAAAGTTTCGGTCACGACAAAAGTCACAGGCCTTCCCGGCGTTTGACGCCGACGCCCGACCCGAACCCAATCGAGCTCAATCAGGTGATCCAGCGTGCCACGACTGACGGCAACCCCGCGGATTTCTTCGATTTCGGTGCGGGTGACGGGCTGGTGATAGGCGATGATCGCCAATGTCTCGGTCGCAGCACGCGACAGGCCCCGGCTCTCGGTGCTGGATTCCTTCATCAGGAAAGCCAGATCGGCGGCGGTGCGAAAGGCCCAGTTCTCACCGGTGCGGGACAGTTGCACGCCGCGGCCTTCATAGCGGGCGCGCAGGCTTTCCAGCGCCACCGGGACATCGCAGCCATCTGGCAGGCGGCCCGCGATCTCGCGCAGCGTCATCGGACCGGCGCTGGCGAACAGCACGGCCTCGACCATGCGCTCCTGCTCCAGAAGCGACAGATTGGCCTCGGGGGCGAGGGTTTCGGATTGGGTCATTCGGTGCGCCTGCGGATGGTGATGGGGGCGAAGGTTTCGGACTGGCGCAGTTCGATACGGCCCTGCCGGGCCAGTTCCAGTGTCGCGGCAAAGGTCGCGGCGGTGGCCGATCGGACGCGGGCGGGATCGCCGTCCCACCCCTCGGGCAGAAATGAGGCCAGCGTGGTCCAGTCGCCGACATAGCCGATCATGCCGCGCACGCGATCCAGCGCCTGTTCCATGGTAAAGACGTTCTGGCGGTCAAAGGCGAAGGGGCGGAACTCATCCTTGGTCCGCAGCCGCGCATAGGCCCGCATCAGGTCGATCAGGGTCGCCTGCCATGCGACCTTCCGGGTGCGGGTGACGGTTTCCGGCGCGCCACGTGCGAAGCGTTGATGCCCCAGCCGGTCCCGCGCCATCAACCGCGCGGCGGCCTCTCGCATGGCTTGCAGCCGTTCCAGCTGGAAGGCCAGATGCGCGGCCATGTCCTCGGCCGAGGGGCCTTCGGTTTCGGGATCGGGCGGCAGCAGCAGGCGCGACTTCAGGAAGGCCAGCCAAGCCGCCATGACAAGGTAATCGGCTGCCAGTTCGATGCGCAGCTCGCGGGCTTGCTCGACAAAGGCCAGATACTGGTCGGCCAGCTCTAGGACCGAGACCTGCATCAGGTCCACCTTCTGCATGCGCGACAGCGTCAGCAGCAGGTCCAGCGGGCCTTCGAAGCCCGAGACATCGACGCGCAGCACCTCATCGGCCTGCCGTTGGGCAACGTCGTCAGGCCCGACCACCGGCGATGGCTCGGGCTGGCCCGGCAATTCCTCGTCGGGAACGGGCGTCAGATAGGGAACTTTGGTCATTTCAATTCAGGCCGATTGTGTCGGCCGAGAATCGGGCATCGGGTCGGCCAAGTCAATCTTACGCGGCCAGCCCGCCAAGCGCACGCAATTCGGCACGCATATCCGCAGTTTCGAGCACATCTGCGGGCTGCCGCAGCGCCAAGGCCCGCGCCCCACGGCGCAGTGTATCGGCTGAAGCCGCACCCGCCGCAGCGACGATGCTTTCCATCTGGGCCAATGTCTCATTGCAGGACAGGACCAGATCACAACCCGCCGCGATGGTCGCCGCAGCGCGTTCAGCGGGCGTGCCCGACAGCGCCTCCATGCCGATATCGTCCGACATCAGCAGCCCTTCAAAGCCGATCCCCTTGCGGATCATCGCAATCATCGGGGCCGAAGCCGTCGTCGGAGCCTCATCCACGGCGGTGAAGCGGATATGCGCGGTCATCGCCATCGGCAGGTCCGAAAGCGCGCGGAAGGGCGCGAAGTCGGTCTGGTCCAGCTCATCCAGCGTGGCATCGACCACCGGCAGGTTCTTGTGGCTGTCCACCCGCGCCCGGCCATGGCCCGGCATGTGCTTGATGACCGGCAAGACGCCCGCCGCCAGCATCGCATCGGCGGCGATCCGGCCCAGTCGGATGACGCTTTGCGCATCCGTGCCAAGGCAGCGGTTGCGCAGGAAAGGATGGGTATCCTCGCGCGCAATGTCCAGAACCGGTGCGCAATCCGAATCGATCCCCATCTCGCGCAGCTCGCGCGCCATCAGATGATGGTGCAGCCAGATCGCACGGTCGCCATTCGCGGCCTGATCCAGCGGCGCGGGCCAATCGGTCCAATGCGGCGCGCGCATACGTTGCACACGCCCGCCTTCCTGATCGATCAGCACCGGAGCGTCACGGCCCACCGCGTCGCGCAGGTCCGAGGTCAGGCGGCGCAGGCGTTCGGGCGTGTCGATATTGCGCCCGAACAGGATGAAACCCCAAGGATCGGCAGCGCGAAAGAAATCGCGCTCGGCCGCGGAAAGGTCGGGCCCGGCGATACCGCCAAGAATCGTCGCATTGGTCATTGTGCTTACTTCGCCGTTGCCGGGATACAGTCGATGCCGCCCGCGATCAGGGCCGCGCAGAACTTGCGTGCCTCGTCCTTGGATGCAAAGCCACCCGCGCGCAGACGCCAGAAGGTACGGCCACCGCTTTGCGCTTCCTGCACGATGCGGGACTTGCCGTCGAAAAGACCGCCGAACTTGCCCGCAACACGCTTCCATTCGCCCTTGGCCAGCGCATCGCTGTCAAAGGCGCCGATCTGGACCATGGCCGAACCCGAGGCGACCTTGGCAGGCGCCGGTTCCTCGGCGGCAGCCGGTTCGGGTGCGGGGCGGCTGGCGGCGACAACAGGCGCTGCGTCGGTGGCGACGGTCTGGGCGCTGGCAACACGGCGCGGACGCGGCGCGGGGCGGGGCGATTCCTGCACCGCCGCAGCGACCGGGACCGGAACCATGGCATTCGCCTCGGCCAGGGCCTGATTGATCGCGACATCCTGGGTTTCGCGCCCGGCCAGATCGGTCAGAACCTCGTTCACCGGGGCTTCGCCAGCGGCGGGCACGTCCGAGATCACGGCGGTGTCGATCGCCTCATCGGGTTCGATCGTCGATTCCGCCAAAGCAGCCGCCTCGCCATCCGGCAGGGGGATGACGCGGGCGGTGTCGTCCAGCAGCGGCAGTTCGACGGGATTGGCCGGCTTCTGCGCAGTCGCGCCGAATTCGCCCATGGCCAGATCCTGCGTTTCAAGCCCGGTCGCAACCGGGGCAATCGCCACCTTGTCAGCGACCTTGGCGGCGTTTCCGGCGGCAACGCCGTTCACGGCCAGCCCGGTGCGGTCGGTCAGTTCCCCGCCCGGATCAGTGGGGGCGGTGCGCGCCTCGCCCTGCATCGAGCGGATGACCGGCACGCCGGACACATCCCGGACCGCCAGCTTGAACGCCCAGACCGCAAGGATGATGATCAACCCCACGGAAACCAGCGCGCCAAGGTAATGGGTCAGCCGCGAGATCCGCGCCAGCAGCGTCTGCGGCTCGGTCGCGACCCCGCGATGCGCATCGGCATAGCGGGGATCGTCCCAGTCCTCTTCCTGCCACTCTTCCTGGTAGCCGGAATTCTGCGCGTCCTGGCCATAGGGGAAATCCTGCGCATAGCGTTGCGGCTGCGCGCCCTGAAAACCGCCGGAGCGGAAGTCTACGATTGCCATTCCTGCCTGCCTGCCGGTTTGCCCGGTGTCTGTCGTTGCACTGCTCGACACCGGCAGGACGCTGTTTTCAGCGCATCTCTTTGGCCGGGGTCACGCCCAAGATAGCAAGGCCCGCCGAAATGACAACGCCGACGGACCGCGCCAGCGCGATTTTCGCGGCAGTTGCGGCAGGATCGCCATCCTGCACGAAGCGCAAGGACAGCTCATCATTGCCGCGATTCCACAGCGAATGAAGTTCCGAGGCGATATCATACAGATAGAACGCAATCCTGTGCGGCTCATGAGCCCGGGCAGCGATTTCAACCGTGCGTGGCCATTCGGCAACTTTCCGGGCCATTTCCAGTTCGGCCGGATGGCTCAGCAGGGCCAGATCGGCGCCAGCAAGGGACGCGTCGTCGGTCGCAACGCCGCCTTCGGTTGCCTTGTTCAGCACCGAATTGATGCGGGCATTGGCGTATTGCACATACCAGACCGGGTTGTCCTTGGACTGCTCCAGCACCTTGTCAAAGTCGAAATCCAGCGCCGCGTCGTTCTTGCGGGTCAGCATGTGGAAACGGGTCACATCGGCGCCCGCCTGTTCGACGACGTCGCGCAGCGTGACAAAGGTCCCGGCGCGCTTCGACATCTTGAAGGGCTCGCCGTTCTTGAACAGCTTCACCAGCTGGATCAGCTTGACGTCCAGCGGCACGCGGCCATCCGACAGCGCGGCGACGGCAGCCGTCATGCGCTTGACATAGCCGCCATGGTCCGCGCCGAACACGTCGATCAACTGGTCGAAGCCACGGTCGATCTTGTCCCAGTGATAGGCGATGTCGGGCGCGAAATAGGTCCATGCCCCGTCCGATTTCATCACCGGGCGGTCCACGTCATCGCCATGCGCGGTCGAGCGGAACAGCGTCTGCTTGCGCGGTTCCCAATCCTCGGGGGTTTTGCCCTTCGGCGGCTCCAGCGTGCCCTCATAGATCAGTCCGGCTTCGCGCAGACGGTCGATGGCGGCTTCGATGCGGCCCGTGCCGTACAGCGCCTTTTCGCTGCTGAAGACATCCATATGGACGTTGAGCAGCGCCAGATCCTGACGGATCATGTCCATCATCCGCGCCGATGCGAAATCGCGCACCTCGACCAGCCAGTCGGATTCCGGCTTGTCCAGCAGGCTGTCGCCGTATTTTTCCTTGAGCGCCTCGCCGACCGGGATCAGGTAATCGCCGGGATAAAGCCCCTCGCGGATTTCGGGCTCCAGCCCGTTCGCCTCGCGGTAGCGTTCATAGGCCGAGCGCGCCAGCACATCGACCTGCGCGCCGCCGTCGTTGATGTAATATTCGCGGGTGACGTCATAGCCGGCGAAATCCAGCAGCGAGGCCAGCGCATCGCCAAAGACGGCGCCGCGGGTATGGCCGACATGCATCGGGCCGGTCGGGTTGGCGCTGACAAACTCGACGTTGATCTTGGTGCCCTTGCCCAGTTCCGAACGCCCGAAATCGGCGCCTTCGCCCAGCGCGGCGCGCAGCACGCCCTGCCATTCGGACGGCGCAAGGCGCAGGTTCAGAAAGCCCGGACCAGCGACATCAGCCGCGGTGATGCGGGGATCGGCGGCCAGCCGGGCGGCCAGCGCCTCGGCGATCTCGCGCGGCTTCTTTCCGGCGGGCTTGGCCAGCACCATGGCGGCATTGGTCGCCATGTCACCATGGGCGGCGTCTCGCGGCGGCTCGACCGTCACGGCAGCGGTTTCGAGACCCGCGGGCAGCTCGCCCGCCAGTTCCATCTGGGCCAGCGCGTCGATCACGAGCGCGCGGATATCCGAAAAGAGGTTCATCGCATCCATCCGTAAATTCGCTGCGGGATACCGCCTGCGCTTGGGGGCCGTCAACCGCACCAATCATCGCGGCTGCTCGGCGGGTGGGCGCGGGTTGCCCATATTGGCAAAGATTGTGCGCGTATCTTCGGGTGTGCGCCCCAGACAGACCATACCGGCAGGCAGGCCGGTGGGTGTGCCTGCATCGGCTTCGCTTTCGTCCCTACGCTCGACCTCGGGCGCGTCGGGCGGGGCCAGCGCAATGATCCGGCTGCCCGCGCGCGCCACGATCCGCGCCTCGTCCGAAACAAAAGCCACCTTGCCGCGATCGACCACGGCCAGCGGAATGGACCCCGCCCGGCTCTCGCGCCAATGCGCCAGCGTGTATTCCGCCGTCAGCCGCGTGGTGCGGAACCGCCAGCCCGCCTCCAGCAGCGCCAGATATTGCGAGAGTGTCCGACCGCCGCTGATCCCCTGCCCCCCAAGCTGAATGGGCAGGGCATAGCGGGCAACCTCGTCCTTTTCGCGCGTCACCTGCCAGATCGCGTCGCGGCCCAGTTCGGGGGTCAGGTCGGTCGCCACCAGCGTGTTATAGGCATCATTGTCCGAAGCCGAGAGCAGCGCGTTATAGGCGACAAGGCCGACACTTGTTTCTGCGGCCTCGGACAGGATGTCGCCATAATAGTATTTCAGCCCGGCGTGGCGCGCCGACAGCAGGCGGCTGCGGTTCGGGTCGACGATCACCACATCTACCCCGGCCTTTTCCAATGCCTGCGCCAAACCGGTCGAGAATTCGGAGCCGCCGACAATGATCAGCCCCGGCCTGTCGCCCGAGGCCAGCCCCAGCCATCGCGCCATCGGCCCCAGCGTGAAGCCATGCAGCACCACCGTCGCCACCACCAGCACAAAGGCCAGCGGCACCAGCAGCGCCCCATCCGCGATCCCTTCGGCGACCAGCCTTTCGGCAAATATCCCCGAGATCGCGACCAGCACCACCCCGCGCGGGCCGGTGAATGCGATCAGCGCCTTTTCCCGCCAAGGCAGCCCGGTCCCGATCAAAGCCACATAGACCGTCAGGGGGCGCACGATCAGGATCACCGACAGCACGAATGCCACGGCGCGCCAGTCCAGCAGTTGCAGGGTCTCGAACCGGAAGCCCGCGCCCAGCAGGATGAACACGCCCGATACCAGCAGGATCGTGGCGCTTTCCTTGAAGCGGTGGATTTCGGTGTAGCTGGGCAGGTTGGCATTGGCGATCAGCAGGCCCATGACCGTCACCGTCAGCAGGCCGCTTTCATCCAGAACGGCATTGGCCCCGGTAAAGGCACCCAGCACGGTGACGAACAGCAGCGGCACCTTCATGTATTCGGGGACCAGATTGCGGCGGAACGCCGTGACGATCCCCGCCCCGGCGGCAAGACCCAAGGCCAACGCAAAACCCACGCCCGAGATCAGCTTCCACAAGGCTTCCGCCCCGCCCAGGTTCTGATGGCCGACCAGCACCACCAGCAGCGCCAGCACTGCGGCCAGCCCGCCAAGCGCGTCGTTGACGATGGCCTCCCATTGCAGGGCCTGTGCGGGGCGGGGTTGCAGCCGCGCCTGACGCAGCAGCGGTGCGATGACGGTGGGACCGGTCACGATCATGATGCCGCCAAAGACGATCGCCGCCTCCCATTGCAGGCCGGCGATCCGGTTCAGCGCCAGGGCCGACAGCGCCCAGCCCAGCGGCGCGCCGATATAGACCAGATGCCGGACGGCGGCCTTGGCATCGTGCAATTCGCGGAAGTTCAGCGTCAGCCCACCCTCGAACAGGATGATCGCCACGGCAAGCGAGATCATCGGCTCCAGCAGCGGACCGATATCGCGTGAGGGCACGAAAAACCCGGTGACCGGGCCCAGTAGCAGGCCCGTAGCCAGCATCAGCACAATCGCCGGGATGCGGAAACGCCATGCCAGCCATTGCGCCCCGATCCCGGCAATTCCGACGATTGCAAAAGCCTCCATCGGGCTCAGCCCGGCAATCTCGGCAGCCATCCAAATCCTCGCGACAGGCAGACCTGCGGTCCGAACCACCGCCCAAGATGTTCTGTCCCGTCGTGGCAGTCACGGAAAATCTGCGATCAGATTGACGCGCCGCCCGATTTCGGTTAGGTCCACAGCCGTCTGCATCCGGCAGACAAGGCGAGGGGCGTGCGGAGATTGCGTCCCGAACCGTCGTTTTCGGACCTTCGAATAGAAGCAGGGCCCGTTCACGGCGATGGACGCAGGACCAGCGCAGTAAACATTCTGCGCGTTTACACGAAAGCCCCGAATGACCAAGTTTACCGATCTGAAGCTGGACCCCAAGGTTCTGAAAGCCGTCATCGAGGCGGGCTACGAAACCCCCACGCCGATTCAGGCCGGGGCGATTCCGCCCGCGCTTGAAGGTCGCGACGTGCTGGGCATCGCCCAGACCGGCACCGGCAAGACCGCCAGCTTCACCCTGCCGATGATCACGCTTCTGGGCCGTGGCCGGGCGCGGGCGCGGATGCCGCGCAGCCTCGTGCTGTGCCCGACGCGTGAACTGGCTGCACAGGTCGCCGAGAACTTCGACGTCTATGCCAAGCATACCCGCCTGACCAAGGCGCTGCTGATCGGCGGCGTCAGCTTCAACGAACAGGACAAGCTGATCGACCGTGGCGTCGACGTGCTGATCGCGACTCCGGGTCGCCTTCTGGACCATTTCGAACGCGGCAAGCTGCTGCTGACTGGTGTGCAGATCATGGTCGTCGACGAAGCCGACCGGATGCTGGACATGGGCTTCATCCCCGATATCGAGCGCATCTTCCAGCTGACGCCCTTTACCCGCCAGACGCTGTTCTTCAGCGCCACCATGGCCCCGGAAATTGAGCGTATCACCGACACCTTCCTGCATTCGCCCGAGCGGATCGAGGTCGCGCGTCAGGCCACCACCAGCGAAACCATCACCCAGAAGCTGGTCGAGATCACGCCCACCCGTCGCGACCAATCGGCCAAGCAGAAGCGTGAACTGCTGCGCGCCATGATCCGCGCCGAGGGTGAGGAACTGAAGAACGCCATCATCTTCTGCAACCGCAAGACGGATGTGGATATCGTCGCCAAGTCGCTGAAAGCGCATGGTTTTGACGCCGCTCCGATCCATGGCGATCTGGACCAGCGCCACCGCATGGCGACGCTGGACGATTTCCGCGAGGGCAAGCTGCGCTTCCTCGTGGCCTCGGACGTTGCCGCGCGCGGACTGGATATTCCCGCCGTCAGCCACGTCTTCAACTTTGACCTGCCCTCGCATGCCGAAGATTACGTCCACCGCATCGGCCGCACCGGCCGGGCCGGACGCCTTGGCACGGCCATCTCGATCTCGACGCCCATGGACGAAAAATACCTCACCGCTATTGAGTCGCTGGTCAAACAGACCCTGCCCCGCGCTGAAATCCCCGAAGGGTTCACGCTGTCCTCGGCCGCGCAGAATGCGCCGCGTGCACCGCGTGAAACCGGTAGCCGTCGTGGCGAACGCACCCGTGACCGTCGCGGCCGCCGCGACGATAGCGAGCAGCGTCCGCAGCAGCCGGTCGAAGTCAAAGCCGCCGTCGAGCCCCGCCCCGCCCGTGAGGAACGTCGCGAGGAGCGCCGGGAAGAACGTCGTGAGGAGCGCCGCGAAGATCGTCGGGATGACCGCCAGGAGCGCCGCGAGCGTAGCCATGACCGCGGTCACGAGCGTCGGGACGACCGCCGCCCTGACCGCAACGCCGTCATGGGTATGGGCGACCACGTTCCCGAATTCATGACCCGCAGCTTCCGTCCGGCATTGTTCGACCAATTCGACGAGCCTCAGGCCGCACCGGCCAAGCCCGCAGCCGAGGCTCCGGTCGTTGTCGAAGTTGCACCGGTCGCGCAAACCGCGCCGGTCGCCACTCCGGTTTCTGCCGAACCGGCAGGCAAGCCCAAGCGCAGCCGCTCGCGTAAATCCGCGCCCAAAGACAGCGCACCCGCGCCGGTCGAAACCGTGGTCTTGCCCGAAGCCGCCGTCGAAGCGCCTGTTGCCGCTGGGATCGCACCGGCAGTAGAGACCATCGAGGCCGAAGCGCCCGCGAAAAAGCCTGCGCGCAGCCGCAAGCCGCGCGCAACCAAGGCCAAGGCCGAAACCACTGCTGCAGAACAGATCGAGGCCGCTCCCGTGGCGACCGATGCTCCGGCAGCCGAAGGCGAGGTAGTCAAGCCCAAGCGCAAACCGGCGGCCCGCAAGGCCACCGCCAAGGCCGAGCCCAAGGCCCCGGCCGCGCGCAAACCCCGGACCCGCAAGCCCAAGGCTGCGGCGACCGAGGCCGCGCAGCCCGTCGCGGACAACACCACCGCCGAGGCCTGATTTCGGCCCATGCCCGCCGTGGCAGAACACCAACTCCATGACCGGAGCGGCCGCCCGCCGCTTCGGTCTTTGGCATTCGATCTGGCGCTTGGCGCAATAGCGGCGCTTGGACAGGCACCATGGAACCTGTGGTTCCTGACCGTCGCGGCACTGGCTGTCCTGTGCCATCGCATCGCCCGCGCCCGCAGCCCTCGCGCAGCCGCATGGCACGCGCTGATTGCCGGTCTCGGCCAATTCGCCGTCGCCATGTCATGGATCGTCGAGCCCTTCCTTATCGAGCCGGATCGCTATGGCTGGATGGCTCCCTTTGCCCTGATCTTCATGGCCGCAGGCGGAGCGATCTTCTGGGCGGTTCCGGGCTGGCTTTCAGCCCGCCTCGCCCCCGGTTTTGCACGACAGGCAGCAGCCTTTGCCGCGCTGATGGTGCTGTCTGACTGGCTGCGTGGCTGGATCTTCACCGGCCTGCCCTGGGCACTGAGCGGTCATATCTGGATCGAAACGCCCGCCGGTCAGATCGCAGCCACCTTCGGCGCGCTAGGGCTGTCGGCGCTGACCATGCTGGCAGCCTGCCTGCCCGTCCTGTTCTGGCGCTCCAGCCCGCCCCTGCGCGCCGCCCTGCCGGGTGCCGTGCTGTCGCTGCTGGTCATCGCCACCGCTTGGACCGCAGGCCTTGCCCGCCTGTCGCAGCCTCTGCCGCCCGATACCGACCATCACCTGCGCCTGATCCAGCCCAATGCCACACAGGCGCTGAAATGGGATCCTTATTGGTCCGAGATCTTCTTTCGCCGCCTGATGGAGCTGTCCGCAGCCCGCGACACCGACCGCCCCGCGCCGGATGCGGTGATCTGGCCGGAAACCGCGGTGAACTTCCTGCTGGAGCAATCGGGAACTGCGCCGCAGGACATCTCGACCTATGTCGGCAACCCGGTCATCCTGGGCATCCAACGCGTCGAGGGTGAGCGTTACTTCAACAGCTTGACCGAGTTTTCCGCCCAAGGCATCGGCCCGGTCTATGACAAGTTCCACCTTGTGCCCTTTGGTGAATACACCCCTTGGGGGGACCAGCTGTCGCGTTTTGGCATCCGCGCCTTTGCCGCGCAGCACGGTTTCGGCTACTCGCCCGGACATGGCCCGGCGGTGATGCGCTATGGCGCGCTGCCCCCGGTCCAGCCGCTGATCTGCTACGAGGCCGTGTTCTCGCGGCATCTGGTCTCTGGTCCTGACCGGCCGGGCTGGTTGCTGCAGGTTACGAATGACGGTTGGTTCGGCAATCTATCCGGCCCGTGGCAACATCTGGCACAGGCACGGCTGCGGTCGATCGAAAGCGGGCTGCCCCTGATGCGTGCGGCCAATACCGGCATCTCGGCGGTGATCGACGCCCGGGGCGGTCTGCGGGCAGCACTGGGGCTGAACCTGAGCGGACGGATCGACGCGGCCCTGCCCGCCGCCCTGCCGCCGACGCCATGGTCGCACTGGGGCGACTGGCCTGCGGTAATTGCAGCCCTCGCATGCGTGATCTGCGCGGCACTGCATCGCAGGTTGACTGCCCGCAAGGGCTGAACTATCGGTCCTTTCTGACCGTCACAACGGCTTCCTGGCGTGACGGCGTATTTCCAACGGAGCACTTCAATGGCCAGACAGAATTACGTGTTCACCTCGGAATCAGTCTCCGAGGGGCACCCCGACAAATTGTGCGACCAGATTTCGGACGCGGTGCTGGACGCCCTGCTGGCCGAGGACCCCGCCGCCCGTGTGGCCTGCGAAACCTTCGCCACCACCGGAACTGTCGTTATCGGCGGCGAGATCGGCCTGACCGACCAGAAGAAGCTGGGCGAATACATGGGCCGCATCGGCCAGATCGCCCGCGACACCATCCGCGACATTGGCTACGAGCAGGAAAAGTTCCACTGGAACACCTGCCACGTCCACAATTACCTGCATGAGCAATCCGCCCATATCAGCCAGGGCGTCGATCGCGACGGCGCTGGCGACCAGGGGATCATGTTCGGCTTTGCCGTCGATGAAACCCCCGAGCTGATGCCCGCCCCGATCCAGTATTCCCACGCGATCCTGCGCCGTCTGGCCGAGGCCCGCAAATCCGGCGCCGAGCCGATGCTGGGCCCCGACGCGAAATCCCAGATCAGCCTGCGTTACGAAAACGGCATCCCGGTCGAGGTCACCAGCCTTGTGCTGTCGCACCAGCACAAGGATGTCGAGCAGACCTCGGACGATATCCGCGCCATCGTCGAGCCCTATATCCGCGAAGTGCTGCCCGCCGAATGGCTGACCGAGAACACCGAATGGTGGGTCAACCCGACCGGCACCTTCGTCATCGGCGGCCCCGATGGCGATGCCGGCCTGACCGGGCGCAAGATCATCGTCGACACCTATGGCGGCGCGGCCCCCCATGGCGGCGGCGCGTTCTCGGGCAAGGACCCGACCAAGGTTGACCGTTCGGCCGCCTATGCCGCGCGCTATCTGGCCAAGAATGTGGTTGCTGCAGGTCTGGCCCGTAAGTGCGTGATCCAGCTGAGCTATGCAATCGGCGTGGCGAAACCGCTGTCGATCTATGCCGACACTTTCGGCACCAGCGAGGTCCCCGAGGCCGAGATCGAACGCGCCATCTCGCGCGCCATGGACCTGACGCCGCGCGGCATCCGCGAGCATCTGGACCTGTGCCGCCCGATCTACCGCCGCACCGCCGCCTACGGCCATTTCGGCCGTCAGCCCGAGGCGGATGGCGGTTTCTCGTGGGAGCGCACCGATCTGGCAGACGCGCTCAAGCGCGAGCTGTAAATTCGGCTCCGGGCGCTTTACGCCCGTTCGGCTTCGGAAAAGGTCCCCCGGACCTTTTCCACCCAAGCCCAGTCCCAAAAAAGAAGGCCCGAGCTTCGCGCTCCGGGCCTTCTTTCTTGCTTAAATATCCTGGGGGAGCGCGGAACGCGCGGGGGCAAAGCCCCCTGACCACCTCAGTCCTTGAAGCTGCGGCTATCCTTGATCTGGTCCCAGGCCCAGACGACCTCCTGCAGGCGATCCTCGTCCGAACGGTCGCCGCCGTTCATGTCGGGATGCAGATCCTTGACCAGGGATTTGTATTGCTTGCGGATTTCCGCGCGGGTCCAGCTGTCCTTTGCCTCAAGGATATCCAGCGCGCGGCGCTCGGTCGGCGGCAGCTTGCGGGTGGCCTTGGTGCGCAGCTCGGGGTTGGTGCCGTTGGCGCCCAGAATCTCCAGCGGATCGTCGATGCCGTGGCGGGCCCATTTCTGTTCCTGCGCCGCCCGACCGAAAGGCTTGGTGGGACGTTCCCAGACCGTCGCATTGTCCAGAAACTCCTGGAACTCGGCCTCGGACTGGCCCTGGAAATAGTTCCAGTTGGCATTGTATTCGCGCACGTGGTCCTTGCAGAACCAGAAGTAATCGTCGAGGTTCCGCGGATTCTTGGGCGCGCGATATTGGCCCGGCTCATTGCAGCCGTCCTTGTCGCATCTGCGGGTCGAGGTCTCGAATGCGCCCGACATGCCGCGACGTCCCTTGGACCGTTTTTTCTTGTCCGAGGCCGCCGAAATGTCGAAGCCGAACGGGTCGCTGTTGCTCATATACCTGCCTTGTCCTGATCGGGACACGCAGTTTAGATTATTTCGCGCGACATGAAAGGGGCATAACGGATGATTGCGGATGAGATGCAGGAACGGCTGCGTGAGCTTCAACCCTCCCGGCTAGAGATTATTGATGAAAGCGAAGGCCATCGCGGCCATGGCGGCTGGCGCGAGGGTGGCGAGACGCATTTCCGCATCGTCATCGCCAGCCCGCAATTCGCGGGGCTTGGCCGTGTCGCTCAGCATCGGCTGGTGCATCGCACATTGGGCGACATTGTGCCGCGAATCCACGCACTCGCGCTGGAACTGGCGGAAAGCTGAGCCGTTAGCGCACCCAGCCTTGCAGCCGTTACAATCCGGCGCGTAGAAGCCTTCCCAAACGTAATCACAAGGATTTTCACGATGACCCCGCCCAAGGATTTCAATGACCGTATGCTGTCTCTGGGTCTGGCCCGCGTCAGCGAGGCTGCCGCCCATGCTTCGGCCCGTCTGATCGGTCGCGGGGACGAGAAGGCCGCCGACCAGGCCGCCGTGAACGCCATGCGCGAACAGCTGAACATGCTGGACATCAAGGGCGTCGTCGTCATCGGCGAGGGCGAGCGCGACGAAGCTCCGATGCTGTATATCGGCGAGGAAGTCGGCACCGGCGAAGGCCCGGAAGTGGACATCGCCCTTGACCCGCTGGAAGGCACCACGCTGACCGCCAAGGACATGCCGAACGCGCTGACCGTGATCGCCATGGCACCGCGCGGCACGCTTCTGCACGCCCCCGACGTCTACATGGAAAAGCTGGCCATCGGTCCGGGCTATGCCAAGGACGTGGTCAGCCTTGAAATGTCGCCCGCCGAGCGTGTCCGCGCGCTGGCCAAGGCCCGTGGCGTGCAAGACACCGACATCACCGTTTGCATTCTGGAACGTCCCCGCCACGAAGACCTGATCGCCGAAGTCCGCTCGACCGGCGCTGCGATCCGCCTGATCACCGATGGCGACGTCGCTGGCGTCATCCACTGCGCCGAAGCCGAGCTGACCGGCATCGACATGTATATGGGCTCGGGCGGCGCCCCTGAGGGCGTTTTGGCGGCATCCGCGCTGAAATGCATGGGCGGGCAGATGTGGGGCAAACTGCTGTTCCGCAACGACGACGAAAAGGGCCGCGCCTACAAGGCCGGGATCACCGATCTGGACCGCATCTATTCGCGCGACGAACTGGTCACCGCCGACGTGATCTTTGCCGCGACCGGCGTCACCAACGGCTCGATCGTGGCTGGCGTCAAGCGCGAGCCGGGCTTCCTGCAGACCGAAACCATCCTCATGCGCTCGAAAACCGGTTCGGTCCGCCGCATGATCTATCGCAACCCGATCAAGTAATCGCGGGACTGCACTCTTGAACGCCGGGCGGTCATGGGGGACAAGATCCCATGACCGCCTTTCTTTCCGTCGAATCCTCGCTGACCGGCCGCTTCTGGCGTGGTCCCGATGCCACCCTTGACCGCGCCGCCGAGGCGCTGGCCCAGGACAGCCGCCTGCCCTTGCCGGTGACGCGCATTCTGGCCTCACGCGGCGTCGCCCCGCATGAGGCGCAGGCCTATCTTGATCCCAAGCTGCGCGACCTGCTGCCCGATCCGCTGACGCTGCGCGACATGGGCAAAGCCGCCGAGCGCATCGTCGCGGCCACTTTGGGTCGTCAGCGCATCGCCATCTTTGCCGATTACGACGTGGACGGGGGATCGTCCGCCGCGCTGCTGATCGACTGGCTGCGTCAGCAGGGTCTGGACGCGACGCTATACATTCCCGACCGCATCGATGAGGGCTACGGCCCGAACGTCCCCGCGATTACCGGGCTGGCGCGCGACCATGACCTGATCATCTGCGTCGATTGCGGCACGCTGAGCCATGAGGCCCTTGCCGCCGCCGCTCCCCGTGACGTGATCGTGCTGGACCACCACCAGGGCGGCGAAACCCTGCCCCCCGTGCTGGCCGTGGTGAACCCCAACCGCGCCGATGAGGATGGCGCGCTGGGGCATCTGTGCGCGGCGGGCGTGGTCTTCCTGACGCTGGTGCAATGCAACCGCCTGCTGCGCGAGGGCGGCCATGCCCAGCCCGACCTGATCCGGCTGCTGGATCTGGTGGCGCTGGCGACGGTGGCCGATGTCGCGCCGCTGGTCGGGGTGAACCGCGCCTTTGTCCGGCAGGGCCTGACCGTAATGGCCCGGCGCGAGCGTCCGGGCCTGGTGGCGCTGTCGGATGTGGCGCGGCTCGATTCCGCGCCCAACGCCTTTCATCTGGGCTTCCTGCTGGGGCCGCGCATCAATGCCGGCGGCCGGGTCGGCAAGGCCGATCTTGGGGCGCTCTGCCTGTCCTGTACCGACACCGCTTTGGCGGGGCGGCTGGCCACGCAACTGGATGAACTGAACCGCGACCGCCGCGCCATCGAGGCCGCCGTACGCGAAGCCGCGCTGGCACAGGTCGAGGCACGCGGCAGCGATACCCTTGTCGCATGGGCCGCTGGCGAAGGCTGGCATCCCGGCGTCGTCGGCATCGTCGCCGCCCGCGTCAAAGAGGCGATGAACCTGCCCTCGGTCGTGATCGGGGTCGAACATGGGATCGGCAAGGGCTCGGCCCGCTCGGTCCCCGGTGTCGATCTGGGCCGCGCCATCCAGCGCCTAGCAGCCGAAGGGTTGTTGCTGAAGGGCGGCGGTCACGCCATGGCCGCGGGCCTGACCATCGAGGAAGCCAAGATCCCCGAGGCCATGGAGCGCCTGTCGCAGCTTTTGGCGCGCGAGATGGCGGAGCGTTCTGGCGCGGGCGAATTGCGGATCTCGGGCTTGATGGACCCGGCCGGTGCCACGATTGAGTTGATGCAGTTGCTGGACCGTGCCGGTCCCTTCGGTCAGGCCGCTCCCGCCCCGCGCTTTGCTTTTGCCGACCAGCTGATCGACAGTGCCGGGACCATGGGTGACGCCCATCTGCGGCTGCGTTTCCGCAGTCCCGGTAGCCAACCGCTTGAGGCTGTCGCATGGGGCGCGATGACCGGCCCGCTGGGTCCGGCCCTGCTGGAATCCAAGGGGCGGCGCTATCATCTGGCGGGCAAGCTGGAGCTGTCGCAATGGGGCGGGCGCGAGCGGGTGCGGCTGCGTCTGGATGACGCCGCCGAGGTGATCTGACACTTTCTGAACTGGCGCGGAAAAAACTTTACGGGGAAGTCGCTTTTCTGCTTGCGGCCCCCCTGAACCTGCCCTAAATACCGCCCCACACCGCAGGGCACTGTCCGGCGGGATAAGAAAGTGGCCCGTTCGTCTATCGGTTAGGACGTCAGGTTTTCAACCTGAAAAGAGGGGTTCGACTCCCCTACGGGCTGCCACTTCCTTTCAGTCTCTGACAGGACTTCACGCCGGGATCGACACGATCCGCGGCGTTTTTTCTTTTCCGCCGCCGGTTTTCCCGTTGGATTCCGGCCATGTCCGGAAAATCCGACTTACCCACAGAAAGCGTGAAAAGACCTCTTGCGGGTCGCCGGAAGCTAACCTAAACACCGCCCCACGCCGCAGGGCATAGCCCGGCGGAACAAGAAAGTGGCCCGTTCGTCTATCGGTTAGGACGTCAGGTTTTCAACCTGAAAAGAGGGGTTCGACTCCCCTACGGGCTGCCACTTCCTTGCCTTCTGCTGAAGGACTACCGCCGCAGGGCATAGCCCGGCAGAACAGAAAGTGGCCCGTTCGTCTATCGGTTAGGACGTCAGGTTTTCAACCTGAAAAGAGGGGTTCGACTCCCCTACGGGCTGCCACTTCTTCCCAAAAGTCAGATGTGAAAAAGGGCGCATGCAGCGCCCCTCTTTGTTTTCAGACTTCCTCGACCTTGCGCATCATCCACAAGGCTGCCGCCGAACATATCAGCGTCGCCATGATGATCGGCCGTGCCGTGCCGTCGTAAAGCAGCCCGATCGGCGCCGCGATCAGCACAGCCCCGATGGTCGAGACCGCCGCGATGACCGAGGCCGCCATTCCCGCGACATGCCCCATGCGCTGCAGCGCCATGGCGTTCAGGTTGCCAAAGGTCACCCCGGCCATAAAGAAGACGCTGACCGCCCAGACAAAGAAGGCCGGAAAGCGCAACGCCTCGGGCAGCAGGTCGCCGATGACCAGCACCGCCATGACCGAGGACACCACGACCTGCATCGCATAGGCATAGGTCACGATCCGCCGCATCCCCAACCGCAGCACGTAGCGCGCGTTCAGCACCGTCCCGATCCCCGACAGCAGCGCCATGGCCGCGAACCACAGCGGGAATTGCGCGCCCTTGTGATAGGTCTCCGAGAACAGCTGCTGCGCCGAACTGAGCAGCGCAAACATCTGCCCGAAGCCCAGCGTCATCACGATGGCCACCAGCTGCACCTGCCGGTTGCCCAGCACCTCGCGCGCCGAGGCGACCAGATTGGTCATATTCAGCGGACGGCGGCGAGCCGGGGGCAGGGTCTCATCCTGACGCAGGTTCAGCCACAGCGACCCAGCCAGCGCCAGCAGGACAAACGCCCCGAAGATCCCGTGCCAGCCGACGAAATGGATCACCACCGCCCCCAGCGACGGCGCAATCGCCGGAACAAGGATAAAAATCATCATGATGAAGCTGGTGATCCGCGCCATTTCGCGGCCCTGATACAGGTCGCGCACCAGCGCCTGCGACACGATCCGCGGCCCTGCGGCCCCCAGCCCCTGCACGAATCGCGCGATCAGCAGCATTTCCAGCGAATTGGCAAAGATCGCGGCGATTGCGGCCAGCGCATAGATCCCGAAACCCAGCGTGATGATCGGCTTGCGCCCAAAGGCATCCGACAGCGGCCCGGCAAGGAATACGCCCACGCCCATGCCGCCGACAAAGGCCGTCAGCACCAGTTGCGCCCGGTTCACGTTGTCCGGGCTCAATTCCTGCGCGATCTCGGGCAGTGCCGGCAGCATCGAATCGATCGAGAATGCGATCACGGCCAGTACCAGCGCCAGCATGGCGACAAATTCAAATTGGGATTGCCTGCGTTCAGGCATAGCGACCGGCTCAGGCATGGTCCCCTCGTTTTTATGAAAATCCCACGCGGCCTACGCCCCTTATCCACAGGGTGCAAGGCGGACGCGTTGCACATTCCCGCGCGCGGGATATATCTGAGGCATGAGCAAGACCCTCCACCTGATGAAGCTTTGCGTCGGCTGCGACAGTCCGGCGGAACTGGCCGAATGGCAGAAACACCGCTGGCAGGGCGGTCCCGCCCGCCACGTCACCCGCATGTGGCCCAAGCGCGAGGCCGAGATCCTCGACGGCGGCTCGATCTACTGGGTGTTCAAGGGCGTCATGCAGGCCCGCCAGCGCATCCTCGCGCTGGAAGAGGTCGAGGGCGAGGACGGCATCCGCCGCTGCGCACTGGTCCTCGACCCCGAACTGGTCCGCACGGCAGCCGCCCCCCGCCGCCCCTTTCAGGGCTGGCGCTACCTGAACGCCACGGACGCGCCGCCGGACCTGCCCGCGGGCCGCGACGCCGAACCCAGCCTGCCCCCGGACATTGCCCGCGCCCTGGCCGAAATGGGCCTGCGCTGACCCTGCGCGCGGCAACACGACATGCCGCGCTAAATCAGCCAGACAAGCTGCCGGCAATCAGATCAAAATTCAGGGAAATTGGAGCGGGTGAAGGGAATCGAACCCTCGTCATCAGCTTGGGAAGCTGCGGCTCTACCATTGAGCTACACCCGCATCTGCGCATCCGATAGCATCACCTGCGCGCCCGCTGCAACCCCAAATTCACAACCGAACCGAACCGCGCCACTCGGCCCGATCACCGGAATTTCTTCGTTTTTCAAATACCCATGCCAAGCCTGCGGCTGGTCGCTACGACTGGGCCCAGTGCGCAGGCAATCGGCAAAATTGTCGCGCATGACATTGGGTTGAACCGCGGCCTGTCTCGATTCGGGATTGATCATCCCGCTCAAACATTCGTTATTACTGAAAAGGTCAGCACCAGCACCCGGAGCACGAACATGTCAGCGCTCACGCGCCGGATCGCCATTTCCCTGTTTCTGCCGATCGCGGCAGGTTTCGTCCCGGCGGCGGCGATTGCCCAGCAACCGGGCGGTGATGCCCCACCGCCGACGGTGACGGTCGTGACCCTGCATGCGCAGGACGTGACCCTGACGACCACCCTGCCCGGTCGCGTCACCGCCTCGGCCGAAGCCGAGGTCCGCCCGCAAGTCAACGGCATCGTCGCGCAGCGCCTGTTCGAGGAAGGCCGCCGGGTGAAGGTCGGCGATCCGCTGTTCCTGATCGACAAGACCACCTATGAGGCTGTCGTGGCTCAGGCCGAGGCCGCCGTCGCCCAAGCCCTTGCGCAGGCGCAGAACGCCCGCTCCGAGGCGACCCGCGTCGGTGAGCTTCGCGACCGTCGCGTCGCCAGCGTCAGCACGACCGAGGCCGCGATCGCCGCCCGCGATGCCGCCGAGGCCGCGGTGAAAGTGGCCGAGGCACAATTGCAGACCGCACGGATCGAGCTTGAACGCACCACCATCCGGGCCGAGCTGGACGGCGAGATCGGCCTTGCCCAGACCAGTCAGGGCGCGCTGGTTACCGCCAGTCAGGCCACCCCTCTGGCAGTGATCCGCACCCTTGATCCCGTCCATGTCGACGTGACCCAATCCGCCGCCGAGGTCATTCGCTGGCGGCGCGAGGTGATGACCCAACCCGCCGACCAGCAGCCCTCACGCACGGTGATGCTGCGCCTTGCCGATGGCTCGGACTATGCCGAGACCGGCACGCTGACCGCCGCCGAACCCTATGTGAACGAGACGACCGGCGTGATGACCCTGCGCATGTCCTTCGCCAATCCCGACCATATCCTGCTGCCGGGCATGTATGTGCAGGCGATCATCCAGCAGGCCAAGGCCAAGGACGTGGTGCTGGCCCCGCAGGAAGGCGTCAGCCGCGACCGTCGCGGCCAGCCCATCGCGTTGGTGGCGAATGCCGAAGGGCTGGTCGAACAGCGCCAGCTGACCATCCTTCAGGATATGGGCAATAACTGGGTCGTCAGCGAAGGGCTCAAGGATGGCGACCGCCTGATCGTCGAGGGCGTGCAACGCATCGCGCCGGGCATGCCGGTCAATCCCGAAGAGCGCAAGCCCGCAGCACCTGCGGAAGGCGCGGCGACTGCGGCCCCTGCCGACGGTGCGGCAGAAAAGCAGGACGGCGCGGAAGAACCCGGCAACAAGGCGGCCTCTGACGGCTGATCCCGTCGAGGAACAGGAAACAGGAGCCTGACATGGCGCGCTTTTTCATCGACCGACCGGTTTTTGCCTGGGTCATCTCGATCCTGATCATGGGTCTTGGGGTGCTGTCGGTCTTTAACCTGCCGGTGGCACAATATCCCCAGATCGCACCGCCCACGGTCGAGATCCGGGCGACCTATCCCGGCGCCTCGGCCGAGACGGTGGCCAATACCGTGACGCAGGTCATCGAACAGCAGATGACCGGTCTGGACGGGCTGCGCTATTTCTCGTCCAGTTCGTCCTCGTCCGGCTCATCGACCACGACCCTGACCTTTGAAACCGGGACCGATGCCGATATCGCGCAGGTTCAGGTCCAGAACAAACTGGCGCAGGCCACCTCGCTTCTGCCCGAGGCCGTGCAGCGTCAGGGCGTCTCGGTCGAAAAGACCTCGTCCAGCTTCCTCATGGTCATCGGCCTGATCTCGGATGATGGCGCGCTGGAGCAGGTCGACCTGTCCGACTACATGATCTCGAACCTCGTCAACGATCTCAGCCGGGTCGAGGGCGTGGGTTCGGTGCAGGTCTTTGGCGCGCAATATTCGATGCGGATCTGGCTGGACCCGTCCAAGCTGGCCGCGTTCGAACTGACCCCCAGCGATGTCGTCACGGCGGTGGCCGCCGAGAACGCCCAGATCTCGGCCGGGTCATTTGGCACGCAGCCCGCACCGCCGGGCCAGATGCTGAACGCCACGATTACGGCGCAGTCGCTGCTGTCCTCGCCCGAGGATTTCGAGCAGATCGTGCTGCGCGCCGAGGCCGATGGCGGGCTGATCCTGCTCAA
Organism: Paracoccus sp. PAR01; assembly: GCF_014851995.1. Lineage (NCBI taxonomy): Bacteria > Pseudomonadati > Pseudomonadota > Alphaproteobacteria > Rhodobacterales > Paracoccaceae > Paracoccus > Paracoccus sp. PAR01. The sequence goes on from NZ_JACVAW010000001.1 coordinate 234,755, forward strand.
GGACGTGGCGCGGATCGAAATTGGCGCCGAGGATTATTCGACCAGCGCGAAATACAACGGCAAGCCCGCCGCCGGTATCGCGATCAGCCTTGCCTCGGGCGCAAACGCGCTGGACACGGCGGATCGGATCAAGGAGCGCATGGCGGAATTCGCCAAGTTCTTCCCCGAAGGCGTCAGCTACGTCATCCCCTATGACACCACGCCCTTCGTGCTGATCTCGATCGAGGAGGTGGTCAAAACGCTGGTCGAGGCCATCGTGCTGGTCTTCTTCGTCATGCTGCTGTTCCTGCAGAACTGGCGCGCCACGCTGATCCCGACTTTGGCGGTTCCGGTCGTCATCATGGGCACGTTCGGCATCCTTGCGGCGCTGGGGTTCACCATCAACACGCTGACCATGCTGGCGATGGTTCTGGCCATCGGCCTGCTGGTCGACGACGCCATCGTCGTCGTCGAAAACGTCGAACGGATCATGGAGGAAGAGGACCTTTCTCCGCGTGAGGCGACCCGTAAATCCATGGGCCAGATCACCGGCGCGCTGGTCGGCATCGCGCTGGTCCTGTCGGCGGTCTTCGTGCCGATGGCGTTTTTCGGCGGCTCGACCGGGATCATCTACAAGCAGTTCGCCATCACCATCGCCTCGGCCATGGGCCTGTCGGTGGTCGTGGCGCTGACACTGACGCCCGCGCTTTGCGCGACGCTGCTGAAAAACGAACACGGCCACAAGACGCGCGGCATCTTTGGCCTGTTCAACAGGGGTTTTGACGCCACCACCTCGGGCTATGGCCATTCGGTCAGCTGGATCATCCACCGCCCGCTGCGGATGATGCTGATCTATCTGGCGATTGGCGCGGCCATGGTCTTTCTGTTCCTGCGCACCCCCACCGGCTTCCTGCCCGACGAGGATCAGGGCATCATGTTCGTGCTGGTGCAGGGCCCGACCGGGGCCACCACCGAACGGACCGAGGCAGTGCTTGCCCAGATCCAGAACTACTTCACCACTGCCGAAGCCGAGAACGTGGATTCTATGTTCGGCGTCTCGGGCTTCAGCTTTGCCGGGGCCGGGCAGAACATGGGCATCGCATTCGTGCGGCTGAAGGACTGGAAGGAACGCACGCGACCCGACCAGAACGTGCAGGCGATCGCCGGGCGCGCCTTCCCGGCGCTCATGCAGATCCGCGATGCGATGGTCTTCCCGATCGTGCCGCCCTCGGTGATCGAGCTGGGCAACGTCTCGGGCTTCGACTTCTACATTCAGGCGCGCGGGGGTCAGTCACATGAACAATTGCTGGCGGCGCGAAACCAGATGCTGGGCATGGCGGGTCAGGACCCGCGCATTGCCTCGGCCCGCCCGAACGGGTTGGAGGACGCGGCGCAGTACAATCTGGACATCGACTGGCGCAAGGCCGGCGCGATGGGGGTTTCGGCCACCGATGTCGGTGGGCTGCTCTCGGTCGCGTGGGCGGGGCGCTATGTGAACGACTTCATTGATCGCGGCCGGATCAAGCGCGTCTATGTTCAGGGTGAACCCCTGTCACGTTCCGTGCCCACCGATATCGACAAATGGCGGGTCAGGAACAGCTCGGGCGGGCTGGTGCCCTTCTCGAACTTTGCCGAGGGGCGCTGGACCTATGGTCCGCAGGGCCTGACCCGTTACAACGGCGTGCCCGCGATGCAGATCCAGGGCGGTCCGGTTCCCGGCGTCTCCAGCGGCGAGGCGATGACCGCGCTGACCGAGATGGCGGCGAAGTTGCCCGTCGGCTTCGACATCGCATGGACCGGCCTGTCGCTTGAGGAGCAGGAATCGGGCAGCCAGACCACGCTGCTTTACAGCCTGTCGCTGGCGGTGGTGTTCCTGTGCCTTGCCGCGCTTTACGAAAGCTGGTCGATCCCCTTCGCGGTCATGCTGGCCATGCCCATCGGGGTCTTGGGCGCGCTGGCGGGGGCATGGCTGGGCGGCTTTGACAATGGCGTCTTCTTCCAGGTCGGCCTGCTGACAGTCATCGGCCTGACCGGGAAAAACGCCATCCTGATTGTCGAATTCGCCCGAGAACAGGCCGAACAATCCGGCAAACCGCTTTACGAGGCGGTGATCGAGGCCGCGCGCCAGCGTTTCCGCCCGATCATGATGACCTCGGTCGCCTTCTCGCTGGGGGTGCTGCCGCTGGTCCTGTCCAGCGGGGCTGGCGCGAACGGGCGCAACACGATCGGGGCCACGGTGCTGGGCGGGACAATTTCCGCCACGGTGCTGGGCATCCTGTTCGTGCCGCTGTTCTTTGTGCTGGTCCGCCGCCTGCTGGGCCGCAAGGAAGTGCTTGAGGGGCAGCACGCCAACTCCTGATTGCACAGGGCAAGCGGAAGCTTGCTCCGCAGGCGGTGCGGGCCTAGTCTTGGCCTCGGGGGACCGCGCTTGAGCGGCTGAGGAGGGGAATGGACGCATCGGGCCAGTTCGGCGCGGTTGGCAAGCGGCCAGCCGCCTTGCGGCAGCGTGAATTGCCCCTGCGCGGCATTGCGCTGGCCGGATCGCTGCTGGTCTGGATCGCCATGTTCGCGATCTCGGTCTCGGTCGTGATCTGGCATGCCCGTGATTCCGTCCGACGCGAAACGGAATCGGCCTTCATGCTGGCCAAGGCAGCGGCGACGCTGACCCTGCCCACCGCCTTCCAGCGCCGCGATGTCATGGCCGAGGCCACCCGCATCGCCGCCGATATCCGCGCCCAACGCCACGTCACCGCCGAGCTGCGCGACGCGGCAGGCCAGCAGGTGCAACTGCCCGCCATGCTGCCGGTCCCGGTCGAGAACGACGCGCCGGAATGGTTCGCCCGCCTGTTCCGGCCACCGCCGATGCAGGATGTTTTCCCGATCACGCAATATCCCAATGTGCTGGGCCTGCTGGAAATCAGGACCGAACCCTCGGACGCGATCGCCGAGATCTGGCGCGACCTGACCGTGCTGGTACCGCTGCTGCTGGTCACCGGGCTGCTCGCCGTCGGCTCGACCATGGCTTTGACGCTGTTGGTGGTGCGCCGCCTGAACCAGCTTGGCGCAGGCCTTGAGCGCATGCGCATTGGCGAGCTGGACGCCCAAACCCCGCGCAGTGGTCTGGCGGAGCTCGATGCACTTGGCGAAGGTATCGACACGCTGGCATCGCATCTGGCGCGCGAGCGGGCCGAGAACCGCTTGCTGCAAGGCCGCATGCTGAGCCTGGCCGAGGCCGAGCGCGCCCGTATCGCCACCGATCTGCATGACGAAATCGGCCCGCGCCTGTTTGCGCTGCGTGCCGCCGTCGAACAGGCCCGGCGTCAGGACGTGTCCCCGGAACTGGCCGAGAACCTTGCCGCAATCGCCGCCCATTCCGACGCGATCCGCGACAGCGCCCGCGCCGCCATCGACGACCTACGCCCCTCGCCCGACGATGCCGAAGGGCTGGAGGAGATGATCCGCGAATTGCTGATCGATTTCGGAGAGGCCGCGCCACAGGTCGCCTTCGATCTGCATATCCCCGAGGCTCTGCCCGAACCCGGCGAATCCGGGCGGATCGCGATGTATCGCTTTATCCGTGAAAGCGTGCTGAACGCACTGCGCCACGCCCGCCCAACGCATATCGCGGTCGAGATCCAGACCGAGGGCCGCCAGATCAGGGCTCGCGTCTGCGATGATGGCCCTGCGCCGCTGCGCGAAGGCAGGCGCGGCCTTGGCCATCAGGGCATGCGCGACCGCGCTGCCGCCATCGGTGCGGACTGGCTGCCGCCACGCCGCGACGGGGGCATGACCGTAACCGAATTCAGGATGACCTTCCCATGACCGCCCCTGCCGCCCCGCTGCGAGTCCTTGTCATCGACGACCACCCTGTCGTCGCCGAGGGGTGGGAACGGATCACCCATGGCCGCATCGATTGTCAGGTGATCGCCGCGCCCTCGCCCTCGCGTGGGTTCCGGGCATGGCGGCGCGAGGCCCCGCAGGTGCTGGTGGTGGACCTGACCATGGGCGACGCGAAACTGGCCGGGCTGCGTCTGATCGAGCGGCTTCGGGCGGCGGGCGCGACCCAGCCGATCCTTGTGTTCACCATGCATCGCAGCCCGATCATTGCCCGGCGCGCCTTGCAGGGCGGCTGCAACGGCATCGTCATGAAGGATTCCCCGTCCGAGGAAATCTGCGATGCGCTGTCCGAGGTGGCGCGCGGCGGCGATTACGTCCCTGCCGATCTGGCCCGCAAGATCGCGCTGCTGGACCGCCCCGGCGCGGTTCCCGTCCGCGCGCGCCTGACCCCGCGCGAAACGGACATCCTGCGCGCCATTGCCGGGGGCCTTGCCTATCGCGAGATCGCCGATCATGTCGGCATCAGCTACAAGACGGTTTCCAACGTTAGTCAGACGCTGAAGGATAAGCTGGGCGCGACCAGCTTTGCCGATCTGGTGGTCAAGGCCATCCGCCATTTCGAAGCCGCCGAGGATGGGATCTGACCGATGGGTCGCCCGCCCCTCGGCCAGTCATCGGACCGGATTGCGACGGGCCGCGCGCCGGCCAAGCGCGCGCTGATCGGCACCCGCATCCGCGAACGCCGCCTGTCCCAGGGCTGGCGCCAGACCGAGGTGGCGCGCCGGGCTGAAATCTCGGCCGCCTATCTGAATCTGATCGAACATAACCGCCGCCCGGTCAGCGAGGCGCTGCTGGGTCGTCTTGCTCAGGCGCTGCATATCGACGTGACCGAGCTTGCCTCGGACCATGAGGAGGCGCTGATTTCCGGCCTGCGCGAGGCCGCCGGACGGCTGAGCGATCACAAGCACCCGCTGGAAATGGACCAGATTGCCGAATTCGCGGCGCGCTATCCGGGCTGGGCCAGCGCGCTTTCCGTGGCAATTCACCGCGCCGACGCGCTGGAACGACGGCTGGTTGCGCTGTCCGACAGGATGACGCGCGACCCCTACCTGCTGGCCACCCTGCATGAGGTCCAGTCCGCGGTGACCTCGGTCCGCTCGACCGCCTCGATTCTGGCCGAGACCCCGGATATCGAACCCGAATGGCGCGACCGCTTTCATTCGAACCTTGACGGCGACAGCGCCCGCCTGTCGCGCACGGCGCAGGCGCTGGTCGCCTATCTGGATACATTCGAGGATGACGCCGTCCCGATGTCGCCTCAGGAAGAGGTCGAGGCATGGATCGCCGCCGGTCAGCCCGATCCGGCAGATTCCGCGGAACTGGCCTCGGACGCGGCGCGCAAGCTGGCGCGCGACATGGCGGCCGCGCAGGCCCGCGACCGCGAGTTGCTTTCCGATGCCGAACTGGCCGAGGCCACGGCCCTGCTGACCCTGCCCGATCCGGCGCTGCTGGCTTCAAGGCTGGGGCGGCCGCTGGATCTGGTGCTGCGCCGCTTGGGCGTGCTGCGTTCGGGGATCTGGGCGCATGCGGGGCTGATCGTCTGCGATGGCTCGGGGGCGCCGCTGTTTCGCGTGGCCCCGCCCGGTTTCCGCCTGCCTCCGCCCGGTGAAGGCTGCGCGCTGTGGCCGCTGTTCGAGGCTTTGGCCCAGCCGCAACTGCCCGTCGCCCGGCTGGTCGAGATGGCCAGCGGCGCGCGCTATCTGGCATGGGCCGTCTGCGAGAGGCTGCTGCCTATGGGTTTCGACGGCCCACCGCTGAGCCGGGCCCAAATGTTGCTGCTGCCCGCCCCGCCCGAGGACCGGCGCGAGGCCCTTGCCGTCGGCCCGGCCTGCCGCATCTGCCCGCGCACGCTATGTCCCGCGCGGCACGAACCCTCGATCCTCGGTCCCGCATGAGGCTGCGGACACGTCGCCTGTTTTTGGGCCGCGACGCCTATCGCCGTCGCCGGATGATCGACGCGACGCGCATCCTGCCTGTCGTCTTTGCCCTGATCGTCCTGCTGCCCCCGATCTGGCTGCCCCATTACTTCAGCTTTGCCACCGGCACGTTGTGGCTGGGCACCGGCTGGTTCGTCACCATCCTGATCACCGCAATCCTGCATCGCGCCATCGGCAGCGCGTCGGAGGATGACGATGATTCCTGAAATGCTGGGCCTCGCGGCGATTCTTTACGTCGCGGCCATGTTTCTGCTGGCCCATGCCGCCGACCGCGCCGCTGCGGCCGGGCGCTGGCGCTGGATGAACCGGCCCGCGATCTACACGCTGTCATTGTCGGTCTATTGCTCGGCCTGGACCTTTTACGGCGCGGTTGGCTATGCCAGCCGCTCGGGGCTGGAATACCTGACGATCTATCTGGGGCCGGGCATCGTCTTTGCCGGGGCGTGGTGGGGGCTGCGGCATCTGGTCCGGGTGGCGAGGATGCACCGCATCACCTCGGTCGCGGATTTGATCTCCAGCCGGTTCGGGAAATCGGCGGGGCTGGCGGCGCTGGTCACCGGGATCGGGATCACCGCCGCAACGCCCTATATCGCGCTGCAGCTGCAATCGGTGTCGATGGCGCTATCGGCATTCGCCCGTACCGATGCGCCGCTGCCGGGGCATATCCCGCTATGGACCGCCATAGGGCTGGCGGCCTTTGCCATCCTGTTCGGCACGCGCAATCTGGCCGCGGATGAGCGCCACCACGGCGTCGTCATCGCCATCGCGCTGGAGGCGGTGGTCAAGCTGTTGGCCTTTATCGCGGTCGGGGTCTTTGTGCTGTGGGGCGTGGCGGACGGTCCCGCCGATGTGCTGGCCCGGATCGACCGCATGGCCACCCGCCCCGAGGGCGAGGGCTGGGTCATCAATCCCGAGCGCTGGTTGGTGCTGATCGGGCTGTCGGCCTCGGCCATCATCGTGCTGCCGCGCATGTTCCATGTCATGGTGGTCGAGGCCAGCGACGACGACCGGTTGCGGCAGGCGGGTTGGGCCTTTCCGCTGTACCTGTTCGTGATGTCCTTCCTTGTGCTGCCGATCACGGTGGTGGGTGACGACATTCTGCCAGCAGGCTCGAACCCGGATCTGCACGTGCTGGCCCTGCCCTTGTCGCAGGGGCAGAACCTGCTGGCTGGATTCGTTTTTATCGGAGGCTTCTCCTCGGCCATGTCGATGGCCGTGGTCAGTGCCATTGCCCTGTCGACGATGATGGCCAACCATTGGCTGGTGCCCTTCTGGCTGTGGCTGCGCCATGGCGGCTTTCGGGCCAACCGCCTGCCCGGCGCCGCGCGCGAGGACCTGAAGGCGCTGATGCTGAACGCAAGGCGTCTTGCCATCGTGCTGATCATGTCGGCGGGCTGGGCCTATCACCAGATGTCGGGGGGCACCTCGGCGTTGGCGGTGATGGGAATTGTCGCATTCTCGGGGATGGCGCAGGTGCTGCCCTCACTGGTGGCAGGGCTGATCTGGCGGGGGGCGACGCGGCGCGGAGCGATTGCCGGGATTTCGGCTGGGTCGCTGATCTGGATCGGGCTGATCTACCTGCCCTCGCTGGGTCTGGTGCCGCAGCCCGTCCTGCCCGCCGGGATCGACCCCTTTGCCGGATCGGTGCTGGTGGCTTTAGGGGCCAATCTGGCACTGCTGATTCTGGTCTCTCTGGTCGATTTCCCGAACCCGGTCGAACGCATGCAGGCGCTGTCCTTTGTCCATGCCATTGCCCCCGACAGCGCCGGACCCGAACGCGCAGGTTCCGCCCCGGCCGAGGCGCTGCTGACGCTGGCAAGCCGCCTTTGGGGCAGCGACCGCGCGCTGGAGATCTTTCGCGATGCCTCGGTCGAGCAGGGCAAGTCCGGTTACCTGCCCGATCTGACGCCGCGCTTTCTCACCGATTTCGAACGGGAACTGGCTGGTACCGTCGGTGCCGCCACCGCCGTTGCCCTGATGGGACAGGTCGCGGGGCGCGGCAGCATCACCGTTTCCGACCTGATGGAGGTCGCGGGTGAAGCCAGCCGTGCCCGCGCCGACCGCACCCGGCTGGAGAACGCCGCCGAAGAAATCGAAAGAACCGCACGCAAGCTTCAGGAAACGAACGATAAACTTACCGTTCTTTCGGAACAGAAAGACGCCTTTCTTGGCCAGATCAGCCATGAATTGCGCACGCCGATGACCTCGATCCGGGCGTTTTCGGAAATCCTTAGCGAACCCGACCTGCCCGACCCGGACCGGTTGCGTTTCGCTGGCATCATCCATGATGAGACCGGTCGCCTGACCCGGCTGATCGACGATCTGCTGGACCTTTCGGTGCTTGAGGGCGGGCAGGCCCGGTTGATCCTGTCCGTGGTCAATCTGCACGACGTGATCGACCGGGCCCTGACCGCGGCGCAGGCGACGGCGGCGCGGCGGGATTTCACGCTGCTGCGCGATCCGCCGGCCGAGCATCTGATGCTGCTGACCGATGCTGATCGCTTGCTGCAGGTCCTGATCAACGTCATCGCCAATGCCCGTAAATATTGCGACGCCCATGCGCCGCAGATCCGGATCGAGGCTCGGCGCAAGCCCGATGGCCGGACCGAGATCGACATTTCCGACAATGGATCGGGGATTCCCGTGGCAAAGCAGGCCCTGATATTCGAGAAGTTCTCGCGTCTGAACGATGCCTCGCGCGCGGGCGGCGCGGGTCTGGGACTGGCCATCAGCCGCGAGATCATGGAGTTTCTGGGCGGCAGCATCGCCTATCTTCCCGGTCAGGGCGGGGCCTGCTTCCGCCTGACCCTGCCGCACCGGCCGCGACCGCCTCGCACGGAAAATGCGGCGGAATAAACCGTTCCGAAACCAATCGCTGGCAGATTTGGCGCTGAGGGCGAATGATTCGGAAGTGGTGATGCAAGGCATGGACAGGGAAACGATGGCAGAGACGCCCATTCCGGGCGGCACGGTGCTGCGCGGCCTGATCGCCCGGCGCGACGAAACCCGCGCCCCCGAAGTTACCGCAATCCAGCGCCTGTCGGAAAAGGATCATGAACGCGCCGTCGCGACCGCGCTTGGCCGTGCAGCGGAACGCACGCAAAGCCTGCCGGTCTATGTCGAACGGGTGCGCTTTTCGTCGATGACCGTGGCCGAGATGCCCGAATACCTGCCCGAGCGTGCGTTGCTGGCCATTGCCGAGGATAACCGGGGCAAGATCGGCTTCGTCGCCCTGTGCCAGAACCTGCTGGCCTCGATGGTGGAAATGCAGGCGCTGGGGCGGGTCACGCCGCGTCCGGCACAGCCACGGCGGCCCACACGGACGGATGCCGCGATTTCTGCCGAATTCGTCAACGCTTTGCTGGATGAGTTGGGCCGCGAATTGGCCGCCCATTCCGGTCTGCCACGGTTCGGCAGCTTCCGCTATGTCGCCTATCTGGACGATCCGCGCCCGCTTTCCCTGATGCTTGAGGATGGCGCGATGGCCCGCCTGTCACTGGATTTTCGTATTGGCACGGGCGGCAAACGCGACGGCGCGATCCTGATCGGCCTCCCCGAGATGCATGTCCGAACCGAGATGCCACCCTCGGCGCTGTTGCCCGTGGCATCCTCGCCCGCACCACCGCCCGAAACGATTGAGCCCACCCTTGCCGAAGCGGTTCGCGAAGCCCCGGTCACGCTCAGCGGGGTGCTGTGCCGCCGGACGATGACGCTGCGCGCGCTGCGCGGCCTGCAAGCCGGTGGTCTGATTCCACTGCCGGGAAATGCGCTTGATGACGTGCGCGTCGAGACGATGGCAGGGCAACTTCTGGCGCGCGGGCGTCTCGGCGAAAATGAAGGTTTCCACGCGATCAAGCTGCGCCCGGCCGGAATCGACACGCCAGAGGGTGACACTGCCCGCGAACCGCTCAGCGCGGCAGGTTTCTCGGGGATCGAACTAGGCGCACCGCCAATCGATCTGGACATGCCCGATCCGTTCCGCAATCCTGACCGCAATGACCTCCCTCCTGCGCTGCCATTGCGCGCGGCTGAGGGCTGAAAGCCACGCTTGGGGCCGAATTCGGCCCGAACTTCGCCACTCCTGCGGGGCGATGATCAGATTCTCCTTGAAATTCTGGCCCTGCGGACGCATGTAGCATGCGCCCGCCGCACCCCGCGGGTATTCCCTAAAGGAGAGAACATGGCCAAGGAAGAAATGCTCGAATTTCCCGGCGTCGTGAAGGAACTCCTGCCTAACGCGACATTCCGGGTCGAGCTTGAAAACGGCCATGAGATCATCGCGCATATGGCAGGAAAGATGCGTAAAAACCGCATTCGCGTTCTGGCCGGCGACAAGGTTCAGGTGGAAATGAACACCTACGACCTGACCAAGGGGCGGATCAATTACCGCTTCAAGTAAGCCCTCTGCCTCGTCTGCGGCCCTGCCGCAGATGCGGGCCAGCTCAGGCATACCGACATGACAGACATCATTTCACCCCGCCCGGACACGTCGCCCAGCGGGGATTTTCATTTGCGGCCCGCGTTCATCCTTGGTTCGGCCAGTCCGCGCCGACTTGAACTGCTGGCCCAGATCGGCATCCGGCCGGATCAGATCCTGCCCGCCGATATCGACGAGACGCCACTGCGCAACGAAGAGGTCCGCGACTACACCCGCCGCATGGCGCGGGAAAAGGCCGCGGCTTTGGCCGGGCAGGCCGAGGGCGCGATTCTTTGCGCCGATACCTCGGTCGCTGCGGGGCGCCGCATCCTTGGCAAACCTGTGGACGCGGATGAGGCACGCGCCTTTCTGCGCCTGCTTTCGGGCCGCCGCCATCGCGTGCTGACCGCCGTGGCCTTGGCCCATCGCGGCCGCCTGCATGAACGGCTGGTCGAGACCACGATCCGCCTGCGCCCCCTCTCGCCCATCGAGATCGAGGACTACATCGCCTCGGGCGAGTGGCAGGGCAAGGCGGGCGCTTATGGCATTCAGGGCCGGGCGGGCGCCTTTGTCGCCTGGCTTCAGGGCTCGTACAGCGCCGTTGTCGGCCTGCCACTTGCCGAAACTGCAACCCTGCTCGCCCATGCAGGAATCCGGGGGACATCGGAATGAAGGGACGCCAGATCGTTCTGGGACAGGTCTTTGGCCGCGACGCCGCCGCGCTGATGCAGGACGGCCAGCTTGAGGACCTTATCATCGACGCGGGCCATCTGACGCCCCTGCCCCCCGGCGCGATCTGCCGGGCCAAGGTGGATCGGCTGGTCAAGGGTCAGGGCGGGGTCTTCCTGCGCCTGCCCGAAGGCGAACGCGGCTATCTGCGCGATCGCAGCGGTTTGCGCGAAGGGCAAACGCTGCTGGTGCAGGTCAATGGCAGCGCCGAGGATGGCAAGGCCATCCCGGTCAGCTCGCGGCTGAATTTCCGCGGCCGCCATGTCATCGTGACCCCCGGCGCGCCCGGCGTGAACGTCTCGCGCCGCATTCGCGACGAGGACATCCGCGCGGGTCTGGCCCAGCTTGGCGAAGCCGCGGTCGAGGACATGCCCGACAGCCTCGGGCTGGTCTTCCGCAGCGCATCCGAACATGCCGAACTGGATGAGATCGCGGAGGAGCTGAATCAGCTGGTCGAACTGGCCCGCAGCCTGATGGCCGATCGCGACGGCCCGCCCGAGCTGCTGCTGGACGCGCCCGAGCCCGCCGAGGCAGCCTGGCATGACTGGGCCGAGCCTGAGCCCGATTCGGTCGAAGACGGTGAGGATGCCTTTGTCCTGACCGGTGCCACCGATGCCGTCGAATCGCTGCTGTCGCCGCGAATCGATCTGGGCGGCGGTGCATGGGCCGAAATCGAGGCTCTGCGCGCGCTGGTCGCGGTCGATGTGAATACCGGTTCGGACCATTCGCCGGCGGCGGGCCTCAAGGCCAATATCGCACTGGCCCGCGATCTTGCCCGACAACTGCGCCTGCGCGGTCTTGGTGGCCAGATCGTCGTCGATTTCGCGCCGATGCCCAAGCGCGACCGCGGGACGTTGGAGCAGATCCTGAAAGCCGCTTTCAAAGCTGAATCGGCCGAGACGGTTCTGATCGGCTGGACCGCGATGGGTCTTTACGAGATTAGCCGCAAGCGCGACCGCATCGCCTTGAGCCGTCTGGCGACAGGGGGGGCAGGCTGATGGCCTGCCCGATCTGCGGCAAGCCGGCGGTCGAAAAATACCGCCCTTTCTGCTCGCGCCGTTGTGCGGATGTTGACCTCGCGCATTGGCTGCGGGGCGACTACCGCATCCCCGCCGAGCCGGTGACAAATAAAGACGAAGAAGAATGAAATTTCTGCTTTTTCGGTCTGGACACCACCGCGCAGGTTCCCTAATAACCCGCCTATCGAAAGCGAGACGCTAGAGAGCGAAACGCAAAGATGCCCGAATAGCTCAGTTGGTAGAGCAGCGGATTGAAAATCCGCGTGTCGGTGGTTCGAATCCGCCTTCGGGCACCACTTCCCCCTCTTCAGGAATGGTGCAGATGGCCGCAGCAAATGCCGCGGCCTTTCCGGTTTTCACAGCACTGAAATCATGCCGCCATCGGCATAGATGATCTGACCCGAAACATAGCTCGACGCCGCGGATGCAAGAAAGATCGCGATTCCGGCCAGTTCCTCGGGCTGCCCCCAGCGGCGCATCGGCACGCGGCCCTTGACCCATGCGTCGAATTCCGGATTGGACAGCAACGCCTCGTTCATGTCGGTGACCATATAGCCCGGACCGATCGCATTGGCCTGAATGCCAAGCGCACCCCATTCCGCCGCCATGGCCTTGGTCAGCATCTTGATGCCGCCCTTGGCGACCGTATAGGGCGCGATGGTCGCACGGGCCAGTTCCGAGGTCAGCGAGCCGATATTGATCACCTTGCCATGACCGCGCGCCGCCATCCGCTTGGCCGCCTCGCGCCCGATAACAAAGGCCGAGGTCAGGTTGGCGTCGATCACCCGCTGCCAGTCGGCGGTCTCCAGCTCCAACATCGGGCGGCGGAACTGGATGCCAGCGTTGTTGACCAGAATATCCACCTGTTGCCCGGTCCGGTCCAACTCTTCAAAGGCCGCCTTGATCGCGGCCTCATCGGCCACGTCAAAGGCCTGTGCCGTGACATCCAGCCCTTTGCCCCGCAATTCGGTCACGGCCTCGTCCAGGCGGGCGGCGTTGACGCCGTTCAGGATGACGCGGGCCCCGGCCTTGGCCAGCCCCTCGGCCATGGCGCGGCCCAAGCCACGTGATGAACCGGTGACAAGGGCCGTCCGGCCCGTCAGATCGAACAGTTGAACGCTCAAGGGGATTTCCTCCGATTTGCTGCTTCGTCGACAATGTATACATTGCCGAACGCGAGGCCATTGCAATTTTCACCCGATGCGCGCATAAGCCTGCGCTTTCCAAACCCTGCGCAGGACTGACGTGACCATGCCCTCTCGCCCGCTGACGACCGTGCCTGCCCTTGTCGGAGCCGGGCTGGCTGCGGCTGGCAATGCAGCCGAGCTTGAGGCGGTCGCAGCGGAATTCCGCATCCGCATCACACCCGCCATGCAGGGCGCGATCCGTGACGCCGCAGACCCCGTCGCAGCGCAATTCGTTCCCGACGTGCGCGAACTGAACATCCGCCCCGAGGAGCTGCTGGACCCGATCAGCGACCAAGCCTACAGCCCCACACCGGGCCTGACCCATCGCTATCCCGACCGGGTGATCCTGCACATCACCCGCACCTGCGAGGTCTATTGCCGCTTCTGCTTCCGCCGCGAGGTGGTGGGCGAAGAAGGCACCCTGCCCGACGCCGATCTAACCGCCGCGCTGGACTATATCGCCCGCACCCCCGCCATCCATGAGGTCATCCTGACTGGTGGCGACCCGATGGTGCTGTCCCCGCGCCGCATCACCGCCCTGATGCGCCGGTTGGAAGGCATCCCGCATCTGGACCTTGTCCGCTTCCACACCCGCATCCCGGTCGTCGCCCCCCATCGCATCGACGAGGCCATGCTGGAGGCGCTGCAAAGCGACCGTCTGGCCGTCTGGGTGGTCCTGCATACGAACCACGCGCAGGAACTGACGCCAGACGCCTGTGCGGCGCTGAAGCGCCTGTCGGGGGCGGGCATCCCGCTGCTGTCGCAGACGGTGCTGCTGAAGGGCGTGAATGCCGATGCCGATACCTTGGCCGAACTGTTCCGGGCGCTGCTGCGCAACCGGGTGAAGCCCTATTACCTGCATCATTGCGATCTGGCGCGCGGGACCAGCCATTTCCGCACCACGATTGCCGAGGGTCAGGCGATCATGGCCGCCTTGCGCGGGCGGCTGTCAGGGACCGCGCTGCCGACCTATGTGCTGGACCTGCCGGGCGGCTACGGCAAGGCCCCCTTGGCCAGCGGCCATGTCGAGGAAACCGGGCCGGGCAGCTATCGTATCCGGGACTGGCGCGGCCAGCACCACGACTACCACGACCTGAAATGAAAAAGGCCCGGTGTGAACCGGGCCTTTTCGTTTATACGGCTGCGGCGCGCATCGCCTTGCGGCGGGCGACCCGTTCGCGGATCGCCTCGACATCCGTGATCGGGGTCGCGGCGAAAAGCTCGCGCGTATAGGGGTGCTTGGGGGCCGCGAAAAGCTCTTCGCGGGTCCCCTGCTCGACCGCCTCGCCCTTGTTCATCACCAGCACATCATCGGCGATGTAGCGCACCACCGACAGGTCATGGCTGATGAACACATAGGCCAGGTTGAACTCTTCCTGCAGGTCGCGCAGCAGGTTCAGCACCTGCGCCTGCACCGACAGGTCCAGCGCCGAAACAGGCTCGTCCAACACCAGCAGCGTCGGGTTCAGCATCAGCGCCCGCGCAATCGCGATCCGCTGGCGTTGCCCGCCCGAGAACATATGCGGGTAGCGGTTGAAATGCTCGGCAGGCAGCCCGACCTTGACCAGCATTTCCTCGGCCCGGCGACGACGCTCGGCGGCGGGAATGTCGGTGTTCAGAAGAAGCGGCTCCATCAGCACATCGCCGATCTTCTGGCGTGGGTTCAGCGAACCATAGGGGTTCTGGAACACCATCTGCACCTTGGAGCGCATATCGCGCGAGGGCTTCTGCTTGGCGATGTCGATGGGTTTCCCCTCGATCTTCAGCTCGCCGCCCGAGGATTGGTCGATCAGCGCGATGATCCGCGCCAAGGTCGATTTCCCCGAACCGGATTCACCGACGATCGCCAGCGTCTTGCCACGCTCAACCGAGAAGCTGATCCCCTTGACCGCGCGCACCGTTTTCGCGGGACGCAGAAGCGAGCCGGGAATGTGATAATCGCGGATGATGTTCTTGCCTTCGACGACCACGCTCATCGGTTCACCTCGCCTTCAAGGAAGCTTGCCACGGTGGGCAGGCGGTCGCCCGTCGCGTTTTCCGGCAAGGCCGAAAGCAGCGCACGGGTATAGGGGTGCTTGGGCGCCTCGAACAGCGACAGCACGTCCGCCTCTTCCATCTTCTTGCCCTTGTACTGCACCTGTACCCGGTCGGCAGTTTCCGCGACCACGCCCATATCGTGCGTGATCAGGATCAGCGCCATGCCGGATTTCTCCTGCAGTTCCATCAGCAGATCCAGAATCTGCTTCTGGATGGTCACGTCCAGCGCGGTGGTCGGTTCATCCGCGATCAGCAGGCGCGGACCGGTGGCAATGGCCATGGCGATCATCACGCGCTGGCATTGCCCGCCCGACATCTGGTGCGGATAGGCCTTCAGCTTTTCCTCGGGGTCCGGAATGCCGACTTGGCGGAACAGCTCCAGCGCGCGGGCACGGGCGGCCTTTTTCGACAGCCCGGCATTGTAGCGCAGGACTTCCTCGATCTGGTAGCCAGTCGTGAAGGACGGGTTCAGCGAGGCGATCGGTTCCTGGAAGATCATGGTGATCTCGCGACCGATGATCTTGCGACGCTCTTTCGGGGACATGCGCAGCAGGTCCTTGCCGTCAAAGGTCATCTCATCGGCGGTGACGGTGGCGGTGTCGGGCAAAAGCCCCATCGCCGCCAGCATCGATACCGACTTGCCCGAGCCGGATTCCCCGACAATGGCCAGAACCTCGCCCTTGTCGACGCGGACATCGATCCCGTCGACAGCCGTAAAGCTGCCGGTCGAGGTCGCGAAGCGGACGGTCAGGTTGCGAATGGTAAGAATTGCCATGCCCTCAGCTCCGCTTCAGTTTCGGGTCAAGCGCGTCGCGCAGACCGTCGCCCATCAGGTTGATTGCCAGCACCGAGATCAGGATCGCCAGACCCGGGAAGGTCACGACCCACCAGGCGCGCAGGATGAATTCCCGCGCCTCGGCCAGCATCGTGCCCCATTCCGAGGCCGGAGGCTGTGCGCCCATGCCAAGGAAGCCAAGCGCAGCCGAGTCCAGAACGGCCGAGGAGAAGCTCAGCGTCGCCTGAACGATCAGCGGCGCAAGGCAGTTCGGCAGGATCGTCTTGAACATCAGGCGCATGTTGCTGGCACCGGCCACGCGGGCGGCGGTGACATATTCGCGGGCCTTTTCGCCCATCACCGCAGCGCGGGTCAGGCGCGCGAAATGCGGCTGATAGACGATGGCGATGGCGATCATCGCATTGGTCAGGCCCGGCCCGAGGATCGCGACCAGCACCAGTGCCAGCAGCAGCGACGGGAAGGCCAGGATCACGTCCATGACGCGCATGATGACGCTATCGACCCAGCCGCCGAAATAGCCTGCAAGCAGACCGAGGATGATGCCGCCGGTCAGGGCGATGGCGACAACGACGATGCCGATGAACAGCGAATATTGCGCGCCATAGATCAGGCGCGACAGCATGTCCCGGCCAACCGCATCGGTGCCCAGCAGGAATTCGGCGCGACCGCCCTCTTGCCAGAACGGCGGAACCAGCAGCGCATCGCGGTATTGATGCGTCGGGTCATGCGGCGCGATCCACGCCGCGAAAAGCGCGGTCAGAACCAGCAGCACGAAGACCGCTAGGCCCACGACCGCACCACGGTTCTGGCTGAAGTAGAACCAGAACTCCTTGACCATCCGGCGGCGGATGGCAGAGTCCGAAATCTTGACGGTGGTCTCGGTCATTTGTGGCGGATCCTCGGGTTGATGAGACCATAGGTCAGGTCCACAAGCAGGTTCACGATCATCACGATGCCCGCGATCAGCAGCAGGCCCGATTGGACGACCGGATAGTCACGGCGCGAGATCGAGTCGATCATCCACTTGCCGATGCCCGGCCAGGAGAAGATCGTCTCGGTCAGGATGGCACCGGCCATCAGCACGCCGATCTGCAGGCCGATGGTGGTGATCACGGGGATCATCGCATTGCGCAGCGCATGGACGCCGATCACGCGACGCGCCGAAAGGCCCTTGGCCTTGGCGGTGCGGACGTAATCCTCGCCCATGACTTCCAGCATGGCCGAACGGGTCTGGCGCGCGATGACGGCCAGCGGAATCGTCGCCAGCACGATGGACGGCAGGATCAGGTGGCTCAGCGCCGAGGAGAAGGCGCCCTTCTGCCCCGAGATCAGGCTGTCGATCAGCATGAAGCCGGTCACCTGCGGGAAGAAATACATCAGCGAGATGCGGCCCGACACCGGCGTCCATTGCAGGATGCCCGAGAAGAAGATGATCAGCAGCAGGCCCCACCAGAAGATCGGCATCGAGAAGCCGATCAGCGCCCCGGTCATCGAGATCTGGTCGAACCAGCTGCCGCGCTTGATCGCGGCAACGACGCCCACGGGCACACCGATGAGGGTGGCGAGGATGATGGCCACGACGGCAAGCTCGACCGTCGCCGGGAACAGCGCCAGGAACTCGGCCAGAACGGGCTTCTTGGTCACGATCGAATTGCCCAGGTCGCCCTGCAGCAGATCGCCAAGATAGGTGAAATATTGTTGCCAGAGCGGCTTGTCATAGCCGAGCTGGGCCGAGATCTCGGCATAGCGCTCGGGGGAAACCCCGCGCTCGCCGGCCATCAGCAGAACCGGATCGCCGGGCAGCATCCGGATGAATCCGAAAGCCACCAGCGTGATCCCGAGCATCGTCGGAATCAGATAGAGAAGCTTCGAGAGGATGAATCTAAGCATCGAACCCTAACCTAAGGGCCGTGCAGAGGGGGTGTCCTCTGCACGGCCGCATTCACTTGAAAACCGATTTGGCCTTATTCGGCCAGGTCAACCGTCTCGAAGGTGTAGTCACCCAGCGGCGATTGCACGAAACCGGTCACGTTCTTGGCCATCGGCACATATTGCGTCGAGTGAGCCAGCGTGGCCCAGGGGGCCTGATCCTTGAAGATCACCTGAGCTTCTTCATAAAGCTTCACGCGCTCTTCGTGGTTCGAGCTTGCCTTGGCCTTGGCGAGCAGCGCCGAGAATTCCTCGTTGCACCAGAAGGCACGGTTCGCACCGCCCGGCTGGGCTGCGGCGCAGCTCAGCAGCACCGAGAGGAAGTTGTCCGGATCGCCGTTATCGCCGGTCCAGCCGAGGATGACGGCGCCCTTGCGGCCCTCTTCCATCGACTTCTTGAGGTATTCACCCCATTCGTAGCTGACGATTTCAACCTTGACGCCGGCCTTGGCGAAGTCGCTTTGGATGACTTCGGCGGCGCGACGGGCGTTCGGCATGTAGGGACGCTGCACCGGCATCGCCCAGATTTCCATCGACAGGTCCTTGACGCCGGCGTCTTCCAGCATCTTTTTCGCCGCCTCGGGATCGTATTTGTCGTCCTCGATGGCGTTGTTATAGGACCACATGGTCGGCGGGATCGGGTTCTTGGCGACTTCGCCGCTGCCTTGGTAGACGGCTTCCAGCAGCGCTTTCTTGTCCATCGCCATGTTCAGGGCGCGGCGGACCTCGGGCTTGTCGAAGGGCGCGACGGTGGTGTTGTAGGCGAGGTAGCCGACGTTCAGGCCAGCCTGTTCGTCAACCTTCAGGTTCGGATCGGCCTTGATGTCGGCCAGATCGGCCGGGGCCGGGAACGGCATCAGGTGGCATTCGCCGGCTTTCAGCTTTTGCAGGCGCACCGAGGCGTCCGGGGTGATCGCGAAGACCAGGTCGTCGATCTTGGGCGCTTCGCCCCAGTAATCGGCGTTCTTCTGGTAACGGATGACCGCGTCTTTCTGGTAAGCCACGAACTTGAACGGACCCGTGCCGATCGGCGCGTTGTTCAGGTCCTCCTTGGTGCCGGCTTTTTCCAGCGTGTCGGCATATTCCTTGGACAGGATCGACACGAAGGGCATGGCGATGTTGGCAAGGAACGGCGCTTCCGGGTGGTTCAGCGTGAACTTGACGGTGTTGTCATCGACCTTCTCGATCGACTTGATCAGCTTGTCCATCTCCATCGAGCTGTAATACTCGTAGGTGATGCCCGAGATATAGGTGTGCCACGGATCCTTGGCATCGGCCTGACGGTTGAACGAGAAGATCACGTCATCGGCGTTGAAGTCGCGCGAGGGGGTGAACTTGTCGTTCGAGTGGAACTTGACGCCCTTGCGCAGGTGGAAGGTATAGGTCAGCCCGTCTTCCGACACATCCCAAGTTTCCGCCAGTCCCGGCTCGATCTCGGTGGTCCCCGCCTTGAACTGCACAAGACGGTTATAGATCGGGTGGCCCGAGGCGTCGAAGGTCGTGCCCGCGGTGTAGGGCGCAGGATCGAACCCTTCGGGTGAGCCTTCCGAGCAGTAGACGAAGGTCTTGGCGTGCAGCGGAGCCGCAGCCATCAGCGCAAGCGCCGAGGCGGCCAGGAACCGGGTGGAGAAGATGGACATATTGCCTCCCAGCAAGAGATTTTTCTTCGTGTCCGATGCAAACGAAACAGGCTGTCAGGTCAAGGGCCACGTTTCCAAACTTTGGCAAATTTATGGAACCGACGCTACGAAATCATTAAAAAAGACGATTGATTTGGCGATCTGCCGAAAAAATTCGGGAACCATTTCCGCCAGCGAATACCAGCTATTGCGAAAACAAATGGGGCGACCGCCTGCGCGGTCGCCCCATTTTCGTCCTAATTGCGATGGCAATCCGCCAACCGGCCGCGGGAGGAGCCAGCCGGTTGGCGGGGCCTTGGGCGCCCTAGAGCGCGCCTTCGTATTCCAGCGATGCGCCGATCAGCTCGCGCGCATAGGGATGGGTGGCATGGTTGCCATCAATGGCCGTGCGCGGCAGCACCTCGGTCACTTCGCCATGCAGCATGACGGCAAAGCGGTCGCACATGTGATCGACCACGGCCAGATCATGGGTGACCATGATATAGGTCAGCCCGCGTTCCTCGCGCAGACGCACCAGCAGGTTCAGGATCTCGGCCTGAACCGACACGTCCAGCGCCGAGGTCGGCTCATCCAGCAGCAGCAAAGACGGCTCAAGGATCAGCGCGCGGGCAATGGCGATGCGCTGACGCTGGCCACCGGACATCTGGTGCGGAAAGCGGTCGATGAAATCCGCCGTCAGCCCGACGTCGCGGATGACCCGGCGCATCCGGCCTTCATGGTCGTCCAGCCCGTGGATCTTCAGCGGCTCGGACAAAGTCGTGCGGACCGATTGGCGCGGATGCAGGCTGCCGTAAGGGTCCTGGAACACCATTTGCAGCAGGCGGCAGCGCTCCAGCCGGGGGATCTGACGGATGTCGCGGCCACCAACGGTGATCGAGCCTTGCCAGAAATCGGTCAGCATCGAGATGCAGCGCAGCACCGTCGATTTGCCCGAGCCGCTTTCGCCGACCAGACCGAAACATTCGCCCGCCTCGACCGAGAACGTGACACCCGGCAGCACCTTGACCGCTGCCGGCCCCTCGCCAAAGCTGATCGACAGATCACGGATATCGACATTGCTGGTCATTGGGCGATCTCCTGACTCCATTCCGGGCGACGATCCAGCACCGAGAGCATCTTGCGGCGGTCCCCGATCCGGGGCTGGGCCGCCAGAAGCCCGCGCGTATAGGGATGCTGGGCGCGGTCGAGTTCATTGGCGTTCAGCGTCTCGACCACCTGCCCGTCGAACATGATCAGCACGCGGTCGCAGAAGTTGCGCACAAGGTTCAGGTCGTGACTGATCATGATCAGCCCGATGCCGCGATCCCGCACGAGACCGTTCAGGATCTCCAGCACCTGCAAGCGCACGGTCACATCCAAGGCCGAGGTCGGCTCATCGGCAATGACCAGTTCCGGCTCGGCCAGCAGCATCATCGCGATCATGATGCGCTGCCCCATGCCGCCGGAAATTTCATGCGGGTAAAGGTCGTGGACCCGCGCGGGGTCGCGGATCTTGACGGCCTCCAGCATGGCCAGCGTCTTTTGCTTCGCCTCGGCCTTTGTCGCCGGGAAATGACGCATATAGGTCTCGGCCACCTGCCGCCCGACACGCTGGATCGGGTTCAGCGAATATTTCGGGTCTTGCAGGATCATCGACATGCGCCGTCCGCGGATCTTGAGCATGTCGCGCTCGGACGCTTTCAGCAGGTCGATTTCCTCGAACTGCATGCGGTCGGCGGTGATCTGCGCCGATGGCAGCAGCTTCAGCAGGGCGCGGCCAACGGTGGATTTGCCCGAGCCGCTTTCGCCGACAATGCCCAGCCTTTCGCGGCCAAGGGTGAAGCTGACCCCCCGGACTGCGTCGCGGGATGCGCCGCCATAGCGGATGGCAAGGTTCCGGACGTCAAGAACTGGCTTTTCCATGGGCTTACCTCCGGTTCATCTGTTTGGGGTCCAGCGCATCGCGCAAGCCGTCGCCCAGAAGGTTGAAGGCAAGACTGACGGTCAGGATGGCAAGGCCGGGGAAAGTCACCAGCCACCAGCTGTCGATCATGTAGCGCCGGCCGGTGGCGATCATCGCGCCCCATTCCGGCATCGGCGGTTGCGCGCCAAGGCCAAGGAAGCCAAGCCCCGCTGCGGTCAGGATCACCGTCGCCATGTTCAGCGTCAGCCGGATCAGCACCGAGGGCAGGCACATCGGCATGATCGACTTGAAGATGATGCGCATGTCGGACGCGCCCTGCAGCCGGGCGGCGGCAATGTAATCAGCCTTGCGGAAGGTCATTGCCTCGGCCCGGGCCAGTCGCGCAATCGGCGGCCATGCGGTCAGGGCGATGGCGATGATCGCGTTATTCAGGCTGGGTCCAAGCGCCGCGACAAATGCCAGCGACAGGATCAGCGAGGGGAAGGACAGGAAGATGTCGGTGATCCGCATCATCACCGTGTCCAGCCGCCCGCCCATGTAACCGGCGGTGGTGCCCACGATCATCCCGATCGGCCCGACGACGATGGACACAAGGAAGATGATCGTCAGCGAGATGCGCGAACCCCAGACCAGACGGCTGAAGATGTCGCGGCCCAGTTCGTCCGTGCCGAACAGATGCCCGTTGCCGGGCGCCTGCAGCGTATTCGCCAGATCCTGCGCATAGGGGTCATGCGTCGCGATCCATGGCGCAAAGGCGGCGATCACGATCAGCAGGCCCAGCACGATCAGCCCGAAGGCCGAGGTGGGCGAGCGCATCAGGAAGCCCAGGATATTGCGCAGAACGATCAGCGAGGACGGCATTTTCATGGCCTGACGCGGCATGTCTGTGTCTTTCACGGTCATTTCGTCCTCGGATCAAAGGTACGATACAGCAGGTCAGAGATCAGGTTCAGCACGATGAAGATGACGCCGACGATCAGCACGCAGGTCATCACCGCATTCATGTCGCCGATGATCAGGTTGCTGGTCAGATACTGGCCAAAGCCCGGCCAGGCGAAGACGGTCTCGATCAGCACCGCGCCTTCCAGCAATGAGCCATAGGCCAGCGCCACGATGGTCACCAACTGCACCCGGATGTTACCAAAGGCGTGCAGCCAGATGGTCTGGCGGCGCGACAGGCCCTTCACCCGTGCGGTGGTCATGTATTCCTGCCCCAGCTGGTCCAGCATGAAGCTGCGCGTCATCCGGGTGATATAGGCCGAGGAGGAATAGCCCAGCAGCGAGGCGGGCAGGATCAAGTGGTTGATGGCCGACCAGAACACGTCGGTCTCACCGGCCAGAAGGCTGTCGATCAGCAGGAAACCGGTGCGTTCATCGACCATGCCGATATAGAACTGCTCCATTCGGCCCGAGCCACCGACCCAGCCCAGATGGGCATAGAAGACGATCAGCGCGATCATCCCGGTCCAGAAGATCGGCATCGAATGGCCAAACAGGCTGAAGACGCGGATCAGGTGGTCCTGCCATTTGTCCTTGTTCACCGCCGCCGTGACACCCAGCGGAATGCCAAGACCCGCGCCGATCAGGATGGCGAAGGTGGCAAGCTCGATGGTGGCGGGCATGGCGCGCAGGATGTCCTGCATCACCGGCTGTCCGGTGCGGATCGAGGTGCCGAAATTGCCGGTCAGCACATCGCCCAGATAGCGCAGGAACTGTTCCCAGATCGGGCGGTCAAGACCGAGCTGGTGATAGACCATCTCGTAGGTTTCGCGGGTCGCGTCCTCGCCGACCATGGCGCGAACGGGATCGGCGGGCATCATCCTGCCGATCACGAAAGTCAGGACCAACAGGCCCAGCAGCGTGATGAGGATGGTGGTCGCCTGCGACGAGGCGCCACGAAGGCGCAGCCGAGCGTTCTGCATGAGTCCTCCCTTTCGGCAGGACCGGCCTCCGCGTCCCTGCCGTCTGTCAAATCCTGTCAGACAAGCGGCGGCGCAGGGCCGCCGTTCCGTTCACAAGAAGTCGTCGCGCCGTGGCGTGAAGTTATCGATCAGCTCACCCGCTTCCAGGCATTCGCAACCATGCGTGACGCCCGAAGGGATGACGATGCTATCGCCGACATTCAACTCCAGCGTCTCATCGCCACGAAAGAACCGGAAACGGCCCTTGGCGACATAGGTGGATTGGGTGTGCGGGTGGCTGTGCAGCGCACCGCAGGCGCCCGTGTCGAAGCGGAACGAAACGACCATCAGATCCGAATTCTCGGCCAGAACCTGACGCGCGACCCCTGTATCGGGATGGGCGACGGGATATTCGGGTCGGGACATCGGGAATCTCCTCTTGTGTAGATGTCTTATAATATCAGCTTGCCTGTAAGACAAGTTATATTAGTTCGCCGATCCACCGGCACGCAGCAATTCCTGGTAACGCTCAAGGCTGCCACGCAGGTGTTCGCGCATCCGCTGGGAGGCAGCGGCGCCGTCACCTTCAAGGATCGCATCGACGATGCGGCTATGTTCTTCTTGAAGATGAAGGTTGTAGTCGCGCGGACGTTCGCCGGGCTGGCCGCCCTGCAGCTCGCCGCGCGGAATGATGCCCGAGCGGATCAATTGCAGGAAATCAGGAAAGCGGCGGTTCTGGGTCGCCTTGGCAATCGCCAGATGGAATTCGAAATCGGCGTCGCGAGTCGGCTGGCCATTGCGCAGGCAGCGCTCGACGGCGTGATGCGCGTCCAGAATCGCCTCAAGCTGCGAGGGCGACCGCCGTGCCGCAGCCAATGCTGCGGATTCGATCTCGCAGGCCGTACGCAATTCCAGCAATTCGATGACCGAGGAGATCCGCGCCGTGGTCAGGTCGTCAAAGGGCCGGGATTCACGCTGCGCCGGATCAAGGGCAAAGACCCCTGCCCCCTTGCGCGCCTCGACCAGCCCGTCGGCACGCAATGCGGCGATGGCCTCGCGCACGACGGCGCGGCTGACGGAGTGCAGGCGCGTCAGCTCATTTTCGCTGGGCAGACGATCGCCGGGTTGGAAACGACCGGCCTGCAACTCGCGGCGCAGCGCGTCGCTGATGCGGTCGACCATGGATTCGCGGACCGGGGGGATGGCCGCACCGACATTCTGTTTCATGCGTACCCTCACTTGTCGCTATCCAACTTGTCTAGCATATTTCGACGCCTGTTGAACCCATATCCAACCTGCCAAGCAGCCAGTCGAACGCGGCGTCCTGCCGCGCAAGACCAAAGGCATGATCCCCATCGGGCCGTTCCAGCGCCAATTCCTGAGATGCGTCCGCCGCACCCCAGATCGCGCGAAGCTGATCATAGGCCGCATCGACCGCAGGCGGCGGGAACAGCCGGTCTTGAACGCCAACCTCGACATAAAGCGGCTTGGGTGCCGCAAGCCCGGCCAGATCGGGCAGGTCCAGATGCGCATGCAGGCCCGGATGGGTCATCCAATAGGCCGATTGCCCGCGCAGATGGTTGTTCCCCGCCACCGCAAGGCCCGGCAGGCTGGCCATCCACCCGGCCGAGACCGCCGCACGGATATGCGGCGACAGCGCCGCCACCTGCCATGCCCGAAACCCGCCCAGCGAGAATCCGACGGCACAGACCCGCGCGGCGTCGACCTGCGGCAATCCGGCCAGAAAGCCCGCTGCCGCCATATCCTCGGCCGCCATCACCCCCGCTGGGCTGGTGCCCAGCTGCATCAGGTTGCAGGCCAGCGCCTGTTGGGCGTCATAGCCGTTGCCCTGCCGCGCGCCCCAGTTCAGCGCATCCACGCAAAGCGTCACGAAACCCTGCGCGGCCAATCGGTCCCCGATCCAGACGCCATCAAAGAAGCGCTCGACCCAAGCCTGCGCCAGCGCAGCATCATCCAGCGGGCGGATGCATTTTTCTTTGCCGATACGAAATTCCGAGCCGTGATCATGCAGCAGCAGCGCCGCCGGATGTGGGCCGGAACCCTTCGGGCGCAGCATCAGCGCGGGCCATTCGCCACCGCCTTGCAGCAGGATCGCGCCCTGATGCGCGACATGAGTGCCGCGATCCTCGGTCGCGTCATCGCGCCAACCGCAAGGGACATCCAGCAGCGCCGGATCGGGCAGGATATGGCATTCGGCGATCTGACGCGCGCGCGCCTGCCACGCGGCGAAATCGCCGCCGGAATGCGCCCAGCCCGCGGGAAATCCGCGGGCCAAGGCTTTGGCGATCAGGCCGGGAACCAGATTGTCGGCGGTAATCCCGGCCATGTCCGGTCCTTAACGCTTCTTGGTGACCGTCTCGAAGCGCGTGAGCCAGGGGTTCACGGTCAGCCCTTCGATATCGGCACGGAAGGCTGCACTGTCCACGACTTCCGAGAAGGGAATGATCGAGGTCACGGTCTGATCCATGTAGTTCTGGATTTCCTCGTAATCCGCCTTCTGCTTGGCCGCATCGCGTTCCAGCAGCGCGGCCTCGATCATTTCGTTCAGCTTCGCGTCGTAATAGCTGGTCCGCCAACCTTGGTAGTTGGTCAGCTTGGCCTCGTCCGAGTTGTCGGGGTTATAGGCCAAGGCGCGCAGGTTGCTGTCCGGGTGCGGCTGCTGGCCGCCGCCGCCGCGACCGACGAGCAGCTCAAAGTTCCGCTCGCGCATCGCGCCATAGATCTGGTCGCCCGAGCCGGTGATCATCTCGGCCTGAATGCCCGCCTGCGCCAGCGTGTTCTGGATCGCGGTCGCGGCCTTGATGAACGGGTCTTCCGACAGCACCCGCAGCGTGGTCTTGAAGCCGTTGGGATAGCCTGCTTCGGCCAGCAATTCCTTGGCCTTGGCGACATCCAGCTTGTAGCCCTGATCCGGCAGCTGGCCCAGCACGCCGGTGGTCAGCGGACGCTGATGCAGCTTGCCGTAATAGGGCATCACGGCCTTATCCAGACCTTCGTAATCGATCAGCAGGCGCAGTGCCTCGCGCACTTTCGGATTGGCGAAACGCTCATCCTTCATCGACACGGACAGGTAGTAGAAGCCTGCGCCGGGGGTCGAGGCGATCTTGATGTGCTCGTCCTTTTCCAGCGCGGTCAGGTCAGGGGCCTGCATCGAATAGGCCACGTCGATATCGCCCTGCTCCAGCATCAGGCGCTGGGATTGCGATTCCGGCAGGTGGCGCATCAGAACGCGGTCCATCGCCGGTGCCGGGCCCCAATAGCCATCATTCTTGGTCAGGATGATATATTCGTTCGAGGCCCATTTGGTCAGCGTGAACGGCCCCGAACCGGCCGAGTTCAGCGTCAGCCAGCCCTGCCCCAGGTCGCCATCCTTTTCGTTCGCCAGCACGGTCTTGCTGTCCAGAATCGAGCCCGGCCCGTTCTGCGCAAGGATCATCAGGATCATCGCCGGGTCGTCGGGCTTGGCCAGCTTGAAGGTGAAGGTATTGGGGTCGACGACGACGAAGTGATCGGCGGCGTTCTCGGCGGTGATACCGCGCGATTTCAGGAAGCTGGCCTGCGCGAGGTTCAGCGTCATCAGGCGTTTGAAGCTCCAGGCGACATCCTCGGCGGTAACCGGGTTGCCCGAGGCGAATTTCGCATCCTTGCGCAGATGGAAGGTGATCGACATGCGATCCTCGGCCACGTCCCAGCTTTCGGCCATGCGCGGCTGGACCGACTTGTCCTCGGGCGACAGCGTGACCAGCGTGTCGTAGATGTTGTTCAGCACCTGCACCGTCTCGCGGCCGGTGATCGCGGCCGGGTCGAGCGTCAGGATATTGCTCATCGTCGTGGCGACGATCAGCTGGTTGTCGGGGGTTTCGGCCCAGGCTTGCGGAGCCGCGCCAAGCATGAGCGCGCCAAGCGCCACGGATGCCAGGAATTTCCTCATTTTATCCTCCCAGATGCCGCGTCATGGGCGTGCGGCTCGCCATGGGTTACCCTGCCAGCGCAGGATGACCGGATCTTGTTCTAGGCCAGCAATTCCGCCACCGGCCTGACCAGCGCCTTGCCGATCGCAATCGTATTGTCGGCATCCAGATGGACACCATCCTCAACTGACGGTCGCGCCACGGTCCCTGCGTCGAAAAACGCGCAACCCAGCTCAACTGCAAGGCTGGCATAGAGGGGCGCGAACAGTTCGGATTCCGCGATGATCCGCCCGCCCGCAGGCCCACCATTGGCGGTGGGGCCGCAGGGCGGCGGCGCGACGATCAGCAGTTTCGGCACGGCCGAACGCGGCTTGTAGGGGAAGGTCTGGACGATCTCGGCCAGACGGCGCATGCCCCCTTGGGCCGAGATCGCCTGACCGCCATGGACCGGCTTCAGATCATTCGTCCCCAGCATCAGGATCACCAGATCCAGCGGCATATGCACGGCCAAAGCCAGTTGCAGCGCCCAAGCCCCATTACGGCTGGCAGGCCCGGAATGATCATCGCGGCAGGTGGTGCGCCCACCCAAGCCATCGCCGATCACCCGCGCGCCGGTCAGCCCGGCCTCCAGCACCACCGGCCATTGCGCGGGATGCGGGTGGCGCAAGCCCGTCACCGGGTCAGCGCCCCAGGTCAGGCTGTCGCCAAAGGCAAGGATCTGCTTCATCGCCCTGCCCTCACTTCACGCGGTTGTTCTCGATGAAGTCGAAGTCGATATCTTCGCCCAGACCCGGACGATCCGGCACATGCACGTAACCATCGGCATCCATCGGGTCGGACAGCGATTTCAGATAGTCGTGGCCATCGTCATATTCGAGGAACGGGTGCAGCAGTCCACGTTCGTACCAACGGCAGTTCTTGGCAGCGGCGACGACATGCAGGTTCATCGCGGTGTTGCCGTGAACCTCGCATTCCATACCGAAGGCTTCGGCCATATGCATGGTCTTCAGCGCAGGGGTAATGCCGCCGACATCGTTCACTCCGGTGCGCAGGATGTCGCAGGCGCCGAACTTGACCCATTCCGCGCGGTGCCAGTGCTTGCCCGCGGCGCTTTCCGGGCCGACGACCGGAATGTCCAGATTCTCGGCCAGCCATTTGTAGGACGACATGGATTGCTCATCCATCGGCTCTTCGATCCAGTCGAAGCCCAGCTTTTCCAAGCCTTTGCCAAGCGCCAGCGCGTCGGAACGCGAATACCAGTGGAAGGCGTCGATCATCAGACTGATATCGGGGCCGACCGCCTCACGAACCGCGGCGCAGGCCTTCAGGTCCATGCGGACATCCGGCGCCCAGCTGACCGGCGGCATCCAGGTGTGCAGCTTGATGCCCTTGTAGCCACGGGCGACCAGCTTCTCGGCAAAGCGGCCGTAATCCTCGGGCGTAGCCAGCCCGCCTTCCAGTTCGTCGCCGCACATGATCGAGCCATAGGCGTGAACCTTGTCGCGATAGCCGCCGATCAGTTTGTAGACCGGCTGGTTCAGCGCCCGGCCCGCCAGATCCCACAGCGCGCAATCGACCACGGCCAGCGTGCGATCGGTCAGCTGCGCCGCCGAGCCGCGCTGCCAATGCGCCAGTCCCTGCCACAGCCGCTCGCGGTCGCGGGCATCCTGTCCGACAAGCACCTTGCGCACGAATTTCTCAAGCACATGCTCGCGCACGATTTCCGGCGCGGTGAAGGAGTGGCCCTCATGGCCGTCCTCGGTGCGGATGGTCAACATCGCCTGCTGGACCTGATGGGCGGGACCGGGATGGGCATGGCCCGCGCTGTCCGAGTGACGGCGCGTGGTGGTCAGGAAGACGCGCGCCTCCACATGCGTGATGATCATGGCAATTCCTCGCAGGCTTCAGATTTCCTGAATATGCGTAACGAATCTGCCGGGCACGTGTCAATACTTGTCTTACATGTTGTCGAACATGTCAGTGAAAACGAAAAGGGCGCGACCGAAGTCGCGCCCTGCCCCGCCTGATTGCGTTAGCTTACTCGGCGGCCAGCGAGGCCACCTGCTCGCGTTCGGCGCAGGCCATCATCAACGGACCGACTCCCTTGGCATCGTCATCGACCACGGGTTCGGTCAGGTAATAACCGGGCGTGCCGTCGCGATAGACGCCGCTGAACCCACCCAGCCCCGCGACATGGCAGATACCCGAGAATCGGCTGCGCCCCCCGCGCTGGATCAGCCGCGTCTGTTCCAGCGCATCCAGCGCCTTCAGCCCGGCGTCTCGCAGGCGCGCAGCATCGCCCCCCGAGACCAGCCCCAGCCGCGCCGCCCGCAAGAAGGCATAGGCAAACATCGCCGAGGCCGAGCTTTCCTCATAATTTCCCTGCAGATCAGGCGCTTCCAGAACCTGCGGCCAAAGCCCGCTCGGCGCTTGCAGATCGGCCAGCTTCAGCAGGATCTGTCGGGTCCGTTGGTGCAACTCGGTCGCCCGCAGATCGCCCGGCAGTAAGGCTAGCGCATCGACCAGCGCCATCGCCAGCCAGCCCATCGCCCGCGCCCAGACGGCGGGTGATTGCCCCGTATCTGGGTCCGACCAACGCTGGTCGCGGCTTTCGTCATAGCCGTGAACATGCAGGCCCGATGGCGTCTGGGTCAGGTCCAGCGCGGCCAGAAATTGCGTCAGCGCGTCCTCGATCCGCTGCGGCTCGCCAGCGGCGATGCCATATTCGATCAGGAACGGCAGCCCCATATACAGCCCGTCCAACCAGACCTGATGCGGATAGCGCAGCTTGTGCCAGTAATTGCCGGTGCTGATGCGGGGATGCCGGTCAAGCTGTCCGACAAGCCGGCGTGCCGCCGCCATGTAGCGGTCGTCGCCGGTTTCGCGCCACAGCGGGAACAGCACCCGCCCCGCCAGAATGTTGTCGATGTTGAAATCGTCCGGGTCGTAGCCCGCAAGCTCGCCCTCGGGCCCGACCTGCGCATCGACAAGACGACGCAGATGCGCGCGCCAGCGCGGATCGCCCATCACCTCGTGCAGCAGATCCAGTCCGCGATAAATGCAGCCATCCTCGTAGCACCAGGGACCGCCTTTATAGGCCTGATAATCATGGCAAAACGCGTCGAAATAGTCGCTGAGCGGCATGGCGCACCTCATTTCTGGGTAATCGGAGCAAGCGACAGCAGCGAGGCGTCGTCGCAATCAACATTCGCCTGCTCGGCCAGCAGGGCTTCGTGGCGCATCGGGCGGACCCGATCGGCCATATCGGGCGGCGTCGGCACCGCCGCAGGG
Source organism: Paracoccus sp. PAR01 (assembly GCF_014851995.1). Classification (NCBI taxonomy): domain Bacteria; kingdom Pseudomonadati; phylum Pseudomonadota; class Alphaproteobacteria; order Rhodobacterales; family Paracoccaceae; genus Paracoccus; species Paracoccus sp. PAR01. The sequence goes on from NZ_JACVAW010000001.1 coordinate 265,349, forward strand.
TCAAGCGAGCCGATGCGCAGCCGACGGATCGTCACCTGATCGATCGGCGCTTCCGGCAGGCCAAGAAAGGCACCCGCCGCATGGGCCAAGCCGTCCAGCGTCACATCCTCGATGGTGATGCCGCTGATCCGGGGGGTGAGGTCATTGACCGGCGCGGGGGCGCGATCCTGCACCCAAGGCGCGTGGCCATCCGGGTCGCAATGGTAATGCGCATTGACCGAGATCGCGGTCTGCACGCCCCGCATGGCGACGCGGCGCATGGCGATGCCGGACACTGCCCCGCCCCGCCCGCGTCGCGTCTTGATCCGCAAGCCGCGATCGGTGCCGATCATCTCGCAATCCTCGATGGCGACATCATGGACGCCGCCCGACATTTCCGAGCCGATGACCAGCCCGCCATGACCGCGTTCCATCAGGCAATGGCGGACGCGGATGTTGCGGGTCTCGTCCAGATGATCCGCCTCGCCATTCGGGCCGCGCTTGCCGGCCTTGACCGCGATGCAATCATCGCCGACCGAGAAGCGGATGCCCTCAAGCTCGACATCGCGGCACATTTCGGGGTTCAGGCCGTCGGTATTCGGGCTGTCATGCGGCGCCTCGATCTGCAGGCCCACGGCCAGCAGCCGGTCGCAGCCTTGCGGATGGATGGTCCAACTGGGCGCGTTGCGGATGGTGAAACCCATCAGCGTCACGTCGCTGCAGCCGATCAGATGCAGCCCGCGCGGACGGCGCGCACCATCGCGGGTTTCCTTGGGCCAGGTCCACCAGTCGCCCAGATCGCCCGAGCCATCGAGGGCGCCCCGCCCCTCGATCACCAGCCGTTCGGCGGCGATGGCGTGAAGCCCGGCGGCAAAGCAGTCCGCTGGCAGGCCTTCCCAACTGCCCAGCATCCGACCATGCGCGTCCCGCGCGGGCAGGATCGGCCAGCCGTCACGATCCGAGGGCGCGATCAACACCGCCCCCCGCGCCAGATGCAGCACCATGTCGGATTTGAGCGCCACCGGGGCACAGACCCAATCGCCCGCAGGCAGGATCAATGTGCCGCCCACCGGCAGCGCGGCGATGGCATCGGCAATGGCGTCGGCATTGTGTCGGGCGGCGGCCAGATCGTCGCGGGCCGCACCTTCGATCATGCCGGCGGGCGTCAGCGCACCGGCGCAAGCCGCGCTGCGGAATTCGATTTCGTCCATCCCCTCGACCCGCAGGCGATAGGCAGTGTCGGGCACAAGGTCGTCCAGCAGCAGGGTGACGGCCCCGACCTCGCCATGCCGGTCAGGCAGGCCGACTGCTGCCAGCCGCCAGCCCAAGGGCCGGGGCAGATGATAAAGCGCGTGGCTGACAGGAAGCCGCAAGGCAGCGGCCCGCGCCGTCACGGCGAGGGGGATGGGTGTCATGATCATGCCTTTTGGGTTTGCCCGCCGCGCAATTGATCGCGGCGGGCGGATGCGTCAGTCGAACTCGGCCAGAACGTCGTTCGTGCCGTCGATGATCTGCTGGGCCGCGTCCTCGGCCGAGATCTGGCCGTAGGCAAACTCCTCAAGCGAATCGATGAAGTTGCTGCGGATCTCGGGATGTTCGTTGAAGGGCGAGATCATCGGACCCGCCGCCGCCACGACGATTTCATTGGCGGCGCGGACCTCGGGTTCGCCCTGCCCGGCCAGACGCTCGGCCGCGACCTTGGACGAGGGCAACCCGCGCGACGTGCCCAGCGCGTCGATCCCCTCGGGCTCGTTCAGCAGGCAGTTCAGGATCTGCGCCGCCGCCTCGGGGTTCTTCGAGTTCTTGGACACCGACAGCAGCATCGAAGGCTTGCGATAGACGCCATCCGTCACCGAGCCTTCGATATGCAGCATCGGCACCGGTTTCAGCACCTGCCCATCCTTCAGCGGGTCGGCATATTTCGAATAGGTCGAATCCCACTCATAGGAACCGGCGATCTTGCCCTCGGCCCATGCCGGTTTCTCGAACAGGTTGACGTTGCCGTCCGAGGCCTCGGCCTTTTGCGAACGGATCGCGCCGATCTCGACCAGATGGCCAAGGAAGTTGATACCGCCTGCCAGTTCCTCGGGGGTCCAGGCGACGCGGTTGGTGGCCGGATCGACCAGATCCTTGCCGGTCTTCTGGGTCACGGCCAGCGTGACCAGCAGCTGCGCCGTCTCTTTCACCGCGTTGAAGGTGTAATAGTCGTCGCCCAGCTTTTCCTTGAGCGTCTTGGTCGCGGCTTCAAGCTCGGCCCAGTTGGTCGGAACCGGGACCCCGGCCTTTTCGAAGGTGGTCTGGTTGAAGAAGAAGGTGCGGCCCGTGGTCGAAACCGAAATGCCCTGCAGCACGCCATTGGTCGAACCCGAATTCAGGTCGGTCTCGCTCCACTGGCTCAGGTCCACTGCAGGCAGCTTGCGCAGATCGGCAAAGCCGGTGCCATCGCGCGAGAACAGCGGCAACCACGGCCAGTTCACCTGCACGATATCGGCCTCGGTCCCGCCGGCCATCTGGGTGGTCAGCTTTTCCAGATAGCCGTCAAAGCCGGTGAATTCACCCTTGATGGTGTGGCCATGTTTCGCGCCGCAGGCTTCCAGCGCCTTTTGCGTGGCGACATGGCGGCTGTCGCCCCCCCACCAGGACATGCGCAGTTCCGCCGCCGAGGCGGTCTGCGCGATCGTCATCGTGGCCAGCGCGGTGCCGGTCAGCACCCCGGCAAAGCGTTTCAGTTTCATTGTTTTCCCTCCTCTGCGGCCTTGGAATTCAGGCGGCCAACCTGTGACCCTGCAGCGAGACATTGCTGCCATCGGCCTTATCAAAAACGTGAAGATGCTCGGCCGCGGGCTTCAGACCGATGGTTTCGGCGCGGCCCAGCTGCTCGTATTCGGCGGTGCCGACCACGGCGATGATCTTCTGCCCCTCCAGATCGGCATGCAGATAGACCTCGTGGCCCATGAATTCCGCATTGGTCAGCCGCGCCTGCAAGCCCGAGGGGTCCAGCGCCAGATGCTGCGGGCGCACGCCCAGCACGGCGTCCTTGGGCTGCGAGGCCAGCCGCGACAACACCTCATCCCCCAGCGAAAGCCGCTGGTTGCCGATCACGAATTGCCCCGATTGCAGATGACCTTCGATCAGGTTCATCTCGGGGCTGCCGATGAAGCCCGCGACGAACAGGTTCGCCGGGTGGTTATACAGCTCCTTGGGGGTCGCGACCTGCATGATCCGGCCCGCCTGCATGACGCAGATCCGGTCGCCCATGGTCATCGCCTCGGTCTGGTCGTGGGTCACGTAAATGACGGTCGAGGACAGCCCCTCGGCCTTCAACCGCCGATGCAGATCGGTGATCCGGACCCGCATGGATGCGCGCAGTTTCGCATCCAGGTTCGAAAGCGGCTCATCGAACAGAAACACGCCCGGCTTCTTGATCAGCGCACGCCCCAAGGCGACACGCTGCGCCTGACCGCCCGACAGCTGCTTCGGCAGCCGGTCCAGCAGCGGCTCGATTTCAAGGATGCGGGCGACATCGTTGATCGCCACCTCGATCTCGGGCTTCGATTTCCCCGCGATCTTCAGGCCAAAGGCCAGGTTCCCGCGCACCTTCATATGCGGGTAAAGCGCGTAGTTCTGGAACACCATGGCAATCGAACGCTTGCCGGGCGGCAGGTCGTTCACCCGCTGGCCGCCGATGATGATCTCACCGCCGGTAATGTCCTCAAGGCCGGCGACCATCCGCAAGGTCGTGGATTTCGCACAGCCCGAGGGGCCGACAAAAACCATGAACTCGCCATCTTCGATATCAAGGTTGATGCCGTGGACGGCCTTGACCGAGCCGCCATAGACCTTTTCCAGATTGCGCAGCTGAACACGTGCCATCAGCCTTTTACCCCCCCAGAGGAAATGCCTTCGATGAAGTAGCGCTGCGCGGCAAAGAAGATGATCAGCGCGGGCGCGATGGTCAGGACCGACATCGCAAGGATGCGGTTCCATTCGAAGGCTTCGGTTGTGTCGATTGAAAGTTTCAGCGCCAGGCTGACCGGGTACTTGTCCACCGAGGACAGGTAGATCAGCGGCCCAAGGAAATCGTTCATGGTCCACATGAACTGGAACAGGCAGACCGAGATCAGCGCCGGGGCCAGCATCGGGACGACGATATAGACCAGCGTTTGCAGGCTGTTGGCGCCGTCCACCCGTGCCGCTTCCTCCATGTCCGAGGGTAGAGAGCGCAGGAACTGCACCAGCATGAAGACAAAGAACGCATCCCCCGCCAGTGCCGACGGCACCCAAAGAGGCAGGAAACTGTCCAGCCAGCCCAGATCGCGGAACAGGATGTATTGCGGGATGCGCGTGACCACATTCGGCAGCAGCAGCGTCGCGATGACGGTGGTGAACAGCAGCTTCTTCAGCGGGAAATCGAAGCGGGCAAAGGCATAGGCCGCCAGCGTGCAGCTGATCGCCGTGCCGATGGTCTTGGGCAGGATGATCAGGAACGAGTTCCAGAAGAAGCGCCCGAACGTATAGGGCGTCGAGGTTTGCCAGCCCTTGATATAGCCGTCCAGCGTCGGGTTCTGCGGAATGAAGCCCGCGCCCGAGAAGATCTCGGAATTGGTCTTGAAGCTTGCACCGATCAGCCAGATCAGCGGGTAAAGCATCAGTAGCCCGACCGCGAAAAGCAGCACATAGCGGATCACGCTTGAGATCAGGCGAAGCCGGGCGCGTTTTGCGGCCTGCGCATCGTTGAAGGCGTCCATGTCCAGCATGGCATTGGTGTCCATGGATCAGCTCCTTTTATCGCCGGCGTAATAGACCCATTTCTTCGACGACCAGAAGGCAACCACGGTCAGGACCATGATGATGCCAAACAGCACCCAAGCGATGGCCGAGGCATAGCCCATGTTGAACTTCTTGAAGGCCTCGTCGTAGATGTAGAGCGGCAGCAGATAGGTCGATTTCAGCGGGCCACCCTGCGTGATGATGTAGGGGCCGTTGAACTCCTGGAACGCCTGCACCATCTGCATGATCAGGTTGAAGAAGATCACCGGCGTCAGCAGTGGCAGCGTGATCGAGAAGAACACCCGCGTCTTGCTGGCCCCGTCGATGGCCGCCGCCTCATACAGCGACTTGTCGATGGATTGCAGCGCCGCGAGGAAGATCACCATGGCCGAGCCGAACTGCCAGCAGCGCAGCAGCGTGATGGTGAACAGCGCGTTTGTCGGGTCTCCGAACCAATCGACCGGGCCGATCCCGACCAGATCCAGCGCCATGTTCACCAGCCCTTCGGATGCGAACATGTAGCGCCACAAGACCGCAATCGCGATCGAGCCGCCAAGGATCGAGGGGACGTAGAACGCGGTGCGGAAGAAATTGATGAAGCGCAGCTTGTAGTTCAGGATCGCCGCGATGAAGAGCGCGAAGGCCAGCTTCAGCGGCACCGTCAGGAACACATAGGTCAGCGTCACCCACAGTGATTTCTCGAAGGTGCGGTCGCGGGTGAACAGCTTTTGGTAATTCGCCAGACCCGTCCAGCGCGGCTCGCTCATCAGGTCGTATTTGGTAAAACTGAGATAGAAGGACGCGATGAACGGGATCATCGTGAAGACCAGAAGCCCAAGGATATAGGGCGCCAGATAGGCCAGTCCCAGAAAGCGTTGGCGTTTCATGCGCAGCCCCTTTCGGGACGCGGCGGCGCGCCTGAGCAAGATGCGGATTCGTGCAAGTGAAACCTCCAGACCGGGCCGGCGCGTGGCGGAACGCATGACGTCCCGATGCCGGCTTCCGATCTCCTCCCTGTCAGAATTCGGTAAGCGACTGCTTGTCTGAGAATGAAATAACCGGAATCAAGGTGCAGGTTGAATTGACAAAGGAGGGAAAAAAGATGGACGAAATCGAAGGTGGCATTTTGGCCGCCATTCCCCCTTCTGCGCTGACCCTGACCCTGACCCGTGCCGCCATCCGCATGGAGCATTCGACGACCTGGGCCATCGACAAGGTGAACCCGGTGGACGATCTGGTCTTCTGCCTTGAAGGACGCGGGCATTACCTGATCGACGACGAACCGCGCGTCATCGCACCGGGTGAGGCCATGCTGATCCGCCGCGGCCAGCGTTTCCGCGGCCATAACGAGGGGCCGGAAACCTATCGCGGCGTGGCCCAGCATTTCACCCTGAACATCTATGGGCTGCATGATCTGATCGGCCAGATGGACCTGCGTCCGCATCTGCGCCTGACCCGCTGGCCGCTGCTGGAGCCGATGGTGCGCCATTACCGCCAAAGCGCGCCGCCGGAATCGGTGACCTTGGGCCAGCATCACCTGTTCATGGTGCTGCTGATCGCCTTTATCGAGGATGCCTTCATCGGCTGGCGCGACAGCGCCACCTATCTGCCCGAGGGCGCGCATGCGCTGGATCTGGCGGTGATGAAGGCTGCCACCATGATCTCGGCCAATCCGATCGATCCGGATGTGGCGACGCGGGCCGTCGATTCGGCCCCTTATAACCGCGACTATTTCCTGCGCGAGTTTCAGCGCCGGGTCGGGCGCACGCCGCGCAAATATCAGGAATACCGGCGGATGGAACTGGCCATGCACCATCTGGAATCGGGGCTGAACGTCTCGGCCACGGCAGCCGAGTTGGGCTATGCGGATCCCTATTACTTCTCGCGCATGTTCAAGCGCACCCTCGGCCTGTCGCCCCGCGAACATATGCGTCGGATCGAGAAAAGCCGCCATGGCGGCTTCATGCGGCTGGATGAGCCCGAGCAGGCAGAGAAACTGGCGCAGGAATGAACCGTGCAATGAAAAGGCCCGCCAGTGGCGGGCCATTCCGGATTACTTGAACACCGATGGCAGCCACAGCGACAGCGCCGGGATGTAGGTGACCATCATCAGCACCACCAGACCCGCGGCATAGAAGGGCCAGACGCTGCGCATCGCCTCCCAGATGCTGATGCGGGCGACGGCGGCAGCGACGAATTGCACCGGGCCCAGTGGCGGCGTGTTCAGACCGATGCCAAGGTTCAGGATCATGATCACCCCGAAATGCACCGGATCGACGCCAAAGGCCGAAACCACCGGCAGGAAGATCGGCGTAGTGATGATGATCAAGGGCGACATGTCCATGAACGTGCCCAGAACCAGCAGCACGATGTTGATCATCAGCAGGATCACGAACGGGTTGTTCGACACCGACTGCATCCATTGCAGCGAGATCTGCGCCACGTGCAGATAGGCCATCAGCCAGCCGAAAGCCCCCGCCATGCCGATGATCAGCAGGACCATCGCCGTGGTGCGCACCGCCTGCTGTGTCGCATGGACGAAATCCGTCCAGCTCAGGCTACGATAGACAAAGGCCGTGACCAGCAGCGCATAGATCACCGCGATGCACGAGCTTTCCGTGGCCGTGAACACACCCGAACGCACGCCGCCAAAGATGATCGCGATCAGCAGCATGCCCGGCAGCGATTCCAGCAGGAAGCGGAAGACGCGGGCAAAGCCGGGGAAAGCCTCGGTCGGATAGCCGCGCTTGCGGGCCACCAGATAGGCGGTGATCGACAAGGCCACGGCCAGCAGCAGACCGGGGATGATCCCTGCGGTGAACAGGTCCGCGATCGAGATCTTACCGCCACCCGAGATCGAATAGATGATCATGTTGTGGCTGGGCGGCAGCAGCAGCGCGATCAGCGCCGCCATCGAGGTCACGTTGACCGCGTAATCCGCGCCGTAACCGCGCGCCTTCATCTGCGGGATCATGATGCCGCCGACAGCCGCCGCCTCGGCCACAGCCGAACCGGAAATGCCGCCAAACAGCGTCGAGGCCGCGATATTCACCTGCCCCAAACCGCCACGGACATGCCCGATCAGCGATCCGGCAAAGGCCACGATCTTGGCGGCGATGCCGCCCCTGACCATCAGGTCACCCGCGAAGATGAAGAAGGGAATGGCCATCAGCGTAAAGACCGAAATCCCCGCCGAAACCCGCTGGAAGACCACCAGCGCCGGCAGGCCCAGATAGCCGACCGTCGCAAGGCTGGAGATGCCCAGACAGAAGGCGATCGGTGTGCCGATCAGCATGAGAACGGTGAAAACACCGAAAAGGATCAGATACTCCATCTCACGCCTCGGTCATCAAAACATCTTCGGCATCCGGCTCGGTCTCGAGCGTCTTGCCGGTCAGCCGGTTCAGGATGTGTTCCAGCACGAAAAGCGTGATCAGCAGTCCGCCGACAAACAGCGGCATATAGCTCATGCCGCCGGGCAGACGGATCACCGGCAGCGTCGCGCCCCAGGTCTTGGCCATCAGCTGCCAGCCATAGATCGCCATGCCCAACCCAAAGATCAGCACCGCCAGATCCGACATCAGCCGCAGCCAGGTGCCGAATTTCTCTGGCAGGAAGTGCATCAGCACGTCGAAGCCCATGTGAAAATTCTCATGCACGCCAACGGCCGAGCCAAGGAAGATGAACCAGCTCATCAGCAGGATGGCGGTCGGTTCGACCCAAAGCAGGCTGTCATTCATGACATAGCGCATGAAGACCTGCGCAAAGACGATGACCGTCATCGCGCTTAGCCCAAAGCCCGCGAGCCATAGGCTGGCGCGGGCCAGAACGGCATTCAGCCGGGACAACGCGGCAATTCCCTGTCCCATTATTTCCCCCATGTGACGGAGTGGATCGAAAGGCGCCCGCGGCATGTTCGCCGCGGGCTGCCCCAAGTCACTTGGTTTCCTGAATGCGCTTGACCAGATCCTTGGCCTGATCCGTGGTCACGTATTTCTCATAGACCGGGGCCATGGCCTCGATGAAGGCGGTCTTGTCGACGTCGCGCGTCACTTCGGCACCGCTGGCCACGACCTTGTCCTCGCTGGCCTTTTCCTGATCGGCCCACAGCTTGCGCTGCACGGTGGCCGAGTTCTTGGCCGCCTCGCGCAGCACGGCCTGATCCTCGGGGCTCAGCTTTTCCCAGCTGGCCTTGGACATCGCGACCAGTTCCGGCACCATCAGGTGCTGGTCAAGGGTGAAGAACTTCGCGACCTCGGAATGGCCCGAGCTGTCATAGCTGGGGAAGTTGTTCTCGGCCCCGTCGATAACCCCGGTCTGGATCGAGGAGTAAACCTCGCCGTAAGGCATCGGCGTCGCATTCGCGCCCAGCGCCGACATCATGTCGACAAAGACGTCGTTCTGCATGACGCGGAACTTCATCCCCTTCAGGTCTTCAACCGTCTTGATCGGCTTTTGCGAGTTGTAGAAGCTGCGCGCGCCGCCATCGTAATAGGCCAGCGCGACCAGATCATGCGCCTCGAAATCCTTGGCGATCTCCTCGCCGATCGGACCGTCCAGCACCTGATGCAGGTGATCTTCCGAGCGGTACAGGTAAGGCAGCGAAACCGTCTGCGTCACCGGCACGATGTCGTTGAACGAACCGAAGCTGGCACGAACCATGTCGATCACGCCGAACTGGGTCTGCTCGATCGTGTCCTTTTCCTCACCCAGCTGGGACGAGGGGAAGACTTCGATGCAGACGCGACCACCGGTCTTTTCCTTGACCTCGGCGGCCATCGCCTTGACGCCCTCGACCGTCGGATAGCCGTCGGGATGGGTGTCGGACGAGCGCAGGGTGATTTCGCAATCCGCGGCCAGAGCCGCGCCGGTGGTGCCAGCCAGAATCGTGCCGCAGACCAGCAGCATGTGCGTAAGTTTCATGGAATCCTCCCAGATTCGGTAGTTGTCAGTCTTTATTGGGCCAAGGCCTATGACAAGGTTCAATAACCCATCAGACAGGCTTTAGGCCATAGAGTTCTTGCGGGTTGCCCACAAGGACAGCATCGCGCGCGCCCTCGGGCAGCCAGTCCAGCACCAGTTGGGCCAATTCGACCTCATTCGGGTAGTCTTCGGTGCGGGTGATACCGTTATGTGGCCAGTTCGTGCCCCAGACGATGCGCTCGGGCGCATGGGCAGCAATGCGGCGCGAGAGCCCCTCGATATCGCGATAGGGCCAGGCCTCCTTGCTGCTTTCATAGACGCCAGCGAATTTGAACCAGCAATTGCCGCGGTCGATCAACTGCAGCACGGCGTCGATTTCCGGGCTGTCGGGGACGGCACCGCGAAAGAACTTGCCGTGATGGTCGAAGACCCAGCGTGATTTCAAGGCCATCAGCCGCGGCAGATGCGTCAGGATGTCCGAACCGTCGAACTGCACCGCAACCATCCAGCCCGCCGCATGGGCGCGGGCATCCACGGCCTCAAGATGGTCCAGATTCAACGCACCGCCGGGCAGATTCATGATCCGCGCACCGACCACGCCCGCATCCGACAGCCGCGTGATTTCGGCGTCCGAAGTCGCCTCATCGATCACCGCGACGCCGCGGGCGCAGTCGCCCATCTCGGCCAGACAGGCGACCAGATTGCCATTGTCGCGCTGATGGGCATTGCCTTGGGTGATGATGACGCGGTCGATCCCCATCCAGCCCATCAACTGTCGATAGGCATCCGCATCGGGCAGCGGATCACGCGGCAAGCCCGGACCACCGGGCAGCGCCGGATAACCCGGCAGATACATGTGCATTTGTGAATCGACCGCTCCCTTGGGAAAGGGAACGGCCGGAGCATCACCAGTCAGTTTACGAAGGATCATGCGTCTTGCATCCTGAATTCGGTCAAAGCGTCGCGGTTGACCTCGATCCCCAGCCCCGGCCCGTTCGGGATGGCGACCACCCCATTCACGGCCTCGATCGGGGTGTTCAGCACCGCCTGACGGAAGGGGTTATGGGTGCGGTCGAACTCCATGATCGGCTCGACCGGGTTCACGCGCACAGGGTCGGGGGTCTGCGCGGCCATGAATTGCAGGGCGGCGGCGATATGGACGCCCGTGCCCCAGACATGCGGCACGATGCGCACGCCATGCAGGCTGGCGATGGCCGCGATCTTTGTTGCCTCGGACAACCCGCCGCAACCGGCCATGTCGGGCTGGAGGATGTCGACGGCGCGCGCCTGAAGGGCTGCGTTCATGCCCCAGCGCGTGTGCCACGTCTCGCCCCCGGCGACCGGGATCGGTTGACCGGCGCGGACCTCGGCATAGGAGGAAAGCTGTTCGGGAACGACCGGTTCCTCGAACCAGTCGATGTCATATTCGGCGGCGGCGCGACCGACCTTGATCGCCTCGGCGACCGTATAGCCGTGGTTCGCGTCGATCATCAGCCGCATGTCGGGGCCGATCGCCTCACGCACGGCGCGGATGACCCGCATATCCTCGGCGGGATCGAAGCCGATCTTGATCTTGCAGGCGTGGAAGCCTTCGGCCCGGCGCTGCGCCATCTCGGACGCATTGTCCGAAACCCGGTCCACGCCGTCACGCTTGAAGCTGCCGGTGGCATAGGCGCGCACGGATTCGCGCCAGCGCCCGCCCAGCAGGGTCGAGACCGAGACGCCAAGGCTTTTGCCCTTGATGTCCCACAGCGCCATGTCGATCCCCGACAGCGCCGTGATGGTCAGTCCGCGCTGCCCTTGATCGCGCAGCGCGTTGTAAAGCGTCGCCCAATGCCGCTCGGTGGCCCGCGGGTCCTGACCGATCAGCCAGGGCGCGTAGGAGGCGACCACCGCGGCATTGGGCCGCGCGGGGCCAAGGCATTCGCCCCAGCCCACCGTGCCGTCATCACACTCAACCTCGACCAGAACATGCGCCCGGCGGTCGAACCGCATCGAAGCACTCTCGAAGGGCACTTCCAGACGATGTTCCAGAAGGTGCGTGCGAATGGCGGCAATTTTCATCAGGCGGCTTTCTTGCGCTGATAGGGCTCGATCAGAGCGGCCATCATGTCCATTTCCGCCGCATCGAGGTCTTTCAGCGGCGAACGCACCGGACCCGCGTTGAAGCCCTGCAGACGGACGCCCGCCTTGATGGCCGAAACGGCATAGCCCTTGGCGCGGTTGCGGATCGCCATGAACGGATAGAAGAAGTCGTTCAGGATACGCTCGCAAGTCGCACGATCACCGGCGCGCAGCGCGCTGTAGAACTCATTCGCCAGACCGGGAACAAAGTTGAACACCGCCGAGGAGTAGGTGGTGAAGCCAGCGCCCAGATAGGCTTCCGCGAACAGTTCCGCCGTCGGCATGCCGCCCAGATAGGTCAGACGGTCGCCCATTTTCGCGGTGATCTGGCGGACCAGACCGATATCGCCGGTGCCGTCCTTGAAGCCGACCAGATTCGGGCAGGCGTCGCACAGGCGGGCCAGCGTGTCGGCGGTCAGAACGGCGTTGTCGCGGTTATAGACCATGACGCCGAAATCGACCGAGTCGCAGATTTTCTTGACGTGGGCGTACAGGCCCTCTTGCGGCGCGTCGATCAGGTAATGCGGCAGCAGCAGGATGCCGTCAGCGCCGACTTTCTCGACCGATTGCGCGATTTCGACAGCCATTTCAGTGCCGTAGCCGCAGCCCGAAACGATGGCAGTCTTGCCAGCAACTTCCTTGGCAGCGGCGACGATCTCGGGGATCTCGCGCGGAGCAAGCGAGAAGAACTCGCCGGTGCCGCCGACTGCGAACAGCACGGGGGCGTCGTAACCCGCCAGCCATTCGACATGGGCGCGATAGCTGTCGCCCGCGAAATTGCCTTCGGCGTCGAAATGGGTGACCGGGAAGGAAAGCAGGCCGGAGCCAAGAGCGACCTTAAGCTGTTCGGGCGTCATGGTGATGTCCTCAGGGTTATGGGTTCGACTTCGGATACGCCATGCGGCGGCGCGCTGTCAACAACTTATCATATAACTTGTGTGATAAGTTGCGCAGCGCGCCTACTGGCCCTTAGCGGGCCAGCCAACCGCCATCGACGTTCAGCACCGCGCCATGCACATAGGCCGCCGCCTTGGAGCACAGGAACACCGCCGTGCCGGCGATATCCTCGGGATTACCCCAGCGCCCAGCCGGGATACGGTCCAGAATCGCGCGATTGCGGTCAGGATCGTTGCGCAAGGCCTCGGTGTTGTTGGTCTCGATATAGCCCGGCGCGATGGCGTTGACGTTGACGCCCTTGGCCGCCCATTCATTCGCCATCAGCTTGGTCAGCCCCGCCACGCCATGCTTGCTGGCGGTATAGGACGGCACGCGAATGCCACCCTGAAAGCTCAGCAGCGAGGCGATGTTGACGATGCTGCCGGGCTTGCCCTGCCCGACCAACTCCTTGGCAAATGCCTGACAGGTAAAGAACACCGCCTTCAGGTTGACGTCGATCACGTCGTCCCAATCGGCCTCGCTGAACTCGACGGCGTCGGCGCGGCGGATGATACCTGCGTTGTTGATCAGGATGTCATAGCCCTGCCCGGCAAACGTGTCCTTGGCCGCCATCGGATCGGCGAAATCCAGCATCAGGCCGTGGCCCTTGCCGCCTGCCGCCGAGATCAGCGACAGGGTTTCATCGACATCACGGCGCGCGGCGCAGACCACCTCGGCCCCGGCTTGCGCCAGGCCCAAGGCGATCGCCTGCCCCAGCCCGGTATTGGCACCGGTGACCAGCGCCTTGCGACCTTCCAGCGAAAACGGGCTCAACGCAAATCCCCCGGCTGAATGAAGTCCATATCGGTATAATCGACGTTATCGCCCGCCATCGCCCAGATGAACGTATAGGAGCCGATGCCCGCGCCCGAATGGATCGACCACGGCGGAGAGATCGCGCCCTCTTCGTTGCCGATGAACAGGTGGCGGGTCTCCTGCGGCTCGCCCATCAGGTGCAGGACGCGTGATTGCGGCTCCATGCCGAAATACAGATAGGCCTCCATGCGGCGGTCATGGATGTGGCTGGGGATGGTGTTCCAAACCGAGCCGTCCTCAAGCGTGGTATAGCCAAGGATCAGCTGGCAGCTTTCCATGACCAGCGGGTGGATGAACTGGTTGATGGTGCGCTTGTTCGAGGTCTCGGCCGCGCCCAGTTTGACTTCCTTGCTGTCCGACAGGCGGACCAGCTTGTTCGGGTAGGTGTGATGCGCCGGGCAAGAGGTGATGTAGAAGCGCCCCTGACCACCAAAGGTCACAGCGCCTGCACCCATGCCCAGATACAGCACGTCGCCACGCTCAAGCGTCCAGCTTTCGCCACCCGCCTGAACCGTCCCGGTATCGCCGACATTGACGATGCCCATCTCGCGGCGATCAAGGAAACTTGGGGTTTTGGTCTCGGCGACGACATCCAGCACAAGGCTGCCGCCTGCCGGCACCGCGCCGCCCATGACGAAGCGATCGTAATGGGTATAGATCAGGCGGATCTCGCCGTCGCGGAACATGTCTGAGGCCAAGAAATTGCGGCGCAGGGCCTCGGTATCCATGGTCTTGGCATATTCGGGATTGACGGCTTGGCGGGTCTCGACGGTCAGCATAGTATCCTCCGTGCTGCGTAATGTCATATAGGTTGACAGACCTTGTATTATGTGTTGACTACAGCAAGGACCATCTGACGGCAAGACGGGAGAAGTCCTGTCGCCGGAAGGAACCGGCACCGGACAGACCCTTTGCCGCGATGGGTTGGGGATTTCTTCCGGGAGTTAGGATTCATGCTGAAGCGACTGTTGATCACCGGGGCCGCAGGCGGATTGGGCCGCGCGCTGACGCCACGCCTGCGCGACATGGCCGAAAGCCTTCGCCTTGCCGATATCGTCCCCGTGCCCGACACCCTGCCCGGCGATGACGTGGTGCAATGCGATCTGGCGGATGCCGCGGCGGTCAATGCCATGGTCGCGGGCTGCGACGGCATCCTGCATCTGGGCGGCATCTCGGTCGAGCGCCCCTTCGACCCGATCCTGCAGGGCAATATCATCGGCCTTTATAACCTCTATGAGGCCGCGCGCCTGAACGGTCAGCCGCGCATCATCTTTGCCAGCTCCAACCACACCGTCGGCTTTCACAAGCAAAGCGAGCGCCTTGGCCCCGACTGCACCTTCCGCCCCGACAGCCTGTACGGCGTCTCGAAGATATTCGGCGAAGCGGTGGCGCGGCTTTATTTCGACAAGTTCGGGCAGGAAACCGCGCTGGTCCGCATCGGCTCTTGCACGCCGGAACCGCAAAACCACCGGATGTTGGGCAGCTGGTTTTCGCATGAGGACTTCCTGTCGCTGATCGGCGCCGTCTTTGCCGCCCCCCGCCTTGGCTGCCCGGTGATCTGGGGTGCGTCGAACAATGACGCGGGCTGGTGGGACAACAGCCATATCGCCGATCTGTGGCAGCCCCGCGACAATGCGGAAAGCTTCCGCGCACAGATCGACGCCACCGTGCCGCGCCCGGCAGATGACGATCCGGTGCTGGTCTATCAGGGCGGCGTCTTCACCACCTACCCGATCTATCAGAAATCCGATACATGACCTGCCTCGGAACCCAACAGGGATGAAGCCAAGGATGAAAGCGGATGACGGCGTGACCCAGCCCGGCCCGACACTGGTCGTGACCGTGCGCGATGAATTGCGCCGCCAGATTCAGGCGGGCGAATACAAGCCCGGCGACCGCCTGCCATCGGAATCGCGCCTGACGCAGGATTTCGGCGTCAGCCGCACCGTCGTGCGCGAGGCGATTGCCGCCCTTCGCGCCGATGGCGTGGTCGAACCGAAGCAGGGCGCGGGGGTCTTTGTCCTGCCGCCCTCGGAAACCGCGCCCGCCTTTCGCGACGTGGACCCCGACCGGGTGTCCTCGATCATCGAAATCCTTGAACTGCGCACCGCGCTTGAAGGCGACGGCGCGGCTTTGGCCGCCACCCGCCATTCTGCCGCGCAAGAGGAAGAGATCATCGAGGCCTATCAGCGCCTGACCGATCTGGCCCGCCTGAACAAGCCCACGGCCGAGGCCGATTTCGCCTTTCACCTCGCCATCGCGAAAGCGACGAACAATCCCCGCTTCCCCGAGATGCTGCAGCTGATCGGCGCCGCGATGATCCCGCGCCGGATGCTGAACAAGGAAGGCGAGGTTCCGGTCAGCCCGGATTACGTTCGCCTGCTGGAACAGGAGCATGGCGCGATCCTCGCCGCGATCCAGATGACCGACCCCGAGGCCGCGCGTCAGGCCATGGTAAGGCATCTGAAAAACAGCCAGACGCGCTATCGCCAGCAACTGCGCACCGGTAATCTGACTTCGTGATAGCGGTGCAATAGGGTCACGCCCGACAGCACCGCGTGATCTGAAATGCGGAATGTTGGATAGGCACCAAGACCGGAACGCTATTCTGGCTCCCGTGCCTCTCGGCCTAAGGAAAGATGCGCCGCATCTTTCAACTGCAGGAAACAAAAATGCCAAGCAAAGAAGCCAGCGCCGAGAACCGTTTCGACGCGCTTGCGCTTGCGGAAAGTCTTCGGATCACGCTCGGCAGATTTGTTCGTGGCGTAAAGACACAGGCAAATACCCCGACCACTCCCCAGTCGGAAACGCTGTCGCTTCTGGATCAGGCCGGGCCGCTCAGTGTTGCCGAACTCGCAGAACGTCGCAATGTAAGGCATCAAAGCATGCGATTGGTTGCCGCTCAGTTGGAGGCTGAGTGCCTGATCAGCAAATTGCCCAATCCAGCGGATGGGCGCAGCCAACTTCTATCTATCACTCCAAAAGGGCAGGAAAAACTCTCCAGCTCGCGCGAAGCTCGAACGTGTCAGATCGCCGACCTGATCGAGGAGCGCCTGTCCGAGCAGGACAAACGAACCCTTGCGGCAGCGATTCTCGTTATCGAGCGGCTGTGCTGACTGCCGGATCAAGCCTTCGACAATGCGGCAAGAACATTCGGCAAGGTGTTCACCCCCCAATGCTCGGCATATTTTCCGTCTTGAACCCGCACAATGTCTATAACGCTGATCGCAACGTCCCGCCCTGTCGCAGGAACGCCCAGAAAGGTGCCTGTATGAACGCCGCTTATGGTCTTTCGGGTCGTGACCTTATCCCCCTCGGAGATCTGGTCGTGAAGCGTCACCGTCAGGTGTGAAAGAGCCGGGCGAAGAACATGCTGGAAGGTATTCCACATGCTTTCCGGGCCGTTCGGCATTCCTTGCGGCGCAGAGTGATTGATAAAATCGGCAGCCATCAAGGCACGGAATGCGGTTTCGTTGCCATTTTGTATGACCTCGATGTTGAAGCGGCGAACCACCTCTTTTTGATCGGCGGGCATAATCGATCCCTTCAAGTGAGTAAGACAATTTATACAGGTAAACTGTATAAATTGTCGAGTAGCATTTGGGGATCTTTCCAACCGGGCCTGCATCGGGACGCACACGCGCGTCCCTTCAATCCAACCCCTGATATCAGGAAAAAAAAGGCGCCGCGCGGCGCCCTTTCATTTTCGCTCAGGCCAGTTCCTCGGCAAAGGGATAGTCGGTATAGCCCTCGGCGCCGCTGGTATAGAAGGTCGCCGGATCGACGGGGTTCAGATCCAACCCATCGCGCAGACGGCGCGGCAGATCGGGCGTGGCGATGAAATTGACGCCAAAGGCCACCGCATCGGCACGGCCCTCGGCCACCAGCCCTGCAGCCGCCTCGCGCGACAGGCGCTCATTGGCGATGACCGGGCCGCCAAAGGCAGCCTTCACGTCGCCCAGCACGCTGTCCGGTGCCAGATGCTCGCGCAGCGCAAGGAAAGCGACGCCACGCTGGCGCATCTGTTCCGCCACGCGCACGAACAGCGCCCGGGGATCGCTGTCGCCCATGTCATGCTGATCGCCCCGCGGCGACAGGTGGACACCGACCCGGTCCGCGCCCCAGATGCCGATCGCGGCATCGGTGACTTCTTCCAGCAACCGCGTGCGATTCTCCAGCGAGCCGCCATAGGCGTCGGTACGCTGGTTGGTGCTGTCCTGCAGGAACTGGTCCAGCAGATAGCCATTGGCGGCATGGATCTCGACGCCGTCGAACCCGGCGCGCTTGGCGTTTTCCGCACCAAGGCGATAGGCCTCGACCACACCCGCAATCTCATTGGTTTCCAGTGCCCGGGGCGTCACATATTCGCGCTTCGGACGGACAAGGCTGACCGTGCCCGCAGGCCGGATCGCGCTTGGTGCGACCGGAGCCGCCCCGTCAAGGAAGATCGGGTCCGAAATCCGCCCGACATGCCACAATTGCAGGAAGATCAGCCCGCCGCGGTCATGCACTTCCTTGGTGACCTGCTTCCAGCCCTCGACCTGCGCATCGCTCCAGATGCCCGGCGTATTGGCGTAACCCACGCCCATCGGCGTCACGGCGGTCGCCTCGGACAGGATCAGCCCGGCCTCGGCGCGCTGGCCGTAATATTCGGCCATCAGGGCATTGGGGACGCGATCATCGACCGCCCTGCTGCGCGTCAACGGCGCCATCACGATGCGGTTTTTCAGTGTCACTGCGCCCAGCGTCAGCGGATCGAAAAGCGTCGGCATCATCTGCCCTCTTGATGAATTGCTTGGATGTCAGAATTGTGGGCCGCACCTTGGCGACACAATGTCGCAGGATGCAAGGCGGGTCCGCGTCTGGCGAATAGCTCGGCAGTTCATGCTGCCTCGCGAATCGGGAATTCCTCCAGCGCCGCCTGCTGCTCAGGGCTCAGATCCTCGGGCCGGATCACCGAGGTATGGATGGAAAACACCACAGCCCCGGTTTCCGGCAGCCGGAACAGGCATTGCCGCTCAACCCGGATGAAGGGCAGCGCGCCTTCGGGGGCGCGGCCCTGCTCCTCGGTCCGGGGATTGTGCAGGGGCGCGTTGGAATGATGCGCGGTCCCCCGCATCATCCCGATCCCCGGCCGGATGCCATCCAGCAGGCGCTGCACCCGCTTACCCACATCCTCGGTATATTTTGCCACCGGCTTGTGGATGCGCATCATCGGGCGCATGAACTTCTGATCCAGCGTCCAGCCCGCCGGAAAGCACAGGATCGCGCCGCCAAGGATATGCTCATCGCCCTCGCCCGGCACCATCAGGCACAGGTCCTCGGCCACCAGCCGCCCCAAGGTCAGCAAGGGCTGATCACGGTCGGCACGCACCATCCCGCCATCGGGACGGCGAATGACCTCGCCCATGTCATAACCGCGCGCAGGCAGCAGCCGCATGATCCAGTCGTAAAGTTCCTGCGCCGCCGGTGTACAGCCTGTGTGCAGCCGGTGGACGGCCTGTGTACGCTCAACGATCAGATTTTCCCGCAATTCCAATTGCTTGGCGAATGCGTCATCCTGCACCAGCCAATCATCCTCGGTCACGGGAACCGTCCCCGGCAGACGCCGCGTGCGGGGGTCGGTCCAGGGCGCAAAGCCCAGATGCTTCTGTAGGATCTCGCTCATGTCGGCATCATGCGTGCAGCGCGGTTGCGGGCAAGGGGTTTGACGGCTAAAAGCCCCGCAAATACAGGAGAATCCGATGATCCCGCGCTATTCCCGCCCCGAAATGGTCGCCATCTGGTCGCCCGAAACCAAGTTCAAGATCTGGTACGAGATCGAGGCCCATGCCTGCGACGCTCAGGCCGATCTGGGCGTGATCCCGCGCGCGAATGCCGAGGCGGTCTGGAAAGCCCGCGATGTCCAGTTCGACGTCGCCCGCATCGACGAGATCGAAGCCGTTACAAAACATGACGTTATCGCGTTCCTGACCCATCTGGCCGAACATATCGGCAGCGATGAGGCCCGCTTCGTTCACCAAGGCATGACCAGCTCGGACGTGCTGGACACCACGCTGAACGTGCAACTGGTCCGCGCCGCCGACATCCTGCTGGCCGATATGGACCGCGTTCTGACCGCGCTGAAGACCCGCGCCTTTGAGCATAAAGACACCGTCCGCATCGGCCGCAGCCACGGCATCCATGCCGAGCCGACAACGATGGGCCTGACCTTCGCCCGCTTCTATGCCGAGATGGACCGCAACCGCGCCCGTCTGGTCGCCGCACGCGAAGAAATCGCCACCGGCGCGATCTCGGGCGCTGTCGGCACCTTCGCCAATATCGACCCGGCGGTCGAGGAACATGTCTGCGCGAAACTGGGCCTGAAGCCCGAGCCGATCAGCACGCAGGTCATTCCGCGTGACCGTCACGCCATGTTCTTTGCGACGCTGGGCGTCATCGCCTCGTCGATCGAGAACGTCGCCATCGAGATCCGCCACATGCAGCGCACCGAGGTGCTGGAAGCCGAAGAATTCTTCAGCCCCGGCCAGAAGGGCTCGTCGGCCATGCCGCACAAGCGCAATCCGGTCCTGACCGAAAACCTGACCGGCCTTGCCCGTCTGGTTCGCATGGCCGTGATCCCGGCGATGGAGAACGTGGCGCTTTGGCATGAACGCGACATCAGCCATTCCTCGGTCGAGCGCGCTATTGGCCCCGATGCGACGATCACGCTGGATTTCGCGCTGAACCGTCTGGCTGGCGTCGTCGAAAAGCTGGTCGTCTATCCGGAAAACATGCTGCGGAACATGAACAAGTTCAAAGGGCTGGTCATGTCGCAGCGCGTGCTGCTGGCACTGACGCAGGCTGGCGTGTCGCGTGAGGACGCCTATCGTCTGGTCCAGCGCAACGCGATGAAGGTCTGGGAACAAGGCGCGGACTTCAAGACCGAGCTGCTGGCCGATGCCGAAGTCACCGCCGCGCTGTCCCCCGCCGAGATCGAGGAAAAGTTCGATCTGGGCTACCACACCAAGCATGTCGACACGATTTTCCGCCGTGTCTTCGGTGAAAACGGCGCGCATTAACCGACCGTTCTTGAATTGATGCCAGACTGCCCCCGAGACCTAGGAATCGGGGGCCGTCACATGATCCCACAACCCGCAAATCCCGCGCTCAGCGCCCGGCAGAAAGCCGCGATCATCGTCCGCGTCGTTCTGGGCGAAGGCGAGGATCTGGACCTGTCGCGCATCCCGCCGGGGTTGCAGACCGATCTGGCGCAGGAAATGGCGCTGATGGGTCTGGTCGACCGCGACACGCGCAATACCGTCATCGCCGAATTCTGCGACCGGCTCGAAGCCGTGGGGCTCAGCTTTCCCGGCGATATCGACGGCACGCTGGACCTGCTGGACGGACATCTCTCTGCCGATACCACCGATAGGCTGCGCCGTCTGGCCGCGCTGAACGGCTCGGGCGACCCGTGGGAGCGTATTGCCCATTTCACCCCGCAATTGCTTGCCGAACTGGCCCGGACCGAAGCGATCGAGATTGCGGCGGTCATGTTCTCAAAACTGCCGGTGCCGCGCGCGGCCGAGGTGTTTGGCCTGCTGGATTCCCAACGCTCGCGCCAGATCGCCTATGCGATGTCGCTGACCGGCATGATTGAGGAAAAGGCCCTGCACCGTATCGGCCGGGCGCTGATCCAGGCCGCCGACGCCGTGCCGCGCCCCGCGATCGAGGGCAAGGTAGTCGATAAGGTTGGCGCGATCCTGAACGGCTCACCCTCCACGACCCGCGACGACGTTCTGGCCGGGCTGGATGACGACGACGCCGAATTCGCGACCGAAGTGCGCAAGACCATCTTCACCTGGGCCAATATCCCGACCCGCGTCGATCCACGCGACATTCCCCGCATCACACGTGAGGTCGTGGGCCCGATCATGATCACCGCCATGGCCGGGGCCAAGGGCCGCAACAAGCCGACGGTGGAATTCCTGCTCTCGGGCCTGCCCTCGCGGCTGGCGGAAAGCATCCGCGAAGAGGTCGAGAATACCAATGCCGTCACCGCCAAGGATGCCGAGACCGCGATGAACAATGTCGTCACCACCATCCGCCGGATGGAGGCCGATGGCGACCTGTTCCTGATCGCGCAGGACAGCGAAGATGCCGGGCAAGGGTTGGACTGAACGCTTGCCCATGCCCGCCCGGTCGCCTAGCTCTGGTCCAAAGTTTCCAGCCGGGACGCGCTGATGACCAATGTAATCGCCCTTTGTCTGGGGCTGCTGATTCTGACCCTGTTCGTTCTGGACGCGGTATTCTTTCAGGGAACGCTGCCGGTCTTTCTGGGAAAGCAGTTTGCCACGCTGATCGAATATCTGAGTTTCTGGCGCTAACATCCCATTCACCCGCGAAAGCGCTGAAAACTCTGGGCGCTAACATGGTTATTTGACAAAACTTTTGGTGCAATCCCGGTTTCAGCCATTTGCATTCTCCGGCGATTGCGCGCTATCTGCCACCCGAACATCATCAGCGCCCGGAGGGACCCCATGGCTGTAAAGGTGGCAATCAACGGTTTTGGCCGTATTGGTCGGAACGTTCTGCGCGCG
This sequence comes from Paracoccus sp. PAR01, assembly GCF_014851995.1. Lineage (NCBI taxonomy): Bacteria > Pseudomonadati > Pseudomonadota > Alphaproteobacteria > Rhodobacterales > Paracoccaceae > Paracoccus > Paracoccus sp. PAR01. The sequence continues at coordinate 287,476 of NZ_JACVAW010000001.1, forward strand.
ATCATCGAATCGGGCCGCACCGATATCGAGGTCGTCGCAATCAACGATCTGGGCCCGGTGGAAACCAATGCCCATCTGCTGCGCTACGACTCGGTTCACGGGCGCTTCCCGGCCAAGGTCACGACCACTGCGGATTCGATCGATGTCGGCCGCGGGCCGATCAAGGTCACCGCGATCCGCAACCCCGCCGAGCTGCCCTGGGGTGACGTCGATGTCATCATGGAATGCACCGGCATCTTCACCTCGAAAGAAAAGGTGCAGGCGCATCTGTCGACCGGCGCGAAACGCGTGCTGATCTCGGCCCCCGGCGACAATGCCGACAAGACCATCGTCTTCGGTGTGAACCACGACACGCTGACCAAGGACGATATCGTCGTCTCGAACGCCAGCTGCACCACCAACTGCCTGTCGCCGGTCGCCAAGGTGCTGAACGACACCATCGGCATCACCCGTGGCTTCATGACCACGATCCACAGCTATACCGGCGACCAGCCCACGCTGGACACGATGCACAAGGATCTGTACCGCGCCCGCGCGGCCGCGCTGTCGATGATCCCGACCTCGACCGGTGCCGCCAAGGCCGTGGGTCTGGTCCTGCCGGAACTGAAAGGCCGTCTGGACGGCGTCGCGATCCGCGTGCCGACCCCGAACGTCTCGGTCGTCGACCTGACTTTTGAAGCCGCCCGCGACACCTCGGTCGAGGAAATCAACGCCGCGATCAAGGCTGCCGCCAATGGTCCGCTGAAGGGCATTCTGGGCTACACCGAGGAGCCGCTGGTCTCGACCGACTTCAACCACGACCCGCACAGCTCGGTCTTCCACATGGACCAGACCAAGGTCATGGAAGGCAAGCTTTGCCGCATCCTGACCTGGTACGACAACGAATGGGGTTTCTCGAACCGCATGTCGGATACCGCCGTCGCGATGGGCAAGCTGATCTGATCACGCCCGATCGAATGACGAACGCGCCCCTTTCGGGGCGCGTTTCGCATTTCAGGGGCTGCCTCAGGTCTTTTTCGTCAGCCGCCTGACATTGGCCTTGGTGCGCCGGCGGTAGGGCCGCAAGGCCGCCGCCATCACTTGGTCAGCGCGGTCACCCCGCCCTGCCGATTTCAACGCCGCAAACATCGCCTCGGACGCCGCATCGGCCTTTTCGGCGACCATGCGTGTCGGTTCGGCCGCGTCCTGCGGCACCATGCCCATCATTCCCGCCATGCGCATCGCGATGACCATCTGCGATTCCCAGCCGATGCGTGCCATCTGCTGCCAAAGCAGCACAGGATTGCCCAGCCCGAACGGGTTCAGCCTGCCGTATGCCATTCGCAACTCCGCTTTCACTGCCCCCCTTTGTTGAATCTGCGACTCGCGAGGCGGAATGCCAAGTCATTCCTTCGTCAGACGCACAGCCCCTATTTTCATGACCGGACCGTCGGTATAGAGGGATGCCATGACAAATTCCCTGACGCTCCGCCGCCCCGACGACTGGCATCTGCATCTTCGCGATGGCGAGATGCTGGCCGCAGTTGCAGCATATTCCGGCCATTTCGGCCGGGCGATCATCATGCCGAACCTTGTTCCGCCGGTGGTGACCGGGGCGCAGGCGGCAGCCTATCGCGACCGCATTCTGGCAGCCCTGCCGCCAGAAGTGACGCTACGTCCTTTGATGACGATCTACCTGACCGAGACCACCGATCCGGCCGATCTGATCGCCGCTCACCGCGATGGAATCATCTCGGCGGTGAAGCTTTACCCGGCCGGGGCCACCACCAACTCGGCCTCGGGCGTGCGTGATTTCGACAAGGTCCGCCCGGTGCTGGAAGCCATGGCCGAGGCCGGCATCCCGCTTTGCACGCATGGCGAAGTCACCGATCCCGCCGTCGACATCTTTGACCGCGAGGCCGTGTTCATCGACAAGGTGCTGGACCCGATCCGCCGCGCGACCCCCGGTCTGCGCGTGGTGATGGAACACATCACCACCTCGGACGGCGTGGACTATGTCAGCGCGAACCAGAATATCGGCGCGACCATCACCACCCATCACCTGGTGATCAACCGCAACCATATCCTGGTCGGCGGCATCAAGCCGCATTACTACTGCCTGCCCGTCGCCAAGCGCGAAAGCCACCGGCTGGCGCTGCGCCGCGCCGCGACCTCGGGGGATCAGCGCTTCTTCCTGGGCACCGACTCGGCCCCGCATCCGGACCGCGCCAAGGAATCGGCCTGCGGCTGCGCCGGTTGCTTCACCGCGCCGAACACCATGTCGATCCTTGCTCAGGTCTTCGAGGAAGACGGCGCGCTGGACCGGCTGGAAGGCTTCACCTCGCTCAACGGCCCGGCCTTCTACGGCCTGCCCGCAAATGAGGACATGATCCGTCTGGTCAAACGCGACACGCCCGCGACCTATCCGACCCATATCCCTGCCGGAGACGAGACCGTCACCGTGTTCGATCCCGGCTTCCCGCTCTACTGGCATGTCGAGGACCCCGCATGACCCTGCCCTTCCCCCCGCGCGAGGAAATCGCCCGCCTGACCGCCCGGATGCTTCTGGAAATCAAGGCCGTCCACTTCAACGCGGCCGAGCCCTATACCTATGCCTCCGGCCTCAAGGGACCGACCTATATCGACTGCCGCAAGCTGATCAGCTTCCCGCGCATCCGCTCGACGCTGATGGATTTCCTGTCGGCGACGGTGCTGCGCGATGCGGGCTTCGACGCCTTCGACAATATCGCCGGCGGCGAAACGGCGGGCATCCCCTTTGCGGCTTTCGTCGCCGAGCGGCTGGAACTGCCGATGACCTATGTGCGCAAGAAGCCCAAAGGTTACGGACGCAACGCCCGCATTGAAGGCGCCATGACCGAAGGCCAGCGCGTGCTGCTGGTCGAGGACCTGACCACCGATGGTGGCTCGAAGCTTAGCTTCGTCGATGCGATCCGTGAGACCGGGGCAAGCTGCGCCCATACGGCGGTGATCTTCTATTACGGCATTTTCCCGGAAACCACGCAGCGCCTTGCCGATCACGGTGTGCAACTGCACCACCTGTGCACCTGGTGGGACGTTCTGGCCGAAGCCAAGACGCAGGGTTTCTACGATCAGGAAACGCTGGCCGAGGTCGAAAGCTTCCTGACCGATCCCCGTGCCTGGCAGGCCGCCCACCCCTGATCGGGGCGCGACTTCTGCCCGCAAGTTAGAATGGGTATTTGTGAAACGGTGAAAATCCGTTCGCCGCGCCCAGATCTTCACCGTTATCCAAATACCCAAGCCGCCCGTGCCACATCGCCGCGGGCGGCAATCTTGTCCCCAGCCTATCCACAGGATATCCAGATGGACCGCCTTCCATCTAAGGTGGATAACAACCCTCACCCGAGTCGAACATCCGGAGCCATCAAGGGATGAGCGAGCTACGCGCCGTCGAAATCAGAAACCCCAGCGAAATCGCCGAGGCCGTCGCCGCGCAAGCGGTGCCTTTCTCGATCGAGGCAGAGCAGCAGCTGCTGGGTGCGCTGCTGACCAATAACGAGGTCTATGACCACGTCTCGCGCATCATCCAGCCGCGGCATTTCTACGATCCGGTTCACCGCCGCATCTATGAGATCAGCATTGAGCGCATCGCCCGGAACGCACTGGCCAGCCCGGTGACGATCAAGGCCTTCATGGAAAATGACGCGGGGCTCAAGGAATTGGGCGGCCCGCCCTATCTGGCGCGGCTGGCCGGGGCGGCGATCTCGTCCCATGCGGCGCGCGATTATGCCCAGATGATCCGCGAATTCGCCATGCGCCGCGACCTGATCAGCCTGGGTCAGGACATTGCCGCGCGGGCCTCGACCGTCTCGGTGTCGGATTCGGCCGAAGAACAGATCAAGGAAGCCGAGCAGGTCCTGTACAAGCTGGGCGAACAGGGCGTCGCCGAGCGCGGTTTCCAAAGCTTCCTGTCGGCGGTCAGCGGCGCGCTGACGGCGGCGAATGCGGCCTTCAGCCGGGGCGGCGGGCTTTCGGGTGTTTCCTCGGGCCTGATCGACCTTGATGCCAAGATGGGCGGTCTGAACCGTTCGGACCTGATCATTCTGGCCGGGCGTCCCTCGATGGGGAAAACCTCGCTGGCCACCAACATCGCCTTCAACGTCGCCAAGGTTCACCGCAAGGGTCAACTGCCTGACGGGACCGAGGGTACGCTGACCGGGGGCGTCGTCGGCTTTTTCAGCCTCGAGATGTCGGCCGAACAGCTGGCCGCGCGGATCCTGTCCGAAGCGGCCGAGGTTCCCAGTGAATCGATCCGTCGCGGCGACATGACCGAGGACGAGTTCCGCCGTTTCGTCAAAGCCGCGCATGACCTGCAGAACTGCCCGCTTTACATCGACGACACCCCCGCCCTGCCGATCAACCAATTGGCCGCCCGCGCCCGCAAGCTGAAGCGGACGATGGGGCTGGATGTGCTGATCGTCGACTACCTGCAGCTGCTGCGCGCCGCCTCGGCCAAGGACAGCCGGGTGAACGAGGTTTCCGAGATCACGCAGGGGCTCAAGGCCATCGCCAAGGAATTGGACATCCCGGTCATTGCGCTGTCGCAGCTGTCGCGGGCCGTCGAAAACCGCGAGGACAAACGTCCGCAGCTGTCCGACCTGCGCGAATCCGGCTCGATCGAGCAGGACGCCGATATCGTGATGTTCGTTTTCCGCGAGGAATATTACCGCGAACGCGAAAAGCCCGCCGATCATGAGCTGGACAAGATGGCCGCATGGCAACAGATCATGGAATCCTGCCATGGAAAGGCCGAGGTCATCATCGGCAAGCAACGCCACGGGCCGATCGGCACGGTGGAACTGTCCTTCGAGGGCCGCTTCACCCGCTTCGGCAATCTTGAAAAACACCGCAGCTGGGACCGTTCGGAATGAACCTGCCCGTTCCCGTCACCACCGTTGGGCTGCTGCTGGCCTCGAACGTGTTCATGACCTTCGCTTGGTATGGGCACCTGAAGTTCAAGGCCGCACCGCTGTTCATCGTCGTGCTGGTCAGCTGGGGCATCGCGTTTTTCGAATACCTGCTGCAGGTTCCGGCCAACCGGATCGGCTATGGGCATTTCAACGCGGCCCAACTGAAGACGATTCAGGAGGTGATCAGCCTGTCGATCTTTGTCATCTTCTCGTGGCTTTATCTGGGCGAGAAGATCACCTGGAATGTCATGCTGGGCTTTGGACTGATCTGCCTGGGGGCCTTTTTGATCTTTTCGAACTTCGGTGGTTCCTCGCACCACGAAGAAGCACTTCCATACAATCAGCCCGTTGTCATTCCCGCGGAGACGCGCGAATAGATCGGCATGACGCCGCAACCTGAACCGGCCGCCCGGCGGCCCAGCCTGCTGACGCTGGTGTCGATCACCGGTGTCGGCGCGCTTTCAATGAACATCTTCCTGCCCTCGCTGCCCGGCATGGCGCGGGACTTTGGCGTGGATTACGCCGTGATGCAGCTGTCCGTGTCGGCCTTTCTGGGGGTCAGCGCGGTTTTGCAGCTGCTTTGCGGTCCGATCAGCGACCTGATCGGACGCAGGCCGGTGCTGCTGGGTGCCTTTGCGATCTTCCTGATGGCGACGCTGGGCACATTGCTGGCGCCCACGGCGGGCTGGTTCCTGTTCTTCCGCATGGTTCAGGCGGTGATCACCACGGGCTTTGTCCTCAGCCGTGCCGTCGTGCGCGACATGGTACCGGCCGAGCGCGCCGCCAGCATGATCGGCTATGTCACCATGGGCATGTCGCTGGTTCCGATGATCGCGCCGACCATTGGCGGTGTGCTGGACGAAAGCTTTGGCTGGCGCGCCAGCTTCGTGACCATGGGCGTGCTGGGCTGCGCGGTCTTTGTCCTGTGCTGGTTCGACCTGTCCGAGACCGCCCGAGGCGCGGGCACGCCGCTGCGCCAGCAGATCGCAAGCTATCCCAAACTGGCACGCTCGCATCGCTTCTGGGGCTATTCGCTGGCCGCCACCATGAGCGCCGGAGCCTTCTATGCCTATCTGGGCGGTGCACCCTTTGTCGGGCAGAAGGTGCTGCATCTGACCCCGGCCGAGGTCGGCTACTGGTTTGCGGCGCCCTCGCTTGGCTACGCGCTAGGGAACTTCACCTCGGCGCGCTTCTCGACCCGGATCGGGATGAACCGGATGATCCTTGCTGGCGCGGTGATCGCCACGCTGCCGCTGGGACTGGCACTGCTGGCCGACCTGAGCGGCGCGCAATCGCCACTGGTGTTCTTCGGCTCGGTTGCCTTCATGGGACTGGGCAACGGCATGCTTCTGCCCAATGCCAATGCCGGCATGATGAGCGTGCGGCCCGAACTGGCCGGAACGGCCAGCGGTCTGGGCGGCTCAATGGCGGTCGCGGGCGGCGCAGGCCTTGCTGCCTTGGCCGGAGTCTTTCTGCATGACGACGCCGGGGCCGCGCCCTTGCTGGCGATCATGGTGGTGGTTTCGGCGGGTTCGATCCTGTCGACCCTGTGGGTCATGGCCCGCGAAAGGCAGATTCTGCGTCAGGGATAGGGCCGAAAAAGCCCGCCCAACGCGACAGGGCCGACCGGGTTCCCAGCCATCGGGGGGCGCAGCGTCTCTCCAGGCCCGCATCTGCCCGATTGTGCGGCAGAACCGGCCTTGCAACTAAACGAACCGGTTTTCCGCCAAGTTGAGGTGCTCCAGTCGCAACTGTCTTTTTTTTCGGCAAAAGATCAGTCGGCTAGCGGCCATACCTGATTTCGACCCGCTAACGGTAACACTCGCGCGAGGGGCGACTACCGGCAATTCTTGACTGATTGACCTCGGTTTGATCGGCATCTATCCGCCCACAATAGGGGCATATATTTCCCGAATGTTGCGCTTTAAGCACAGCTCGGATTTATGAATGCCAACGCGGCCGCCTCTGCTCGGTCTGGACGCGAAGCCACAGAATGGATCAGGGACATTGCGCATCACTCAAAGTCTGAATTCGGTGCTTGAGCGCTGGCTGCCAGAACAGCGTCTCTTTCTGAAATCGGACAGCACGACCCGCTTCATCAGGCTCAGCCCGATGACCCAGCTTGTTGCACTTGGCGGATCTGCTGTCTTCTTCGGCTGGGCGGTGATTGCCAGTTCGATCCTCGCGATCGACGCGATCAGCGCCCATGGCAACCGCGATCAGGCCCGCATGGCTCAGGACGCGTTCGAGACCCGGCTGACGGATCTCTCGCATGAGCGCGACAGCCGCGCTTCCGAGGCCGTCGCCGCCCAGCAGCGCTTTACCGTCGCGCTGGATCAGGTGTCGGACATGCAGTCGCAGCTTCTGGAATCCGAGGCCCGCCGCCGCGAGCTGGAGACCGGGCTTGAGGCCGTGCAGAACAGCCTGCAAACCGCCGTCCGCGAACGCGACGACGCGCTTGGCCGCACCGCTCTGGCGGGCAAGCCCGTCAGCGCCGAAAAGACCGCCGAGCTGCAGACCGCTTTCGACATTCTGTCGGGTGAGCTTCAGCAGGCTTCGACCCAGCGCAATGACGCCATGACCGAAGCGAATGAGGCCAAGCGCAAGGCCGAGGCGTTGACCGTCGAGCGTGACCGGATCATCGCCAACAACGATGAGATCCTGAACCAACTGGAAGACGCCGTGACCGTTTCGGTCAAGCCGCTGGACGACATGTTCCGCAATGTCGGCATGAACCCGGATGACGTCCTTAGCACCATTCGCCGCGGCTATTCGGGCGAAGGCGGACCGCTGAACCCGGTCAGCTACTCCTCCAGCGGTGACGCCGAGATCTCGCAGGGCGAGGCGAAGGCCAAGGAGATCATGGTCACGCTGGACAAGATGAACAGCTACCGGATCGCTGTCGAGAAGATGCCGCTGGCCATGCCGGTGAAATCGGCCTTCCGCTACACCTCGCCCTTTGGCCGCCGCTGGGGCCGCGCGCATGAGGGGATCGACATGGCCGGGCCGGTCGGAACCCCGATCTATGCGACCGCCGACGGCGTCGTGATCCATGCCGGGCGCATGGGTGCCTATGGGAACCTGATCAAGATCCAGCACGAAATGGGCGTCGAGACCCGTTTCGGTCACCTGTCCAAGATTAAGGTCAAGGTGGGTCAAAAGGTATCGCGCGGAGCGCTTATCGGTGCTATGGGCAATACCGGAAGGTCGACCGGACCGCATCTTCACTATGAAGTTCGCGTGAAAGGTCGCGCCATGAACCCTATGAGCTTCATCAAGGCAGCCCAGAATGTTTTCTAAGACCCGCGTAACTGAACCCGGACCCAGGACCCAGCCGCAGCCGGCCCCCGAAGCCGAAGCACCGCGGAGCTTGGAAAAGACGAATATCGACGTGCCGGCCTCGCCCACTGCGACCCCGCGCACGCGCACCGCGCCCTCGATCCTGTCGTCTGACCTGACCGTCACCGGCAATATCAAGACCCAGGGCGACATCCAGGTCGAAGGCACGATCGAAGGCGACATCCGCGCCCACCAGCTGATCGTCGGCGAAAGCGCCACCATCCGTGGCGAAATCGTGGCCGAGGAAGTCGTGGTGAATGGCCGTGTCGTCGGCCGTGTCCGCGGGCTGAAAGTCCGCCTGACCGCCACCGCGCGCGTCGAAGGCGACATCATCCACAAGACCATCGCCATCGAATCGGGCGCGCATTTCGAAGGCTCGGTGCAGCGTCAGGAAGATCCGCTGGCCAATGGCGTGACCCCGAAGCTGGCCCCGCCGGTCGCCAAGGTCCAGAACGACGACTGATCGTCAGTTACCGGAATTGACAAAGGGCGGCCATAGGGCCGCCCTTTTGCATTACGCCTCATCCTCGGGTCCGGGATCGGGTGACGGATCGGGCAAGGGCTGCCGTTCCGGTTCCGGGATCGGCAGCGGCTCTCGGGCGGGGATGGCGGGCATCTGTCTCTCCTGCACAGGCCCGGCAGCCCGGCTCAGGCCGGGAAGCGGGCGATCAACGCCTCATTGACCGCGGGGGGAACGAACTTGCTGACATCGCCGCCCAGCCGCGCGATTTCCTTTACCAGTTTCGAGGCAATGGCCTGACGCCGCGCATCGGCCATCAGGAAGACCGTCTCGATCGTCGAATCCAACGTGCGGTTCATGCCGACCATCTGGAACTCATATTCGAAATCGGCCACCGCGCGCAGGCCGCGCACGATCACCGTGGCGCCCACGTCGCGGGCGCAGTCGATCAGCAGGTTCTCGAACGGATGGACCAGAATCTCGCCGCCCAGACGGCGGGTGATCGCGTCGCATTCGTGGCGCACCATATCGACGCGCTCATCCAACTTGAACAGCGGCCCCTTGTCGCGGTTGATCGCAACCCCGATCACCAGGCGGTCGACCAGCGCCAATGCGCGCTCGATGATATCGACATGCCCCAGCGTGATCGGATCGAAAGTGCCCGGATAAAGTCCGATACGCATGGACCTGCCCCCCTGTTCCACGAAACGGCCAACCGAAACAGGTTTTGGCGCAAGATTGCAAGGGGTTCCGCGCGGTCACGCCGCGCGGCAACCACTCTAGTTCCCCATGATCATCCCGGTCAGGGCGTCACGCTCGGCCCGCAATTCCTTGAGCCGCGCCGAAACCGCATCCCCGATCGAGACCAGTCCGATCATCGCCCCCGAGGCATCGACCACTGGCAGGTGGCGGAAGCGCCCTTCGGTCATGCGCTCAAGGATGGCGCGGGTATCCTCGCCGGTGGTGCAGGTCATCAGGTTCCGGGTCATCAGGTCGCCCACGGTCAGCGCCAGCACCCCGGCACCGCGTTTGCCAAGTTCGCGCACGATGTCGCGTTCCGAGATGATGCCAAGCGGCTGCGGCGCATCCCCGAGCACCACGATCGCACCGATGCGCTTGTCCGACAGCATCTTCGCGGCATCGGCCACGCTGGCGGTCGGGGCGATGGTGATGACCTCGCCGCTGGCTTTCATCGACAGGATCTGCTTCACGAGCATGGTGGTTCCTCCTCGGCGAAATCTGCTTGATTTCAAGGTTGCCCCAAGGCGCGCTTCCGTCAAGCCCACTCTTGGCTGGGGCCATCAAGGCCGATCAACCCTTGCAAACGTGCCACCTCGGCGCGAATTCCCTGCGCCAGCGCATCCGCGATCCGGTTCATCCGCTGCGAGCGGCGGTCGTCGGCATGCCGGATCAGCCAGAAGCTGCGCGTCAGCGAAATCGCATCGGTCAGCACCCGACGGACACCCGGACAGAAGGGAATGGCAAAGTCATGCACGATCCCCAAGCCCGCCCCCGTCCGTACCGCCTGCATCTGCACCGAGACCGAGTTCGAGGTCAGCTGCGCCCAATCCGCCCCGGTCTCGGTCAGATAGTCCAGCTCGCGGTCAAAGATCATGTCGGGGATATAGCCGATCATGCGATGGCCGCGCAGATCCTCGCGCGTCAGGATCGGGGGATGGCGGTGCAGGTAATCCTCGTGCCCGGCCAGATGCAGTTGGTAATCGGTCAAGCGCTGCACCACCAGCCGCCCGGCCTGCGGCTGCGACACGGCGATGGCCATGTCGGCCTCGCGCCGGGACAGGTTGAAGACGCGCGGCAAGGCGACGATCTGGATCTCCAACCCCGGATGATCCTCGCATAGCCGCGCGCAGATCTGCGGCAGCAGGTAATTGGCACAGCCATCCGGCGCGCCGATGCGGATCTGGCCGGTCAGGTCGCCGGGACCGGACAATGCCTCGCGCGCATCCGACAGCGCCGCCTCGGCCGCCTCGGCATGGGGCAGCAGGCGTTCGCCCTCGGGGGCCAGCGCATAGCCCTGCGGGGTCTTCACGAACAGCTTGGCCCCCAGCACCTGTTCCAGCCGCACGATGCGCCGCCCGACGGTCGAGGCGTCAATGGCCAGCCGCCTGCTGGCCCCCGACAGACTGTCGGCGCGTGCCACGGCCAGAAAGATGCGCAGATCGTCCCAGTCCATCATTCACCTTTGCAAAAACGCAAAACGCTTTTGCCAGACTTTGTCTTTATCCGGCAATGTTGCAAGTCTATGATCCGTCCCAACGCAAATTCCCGATGGGAGGTCATCATGGAAGAACTGAACCACTGGATCGACGGCAAGGAAGTCAAAGGCACTTCCGGCCGCTTCAGCGATGTCTACAACCCGGCCACCGGCGAGATCATCGCCCGCGTGCCGCTGGCCACCCCGGCCGAACTTGATGCCGCCATCGCCAGCGCCGAGCGCGCCCAGCAGATCTGGGGTGCCACCAACCCGCAGCGCCGCTCGCGGGTGATGATGAAGTTCGGCCAACTCATCAACGAGAACATGGACAGGCTGGCCGAGATCGTCTCGCGCGAGCATGGCAAGACCCTGCCCGACGCGCGCGGCGACGTGCAGCGCGGCCTTGAGGTGATCGAGGTCTGCATGGGCGCGCCTGCGATGCTGAAAGGCGAGTTCACCGACAATGCCGGTCCGGGCATCGACCTGTATGCCATGCGCCAGCCGCTGGGTGTGGTCGCGGGCATCACGCCCTTCAACTTCCCCGCCATGATCCCGCTGTGGAAAATGGGCCCGGCGCTGGTCGCGGGCAATGCGATGATCCTGAAGCCGTCCGAGCGCGTGCCCTCGACCTCGATCATGCTGGCGAAGCTGGCGCAGGAAGCCGGTCTGCCCGATGGCGTGCTGCAGGTCGTTAATGGCGACAAGGAAATCGTCGACGCGATCCTTGACCACCCGACCGTTCAGGCCGTGGGCTTTGTCGGCTCGACCCCGATCGCGCAGTACATCTATGGCCGCGCCGCCGCCAACGGCAAGCGTGCGCAATGCTTCGGCGGCGCCAAGAACCACATGCTGATCATGCCCGACGCGGATCTGGACAAGGCCGCCGACGCGCTGATCGGTGCGGGTTACGGCGCTGCGGGCGAACGCTGCATGGCGATCTCGGTTGCGGTTCCGGTCGGCCAGAAAACCGCCGACGCGCTGATCGAGCGTCTGGTTCCCCGCATCGAGAAACTGAAGGTCGGCCCCTATACCGCGGGCGACGATGTCGATTTCGGTCCGGTCATCACCAAGGCCTCGCAGGAACGCATCAACCGCCTGATCGCCTCGGGCGTGGAACAGGGCGCGGATCTGGTCGTCGATGGCCGCGATCTGAAAATCCAGGGCTATGAGAACGGCTTCTTCTGCGGTCCGTCGCTGTTCGACCGTGTCACCCCGGACATGGAGATCTACAAGGAAGAGATCTTTGGCCCGGTCCTGACCACCGTCCGCACCGACAACTATGAGGACGCGCTGAAGCTGGTCATGGACAATGACTATGGCAATGGCACGGCGATCTATACCGCCGATGGCGACACCGCGCGCGACTTTGCCAGCCGGGTCAATGTCGGCATGGTCGGGATCAACTTCCCGATCCCGGTGCCGCTCAGCTACTATTCCTTCGGCGGCTGGAAGAAATCGGCCTTTGGCGACCTGAACCAATACGGGCCCGACGCCTTCCGCTTCTACACCAAGACCAAGACGGTCACCGCCCGCTGGTTCTCGGGCATCAAGGACGGCGCTGCCCTGAACTTCAAAGCGCTGGACTGACAAGGGTCAAAGGCGGGGGCAATTGCCCTCGCCTTTCCTTTTGCGCGGGTGCAACACTGGCGCAACATTTCCGGGCCACACCCGGAAGCCTACGAAAGACATGAGGGAGAGGGCATGGATTTCGCGCTGAGCGACGAGCAAGAGGCCATTTTCGACATGGCCCGCGCATTCGGGGCCGAACATATCGCCCCACATGCCCAAGCATGGGAGGAAGCGAGAACCATCCCCCGCGATCTGTGGACCAAAGCCGCCGAATTGGGTTTCGGCGGCCTTTACGTCTCTGAGGATCATGGTGGAACGGGGCTTTCGCGGCTGGACGGCACGCTGGTCTTTGAGGCACTGGCGATGTCCTGCCCCTCGGTCGCGGCGTTTCTGTCGATCCACAACATGTGCGGCGGCATGATCGAGAAATTCGGGTCCGAGGACAGCAAGGCGCGCTGGCTGCCCGGCCTATGCGCCATGACTACAATCTTTTCCTATTGCCTGACCGAGCCGGGATCGGGTTCCGACGCCGCCGCCCTGCGCACACGGGCCGAACGCACGAACGACGGCTGGCGGCTCAACGGGACCAAGGCCTTCATCTCGGGCGGGGGCTATTCTGACGCTTATATCTGCATGGTCCGCAGCGGGCAGGACGGGCCCAAGGGCATCTCCTCGGTCGTGGTGGAAAACGGCACGCCCGGCCTGAGCTTCGGCGCGCTTGAGCGCAAGATGGGCTGGAAATCGCAGCCGACCTCGCAGGTGCAATTCGACGACTGCCTGATCCCGACCGAGAATCTGCTGGGGGATGAAGGCCGAGGATTCAGCTATGCCATGGCGGGGCTGGACGGGGGGCGGCTGAACATCTCGGCCTGCGCCCTTGGCGGCGCGCAGGCAGCGCTGGACGCCACTTTGCGCTATATGGGCGAACGGCGGGCCTTTGGCCAAAGCCTCGACCAGTTTCAGGCGCTGCAATTCCGACTGGCCGAGATGGAGACCGCGCTGCAATCGTCGCGCATCTTCCTGCGGCAGGCGGCATGGAAGCTGGATCACGGCGCACCCGATGCCAGCAAGTTCTGCGCCATGGCTAAGCTGCATGTCACCGACCGCGCCTTTGAGGTCGCGAACCAATGCCTGCAACTGCATGGCGGCTATGGCTATCTGGCCGATTACGGCATCGAGAAGCTCGTCCGCGACCTGCGTGTCCACCAGATCCTTGAGGGCACGAATGAGATCATGCGCCTGATCATCAGCCGCGCGTTGCTGGCGGAGCGGGGATGATGACCGATATCCGTATCCTGAAGGACCGCCGCGCCGGGCGGATCACCTTCACCCGCCCGCAGGCACTGAACGCGCTCAGCCATGACATGGCGCTGGCGATCAACGCGGCGCTTCGGGGCTGGCAGGACGACACCGACGTGGCGCTGGTCGTCATCGATGCCGAAGGCGACCGCGCCTTTTGTTCGGGCGGCGACGTGGCTGCGGTCTATCGCGCCGGGCTGGCGGGCGATCACCAACTGGGCCGCGACTTCTTTCGCGACGAATACCGGATGAATGCGCGGATTGCCGAATATCCGAAACCCGTGGTGGCCTTCATGCAGGGCTTCGTCATGGGCGGCGGGGTCGGTGTGGGCGGCCATGCCAGCCACCGCATCGTCTGCGACAGCACCCGCATCGCCATGCCCGAGGCCGGGATTGGCCTGATCCCCGATGTCGGCGGCAGTTGGCTGCTGGGCCATGCGCCAGGCCGGATCGGGGAATATCTGGGCCTGACCTCGGCGCGGATGGGACCGGGCGACGCGATCCATGCGGGCTTTGCCGATACCTATCTGCCGGCCGAGGAATGGCCCGCGCTGATCGAACGGCTTGCTGAAACCGGTGATCCCGCCTGCATCAAGGGCCAACCACGCCCCGAGGCACCGCTGGAAAATGCCGATCTGTCGGTTTTCGGCGGGCGCACGGTCGAGGACATCATGGCCACGCTTGCCGCTGCGGGTGCAGATGACACGCTTGCCCCCCTGCGCCGCAATTCGCCGCTGTCCATGGCCGCGACGCTGGCGCTGGTTCGCGCGGCGCGGGGCGACCGCTCGATCCGCGAAAGCCTCGCGCGCGAATACCGCTTCACCTATCGCGCCACCGCCGAAAGCGATTTTCTGGAAGGTGTCCGCGCACAGATCATCGACAAGGACCGTAATCCGGTCTGGGCCGCGTCATCCGCCGAGGGGAAGGTGCGCGCGATGCTGGACAGCTTGGGCGATGCGGAACTGGACTGGGAGGACAGGGCATGAAGATCGGGTTCATCGGATTGGGCAATATGGGCGGGCCGATGGCGCGCAATCTGGCCGCAGCAGGGCATGAGGTCGCGGGCTTTGACCCGGTCGCCCCGATGCCGCAGGGCGTGACTGCCACGCCGGATGCGGCCACGGCAGCGCGCGGGGCCGATGTCGTCATCACCATGCTGCCCGACGGTGCGATCCTGCGTCGTGTCGCAGGCGATCTGATCCCGGCCATGGCGTCCGGCGCGGTCCTTTGCGATTGCTCGACCGTCGATGTCGAAAGCGCACGCGCCGTCGCGGCGCAGGCCGTCGCCGCAGGGCTGGGGGCGTTGGATGCGCCGGTTTCCGGCGGCATCAGCGGCGCGGCAGCGGGGACGCTGACCTTCATGGTCGGCGGCAGCGATGCGGATTTCGCCAAGGTCCAGCCTCTGTTCCAGATCATGGGGCAAAAGGCGGTTCATTGCGGCGATTCAGGCGCCGGTCAAGCCGCCAAGATCTGCAACAACATGATCCTTGGCGTGACGATGATCGCCACCTGCGAGGCCTTCTCGCTGGCCGACCGGCTGGGGTTGGATCGCGGGCGGCTGTTCGACGTGGTCTCGACTTCATCCGGTTCCAGCTGGACGATGAACACCTATTGCCCCGCCCCTGGGGTGGGTCCGCAATCGCCCGCCGACAATGGCTACAAGCCGGGCTTCGCCGCCGAATTGATGCTCAAGGACCTGCGGCTAAGCCAGCAGGCAGCCGAGGCCGCGGACGCGCCAACCCCGATGGGCGAGTTGGCCGCCGCGCTTTACGCCCGTTTCGTCGAGGACGAAGACGGGCGCGGCAAGGATTTCTCGGCCATGCTGCCTCGGTTCGAAGGGCTACACCGCCGGGACTGATGCGGAAATGACACAGCCATGCGCGCCGTTTCACGCAAAAACACGTGCGTGATGGATCCATGACGCCTGTCGCATCGTTGGTCTGGAAACGCGACTGCCGGGTCGATGCTTGTTTACGACTTGGCAAGAAGCGAGTGCTAGATTGTAACGATCATGAACCGCATACACAAATACACCCTGGCTGCCGCACTTGGACTTGCGGCATGCACCATGGCTTTGGCCCAGCATATGGGCGGTGAGGACGGCCAGACCTTCCTTGCACAGGATGCCTCGGCCCATCCGGCCCGCAAGCTGCGGGTCGGACAACATATCGATGCCGAGCAATTGCATCGCATCAGTCGCCCCGGCCTTTACGGAATCAGCCGACCGCCTGCGGGCAGTGAATATGGTGTGATCGATGGCCGATTGGTGCGCTATGACGCCGAGACGCTGCAGGTGCAGTCGATCATCCGCGAAGTCGATCACATCCTGGACTGATCAACCCTGAAGCAGCGCCCGCGCGGCCTCTTTCGCAGCCGAGGTCGTCGTCTCGCCCGAGATCATCCGGGCAATCTCCTCGATGCGTTCGGGATCGTTCAGCGCCGTCACGCGTGAGGTGGTCATCCCGTCCGTCACCGATTTCGCGACTCGGAAGTGATGCCCGCCAAGCGCCGCGACCTGCGGGCTGTGGGTCACCACCAGAACCTGTGCACCCTCGGCCAGACGGGCCAGACGACGCCCCACGGCATCCGCAGTCGCACCACCAACGCCCCGGTCGATTTCGTCAAAGATCAGCACCAGCGCATCGTTGCCGCGCGCCAGGCAGACCTTGAGCGCCAGCAAAAAGCGCGACAGCTCGCCGCCCGAGGCGATGCGATCCAAGGGGCCGGATGGTGCACCGGGGTTGGTGGCGACGGTGAAGGCCACGGCGTCCCTGCCCTCGGGTCCGGGTTCGGCATCCGACAGCACGGTTTCGAAAACGGCGCGCTCCATCTTCAGCGGCGCAAGTTCGGCCGCCATCGCGGCATCGAGCCGCTTGGCGGCCGTGGCGCGCGTCTCGGACAGCCCGGATGCCATCGCGTTGTAATGCGCGTCAGCCGCAGCCACCGCCTCGGTCAGGCGCGCCAGATCACCCTCGCCCGCGTCGATACGCGAGAGGCGCGCGCGCAACTCATCGGCAAGCCCGGAGAGTTCGTCCGCCAGCACATCATGCTTGCGCGCCAAGGCCCGAAGCGCAAACAGCCGCTCCTCGGTCTTTTCCAGATCGCGCGGGTCGAACTCCATCGCCTCTAGCGCCGATTCGACCCCGGCCACGGCATCGGACAGCTCGATCAGCGCGCGCTGAAGGGCGGCTGATGCGGCCTCGAGCCGCCCCTCGGCACGCTCGGCCGCGCCGTCAAGCCAGCGACCGGCGTCGAGCATCGCGCCCTCGGCCCCCTCTGACCCCAATGCATGCAGCGCGCGCGCGACATCGCCACGGATGCGCTCGGCCCCCTGCATGGCGCGGCGGCGCGTGTCCAGTTCAGCCTCTTCGCCCGGTTGCGGATCCAGCTTGTCCAGTTCGGCCACGGCATGGCGCAGGAATTCCTCCTCGCCCTTCGCAGCAGCAAGGTTCGCCTCGGCCCCGGCCAACGCTCCACGGGCCTCACGTCGTTCGGCCCAAGCTGAACGCACTGCCGACAGATCCACTGCCGCAAAGGCATCCAGCAGCAGCCGATGCCCCCGCGGGTTCAGCAGGCCGCGATCGTCATGCTGGCCATGCAGTTCGACCAGTGTTTCCGACAGTGCCCGCAGCACTTCACCCGAGGCGCGGCGATCGTTGATATAGCCGGTTTTGCGACCATCCGCGCCGTTCACGCGACGCAGGATCAGCTCATCTCCGACAGGAATCCCGGCCTCGGTCAGAAGCGGACGCGCGGGATGGGCTTGGGGCAGGTCGAAAACGGCGGTCACCTCGCCTTGGCTCGCGCCATTGCGGACCAGATCGGCACGACCGCGCCAACCCAGCACAAAGCCCAAGCAATCCAGCAGGATCGACTTACCGGCCCCGGTCTCGCCGGTCAGCACGTTCAGACCCGGCCGGAAGTCCAATTCCAGCCGGTCGATCAGCAGCATGTCGCGAATGTCCAGCGAACGAAGCATTCAGCCCCCGTAGGGTGCGCTTCAGCGCACCATCACAACCATTTGCCCTGAATGACCTGGCGGTACACGGCGGTCAGCCAGCTGTCACCCGCCACCGCGGGGGCAAGCCCGGCCCCGCGCAGCTGCGCATAGGCATCCAGATAGAAGGGCGAGGACCGGAAGTTATGGCCAAGAATCGCGCCAGCGGTCTGTGCTTCATTGTTCAGGCCAAGCGCCAGATAGGCCTCGACCAGACGCATCAGCGCCTCGGGCGTATGGGTCGTGGTCTGGTAATCCTCGACCACGACGCGGAAGCGGTTGATCGCGGCCGAGTAATGCCCGCGCTTGAGGTAATAGCGCCCGATCTCCATCTCCTTGGCCGCCAGATGGTCGAAGGCCAGATCGAATTTCAGGATCGAAGAGCGCGCATATTCGCTGTCGGGATATTGCTCGATGACCTCGCGCAGCGCCTGCAGCGACTGGAAGGTCAGGCCCTGGTCACGGCCGACCTCATCGATCTGGTCGTAATAGGACAGCGCCAGCAGATATTTCGCATAGGCCGCGTCCTCATCCCCCGGATAGGTGTCGATGAAACGCTGCGCCGCGCCCCGCGCCTCTTCGTAGTCGCGGGCACGGTGATAGGAATAGGCCTGCATGATCAGCGCACGCTTGGCCCATTCGGAATAGGGATACAGCCGCTCGACCTCGGAGAAATATTTCACCGCCGCCTCGGGCTTGCGGGTGTTCTCCAGCTCGTATTCGCCGCGCTTGTAGATTTCCTCGGCGGTGAAGCTTTCAAGCGATTCGGGAACCTTGCTGGTGTCTCCGCCGCCGCCGCAGCCCGCCAAGAGTCCGACTGACAGAGCCACCGCGACCAAGGAACCCGCCGATCTGATGCCCGCCATGCCTGCTACCTGCCCGTCAAAATTACTTTGGGCCGCGCGGGCTTGCACCCCCACGGCCCGGTCGTCCTAGCACAGAAAATCCGGCTGCGCAAAATGCCAAAATACGCTTGAGGTCGAGAGCTTGAGCGCCATTTCGCCGGCAGGACAGCCGCGCCTCAGGCGACGGCCAGATGATGGGCCGGGTCAAAGACCGCACCCATCTCGGCCACCACGCCGGCACCCGGCAGATGGTCCTGCATCGAAGGCGTCACCGTGACCCATTCCCACGCATCCGGCGCCGCGAAAAGCGCACGCAGCAACTTGTTGGTCATGGCGTGACCCGCCCGATGGCCGGTATAGCGCGCCAGCAGCGGTGCGCCCGCCAGCGCAAGGTCACCCATCGCGTCCAGCATCTTGTGGCGCACGGCCTCGTCCGAATGGCGCAGACCGCCGGGCGACAGCACCTTGTCTCCGTCGATCACAACCGCGTTCAGATAGGTCCCGCCAAGGGCAAGCCCGTTCTGCTGCATCTGCACCACATCGGCCTGACGGCAGAAGGTGCGGCTGTCCATCAGCTCATGCACGAAGCTGCCATTGGCCATATCCAGCCGCTTTTCCTGATGGCCGATCGCGGCATCGGTGAAGTCGATGTCGAAATGGATCTCCAGCCGGTCCGAGGGCGTCAGCCGGGCAAAGCCCTGACCGTGATGCACCTCAACGGTGCGCAGCACGCGGATGGCGCGCAGTTCGGATTCGGGCTGGCGACGGATGCCCGCCTCCATGATGCCGCGAACGAAGGGCTCGGACGAGCCATCCAGAATCGGAACCTCGGGGCCGTTGACTTCGACCAGCGCATTATTGATTCCGGTTCCGGCCAGCGCCGCCATCACGTGCTCGACGGTCGAGACGGTCGCACCCGCGCCATTGTCCAGCAGCGTGCAAAGCTGCGAAGGGGTCACATGGTCCCATCGCGCCGGAATCCGCACGCCACCCAGATCGGTGCGTGCGAACACGATGCCGTGACCGGCGGGTGCCGGCAGAATCGCAAGACGCACCGCCGCACCCGAGTGCAGCCCTACGCCGCGGAACTGAGCTTTCTGAGCAATGGTCGTCTGCATGGTCTTGCCTGTCTTATTCTGTGGTGAAGGGAGTGCCCCTTCCGGTCTTGAGACTGAGTTAGGCGCGTCGCGGGAAAGTCACAATTAACGATTTGTGACGGGATGAAACAAAGCAGCCCCGTCCGTGTGACCAAACAGCCGATCGGCGGCAAAGCGCTGATCCGGAAAAGAAAAAAGGACCGCCGAAGCGGTCCCTTCTGGATTCTTGCCGAAAAACTTGTGATCGGCTCAGTTTGCCTGACGGCGCAGGAAGGCCGGAATTTCGACATTGTCATCGGCCCGGTCGGGGCTGGAGAGATCGTCGAAACCGGCATCGTATCCGCCGCTGCGGCGGGCTGCGACACGCTCATTCACGCGCTCGGCGATGGTCGAGGCGGCGGGTTTTTCGGCCGAATGATCCGAATGGCCCGAGATACGCTCAAGCATGCGGCTGAGGCCACCCATGCGGCTTTGCACGCGGCTGGCCACGTCCTGCTGCGGTTGCGGCGCGGGCTGACGCGGCTGCGGTGCGGCCTGACGCTCGGGCGCGCGCTGCACGGCCTGCGCAAGGCGGGCCATTGCGGCATCCGAAGGCGTGCCGGGCGCGGCAGCCGGGCGACGCGGCGGGATGAAACTGCCGGTATCGCCGTGCAGCGCATCACCCTGCGGATGCGAGGGCTGACGAGTCTCGGGCTGGTAGGCCGGGCGCGGCATGTCGTCTTCGACATAACGGTGGTCCGGCTGGGCAGGATGCTGCGAACGGGCGGCGACATGCTGCACCGGATCGATGGTTTCGACCGGAGCGCGGCGTGCCGGAACCGGCTCGGGTTCGTCGACCGGCTTTTGCGACACGTTCGGCGTCTGGGTCAGCGGCTCTTTCATGCCGCGACGCGGCGCGGGCAGTTCGGCTGCCGAAGAGTCGATTCCGGTCGCCACGACCGACACGCGGATCGATCCTTCCATCGACGGGTCCAGCGTCGAACCAACGATGATATTGGCCTCGGGATCGACCTTCTCGCGGATCTTCTCGGCCGCCTCGTCCATTTCGAACAGGGTCAGGTCGTAGCCGCCGGTGATGTTGATCAGGACGCCGCGGGCGCCGTTCAGGCTGATTTCGTCCAGCAGCGGGTTCGCGATCGCCTTTTCGGCGGCCTGCACGGCGCGGTTCTCGCCCGAGGCTTCGCCGGTGCCCATCATCGCCTTGCCCATCTCGTCCATCACGGCGCGGACGTCGGCGAAGTCGAGGTTGATCAGGCCCGGACGCACCATCAGGTCGGTCACGCCCTTGACGCCCTGATACAGAACGTCATCGGCCATGGCGAAGGCTTCGGTGAAGGTGGTCTTTTCGTTGGCCAGACGGAACAGGTTCTGGTTCGGAATGATGATCAGCGTATCGACGACCTTCTGCAGGGCCTCGACCCCGTCCTCGGCCTGACGCATGCGCTTGGTGCCTTCGAACTGGAAGGGCTTGGTCACGACGCCGACGGTCAGGATGCCCATCTCTCGCGCGGCTTGGGCGATGATCGGGGCCGCACCAGTCCCGGTCCCGCCACCCATGCCGGCAGTGATGAAGCACATATGCGCGCCCATCAGATGATCGACGATATCCTCGATGGTTTCTTCGGCGGCCTTGGCACCGATCGACGGTTTCGCGCCGGCGCCAAGGCCTTCGGTCACCTTCGGACCGATCTGGATGCGCTGCTCGGCCTTGGAGTTCTGCAAGGCCTGGGCGTCGGTATTGGCCACGACGAAATCGACGCCCTCAAGCTGCTTGTCGATCATGTTATTGACCGCGTTGCCACCCGCACCACCGACGCCGAAGACGGTGATGCGCGGCTTCAATTCCTGGTCATCGTTGAGCATCAGGTGGATCTGCCGTTCCATTTCGCCTGCCTTGTTGTTTGCGCCGGACAGTGCGGAGTCCGGTCGAATCCCCGTATCAAAGAAAGCCTAGCCAGATTCGGCCCAAGCGTCATCCAAAAATCACGCGCTTCACACAAAATGTACCTAAACACCAGAGTAATTTCGGCGGTATCTTGCCCATTCTTCAGCATGTGGTGGGCGCATGCCTCCACCAGCACATTATCAAGTTTCTTTTCTACTACCAGTTGTTTTTAAACCACCGGTAGGCGCGCCTTATGCTGCGCGCGGGATAGGCCTCGGCAGGCATTTCGAAGTCCCACCACTCGTCCTGCGGATGGGCCGTCAGCAGCGCCAGCCCGATGGCCGAGGAGAAACCGGGTGCGGTTGCGTTATGGGGCAGGCCCTGAATGCGCAGCGGGCGACCGATGCGGACGTTATGGCCCAGCATCCGCGCGGCCAGCGTATCCAGACCCGGAATCTGGCTGCCGCCGCCGGTCAGAACCACCTGCCGCGAGGGCATGAAATCAAAACCCGCCGCCTCAAGAATCCCGGCGACATTTTCAAGGATTTCCTCGACGCGGGGACGCATGATGCCAATCAGGTCGGCCCGGCTGACCTGACGGCGGTCGGTTTCCCAATCGCCGGTATCGCCGCCCAGATCGATCATCTCGTGATCGTCACGACCAGTCGCCTCAACCCCGCCATGCAGGGTCTTCAGCCGCTCGGCCTGCGCGTAGCTGATGCGCAGCCCCTTGGCGATGTCCTGGGTGATCAGGTCGCCGCCAAAACGCACCGCATCGGCAAAGATCATGTGCTTCTTGATGAAGACCGAGACGCCCGTGGTGCCGCTGCCCAGATCGATGCAGGCCGCACCCAGTTCCTGTTCATCCTCGACCAGCGCCGCCAGCCCCGACGCGTAAGAGGCCGAGGCCACCCCGGCCAGCTCCATGTCGCAGCGGCGGATGCAATGGACCAGATTGCCCGCGGCATCGCCATCGATGGTCAAAACATGCATATCGACCGCCAGCTTGTCGCCGGTATGGTCGCGCGGATCGGACAGGCCGGACTTGCCATCAACGGCGAAATTGACCGGCTGCGCATGCAGTACCTCGCGGCCGCGACCGAAATCGGGGACTTCGCAGGCCGCAAGGACACGCGACACGTCATTCTCGGCCACCTTGCCTGCGTCCAGCCCGATCTCTCCGGCCAGCCCGTAGGAGGCCGGACGCGCGCCCGAGATACAGGCGATCACGTGATCGACCCGGACATTCGCCGCCTTCTGCGCCGACTGGATGACGGTGCGGATGGCGCGCTCGGTCTCGGCCATGGTCTGGATTTCGCCGAAGCGCATCCCGCGCGAGCGGGTATGGGCCATGCCGATGACACGGAAATTCGACTGCCCGGCCATCGGGCCGACGCCGTCCGTCTCGCGGAACTGGCCGGGGCCGTCGAATTGCAGGACAAGGCAGGCGATCTTCGAGGTCCCGATGTCCAGCACCGCGATGACGCCGCGCTGCATGGCCTGTCGGCGCATGTTCCGCATTGCCCTCTGGCCCTGGTAGAGATCCTTCATTCCCTGCCCTCTCTGTTCTTATTCAGGTCTTTTTTGGGTTGGTTCCGGTCTTCGTGCTGTTCTTCTGGCCAGCGGCGACGCTGGGATTGGTCTCAAGCGGCTTGCCATCCGGGCCGATCTCGGCCTGACCGCGGGCGCGGCGGATGGCGTTCTGGGCCTCATTGCCGATCTGCAGGACCGGACGGAATTCGTTGCGCAGATCGATCTCGGCCACGTCGCGCGACAGCAGATCCTGCGCCTTGTTCAGGGCAATCACCCGTTCCAGCGCACGAAGCGCACCGTCCTCGGGCAGTTTCACGCGCTGGCCATTATCCAGCACCAGATCCCAGCGCCGCTCGCCCACACGCTCCAGCCCGCGCAGACGCGGCAGGATCGGGCCAGCGGCCTCGATCAGGGCCATGGCTTCGGGCGCGGCGCGGTCGGCACCCTCGCCCGCGATGATCGGCAGGTCCTTGCGCACATCGCGCGCGGTGACCGAGGCGACGCGGTGGCCGGTCTTGTCCAGCAATTCCAGCCCGCGGGCATGGCGCCACAGCACGGCCGGCACGCGTTCGGTGACCACCGCCGTCAGCACGCCACCCGGCGTGATGCGCAGGTCGACTGCCTCGACAGCATCCAGCATGCGGACCTTTTCGCGCAGCTTGGCCAGGTCGATATCGAAGCTCGACGCCGGAAGCTCGACCGGCAGCATGGCGCGCAGCGCCTTGTCCACGACCTCGGACGCGCCTTCGATCCGCATCGACTGCACCATGAAAGCGTCGCGGTGCTGGACCTTGTCCACCACCCCATCGACGCCGCTATACAGGTTTGCGCGCCGGGTTTCGTCCGACAGCCAGATCCCGCCGACCATGGCGATCAGGAAGGCCGGCAGACCCACCCGGATCAGACGCCGCATCAACGGGCGCAGCATCATCCGGTTCAGGCGATAGGCCAGACGGGACGGAGCAGGATCGCGACGCGGAGCGGCCTTGGCAGCACCGACCTGAGGCGCGGGACGCGACGGCACATGCCGCACCGGTGCGGGACGACCCTGATCGGCATCGCGATGCCCAAAGGGGTTCAGTCCCTGCATAGCGCCTCCTCGACGATCCACGAGCAGAGCGAAGGGAAATCCATGCCCACATGCGCGGCCTGTTCCGGCGCAAGCGAGGTGGGGGTCATGCCGGGCTGGGTGTTGACCTCAAGAATGATCAACCCGTCCAGACCGCGGCGTTCGTCCCAGCGGAAATCGGTGCGGCTCAGACCACGGCATCCAAGCGCCTGATGGGCGCGGACAGCGTAATCGTGGCAGGCCTGCATGATCTCGGCCGGGATTTCCGCCGGGATGACATGGGTCGAGCCGCCGAGCTTGTATTTCGCGTCGTAATCATACCAGCCGGTGGTCTTGATCTCGGTCACGCCAAGGGCGCGGTCGCCCAGCACGGCGGTGGTCAGCTCGCGGCCCGGCGCATAGGTTTCGACCATGACGCGGGCGGGCATGTGTTCGGACAATTGCGGCGGGCTGTTGGCGGCCTCATGCACGATATAGACGCCGACCGACGAGCCTTCGTCATTCGGCTTCACCACATAGGGCGGGGCCATGACATGACGCGCGCGGACCTCGTCGCGATCGGCGATCAGGCTTTCGACGACAGGCAGCCCGGCCTCGCGGAAGGCCTGCTTGGCGCGGCTTTTGTCCATGGCAAGGGCCGAGGCCAGCACGCCCGAATGGGTGTAGCGATAGCCCAGCCAGTCCATCAGACCCTGAACGCAGCCATCCTCGCCCCAGCGACCATGCAATGCATTGAATACGACATCGGGCGCGGCATCGGCCAGACGCTCGGGCAGATCCCTGCCCGCATCAATCTCGGTGACTTCATAGCCCGCCTGCCGCAGCGCCTGCGCGCATTCCCGCCCCGAGGACAGGGACACCTCGCGCTCGGCCGAGGGTCCGCCCTTGAGAACTGCGACTTTCGGGGCTGTCCTGCTCGACCTGCCCGCCAATTTCTGCCTCATGCACCCGGTTGATCCGGGTATTTATGCCTTGAGGATAGCGGCTGATCCGTGTTCGCAAAAGTCCCTATTTCGCCTTTTAGGCGATTTTTCCAGACAGAGCGGCGGTTTACGGCTCACCGATGCGGATGACTTCCCATTGCAGATCATGGCCGCTGGTCTCATGGACGCGCTTGCGGACCAGTTCGCCCAGGGCCTCAAGCTCGGCTGCGGTGGCGCCTCCGGCATTGAGCAGGAAGTTCGGATGCTTTTCCGACATCTGCGCCCCGCCCAGACGGTGGCCGCGCAGGCCCGCCGCGTCGATCAGCGACCATGCCTTCAGCTCATGCGTATCATCCGCCCGCCCGGTCGAGGAAAACCCCGCCGGATTGCGGAAGGTGGAACCGGCGCTGCGATCCTTGGTCGGCTGGCTCGCGTCGCGGCGGGCCAGCTGATCCTCCATCCGCGCGGCAAGCTCGGCGGGATCGCCAGCTTCGGCGCGGAAGCGGGCCTCGGTCACCACCCAGCCTTCGGGCAGATCGGAATGGCGGTAACCAAAGCGCAGATCGGCGGCAGAGATGTCGTGGACGGAGCCGTCCCTTGCCACAGCCCGGACCGAGATCAGGTGATCGGCGACATAGGCACCGTAGCAGCCCGCATTCATGCGGATCGCACCGCCGATGCTGCCGGGAATGGTGCGCAGAAAGGTCAGGTCCAGCCCCGCCTCGGCTGCGCGGCGCGCAACATGGGCGTCCAGCGCGGCCGCGCCCGCAGTGACAATGCCGCCATCGCAGGAAATCCCGTTGAAGCCGCGCCCCAGCCGGATCACCACACCACGGATACCGCCATCGCGCACGATCAGGTTTGAGCCGACGCCCATCGGAAACACCGGAACGGCGGGATCGAGACCCTGCAGGAAATCGGCCAGATCGGCCTGATCAGCGGGCTGGAACAGGTAATCGGCAGGTCCGCCAACGCGCAGCCATGTCAGATCGGCCAGCGCACGATCGGGCGTCAGCGCGCCGCGGGTCTGGGGCAGAACGGCATGGTTCGGGGCGCGGTCGGACATTGCGGGCTCCTTCGGGCAATCGGCGGGCTTGGTAAACCAAAGCGCCGCAGCACGCAAACCCCGGCTATTGCGCGCCTTGCCGGGACGGACGGCGGCGACGGCGCAGCAGCAGGTCCAGCGGCTGCCAGACCAGAATCGACAGACCAAGCGACAGGAACAGCACGCCAAGCGCCGGGCCGCACAGATAGGTCAGCCAGCCCAGCAGCGGCACACCGGCCAGAACCAGCATGCAGGTTGCCGTGTGGCGCCAGTTCATGCGCATCAGGGGAATCGCACAGGAAAGAATGGCCCAGATGGCGGCAAACAGCGCCGCCAAGCCGGGATGGCTTTCCAAGACGATCACGCCGCCTTCTCCGCCAGAAGATCTGGCAGGTTGTTGGCCCAGACCGAGATCGTGCCTGCGCCAAGGCAGACGACCATGTCGCCCGGACGGGCTTGCTCGCCGACCAGACGGGCCAGATCGGCCTCGTCGATCACGGCGCGGGCGTGGCGGTGGCCATGGGCGATCAGCCCTGCCACAAGATCGTCGCGCGATGCGCCGGGAATCGGGTCTTCGCCCGCCGAATAGACCTCGGCGATGCCGACCACATCGGCTTCGTTGAAGCAGGTGCAGAAATCATCGAACAGGCTCGACAGCCGGGAATAGCGATGCGGCTGGTGGACGGCGATGACGCGGCCCTTGGTCGCCTGACGCGCGGCCTTCAGGACTGCGGCGATTTCGACCGGGTGGTGGCCGTAATCGTCGATGATGGTGACACCATTCACCTCGCCCACGCGGGTAAAGCGACGGCCAACGCCGCCAAACTTGGCCAGAGCCTCACGGATCTGGGCGCGCTTCATGCCCAGATGGCGGGCAACGGCCACGGCGGCCAGCGCGTTCGAGACGTTATGATCGCCCGGCATCGGCAGGGTGCAGCCCTCGATCACCGGGGTCTCGCCGTCGTTCAGCTCGGTCTCGCCTTGCAGGGCGATGTCGAAATGGGCGACGCCGTTTTCATAGGTCAGGTTCATGGCGCGCACATCGGCCTGCGCGTTGAAGCCAAAGGTCACGATGCGGCGGTCGCTGAGCTTGCCGACCAGCGACTGCACCTCGGGGTGGTCGGTGCAGCAGACGGCAAGGCCATAGAACGGGATGTTCGAGACGAAATCCTGGAACCCCTTGCGCAAGGCATCGAAGGAACCCCAATGCTCCATATGCTCGGGGTCGATATTGGTGACGATGGCGATGGTCGCGGGCAGGCGGTTGAAGCTGCCGTCGGATTCGTCGGCCTCAACCACCATCCATTCACCCGCACCCGCACGCGCGTTCGAGCCATAGGCATGGATCACGCCGCCATTGATGACGGTCGGATCAAGCCCGCCCGCATCCAGCAGCGTTGCGACCATGGTGGTCGTCGTCGTTTTGCCGTGAGTTCCGGCAATGGCGACGTTCGATTTCAGCCGCATCAGTTCGGCCAGCATCTCGGCGCGGCGCACGACGGGCAGGCCACGGCGGCGGGCTTCCTCCAGTTCGGGGTTGCCCTTCTTGATCGCGGTCGAGATCACGACCACGCCCGCATCGCCGATATTCTCGGCGCTTTGGCCTTCAAAGATCGTCGCGCCCAGCGTTTCCAGACGGTCGGTGATCTTGGAGCGCTTCGCGTCCGAGCCCTGCACCGCATAGCCCAGCGTCATCAGCACCTCGGCAATGCCCGACATGCCGATGCCGCCGATGCCGACGAAGTGGATGGGCCCAAGTTCGCCCGGCAGTTTGGTCGCTGCGTTCATGCGGTCAATTCCGTAACTAGATCTGCAAGTCGCTGCGCCGCATCCGGGCGGCCAAGGGCAAGAGTCGCCGCAGCCATGTTGGAGGCGCGGGCACCGTCCGAAAGAATGTCCCGCATGTCGCGCCTGAGGCTCTCGGCGTCAAGCACGGATTCGGGAAGCACCATTGCCGCACCGGATTCCCCCAGCGCCCGCGCATTGGCGGTCTGATGGTCCCCGGTCGCGGCTGCGAAGGGAATCAGGATCGAGGGACGCCCGATCACGGTGATGTCCGCCAGCGACGAGGCCCCGGCCCGGCTGACCACCAGTTGGCAATCGGCCAGCCGCTGCGGCACGTCGTCGAAGAAGGGTTTCACCTCGGCCTTGATGCCAGCAGTGGCATAGGCGGCGGTGACCCGCTCCAGATCCTCGGCGCGGGCCTGCTGGCTGATATTCAGCCGCGCGCGGATGTCCTCGGGCAGGCCGATGATGGCGTCGGGGACGACATCGGACAGCACCCGCGCGCCTTGGCTGCCACCAATGACCAGCACATTCAGCGGGCCATCAGCGGGCGCGACGTAAGGCGCCGCGGCATGGTCCAGTATCGCCTGACGGACCGGATTTCCGGTGTGGATGCCGGTGACGCCCTCGGGCAGTTGGGTGGGCCATGTTCCGCAGGCGATCTTCTGCACCCGCCGCGCAAAGGCCGTGTTCACCCGGCCCATGATGCCATTTTGTTCGTGGATCATCCGAGGAATGCGCAGCGCCAGCGCCGCCGACATCGCCGGAATCGTCGGATAGCCGCCAAAGCCCACGACCACGGCGGGCCGGTCCTGCTTCAGCGCGCGCATGGCCGACATCACCCCCGAGCCGATGCGGAAGGGCACGGCCAGTTTGTCCGCCGCCCCGCCCCGCGCCGTGGTGGCCGAGGCCACGATCTCGCGCACGACTTGTTCTGGAAAGGCCGAGGCATAGCGCGCGCCCCGCTCATCTGTCGACAGCTTCACCCGCCAGCCGCGGGCCAGCAGGGTTTCCGCCAGGGCCTGTGCGGGGAACATATGTCCACCGGTGCCGCCTGCCGCGATCAGGCAATAAGGTATCATCACGGTCATCGGCGACCCCTTCCCAGTACATCGGCGATCCGGCCCTGCGGGCGCGACCGCGTCAGCGCCAGCAGCATGCCCACCGCGATGCCCGAGGCAATCACAGATGAGCCGCCATAGCTGACGAAAGGCAGGGTCATCCCCTTTGCGGGCAGCAGCCGCACGGCCACGCCCATATTGATCAATGCCTGCACCCCAAAGGCACAGGCCAACCCCGTCCCGGCGATGCGGGCAAAGGGGTCACGTTCATGCCGCAGCCGCAGAAGCGAGCGCACGACCACGGTCATGTACAGCACAATGATCGCAAGCACCATGATCAGGCCGTATTCTTCGGCCGCGACCGCGATGATGAAGTCGGTATGCGCGTCCGGCAGCGACCACTTGACCGAGCCCTCGCCCACGCCGACGCCAAAGAAGCCGCCTTCCTGGATGGCATTGGTGGCATAGCCGATCTGGGTGCGCGGATCGACCTCAGCCGCCAGAAAGCCGTCGATGCGGCGGGCGAAGTGCTCGGACGCGCCGTATGAGAATACCCCGCCGATCATCGCCAGACCGATGACCCCGATCACCAGCGCAATCGGTGCACCGGCAATGAAATACATCACGCACCACGAAAACAGCACCAGCGAGGCCTGTCCGAAGTCCGGCTGCATCGCCAGCAGCAGCACCACCGTCGCGGCAATGCCGAAAGAGTAGATCTTGCCCGGCGGGCCGCCGACCTCTTGGCTTGCGGCCATGAACCATGCGCAGATGGCGATGAAGCAGGGCTTCAGGAACTCCGAGGGCTGCACCGACATGCCGCCCGGAAGGCGCAGCCAGCGCACGGCGCCCTTGCCGAAATCCGTCCCGATGAAAGGCAGCAGCACGATCGCGACAATGGCGATGGCAAAGCCAAAGACGCCGATCCGCCGCACGAAGCGAGGCGAGAACATCGACACGACCAGCATCGCGCCAATCGCCATGCTGCCAAAGATCGCCTGACGCGTCACATAATAGAACTGCGGCAGGTTGTTCTTTTCCGCCAGCGGAACCGAGGCCGCCAGCCCCAAAAGCAGGCCCATCGCGAACAGGCCCAGCACGCAGGCCAAGGACCATCGGTCGACGGTGCGCCACCAGCGTGGAAGAATCGGATCACCAGCCCGAACGGGTGTGGTGCCAAAGACCATCTCGGTCATGGATGAACCGCCGTCACTGCCTCTGTTTATCCCGTTGCCGGGAGCCCGTTTTCCGGGTCTGCCGCGGATGATAGCGCGATTGCACTGGTCGCGCTACAGCGGATTGATGCGGGCCGCGCACCCGCTTTGCGCGCCCCGATGGCACGGCGAACGGCCTCCCCCTTTTCACCGGGCGCGCGGGGTTCTAACTATCGCGCAACCGCGAAAAGGAATGCCCATGCTTTACAGGACACAAGCCGAATGGCTGAACGCACAGCGCAGGCGCGTGCTGTTTTTCGGCATGTCGGGTCTGGGCAAGACCTATCTGGCGACCATGCTGCGCAATGCGGGCGACTGGTTCCACTACTCGGTCGATTACCGCATCGGCACGCGTTACATGGGCGAGTTGATCGCCGACAACTTCAAGCGCGAGGCGATGAAGGTCCCTTTCCTGCGCGAACTCCTGCTGTCGGATTCGGTCTATATCGCCAGCAACATCACGTTCGAGAACCTCGCGCCGCTGTCCACCTATCTGGGCAAGCCCGGCAGCCCGTCGCGCGGCGGCCTCGATTTCGAGGAATACATGCGCCGACAGGATCAGCACCGCACGGCCGAGATATCGTCGCTGCTGGATACCGGCCATTTCATCCGTCGCGGCAAGGACATCTACGGCATTCCGAATTTCGTCTGCGATTCGGGTGGCTCAATCTGCGAGGTGGTCGATCCTTTCGCCGATACGGACCCGGTGCTGGACACGCTGCAGCGTGAATTGTTGCTGGTCTGGATCAAGGGCTCGGACGACCACACGGCGGAACTGGTGCGTCGCTTCGACCGCGCGCCGAAGCCCATGTATTACCAACCGCAGTTTCTTGATCGCGCCTGGACCGATTACCGGGTTGAAAAAGGTCTGACCGAGGAACAGGTCAATCCCGATGATTTCATCCGCTGGACCTATGCCCGCGCGCTGGCCCATCGCCAGCCCCGCTACGAGGCGATGGCGCGGCGCGGTGTGACGCTGCTGGCCGAGGAAGTCGCCGAGGTCAGAACGCCGGCCGACCTGATCGCCCTGATCGGTCGCGCCATCGACAGAAAGGACGCATGATGCCCATTACCCTACCGAATGACCTGCCCGCCTTTGACATCCTGTCGAATGAAGGCGTCATGGTCATGTCGCCGGGTCGGGCTGCGACCCAGGATATCCGGCCTCTGCGCATCGGGCTGCTGAACCTGATGCCGAAAAAGATCCAGACCGAGAACCAGTTCGCCCGGCTGATCGGCGCGACTCCCCTGCAGATCGACTTCCAGCTGATCCGCATGTCGGATCACGAAAGCCGCAACACCGCCGCCGACCACATGGAAAGCTTCTATCGCCGTTTCTGCGATGTCGAAGCGACCGGAGAGAAATTCGACGGCCTGGTCATCACCGGCGCACCGATCGAGCATCTGCCCTTCGAGGAGGTGACCTATTGGGACGAACTGACCCGCGTCTTTGAATGGACCCAGACGCATGTGCATTCGACCTTTGGCGTCTGCTGGGGCGGCATGGCGATGGCATGGCATTTCAACCGGCTGGAAAAGCACATCCTTGACCACAAGGCATTCGGCTGCTTCCGGCACCGCAATCTTGCCCCCGCCAGCCCCTATCTGCGCGGCTTTTCCGATGACGTGCTGGTCCCGGTCAGCCGCTGGACCGAGGTGCGTCAGGATGAAGTCGACGCAATCCCGGCGCTGCGCACGCTGATCGCCTCGGAACAGTCCGGCCCCTGCCTGATCGAGGACCCAAGCCGCCGCGCGCTCTATGTCTTCAATCATTTCGAATATGACAGCACGACGCTGAAGGACGAATATGACCGCGACGTCATGGCCGGGAAACCGATCAACGTCCCGGTGAATTACTATCCCGACGACGATCCCAGCCTTGCCCCCACGAACCGCTGGCGCAGCCACGCCCACCTGCTTTACGGTAACTGGATCAACGAGATCTACCAGACGACCGAATACGACATGGATCTGATCGGGAAAGGGTAAGCCGTGGCGAAAAAGTCCGGGGACAAGGCCATTGGTCAGGGGCATCCTGATCTGCCCTATGTCGGCGCGATCACGCGGTTTTTCGAAAAGGATGCGCCCCCGGACGTCCGCAAGGCCATCCAGAAGGCCGACAAGGACGACATCCTCAGCGACAGCTACCCCTATCCCGAGGAAATGAAATCCAAGGATTACGATGCCCATATGGAGGTGCTGCAACAGCAGCTCGTCCGCATGATGCGCGACGTGATCCATACCGGGAAACGTGTCGTGGTCCTGTTCGAGGGCCGCGACGCCGCCGGCAAGGGCGGCACCATCGAGCGCGTGCGCGAGAACCTGAACCCGCGCTCGGCCTATATCGTGGCCCTGCCCAAGCCCAGTGAGCGCGAGGCCGGGCAATGGTACTTTCAGCGCTATGTCGACTGGCTGCCCGCCAAGGGCGAAATCGCGCTGTTCGACCGCAGCTGGTACAATCGCGGCGTCGTCGAGCGGGTCTTCGGCTTTTCTGGCAAGGACGAGCGCGAGACCTTCTTTCGCCAGCTTCCGCAATTCGAGGCGATGTTCGCCGATGACGGCATCACGCTGGTCAAGCTGTGGCTCAGCGTCGACCGGGCCGAACAGCTCAAGCGCTTCCTCGACCGCGAGCAGGACCCACTGAAGCAGTGGAAACTCAGTTCCATCGACGTGGACGGGCTGGCGAAATGGGACGACTATACCGACGCCATCCATGACACGCTGTCGCGCAGCCATACCGCGGTCGCGCCATGGACGGTGATCCGCTCGGATGACAAACGCCGGGCCCGGATCGCCGCGATCCAGACCATCCTGCATGCGGTGGATTTCGTCGGCCGCGACGATGCGCTGATCGGTCACCCGGACCCCAAGATCTGCGGCGGCCCCGAGATTCTGGCCAACTGATGCGCGGGCTGGCAGCCCTGCTTCTTGGCCTTGCGCTGCTGACACAGGCGGCGCTGGCCGAGGCGCTGCCCGACTGGACCTCGACCACCGTCAACGACTTCGCCCAGATCATCGACCCCGATGATGAGGCCGAGCTTGACCGCGCCCTGACCGAACTTCGCAATAGCACCGGTGTCGAAGGCACGGTGGTCACCCTGTCCGACCGTGCCAGCTACGGCGGAACCGACGGGCTGGAACCCTTTGCCACCCGACTTTTCAACCATTGGGGCGTGGGTGATGCCACTCGCAATGACGGCTTCATGATCCTTGTTCTGGCGCAGGACCGCGAGGCCCGGATCGAGCTTGGCGCAGGCTACCCGAACGATGCCGATATCCGCGCGCAGGACATCATGCGGGGCACGATGCTGCCCGCCTATCGCGCCGGGCATATGTCGCAAGGCATCCGCGACGGGACCGAGGCAGTCATTTCCCTGATCGCCCGCCCCCATGCGCAGGGCCTGCCACCCCCGCAAAAGCCCCGGACGAATTGGGTGGACCGGGCGCTAAACCTTGTTTTCTTTGGCGCCTTCGCCGCGATCTTTGCCGCCATCGGCATCAAGCACTGGCGTCGACGCCATTGCCCGCAATGCGGCAAAGGCGGCATCACCACCACCCGCAGCCCGCATCGCGAAACCCAGCCCGAGGGCGGCTACATGATCGCCCAGACCGACGTGACCCGTCGCTGCCCGCATTGCGACTGGTCCGAATCCCGCCCGGCACCGATGCCCCAGCGCATCTTCTATGGTCCTGACGACCGCGTATTGCGACGCGAACGCAACCCGGCCTATCGCGCCGCCTCACGCGGGGGCGGATCGGGCTTTGGCGGCGGCTCATCGCGAGGCGGCGGAGCTTCCGGGCGCTGGTAGACCCGCCTGCAATATTATGCGGCAGTGCTCCCGGAACGGGCAAATCCCTGTCACCGAACGCTTGCGAGGCTGCGGCGGGGCCGCTAGCGTCCATGTCATCGACTACCCATCCAAAGGTCACAGATGAAACTTCTGCGCTCCTCCGCCCTCGCCCTTGTCCTGTCGGGCGCTGCCCTGCCCGCTCTTGCTGCCGATTCCGAACTGACCGTCTTCGACTGGGCGGGATTCGAGGAACCCTCGATTTTTCAGGGCTATATCGACAAATATGGCGATAGCCCGACCTATGCCTTCTACGGCGATGACGACGAGGCCTATCAGAAGCTCGCCTCGGGCTTCAAAGCCGATGTCGCCCATCCCTGCTCGCAGATGATCTCGAAATACCGCGATGCCGGGCTGATCGAACCCTGGGATGTCTCGAAGATCCCGAACTTCGCCGATATCGACCCGAAGTTCCTCGACAGCCCGATCTTCAAGGACGATCAGGGCGTCTGGTTCGTCCCCACCGACTGGGGCGCCACCGCCATCGCCTATAACACCGAGACCGTCCCGGCCGAGGACGTGGCCAGCCTGAACGTGTTCCTCGACCCGAAATACCAGGGCCGCACCTCGCTACCCGATTCGGCCGATGACGTCTGGGCGCTGGCCTATCTGGCGACCGGCGTGACCGACTGGACCAAGGTGACGGATGAGCAGTTCACGGCGGCCGCCGACTGGCTGCGCAAGGCGCATGTGAACGTCGCCGCCTATTGGGCCGACCCCTCGGAACAGGCACAGCTGATGGCCTCGGGCGCGGTCGACATCGCGTGGTCGTGGAATGACGGCGTGGTGCTCCTGGAAAACGACGGCTTCCCCGTCGGCTTCCAGCGCGCCCCGAAAGAGGGTTCCTCGACCTTCTTCTGCGGCTACATCAACATGAAGAACGGCCCCGGCAGCGAAGAAAAGGCGCATGACTTCATGAACGCCTGGCTTGCCCCCACCTCGGCCAAGGCGCTGTTGGAAACCATCGGCTACGGCCATACCTCGACCGTGGCGATGGAGACGATCAAGGACGAGCCCGCTGTCAAGAACGGCCTGTCAGAGATCGACGTCCCGATCCTCGCGCAGACCCCGAATGACCCGGCGCAGCGCGAAAAGCAGCTGGCCGAGTTCGAAAAGATCAAAGCCGGCTTCTAACTCCAGACGCCAACCCGAACGCCCCGCCTTTGTGCGGGGCGTTTCGCTTTTGCCAGCCTTGCAATGGGTATTTGTGAAACGGTGAAGCCGTCAGGTCCCGCGCCGCCCCTTGGTGTTTCTTCGTTTGAGAAATACCCCAAGGGGTGAATTGGACCGCTTGCGGGCCAAGAGGGGAACAGCGTTCCCCTCCCTTGCGGCTGGCACGGCCCCCGCCTATATTGCCCCTGTTCGGGTTCGCCCGGACTATGGACATAAACGCGCAGGTAATAAGCGGATCGGACCCGGGGGCGGTACCCGGCGACTCCACCAAACTCCCTCGTTGGGGGCACTTGGGGTCGAAACAGGATCGACGAACGTCTAAAGCTGTTTGCTTTGTCTCGGTGAGCTACCACCGTTATCGGTGCAAATTGTACAGTTGCCAACGACAACCGTGCTCCGGTCGCTCTGGCTGCGTAAGCAGTTCGAGTTACCGAAACTTAAGCCCTTGCGCCTAGCAGCGTAAGGCGGGGCCCGCAGGAGCCTGGCAACAGAATCCTGCACCTTCCCCTTTCCTTCTGGTTTTTCGCCCATCCCCGGCCTATTTCAGGGCCAAGCTAGGGGGAACCGCGATGAAAGACCTGACCCAGACCGATGCCGATGCGCTGATCGCCAAGCTTGGCACCGCCGCGCGCGAAGCCGCGCTGGCCTTGGCCGAGGCTTCGGCCGAGCGCAAGCATGCCGCGCTGATCGGGGCTGCGGATGCCATCATCGCCTCGGAGCAGGCCATTCTGGACGCCAATGTGCTGGACATGGATTTCGCGGCAGAAAAGGGTCTTAGCCCCTCGATGCTGGATCGGCTGAAGCTGGACTCGTCGCGCATCCGCGCCATGGCTGATGGCTTGCGCGCAGTCGCGGCCCAGCCCGATCCGGTCGGTCGGATTCTGGCCGAATGGGACCGTCCGAACGGGCTGCATATCCAGCGCGTAGCGACGCCCTTGGGCGTCATCGGCGTGATCTATGAAAGCCGACCGAACGTCACCGCCGACGCCGCAGCGCTTGCGCTGAAGTCCGGCAATGCGGTGATCCTGCGCGGCGGCTCGGAAAGCCTGAACAGTTCCGAGGCGATCCATCAGGCGCTGGCCACCGGTCTGCGTCAGGCCGGACTGCCCGAGGCCTCGATCCAGCTTGTCCCCACCCGCGACCGCGAGGCCGTCGCCGCCCTGCTACGCGCCCAAGGGCTGATCGACGTGATCGTGCCGCGCGGCGGCAAGGGGCTGGTCGGATTGGTCCAGCGCGAGGCCCGCGTCCCCGTCTTTGCTCATCTTGAAGGTATCTGCCACGTCTATGCCGATGGCGACGCCGATCTGGAGAAAGCCCGCCGCGTGGTCCTGAACGCCAAGACCCGGCGCACCGGCATCTGCGGCTCGGCAGAATGCCTGCTGATCGACCGGAAATTCTATGCGCAGCACGGCGCGGTTCTGGTGCAGGATCTGCTGGATGCGGGCGTCGAGGTGCGGGCCGAGGGCGAGTTGGCCGAGATCCCCGGTACTGTCCCTGCCCAACCCACGGATTTCGGGCAGGAGTTCCTGGACATGATCATCGCGGCTAAGCTGGTCGATGGTGTCGATGAGGCGATTGCCCATATCCGCCGTTATGGCTCGGGCCATACGGAATCGATCCTGACCGAGAGTGACGCCACCGCCGCGCGCTTCTTCAAGTCGCTCGACAGCGCGATCCTGATGCGCAACGCCTCGACCCAATTCGCCGATGGTGGCGAATTCGGGATGGGCGCGGAAATCGGCATCGCCACCGGCAAGATGCATGCCCGCGGGCCGGTCGGGGCCGAGCAGCTGACCAGCTTCAAGTATCTGGTGACTGGCGACGGCGCGATCCGCAGCTGAGGCCGTCGCTTGCACCTGCCCCAGACCCTTCATGACGACTCGCACCACCGGGCAACCCTGTTCGCGGCACCCGGTGGCAGTCGCCGGGCGGTGATCTGCTTTGAGGCCGGGCGCGATATCATGGACGGTTTTGTACCGACCGCCTGTCCGGGTTTCGCGGTTCGGGCGGGGATCGATGCGATCATGGTGCAATCGGCGCGCCGCGACTGGTTTCTGTCCAAGGGCAGCGACCATCTGGCCAAGGCGCTCAGCGCGGCGACCGCTGCCTATGACGAGGTCACTGCCACCGGATTCTCAATGGGCGGCTATGGCGCGCTGCTGTATTCGCGGGCGGCGCGGGTCAGTCGGGCGCTGCTGGTTTCTCCGCAATATTCGATCGATCCCCGGATTGCGCCCTACGATCCCGACCGACACGACAAGTTCCGCCGCATTGGTCAGGACATGCCGCGCCCCGAGGAATGGGGCGATACCGATCTGCGCGGCGTGCTGATCTATGACCCTTCGATTTCCGCCGACCGGCAACATGCCGCCCGGATCACCCACGTTTTTCCCCGGCTGCGGCTGCTGGCCTTGCCCTATGGTGGCCATCCGGCCACCAGCGTGCTGGGTGAAAAAGGTCAGGTTGGCAAGGTCTCGATCATGCTGGTCGAGGGGCGGCTGCGGCTGAAGGAAATCCGGCGCAGGCATCGGATGGCACGGCGGGAATCGCCGCGCTATCACCTGCATCTGGCACGGGCCGCCGTGGCCCGACACCCTGACCGCGCCCGGCAAGAGCTGCTGGCGCTGGCCCAGAACGGAAGCGATCATGTGCGCTTCGAGGCCGGGTTGGCGCTGCTGCCACTGGATCGGGCCCCAGCCATGAAGGCGCTGAACAATCTGTTCGACGGCCTGCCCGACATCCCCGCCTCATGGGCGCGCAGGCTGCAGGCCGCGCTGGATGACGGCACCTTCTAGAAGGAAATCTCGCCCCCGGCGGCGTCCAGTTCCCAACCCAGTTGTCGACCCTCGCTTGCAGCAAAGCTGGCGAGCATGGCGAAATGCACCTCGGAGGGCGACGGATCGGGTCGCGCAACCGATCCTTGCGGGTCAAGCCATGACCACAGCGCCGGGTCGGGTTTGGTGCGGCTGGCCTCGGCCACCAGCCGCCAACCGCTGGCCCCGCGACAGACCAGAACGCTGCCACCCCAGGGCAGCGCCGTTTCCAGGCACATCAGCGACAGCAGGATCAGCCGAGCCTCGGATCGCGCCAGGTCGCCCTCGGCCTCGATCCGGACGCGCAGCCGCCCGCATTTCTCGAAATCGCCAAGGATCGCGGATAGTTCACCCAAACCGACCCGCTGATCCGCAGAGCCGTGGCCAAAGGCCATGCGGAACCAGCGAATGCGCGCGCGGGACGCCTGAACGCTTTCCGCCATCAGCTGAAATTCGGGACTATTGGCAATGCCCCGGAACTCGCCCGACATCTGCAGCAGTTCAAGCCCGTTGCCGATCGCACCCAAGGGCGAGATCAGGTCATGGCACAGCCGCGCGCTGACCAGCGCCGCCAAACGCTCGGGCGAGAGCGGTTCTTGGGAAGTTGAGGTTCTGCCGATTGTCAGATCGTCCATCGAGGTCTAGCCTTGGCTGCGCCGCTGGAAAGGTCGCGACATATGAATGAGATTCTCGAACCCGGTATGATCGTCCGCCATCCCGGCGCCCCGGAATGGGGGCTGGGACAGGTCCAATCCCGCATCGGCGACCGCATCACGGTCAATTTTGCCAATGCGGGCAAGCAGGTGCTGGACGGACGCCATGTCGACCTGCAATTGGTCACGGAACACTCCTGAGTTATTAGACAAACATTAATACAACCTATGATAGAGTCAACCGACCCGAACTCCGCCGCGCCCGGCCCATCCGGCCTTGTTGCAATGCCCCGAACCTGTGCCTAGTTACGGAACCAGAGAAATGGATCAGGTTCCGCGCCCGACAATGACCCCCGACAGCACCTATCTTGAGACCCGCCTTGCCACGGATCAGGCGGATCTGCTGTCAGCCCAACGCCTACGCTACCGTGTCTTTGTCGAGGAACTGGGCGGAGACGGCGCGCTGGTCGATCATCAGAACCGGCTGGAGCGCGATGAGTTCGACGAGGTCGTCGATCATCTGGTTCTGGTCGATACCCGCCGCCCGACCGCTGATCTGGACCATGTCGTCGGGGCCTATCGTTTGCTGCCGGGTGAACGTGCCTCCGGCTTTGGCCGCTTCTATTGCGATGCCGAATATGATCTGGACCCGCTGCGCCGCTCGGATCGGTCGCTGCTGGAGCTGGGGCGGTCCTGCGTCGATCCGGCATTTCGTGGCGGCGCGGGGATGTTCCTGCTGTGGAACGCGCTGGCCGATTACGTGCTGGAGCGCGAGATCCAGTTGCTGTTCGGCGTGGCATCCTTTCATGGCACGGATGTGGACGCGCTGGCGCAGCCTTTGTCTTGGCTGCATCACCACCATCTTGCGGCACCCGCACTGCGACCTGTGGCGCGTGCACCGGGTCATCACCGGATGGACCTGATCGCCCCGGACGCTCTGGACCGGCGCGCGGCAATGACCGGGATGCCACCCTTGATCAAGGCCTATCTGCGGCTGGGTGGCACGATTGGCGAAGGCGCCTTCGTGGACCACGACTTCAATACCACCGACGTGTTCCTGCTGGTCGATACGGCGGCCATGTCGGCCAAGCACAAGAAATTCTATGAGGCACGTTGGCAGGCACAATGAGCGAGGCGATTGGTGAACCCGGCGGCGCGTCCCGCCACGCATGGCATGGCGATGATCCTGCACCGGCGCTGCCCCGACCCAGCATCTTGGGTTGGTTCCTTGTGGCCACGCGTGGCTTCGGCATCATCTCGGTCCTGCTGATCGGCGTCCTGCTGATCCTGCCGCTGCGCGGGATTGAGCGGCTGTTTTCCGGCCCCCGCCGCCCGATCACCGGGCCGTGGGTGCAGGGCGTCTGCCGGATGTGCGTATGGATCATGGGCATGAAATGGCGGCGCGAGGGCGAACCCATGCGCGGCCCCGGCGCGGTGGTCGCGAACCATTCCGGTTGGCTGGACATCCTTGTGCTGAACGCGGCAATGCCCGTGTTCTTCGTCTCCAAGGCCGAGGTCGCGGGCTGGCCCGGCATCAATATCCTGACGCGCGTGACCGATACCCATTTCGTCACCCGAGATCCGCGGCTGGCCCGGGCGCAGGCACAGGAATTCGCCGCGCGCACCCGTGCGGGCCACCGCCTGCTGTTCTTTCCCGAAGGAACCAGCACCGACGGTCGCCGCGTCCTGCCCTTCAAGCCGACGCTGTTTCAGGGCTTCCTTGACCCGGCCCTGCCCGAGGATCTGGCGATCCAGCCGATGACCGCGGTTTATAGCGCGCCGCGGGACCGCGACCCGCGCTTCTATGGCTGGTTCGCGAATATGGGTCTGGCTCCGCATCTGCTGGCGGTTCTGGCCCAGCCGCGTCAGGGCAGCGTCACCGTCCGGTTGCTGGAACCGATCCCGGTCCGGGGCGAGAACCGCAAGACCCTGTCCCTAAAGGCCGAAACGGCCATCCGCGAAGGCTTTGAGCGCGGCTGAAACCGCCGCGCCCGTCACTTCTTACAGCGGCCAGATCAGCGGGATGGTCAGGCAGGCGACAATGCCGGTGATGATGTCCAAGGGAATGCCGACGCGCATGAAGTCGCTGAACTTGTAGCCGCCGGGGCCGTAGACCATCATATGGGTCTGGTAGCCGATGGGCGTTGCAAAGGCGACCGTGGCCGAGAACATGACTGCCACCACATAGGGCCGCGGATCATGGCCCAAAGACTGCGCCAGCGCGATTGCAATGGGGGTCAGCAGCACGGCGACGGCGTTGTTCGACAGGATCTCGGTCATGATCAGACCAAGGAAATAGACGCAGATCAGCGTGGCAAAGGCCGGCAGCCCCTGCATCCACGGCGCGACATTATCGACGATCAGGTTGACCGTGCCGGTATGTTCCAGCGCCTCGCCCACCGCCAGCATGGCAAAGATCATCGCCAGCAAACGGCCATCGACGAAAGAAAACGCCTCTTCGGCATCGACGCAGCGGGTGACAAGGATCACCGCCGCCGCAATGAAGGCCAGCGCCTGAATGGGTGCGACATCCAGCGCGGCCAAGACCACCACGGACAGCAGCGCGATGATCGCGATGGGCGCGCGGTCGCGGCGATAGGCGCGCGTCGAGGGGCGCGAGACATCGACCAGTTCCATATCGACGGCCAGACGGGCGATATCCTCGGGCGCGCCTTCCAGCAGCAGCGTGTCACCGACGCGCACGACCAGATCGTCCAGCTGGCGACCGATATTCTGGCTGCGGCGGTGGGCGGCCAGAACATAAACGCCGTAGCGGCGGCGCAGGCGCATGTCGCCCAGACGCCGACCGATCAGCCGCGCACCGGGCGAGATCAGCACCTCGACCGTCTCGGTGGCGACCGAGCTGAGCTTGTCGACCATCTGCAGGTTCTTGTTGGCCTGCATTTCCAGCAGATAGGCCATCTCGGTACGCAGAACGACGCGGTCGCCCGGCTCCAGCACGACTTCGGCCAGATTGCGGCGCAATGAGGCATCGCCGCGCAGCACATCGACCAGCCGCACGGCCTCGCGCTTGAACAGCGGGACCTCGGTGACGTTCTGGCCGACCAGAGTGGAATCCTCGGGGATGGCCACTTCGGTAAAGTATTTCATCTCGCGCGGGGTGCCGAGGAAACCGGCCAGCGAAGTGCGATCGGGCAGCAGCTTGCGCCCGATCAGCGCGAAATAGATGATGCCCGCGACGGTGACGGCAGCGCCGACCGGGGCGATTTCAAAGATGCTGAAATGCGCCAGCCCCGCTTCACGCGCGACGCCATCGACCAGCAGGTTCGTGGATGTGCCGATCAGCGACAGCATACCGCCAAGGATGGTGAAATAGCTAAGCGGCATCAGCAGTTTCGACGGCGATACCCCGATGCGCAGCGCCAGCTGGATGAAGATCGGGATCATCACCGCCACGACCGGCGTGTTGTTCATGATCGCCGAGGAAAGGATCACGAAACCGAACAGCGCGCAGACGGTCAGGACGGGCCGGTCTGTGGCATGTGCGGACACCGCCCGCGACATCATCTCAAGCGCGCCGGTGCGCAGCAGACCACCCATGATCAGGAACATGAAGGCGATGGTCCAAGGTGCCGCGTTCGACAAGACGCTGGCCGCGTCTTTGACGGGCAGCAATCCCAGCAGCATCATCACCGCAGCCGAGCCGATGGCCACGACCTCGGGCGGGTGTTTCTCGCGGATGAACTGGATGAAGGTGATGGCGACGATCACAAGCATAGCAATCGCCGCGTTGGTTCCGGTCAGTTCGAAGCCGAGCATCAGGTCCCTGTCGCATGCGCCGATAAAACACGGCTGTTTCGATGGGTTTTAGAATTTTTTTCTAATCGGTCGCAAGTAAAAGCGCCCCCGCACCGGGTTTTCAACCTGCGGTAGGCGCAGCACCATGGGTTTGTGCCAGTTTTCCGCCCTGCCGGACGGCCTCGATCGCGGTGGCCTTGCCGGTGCGATCATCGGTGGTGACAAGGACGCCGGACAACGTGGCCTCGCCCTCGGCAGGGGTGAAACGTTCGGACACCATGCCGGTCAGGAAGCGGCGCAGCGGCTCGGCCTTATCCATGCCGATGACGCTGTCGTAGTCGCCGCACATGCCTGCATCGGACTGATAGCCGGTGCCACGCGCCATGATCATCGTGTCGGCGGTGGGCACATGGGTATGGGTGCCGACAACCAGACTGGCACGCCCGTCGCACCAATGGCCGATGGCCATCTTCTCGCTGGTGGCTTCGGCATGGATGTCGACGACCGAGGCCTGCACCAGCCCACCCAGCGGATGCGTGCGCAGCACCGTGTCGATGGCCGAGAACGGATCGTCGAAGGGCCGCTTCATGAAGACCTGACCCAGGATCTGCGCGACCAGGATCTTGCGCCCACGCGTCGCCTCGAACACCCGCGCGCCCTTGCCCGGCGCGACCTTGGAATAGTTCAGCGGGCGGATGATGCGCGGCTCGGACTCGATATAGGTCAGCATTTCCTTCTGGTCGAAGGCATGGTCGCCCAGCGTGATGCAATCCGCCCCGGAATCGAGGATCAGCTTGGCGTGACCACCGGTCAGCCCCATCCCCCCCGAGGCGTTTTCCCCGTTCACGATGGTGAAATCCGCCCCAAGCCGCTGTTTCAGCGGTTGAAGCCCTTCGGCAATCGCGCGACG
This sequence comes from Paracoccus sp. PAR01, assembly GCF_014851995.1. Taxonomy (NCBI): domain Bacteria; kingdom Pseudomonadati; phylum Pseudomonadota; class Alphaproteobacteria; order Rhodobacterales; family Paracoccaceae; genus Paracoccus; species Paracoccus sp. PAR01. Next base: position 330,896 of record NZ_JACVAW010000001.1, read on the forward strand.
GCCTGAACGGCCCATCACGTCCCCAAGATACAGAATTCGCATCCTTGCGGATTAGGGCAATCTGCCCCCGCCCTCAAGAGCCGAGGAGCCGCGTCAACCCAGCCATGCACCAAAGAAGACCGAGGCCAGCGCCACGACGGCACCGATGGCGATTCCGCCTAGAAGACCGGCACGGCTTTCGCGCGGATGGGGCGCCGCATCAGAGTCGCGCAGCATCTCGGGCATGCGGCGTTCCAGAAATTCCGGCAGCAGCGGCGCGAATCGCGCCAGAACCTGCGCCGAGCGACCCAGATCGCGCGCGGCGGCCTTTGGCCCCAGATTGTCGCGGATATAGCTTTCGACGACGGGCCGGGCGACTTCCCAGATATTGATCTGCGGATCGATCGAACGGGACACGCCCTCGACCACGACCATGGTGCGTTGCAGCAGGATCAGTTCGGTCCGGGTGCGCATCCCGAAACGCTCGGTCACCTCGAACAGATAGGCCAGCAGATTCGCCATCGAGATCTGGCTGGCATCCGCGCCAAAGATCGGCTCGCCCACCGCACGCAGCGCGCGGGCGAATTCGGTCATGTCGCGGTCGCGGGGCACATAGCCCGCCTCGAAATGAACGCGGGCGACGCGCATGTAGTCGCGCCGAATGAAGCCCATCAGGATCTCGGCATAGACGCGACGGGTATATTCGTCGATCTCGCCCATGATGCCGAAATCATAGATGACGATATCGCCGTTCGGCGCGACCTTCAGGTTGCCCTGATGCATGTCGGCGTGAAAATAGCCGTCGCGCAGGGCGTGCTGCAGAAACAGCTGCAGGACTCGCGCACCGACCAAAGGCATGTCCTGCCCCTCGGCCTTCAGGCGGGCCACGTCGCCCATCGGGATGCCCTCGGCCCAGTCGCTGGTCAGAACGCGGCGCGCGGTCAGGTGCCAATGCGGATGCGGCACGCGCATGCCCTGATCCTCGCGGGTGTTTTCCGCGAACTCTGATGCGGCAGCCGCCTCTCGCCGCAGGTCCAGCTCGCCCATGACCACGGTTTCGAAATGCGTGACCACGTCGCGCGGACGCAGGCGGCGCGTCGCGGGCGAGATCAGTTCGATCATCGAGGCGGCAAAATGGAAGGCGTCGATATCGCGGCGGAACCCGGCCTCGACCGAGGGCCGCAGCACCTTGACCGCGACCTCGCGGCCATTGTCGGCGCGGCGGGCGCGATGGACCTGCGCGATGGATGCCGCGGCGACGGGTTCGGAAAACTCGCTGAACAGGACATCGACCGGCTGCCCCAGCGCATCCGAGACGATACGGACGGCCTGTTCCTGCGGGAAGGGCGGCAGGCGGTCCTGCAGCATCGACAGTTGCTCGGCCAGTTCGGGGCCTACGACATCGGGCCGGGTCGACAAAATTTGGCCGAATTTGATATAGGCCGGACCCAAAGCGGTGATGGCACGGGTGATCGGCGGCAGGTTCGGATCGCCCTTGTAGCCCAGCCATGCAAAGGGCCAGCCCAGAACATGCGCGGCCAACCGCACCCGTGCCGGAGCGTTCACCGCATCCAGCACCGCGCGCATCGCGCCCGTGCGTTCGAAAGTGGCGCCGGTGCGGATCAGGCGCCAGATATTATGAGGGCCGCGCATGGATCAGACCTTCCAGCCGGAATGCAGCGCGGCGATCCCCATGGACAGGTTGCGATATTGCACGCGGCCAAAGCCCGCATGGCGGATCATCGTCGCGAAGCTCTCCTGATCGGGGAACTTGCGGATCGATTCGACCAGATACTGGTAGCTGTCGCGGTCATTGGCGACGATCTCGCCCATTTTCGGAATGACGTTGAAGCTGTAGCGGTCGTAAAGCCATTGCAGCATCGGGACCGGGATCTGGCTGAATTCCAGCACCATCAGCCGCCCGCCGGACTTCAGCACGCGGCGCGCCTCGGCCAAGGCATCGGGAATGCGGGTGACGTTGCGGATGCCGAAGCTGATCGTGTAGCGGTCGAAGCTTTCATCGGCAAAGGGCAGCTTCATGGCATCGCCGGTGACCCATGCAAGGCGGTCGGCCAGACGGCTTGCCTCGGCGCGCTTGCGGCCCTCGACCAGCATGGATTCGGTCATGTCGCAGACGGTGACCCGCGCCCCCGAGGCGCGCTGCAGGAAGCGGAAGGCCACGTCGCCGGTACCGCCCGCCACATCCAGAAGGTGCTGGCCGTCGCGCGGCGCCAGCCAATCCATCATCGCGGTCTTCCAGACGCGGTGGATGCCCACGCTCATCAGGTCGTTCATCACGTCATAGCGCGAGGCCACACGAGAGAACACGCCATGCACCAGCCCTGCCTTTTCCTCTTCCGCCACGGTGCGGAAGCCGAAATGGGTTTCTTTGCGCTGGTCATCGGTCATCATGCTTGTCCATTCGTCGTTTCGCGCCCAGATAGGCCGGACGCGCGCCGCGCACCATGCGACGAATGGAACGGAAATGCCAGAACTGCCTGAGGTCGAAACCGTCCGCCGGGGACTTCTTCCCCATCTTGAAGGCCACATTATCACCCGTGCCGAGGCCCGCCGCCCCGACCTGCGCTGGCCCCTGCCGCCCGATCTGGTGCAGGTGGTGACCGGCGCGCGGGTGACCGGTCTGCGGCGTCGGTCGAAATACATTCTGGTCGACTTGCAGGATCGCGGCAGCATCCTGCTGCATCTGGGCATGTCGGGCCGGATGCTGATCGAAGGCGCGATCCAAGGCGATTTCCATCGCGACCCGGCAATCCTGCCGCGCCATGACCATGTCGTCTTCTGGAACGACGAGGGCACGCAGATCACTTTCAACGACGCCCGGCGATTCGGCATGGTCGATCTGGTCGCGCCGGGGGCCGAACATCCGATGCTGGCCCATCTGGGCCCCGAGCCGCTGTCGGATGACTTCACCCCGCCCCTGCTGATCGCGACGCTGTCCGGGCGCAAAGCCCCGATCAAGGCAGCGCTGCTGGATCAGCGGATCGTCGCGGGACTGGGCAATATCTATGTCTCCGAGGCGCTGCACCGCGCAGGGATCGATCCGCGCAGTCAGGCCGGGCAGATCCCGGCGGCGCGGATGGAGGCCTTGGTTGGCCATATTAAGGAAGTGCTGGTCGAGGCCATCGCCGCGGGCGGGTCTTCGCTGCGCGACCATCGGCAGGCCACCGGTGAGCTGGGATATTTCCAGCATTCCTTCCGTGTCTATGGCCGCGAGGGCGGGCCATGCCCGACGCCGGGGTGCGCCGGAACAGTCCAGCGGATCGTGCAATCCGGGCGGTCGAGCTTTTTCTGCCCGATTTGTCAGAAGTGAAGCAGCGCTTTGGCGCAGCTGCCTCTGGCAGGGGTATTTCGGAAACAGCGAAGGGCGCCGGGTGCTAGCCAGATGCCCGCGGCTTTGTTACGAGTCGCGACCAGCTTCAATTCGAAAGGCTAGGTTTGAATGGCTTACCAGACCCTCTCCGTCGAGATCGACGACTATGTTGCGCTGATCCGGCTGAACCGGCCAGAGGCGCTGAATGCCCTGAACTCTCAGCTGCTCGAGGAACTGGGCGATGCCCTGACCGATGCCGACCGCAATGAGAAGGTGCGCTGCATCGTCCTGACCGGCAGCGAGAAGGCATTCGCCGCCGGGGCCGACATCAAGGAGATGTCCACGAAAAGCTACGTCGATGTCTATACCGAGGATCTGTTCGGAGCCGGCATCGACCGCATCACCGCCACCCGCAAGCCGATCATCGCCGCCGTGTCCGGCTATGCGCTGGGTGGTGGCTGCGAGCTGGCTATGGCCTGCGATTTCATCATCTGCGCCGACAATGCGAAATTCGGTCAGCCCGAGATCAATCTGGGCGTCATCGCCGGAATCGGCGGCACCCAGCGCCTGACCCGCTTTGTCGGCAAGTCGAAGGCGATGGAGATGCACCTGACCGGCCGCTTCATGGACGCCGCCGAGGCCGAGCGTTCGGGCCTGGTCAGTCGGGTCGTACCCGCGCCCAAGCTGATCGCCGAGGCTCTGGCCACCGCCAAGAAGATCGCCGAGAAATCCCAGATCGCCGTCATCGCCGCCAAGGAAGCCGTCAACCGCGCCTATGAGACCACGATGCGCGAGGGGCTGCTGTTCGAGCGCCGCACCTTCCAGGCGCTGTTCGCGACCGAGGATCAAAAGGAAGGCATGGCCGCTTTCCTTGAAAAGCGCGAGCCGCAGTTCCGCGACCGCTGATTTGCGCTTGGCAATGTCCGGAGACCCCTATATAGGGCCGGACTTACATGCGCGTGGGCCCGCTTAAGGCAAGAATCATGACCGTCCCTTCAAGGACGGTGCCATGGGGCTTTTGCGCGATCGAGATTTGAAACACGAGACAGGACCGCACCCATGGCCAACACGCCCCAGTCGAAGAAGCGCGCTCGCCAGATCGAGCGCCAGACCGAAGTCAACAAAGCACGCCGCTCGCGCATCCGTACCTTCCTGCGCAAGGTCGAAGAAGCCATCGCCTCGGGCGATGCTGCTGCTGCACGTCTTGCCCTGCAAGCTGCTCAACCCGAGCTGATGCGCGGCGTGACCAAGGGCGTCGTTCACAAGAACACCGCCTCGCGTAAAGTTTCGCGTCTGGCATCGCGCGTGAAAGCCCTGACGGCCTGATAAGGCTGCGGCATTTACGCAACTACCAGTAGAATTGGCTGGGGCGCGCTCCTTCAGGGCGTGCCCTTTTCCATTAAACCTGATGGGCCAATTCATTGAAAAAAATAGGCTTTCGCGCCGTCACAGGACTGTCACCCGCTCGTGAGATTCGAGAGGTAAACTGTTCTGTCAAGCGCGAAGATCGGTTGTCGGCAGAGCATCCTTCTTGCTAGCTTCGGTCCAGCGATTCACATCGCACCTGGGGGACAAGCCCCGTGGACCGGCACTGCCGCCGGAATACGGGCAGGAAGCTTGATCGGGGGACGATCAGCGACCATGACACATGTCAGCGGGCAATTTGCCCGTTGCGAGTCATATACGGAGGCAAAGCCGCAGGACGGCTTGCACGTCGCTTTGGCGGCGGGTGGTCCTGTTGTCTTGTCTTTGTGTCCAGCCGGGTACCGATGCCGAATCAACTGCCGCCGGGGCGAACCCGTCGGAACATGGGCAAAGAAACGGACTTGGGCGAGATGGACAAGATTTGGGGGCAGGCACGTGAGGAATTACAGAAAATCGTCGGTGCCGACAGTTTCGCGACCTGGATCGAACCGCTACGCCTGAGTGGCGTGAACGAGGGCACCGCGGTCATCCTGTGCCCGACGCGTTTCCTGTCGGACTGGGTGTCGCGCCATTACAGCGACGACATCCTGAAGGTGCTCGACCGGATCGAAGGGCCTGTGCATCGCATCTCGTTCGAGACGCGCAGCCAGACCAGCCGTCAGGTCGCCGCGGCCAACTCCGAGCCCAAGCGCCCCGCCCCGCGCGCCGCCGCCACCGCCACCGCCACCGCCACCGCCACCGATGATGAGCTGACCGCACCGCTGGACCAACGCTTCACCTTCGACAACTTCGTCGTTGGCAAGCCCAATGAGCTGGCCCATGCCGCCGCGCGCCGCGTGGCCGAAGGCGGCCCGGTGACCTTCAACCCGCTGTTCCTTTACGGCGGCGTCGGTCTGGGCAAGACCCACCTGATGCATGCGATGGCGCGCGAGATTCAGGCCCGCCAGCCCGAAGCCAAGGTGCTGTACCTGTCGGCCGAGCAGTTCATGTATCGCTTCGTGCAAGCACTGCGCGACCGCACCGTCATGGACTTCAAGGAACTGTTCCGCACCGTCTCGGTCCTGATGGTCGATGACGTGCAGTTCATCGCTGGCAAGGATTCCACGCAGGAAGAATTCTTCCATACTTTCAATACCTTGGTCGATCAGGGTAAGCAGATCATCATCTCGGCCGACCGTGCGCCGGGCGAAATCAAGGACATGGAAGAGCGCATCAAGTCGCGCCTGCAATGCGGCCTTGTCGTCGACCTGCACCCGACCGATTACGAGCTGCGGCTGGGCATCCTGCAATCCAAGACCGACACCTTCCGCACCCAGTATCCCGGCCTGCAACTGGCACCGGGCGTGCTGGAATTCCTGGCCCATCGCATCACCTCGAACGTACGCGTGCTGGAAGGCGCGCTGCAGCGGCTGTTCGCCTTCGCCAGCCTCATGGGCCGCGAGATCACGCTGGACATGACCCAGGAATGTCTGGCCGACATCCTGCGCGCCAATGACCGCAAGGTCTCGATCGAGGAAATCCAGCGCAAGGTGGCCGAGCATTACAACATCCGCCTGTCGGACATGATCGGGCCGAAGCGGGTGCGCACCGTCGCCCGTCCGCGCCAGATCGCAATGTATCTGGCCAAGCAGATGACCTCGCGTTCGCTGCCCGAGATCGGGCGGCGTTTCGGCGGCCGTGATCACACCACGATCATGCATGGCGTGCGCAAGATCGAAGAGCTGCGCTCGGCCGATCGCAGCCTCGCTGAGGACATCGATCTTTTGCGTCGTCTTCTGGAGGCCTGAACGCTTCGATCCGCTTGACCAGCCGGGCAAATCTGCGAAATTGCCCGGCACCGGGTTGGGCCTTATAGTCGGCCTTCCCGCCGCCAGAATGACATAAGGACCGACCATGAAATTTGCTATCGAACGTGCCGATCTGGTGAAGGCAGTTTCTCAGGCCCAGTCCGTTGTCGAGCGGCGGAACACCATCCCAATTCTGGCCAACGTCCTGATCGAAACGACGCCGAATGGCGTCAGCTTCCGCGCCACCGATCTGGATACCGAAATCGTCTACCTGACCAATGCACAGGTCGAGCGCCCCGGTGCGACGACGGTTTCGGCCAGCATGCTCAATGACATCGCCCGCAAGCTGCCCGACGGGGCGCTGGTGCAACTGGATCTGGAACCGGCCTCGGGTCGGCTGTCGGTTCAGGCCGGGCGGTCCAGCTTCAACCTCGCGACGCTTCCGCGCGAGGATTTCCCGGTCATGTCCTCGTCGGAATATTCGGCGAATTTCTCGGCCCCGGCCTCGGTCCTGCGTCGGCTGTTCGACAAGTCGAAATTCGCCATCTCGAACGAGGAAACCCGTTACTACCTGAACGGCGTCTATATGCATGTGGCGCAGGCCGAGGACGGCCCGTCCCTGCGCTGCGTGGCGACCGACGGCCACCGCCTGGCCCGGATCGATGCCACCCTGCCCGCAGGCGCGGCTGAAATGCCCGGCGTCATCGTGCCGCGCAAGACCGTGACCGAGCTGCGCAAGCTGCTGGACGACGACTCGACCGAGATCGCCGTGTCGGTCAGCGAAACCAAGATCCGCTTTGCCACGCCGACGATCACTCTGACCTCGAAGGTCATCGACGGGACCTTCCCGGACTACAGCCGCGTCATCCCCTCGGGCAATACCCGCAAGCTGGAAGTGGACGCCGGCGATTTCGCCAAGGCCGTGGACCGCGTCGCCACCGTCAGCAGCGAGCGTTCGCGCGCCGTCAAGCTGTCGCTGGATGAGGATCGTCTGGTCCTGTCGGTGAACGCCCCCGATGCTGGTGCGGCCGAAGAGGAACTGCCCGTGGCCTATGCCGACGAGCCGCTGGAAATCGGCTTCAACGCCAAATACCTGCACGAAATCGCGGGCCAGATCGACCGTGAGAATGCCGTCTTCCTGTTCAACGGCTCGGGCGATGCGGCGCTGATCCGCGAGGGTGGCGACACCACCGCCGTTTATGTCGTCATGCCGATGCGCGTGTGACGCTCACACGCCTGCATCTGACCCAGTTCCGCAGCTGGGCACGTCTTGAAATCGAACCAGACCAACGGCCCGTGGCAATCCACGGGCCGAATGGCGCTGGCAAGACCAATATCCTTGAAGCGATTTCCATGCTCTCGCCCGGTCGCGGGATGCGGGGCGCGGCTCCCTCCGATCAGGCAAGGCGTGGCCCGGATGTTGGCTGGCAGATCCGCGCCCTGATCGACGACAGGCAGGTGGCGACGCGCGCCCTGCCCGCCCAGCCGCGCGAGGTCATGATCGACGATAAGCCCGCGACGCAGGTGGCCTTGGGTAGCCTGATGCGGGTGATCTGGCTGACCCCCGCCATGGACCGGATCTGGACCGACGCCCCCGAGGCCCGCCGCCGCTTCCTTGACCGCATTACCCTTAGCTTCACCCCCGGCCATGCCGAGGATGCCTTGGGCTATGACAAGGCCATGCGGGAAAGGAACCGGTTGCTCAAGGATGAGGTGCGTGACGCCGGCTGGTATCGCGCGCTGGAGGCGCAGATGGCCGATATGGGCGCGGCACTGACCCGCAACCGGCTGGACGCCATCGCCCGGATCATGGCGGCGCAGGACGGAGCCGAGACCGCCTTTCCCGCCGCGATCCTGACCCTGCTGCCCGGCGAGGGCGCGGCGGATGACCCTGACCCCGACAGCATCGCCGCCCGTCTGGCCGAGGGCCGTTCGCGCGACATGGCCGCCGGACGCACGCTGTCCGGCCCGCATCGCGCCGATCTGGGCGCGCATTGGGGGCCGCAGTCGATGCCTGCCGCTTTGTCCTCGACCGGCGAACAAAAGGCGCTGCTGCTGTCGCTGATCCTTGCCAATGCCCGCGCGCTGGCCGGGGAATCTCCGGTCCTGCTGCTGGATGAGGTGGCGGCGCATCTGGATGCCCAGCGCCGCGCCGCGCTGCATGACGAAATCTGCGCGCTGAATGCGCAGTGCTTCCTGACCGGCACCGGCCCCGACCTGTTCGACACGCTTCGGGACCGGGCACAATTCCTGAGCGTCGCCCGCGACGGCGACGCCTCAATGCTAGTTTAGACGATCAGGTCGACCAGCTCGAAGCTGCGCACGTCGACAATGCCCAGATCCGAAATCCGCAGTTCCGGGATCACCACCAGCGCCAGCAGCGAGTGCTGCATATAGGCGTTGTTCAGGTTGCAGCCGCAATCCTGCATCGCCTTGACGATAGCCTGCGCCGCCTCGGCCACCTCGGTCGCGGGCAGGTCGGACATCAGCCCGGCAATCGGCAAGGCGACCGTTGCCAGTTCCTCGCCATCACGAAAGACGGTGACGCCACCGCCGACCACGCCCAGATGGTTCGCCGCCGCCGCCATGGTGGCGCGATCGGTGCCAACGACGATCATGTGGTGGCTGTCATGCGCGACCGTGGACGCGACCGCGACCCGGCCCTGATAGCCAAAACCTGACACAAACCCATTGACCACGCCGCCCGTGCCGCGATGGCGTTCGACCAGCGCAATCTGGCAGACATCGCCCGCGCCCTCGATCACGCCGTCGCGGATCGGCAAGTCAGCCTCAAGTGCCTTGGTCGGGGCCTGATTTTCGACGACGCCAATGACGCGGACGCGGGCCTGATCGCCCTGCGCGCGGGCCTCGAAATCTTCCGCCGCCAGTTCCTTGCCCAAACGGACCGAGTTCCGCGCCCGCTCGGGCCAGTCGATGCGGGGGCAGTCGACCAGCAACCGGCCGCCCTCGGCCACCAACTGCCCTTGCGCGATCACCACCTCGATTGGCAGCGCGCGCAGGTCCGAGGTCAGGATCACATCCGCCCGACGGCCCGGCGTGATCGAGCCCAGCTCGCGTTCCTGCCCGAAATGGCTGGCGGCGTTGATCGTCGCCATCTGGATCGCGATCAGCGGGTCGCAGCCGCATGCAATCGCGTGACGCACGACGCGGTTCATATGGCCCTCATGGACCAAAGTGCCGGAATGGCTGTCATCGGTGCACAGGATGAAGAAGCGCGGATCAAGGCCCTTCTGGGTGATCGCGGTGATCTGGGTTTCCACGTCATACCAAGCCGAACCCAGCCGCATCATGCAGCCCATGCCCTGACGGACGCGGGCAATGCCCTGCGCCTCACTGGTGGTTTCGTGGTCATCCGCTGCACCGCCCGCGACATAGGCGTGGAAGGGACGACCCAGATCAGGGCTGGCGTAATGGCCGCCGACGGTCTTGCCCGCCGCGCGGGTCGCGGCAATCTCGCCCAGCATCTGCGGATCACCGGCAGCAACGCCGGGGAAATTCATCATCTCGCCCAGACCGATGATGCCGTCCCAGCCCATGGCTTGGGCCACTTCACCTTCGGTGATGGGCGCGCCGGTGGTTTCCAGACCGGGGGCCGAGGGTGCGCAACTGGGCATCTGGGTGAACATGCTGATCGGTTGCAGCAACGATTCATCCCGCATCATCCGCACACCGTCCAAACCCAGCACATTCGCGATCTCATGCGGGTCGTGGAAGATCGTCGTCGTGCCATGCGGGATCACCGCACCCGCGAAACCGGCAGGGGTCAGCATCCCCGATTCGACATGCATATGCGCGTCGATCAGGCCGGGAACCATGTAGCGGCCATTCGCCTCGATCACCTGCGTCTGCGGCCCGATGGACGGCGCCGCATCCGGCCCGACATAGGCGACGCGCCCATCCGCCACGGCAACATCCATGCCCGGAATCGTCTCGCGGGTATGGACATTGACCCAGACCCCGCCCCGGATGACCAGATCCGCATGGGCCCGACCCGCCGCCACTTCGACCAGCCGCGCCTGAGCCTCGATCCAGGGTTTCAACATAATACTCTCCTTGTTCGTTCTGCCCAATTTGCGGCAGGGTGGCGGCGAAGGAAAGGCGTGACGATGGAATGGCAGGGCGAGGCCAGCGTGATGACGCTGCGGAGGCATGGCGAGAATGCCGTGATCCTGACGGTGCTGTCACGCGATCAGGGCCTTGTCACCGGCATCGTGCCCGGCGGGGCCAGCGCGCGCCGCGCCGCCATCCTGCAACCCGGCAACCGCCTCAGCCTGCGTTGGCGCGCGCGGGTCGAGGATCAACTGGGCACCTTCACCGTTGAACCCGCCCGCGCCCGGCCCGGCCTGCTGTCTGCGGGCAACGCTTTGGCCGGGGTCAATGCGGTGACCTCGCTTCTGGTCTATGCCCTGCCCGAACGCGATCCGCATCCGCGCCTGACTGACCTGACGGAAGCGCTTCTGGATCTGATGGATGAGGGCGGCGACTGGGGCACGGCCTATCTGCAATGGGAAATGCGGCTGCTCGACGATCTGGGCTTTGGCCTCGACCTGTCCAGTTGCGCGGTGACCGGCACGCGCCATGGGCTGGCCTATGTCAGCCCGCGATCCGGCCGGGCGGTCAGTGCGGCTGCTGCAGGGGAATGGGCCCCGAAGCTGCTGCCCTTGCCCGCCTGTCTGGGCGGGCAAGGCAATGGTGGCTTGGCCGAGGCGTTGGCGCTGACCGGGTTCTTCCTTGAGACCCGGCTGGCCGAGTCCCATGCTGGCAAGCCCCTGCCCGCCGCAAGGGCGCGGCTGGTCACCCGGCTGGCCGAGCCGGGTTAAGGCGCGGTCTTGGCGACGGGACGCCAGCGGATCGTGACCTCGGGTCCGGTCATCACCAGATCCTCGCCCACGAATTTCGCATGGCGGACGGCACCAAGGGCGGCCAGAAACTCGGCCTCGCCCCCTTCCACCAGACAGGCCCGGCGGGTGGTGGCAAGGTTTTCGTAAAGCAGTTCCGGCAGCGTGGCGCGATTCGGGCCGGTATAGCGATTGCACGGACCCTGCCCGGAAATCGCGCCATCCGGGGCCAGCCGGGCGGTGGCCGTGCCGGTGATCGTCTTGCCCTCGATCTCGATCAGCTCATAATCGCCGGTGACCTCGCGGGTCTCGGCGCGGGCGGCGACAAGGAAAGTCCCAACCATGGCCAACGCAAGGCAGCCACAGGCAAGGACAAGGGCAAGACGACGCAGCATGGCTTATTTTTCCTTCCGGTAGCCGGGCTCAAAGGTCAGGTAGGTCGGGCCGGTGATCTTCAGCACGCCACCGGTATAGGTGATGCCGTCAGCCTGACGCAGCGCCGCGAAATAGCGCGATTCGAGCGCGCCGGCATTGCCACCACAGCCTGCGCCGCTGGTCTTGATCTCACCCAGTTTGAAGCCCGGAGGCTCGGCCGTCTGCGCCGCCGCATAATGGTTGCAGGGTGCCTGACCCGAGACCGAGCCATCGGATTCGATGGTCAGGCCGACATTGCGCTGCGGCACGGTCTCGTCGGCAATGCCGACCAGAACATAGGGACCGGTGGGGACATTGCTTCCAGGACCACCGCCCCCGGTGGTCGGTTCGCAGGCAGCAAGCGTGGTCAGTGAGGCCGCTGCGGCGGCAAGAATGGCAATACGGCTCATGGGCAGCTCCGTTTTGAATGTTTCCTCCATAATGCCTGAACAGGTGAAACTGTCCAGCATCGGGGGATTTTTCCTGACAGGACAGTCACCTGTATGCAATGGCCTTGCCGCGACATATGCGCGCGGCACGCCTTTCCGTTGCATCCCGCTGACGGGCGGTTATGGCTGTCGCCCATGTTCGGACTTGACCCCACACTTTTTTGGATCGCCATCGCGGTCACCCTGTTTTCCGCCTTTGTCAAAGGCGCGATCGGTTTTGCCATGCCGATGATCATGATGTCGGCGCTGGGATCGTTCCTGACCGCGCAGCAGGCGCTGGCGGCGTTGATCCTGCCGGTGCTGGTTACCAATATCCGGCAGGCGCTGCGCCAAGGCATTGGCCCCGCCTGGCAGACCACCCGCGACTATCGCTGGCATATCGCCATGGTCGCGCTGTTCATCCCGATCAGCGCGGTCTTTGCCACCCGTGTCCCGCAATGGGTGATGTATGCGCTGCTGGGCGCGCCGATCACACTGTTCGCGTTCTGGCAACTGGCCGGGCGCAGCCTTGTGATCCCGATCCACCATCGTCGCCGGGTCGAGATCGTCACCGGCATCATCGGCGGGCTTTACGGTGGCATCTCGGGGATCTGGGGACCGCCGCTGATCGTCTATCTGCTGTCGATCGGCGCCCCCAAGGACGAACAGATGCGCGCGCAGGGCGTGGTGTTCTTTATGGGCGCAGTGGTGCTGACGGCGGCGCATCTGCATTCGGGCGTGCTGAACGCCCAGACCCTGCCATTGTCCGCGATCATGGTGATACCCGCACTGATCGGCATGGGGCTGGGCTATCTGGCACATGACCGGTTGGACCTGCAGCAATTCCGGCGCTGGACTCTGGTGCTGCTGGTGCTGACCGGGCTGAACCTTGTGCGCAGGGCGCTGGAATTGCTGGGCCGACCGGTGTAACCGGGCGCCCGAAGACAGGAGACGACAATGACCTCTTTTCCGGACCCGGCCGATCTGACGGCCCGCCTGATCCGCTGCCCCTCGGTCACCCCCGAGGAGGGCGGCGCGCTGGTCCTGCTGGCCGAGGCGCTGACCGAGGCCGGTTTCGAATGCCACCGCGTTGACCGGGGTGGCGTGCCGAACCTTTTCGCACGCTGGGGCGCCAAGGGCGCCGCCAAGACCTTTGGCTTCAACGGCCACACCGATGTGGTCCCGCCCGGCGACATGTCCAGTTGGACCCATCCGCCCTTCTCGGGTCATGAGGAAGACGGCTGGATCTGGGGCCGGGGCGCGACCGACATGAAATCCGGCGTCGCGGCCTTTGCCGCCGCCGCCATCGCCTTTACCCGCGAGACTCCGCCCGATGGCGCGATCATCCTGACCATCACCGGCGACGAAGAAGGCCCCGGCAAGGACGGCACCACGGCGCTGCTGGACTGGATGGGGACGCAGGGCGAACAGATGGATGTCTGCATCGTCGGCGAGCCCTCGAACCCCGACCGCATGGGCGAGATGATCAAGATCGGCCGTCGCGGCTCGATGACGCTGAACATCAACGCCAAGGGTAAGCAGGGCCATGCCGCCTATCCGCATCGCGCCAAGAACCCGCTGCACGCGCTGGTGCGCCTGCTGAACGAACTGACCGCCGAGCCGCTGGATCACGGGACCGAGCATTTCGACCCGTCCGGCCTGCAGATCACCACCGTCGATTGCGGCAACCCGGCCTCGAACGTGATCCCGGAAAAGGCCCGCGCCACGATCAATATCCGCTTCAACGACGCCCATGCCTCGCACACGCTGGACCGGATGATCCGCGACAAGGCGGCGGGCATCGAGGCCGAGACCGGCGTGACCTTCGCGATCGAGACCGATGTCTCGGGCGAAAGCTTCCTGACCCGCCCCGGCCCCTTCGTCGAAATGGTGCGCGACATCGTGCGTGATGAGACCGGGCTGGACCCGGTGCTGTCGACCTCGGGCGGGACGTCGGACGCGCGTTTCGTCAAGGATCACTGCCCGGTCCTTGAATTCGGTCTTGTCGGCCATTTCATGCATCAGGTGGATGAGCGCGTCCCGGCCGATCAGGTCCGGCAACTCTCGCGCATCTATCGCCGCATTCTGGAGCGTTACTTCGCATGATCGAAAAGACCGACGACCTTGAGACCTGCCGCGCCATCCGCCGCGAGGTCTTCGTGATCGAGCAATTGGTCCCCGAGGCCGAGGAATGGGACGGCAAGGACGGCGAGGCGATCCACCTGATCGCCCGCGACGATCAGCGCGCGGCCATCGGCACGGCGCGCATCCTGCTGATCGGCGACACCGGCAAGATCGGCCGCGTCGCCGTGCTGAAATCGGCACGCGGCACCGGCACGGGCGCGGCGCTGATCCTTGCGGCGCTGGACGAATTGCGTGCCCTGCCCGGCATCACCCGGGCCAAGCTGGGCGCACAGACCCATGCCATCGGCTTCTATGAAAAGCTGGGCTTCACCGCCTACGGCCCCGAATATGACGATGCGGGCATCCCCCATCGCGACATGTCACGGGAGCTGTGATTGATCCGGCCCGAGCTTGCCGCCACCCTGCGCCCCTGGGCCGAGACGCTCTCGGCCCTTGTGCTGGTCGCGTTCGGGCTGTGGGTCATCTGGCTGGGGGGCTGGATCTACCAGCCCCTTGGCAGCGTCATTGCCATCATCGCGGGTATCTGGGCGCTGGATGCACGCCGCAGGATGCGTTTCCGCAGCAAGGCCACCGCGCCCGGCGTCGTCGAGCTGGATGAGGGGGCGATCCGCTACCTTGCCCCCGACCGCGTGCTGGGCGGAGAGATTGCCCTGCGCGATCTGGCCGAAATCCGACTGCTGCGGCTGAACAATCGCCTGCATTGGCGGCTGAAAAGCCTTGATGGTCAGGCACTTCTGATTCCCGTCGATGCCGCGGGGGCCGAACTTCTGGCCAGCGCATTCGCCTCGCTTCCGGGGCTGAACATGGGCCGGATTTCCGCGGCACTTGCGGGCGAAGGGCCAACGATTCAAACCCTTTGGACGAGGTCGGATCGCGCCCGCTTGACTTGACGCGCCGCTCTTGCCACCTGTGGCACTCAGGCAAATGAAAGGCCACCGATGTCCATTCCTCAACAGGGCGGCGGCCCGATCGAACGTCCCGAACAGCTGGCCGAATATATCGCCTCGGGTGAGAAGCCCAAGGACAATTGGCGCATCGGGACCGAGCACGAGAAATTCGGCTATCGTCATTCCGACCTGATGCCCCTGCCCTATGACGGTCCGGCGGGCACGCCGACGGTCAAGGCGATGCTGGAAGGCATCCGCGACCGCTTCGGCTGGAAGCCGGTGCTGGAAGGCGAACATATCATCGGACTGGAGCGCGACGGCGCCAATGTCAGTCTGGAACCGGGCGGGCAATTGGAACTGTCCGGCGCACCGGTCGAGACCATCCACCAGACCTGCGACGAGGTGAACAGCCATCTGGCCGAGGTGAAATCCGTCGCCGACGATCTGGGCGCGGGCTTCATCGGCCTTGGTGCGGCACCGATCTGGTCGCAGGACCAGATGCCGATGATGCCCAAAGGCCGCTACCGGCTGATGACCGATTACATGGGCCGGGTGGGTGAGCTTGGCACCCAGATGATGTATCGCACCTGCACCGTGCAGGTGAACCTGGACTTCGGATCCGAGGCCGACATGGTCCAGAAGCTGCGGGTGGCGCTAGCTCTGCAGCCGATCGCGACCGCGCTGTTTGCCAATTCGCCCTTCCTCGACAACAAGCCGAACGGGATGAAAAGCTGGCGCGCGAATATCTGGCAGCATCTGGACGACGCCCGCACCGGCCTTTTGCCTTTCGCCTTTGAAAGCGGCATGGGCTACGAGGCATGGGTGGATTACGTCCTCGATGTGCCGATGTATTTCGTCTATCGCGACGGCAAATACATCAACGCGCTGGGGCAAAGCTTCCGCGACTTCATGAAGGGCCAGCTTCCGGCACTGCCGGGCGAGGTTCCGACCCTGTCGGATTGGGCCGACCACCTGACCACCGTCTTCCCCGAAGCCCGCGTCAAGAAGTTCATCGAAATGCGCGGTGCCGATGGCGGTCCGTGGCGGCGTCTTTGCGCCCTGCCCGCGCTGTGGGTCGGGCTGATCTATGACCAGAACGCGCTGGATGCCGCTTGGGATCTGTGCCGCGGCTGGTCTGCCGAGCAGCGCGATGGTCTGCGCGTCGCTGCCGCCCGTCAGGGTCTGCAAGGAGAGTTCGACGGGCTGCGTCTGCATGACATCGCCCGCGACGTGCTGGAGATCGCTGAATTCGGGCTGAAGGCACGCGCGCGTGTCGGCGCAGGCGGTCTGGTCCCCGATGAGACCCATTTCCTGAATGCGCTCAAGGAAAGCGTCGACAGCGGCAAGGCCCCCGCCGACGAGCTTCTGGCCAAGTATCACGGCGAATGGGGCGGTGACCTCAGCCGGATCTACGACGAATATTCCTACTGACGACAAAAGGGCCGGGTCATCCCCGGCCCTTTTCGCATCACGATTGCAGTGCCGGCGGTTCCTTGCGGCCTGCCATGAACTGGTCGAACTCGGCCTTGTCCTTGGCCTCGCGCAGCTTCTGCAGGAAGTCGAGGAATTCGCGATGCTCGTCCTCCAGACGCTTCAGCGTCTCGCTGCGGTAAGCATCAAAAGCGGCGTTGCCGGTCGGCGCGGCAAAATGCGGCGCGCTGAAGCGGGCGTGGCGGTCATGGCGATGGCGGCAGGAAAACATGCGTTTGCTCCAGATCATGTAGCCAAGAGTGGCAAGGCCCACGGGCCAGAAGGCGATAAAGCCCAGGATCATGGCGACGATCCAGGCCGCCTTGCCCCGGTCGTCCAGCCAGTCCCGGACCCCGGCCAAGGTCTGGCCGATCCGGTCCATGACGGACGGTCGAGGTTCGATATAGCTGTTCATTACGGTCCCTTTCGATGTGAATGTTAATCACATTTACATAGATGGAGCGCCGCAATCCGCGTTCAATAGCCCTGCCGCAAAAAATCAGTCGGTGATGACGCCAAGGCCCCGCAGATAGATCAGCGTGCCGCTTTCCAGCATGTCCGCCGGCGAAATGGGCGAGCGGCCGCCGGGCTTGCCGCGGCTGAACAGCTCGACCACGCCATGGCTCAGCGCCCAGATATGGTCGGCGGCCATCCCCGCAGGCGGGCGGCGGCTGTCGGGGATGCGCTGGAACAGCGCCTCGGCGGCGTGAACCAGCGTGCCGCGCGCCCGGTCGGCGGCTTGGGTCAGGCCGGAATTCCCGGCGATCGAGATCCCGGATTCGAACATGGCGATGTAATAGCCGCGCCGCTCGGCGGCAAAGCCCAGATAGGCCTGTCCCATACCCAGAAAGGCCGAAAGCGGCGTCCGGCCCTGCTTCAGGGCGGCGCTCAGGCGTTCGGCGAATTCCTCGAAACCCTGCCGGGCGATTTCCTCAAGCAGCTCGTCCCGGCCGGTGAAATGGCGATAGGGCGCGGCGGCGCTGACGCCGACCGCGCGCGCGGCCTCGGCCAGGGTAAAGCCCTGCGGCCCCTTTTCCTCGATCAGGCGCACGGTCGCCTCGACCAGAGCCTGCCTCAGATTGCCGTGATGGTATGAGTCGCGGGCCACGTCGCCCTTACATGCCTTCGCCGAAATAATCCCCGACCAGCGCGCTTAGCGCCTCGGCCAGTTCATTGGCCTGCTCGCCACGCGTGGTCACCCGGATCGTGCTGCCGCGCGGCGCGGTCAGCATCAGCAGGCCCATGATCGAATCGCCAGAAACGCTCATCCCGTCCTTTTCGACGGTGGCCTTGGCGTCGAATTTCTCGACGGTCTCAACGAATTTGGCACTGGCCCGCGCGTGCAGGCCCTTTTCGTTGATGATTTTCAACTCTCGGGTGACGGACCCGTTGCTCATGTCATTCATGAGGCAGCGCGGTTCGGCACGGGAATGATATCGGCGGGCAGTACATCATAGCTGTTGATGTACTTGCGACCTGCGTCCTTGGCCAGTGTCACCGCATCGGCCACCGGCAATTTCCGGGACTTTGCCAACTTGACCAGCATCGGCAGGTTGGCCCCGTATAGAATCGAACGGTTGCGCGCATGACAGGCCATCAGCGACAGGTTCGAAGGCGAGCCTCCGAACAGGTCCGTGACCACCACGACGCCATCCCCGGTATCGACGGAATCAGCCGCGGCGCAGATTTCAGCCTGCTTTTCCCCCCGGTCGTGATTCTCCTCGATTGCAACGGCTCGAATTCCCGATTGTGGCCCGACCACGTGCTCGACTGCCGAGAGATATTCCCGCGCGAGCCCCCCGTGCGCCACGATGACAATTCCGATCAATGTACCCCACCACGCAGGTCTGCCGTCAAAGCGTAGCAGTCACCGCGAGAGGTCCTGTCATAAGACCGTCATCGGGTGCCGGCGCCTTTTCACGGCGTTCAAGTTCCCTGTGTCTAATTGACACCTGCCAGCCGCCTTTCGCAAGCGCGTCTGCCATTTTTTCCGCCAGTGTGACGGAACGATGTTGCCCCCCGGTACAACCAAAGCCGATTACCAGATGGGCTTTACCCTCTTCTAGATGGGCCGGAAGCGCAAAAAGCACAAGATCCCGGACCCTGTCGAAGAACTCACCGAATCGCGGATCTGACGCAACGTAATCCTGAACCAGCGGATTTCGGCCATCAAGCGGACGCAATTCCGGCTCCCAATGGGGATTCGCAAGGAAGCGGCAGTCGAACATCATGTCGACGCCGCGCGGCACGCCCCGCTTGTAGGAAAACGACTGGACCGAGACCGTCAGCCGGTGGCCCGGCTCGACATCGAACCAGCGCGCCAGTTCGGCCTTGAGGTCATGAGGCGACAGTTCCGAGGTATCGACCAGCACATCGGCACGCGCCCGCACCGCCGCCAGCATGTCGCGTTCGGCCAGAATGGCGTCCAGCGGCGCGCCTTCGCTGCGCAAGGGATGGCGGCGGCGGGTTTCGTTGAAACGCCGCAACAATTGTTCCGGCGCGCAGTCCAGATACAGCACCTCGGGATCGTAATCGGGCAGACGCGTCAGCCGGTCGATCAACTCGATCAGGTTCGTCGCGGAAAAGTCGCGGTTGCGCACATCCAGACCCAGCGCCAGCGGCACACCGCGCGCCGGGCCGTCCAGCAGCCGTGGCACCAGCGACAGCGGCAGGTTGTCGATGGATTCGTACCCCAGATCCTCAAGCACATTGATCGCGGTCGAGCGCCCCGCCCCGGAAGGGCCGGTGACCAGCACCACGCGCTGGGTCATCTCGTCGGGTTTCGTGTTCTCGGTCATGCCATTCATCTTGGGCCTGTGGTGGGCCGTCCGGTCCAACAGGGCCGGGAGGAAAGTCCGACGTCAACCTTGGTCCCGATCCCAGCGGCCTGCAACCAGATATTGCATCAGCACCGGTGCAAGATGCGGATGCCCCTGTCCCAGCACCAAAGGAACCCAATAGCCAAGATACTCCGCAAGGCGATGCGGCGGCAGACGCTCGGGCTCGGGCCGGTCCAGATCGACCGCCAGCGCCAATTCGGTCGGGCCGAGGGGGCGCGCATTGAGGATGCCCACCCCTCGCGCCTCGATCCGGCCCCGGATCGGTTCGGGGCAATCGACCATCAGCCGCCCGTCCCTGACCCAGATCCCGGTCCGGTCATCGGCGACCAGCCCCGCCCCCAGCGCCATCATCCCCAGAGCCAGCGTCGACTTGCCCGATCCCGACCCTCCGAGAATCAATAGCGCCCGACCCCGGACCGCCACCGAGCTGGCATGAAGGATCGCGTCGAAACCCACGCTCATGCTTGAAACTTTCCTCTCATCCTGATGAAAATGCCGCCTAAGGGCTTTCGATTCCGTTTACATAATGCCCTCTGCACGGAAATGTTGGCGCGAACACGGTGTGGTTGCGCTAAACGTTGTCTTTGGGACGGTTCCGTCACCCGGTTGCCATGATATAGCACTCGGGAAGATCCCGCTGGGGTCAGACGATCATCAGGAGCTTTCAG
The DNA here is from genome assembly GCF_014851995.1 of Paracoccus sp. PAR01. Lineage (NCBI taxonomy): Bacteria > Pseudomonadati > Pseudomonadota > Alphaproteobacteria > Rhodobacterales > Paracoccaceae > Paracoccus > Paracoccus sp. PAR01. The sequence goes on from NZ_JACVAW010000001.1 coordinate 351,129, forward strand.
GACATGTCCGAACCGCGCGTTAATCCGAATTGCCGTCTCGAGGATCAGGGGATCACCGGTCTTGGCAATGTCCATTACAACCTGATCGAGCCTGCCCTGATCGAAGCCGCCCTGCAGCGCGGCGAAGGCAAGCTGGGCAATGGCGGCACTTTCCTGGTCTCGACCGGCTCGCATACCGGCCGCTCGCCCAAGGACAAGTTCGTCGTCCGCACCCCTTCGGTCGAAGATTCGATCTGGTGGGAAAACAACAAGCCGATGTCCCCCGAGGCCTTCGACACCCTTCACGCCGACATGCTCGCGCATATGAAGGGCAAGGACTACTTCGTGCAGGATCTGTTCGGCGGTGCTGACCCGGCGCTGCGCCTTGACGTGCGCGTCGTGACCGAACTGGCCTGGCACAACCTGTTCATCCGCCACCTGCTGCGCCGCCCCGAGGCCGCTGAACTCGCGACCTTCCTGCCCGAATTCACCATCATCAACTGCCCCAGCTTCAAGGCCGACCCGGCCCGCCACGGCTGCCGCAGCGAAACCGTGATCGCGCTGAACTTCGACAAGAAGCTGATCCTGATCGGCAACACCGCTTACGCCGGTGAGAACAAGAAGTCGGTCTTCACGCTGCTGAACTACATCCTGCCGTCCAAGGGCGTCATGCCGATGCATTGCTCGGCCAACCACGCCATCGGCAATCCCGATGACAGCGCGATCTTCTTCGGCCTGTCGGGCACCGGTAAGACCACGCTCTCGGCCGATCCCTCGCGCACGCTGATCGGCGACGATGAGCATGGCTGGTCGGATCACGGCATCTTCAACTTCGAAGGTGGCTGCTACGCCAAGACCATCAACCTGTCCGCCGAAGCCGAGCCGGAAATCTACGCGACCTGCTCGAAGTTCGGCACCGTGATCGAGAACATGGTCTTCAACGAAGACACGCTGGAGCTGGACTTCAACGACAACTCGATCACCGACAACATGCGCTGCGCCTATCCGCTGGAGCAGATCTCGAACGCTTCCGAGACCTCGCTGGGCGGCATGCCGAAAAACGTGATCATGCTGACCTGCGACGCTTATGGCGTCCTGCCGCCGATCGCACGCCTGACCCCGGCGCAAGCCATGTATCACTTCCTGTCGGGCTTCACCTCGAAGACCCCGGGTACGGAAGTGGGCATCGTCGAGCCGACCCCGACCTTCTCGACCTGCTTCGGCGCGCCCTTCATGCCGCGCCGCCCGGAAGTTTACGGCAAGCTGCTGCAGGAAAAGATCAACGCCACGGGCGCGACCTGCTGGCTGGTCAATACCGGCTGGACCGGCGGCGCTTTCGGCACCGGCAAGCGTATGCCGATCAAGGCGACCCGCGCCCTGCTGACCGCAGCACTTGACGGCTCGCTGAACGAAGTCGAATTCCGCAAGGACCCGAATTTCGGCTTCGAAGTTCCGGTCTCGGTTCCGGGCGTCGAGGACAAGCTGCTGGACCCGCGCCAGACCTGGGCCGATGCCGATGCCTATGACGCGCAGGCCAAGAAACTGGTCGGCATGTTCAGCGACAACTTCGCCCAATACGCCGACAAGATCGACGACGACGTTCGCGCCGCCGCCATCGGCTGATTGCGAATACGCATTGACGGAACAGGGCGGCCCAAGGGTCGCCCTTTTTCATTCGGCAGGACCGCCCCTCGCGCCGGGGGCTTTGCGCCCGTTCTTGGAAAAGGCCCCCCGGACTCTTTCCGGACCCCCCGCTGGTATCTGGACAAAGAAAGAAGCGCTCCAAGGAAAACCTCAAAGCGCTTCTTTCTTGCTTAAATATCCTGGGGGAGCGCGGAACGCGCGGGGGCAAAGCCCCCACCTTGCTAACTCTTGCGGATTCGCTTGCGCTTCTGGGCGCGCTTGACCTCGGACAGGCGCGATTGGGTCGCGCGCTTGCGGATCGGGCCCTTGCCCCGACGGCCCGCGCCGCCTTGCGGCATGGCCCTGCCCTCGACCTCCAGCAGTTCCAGCATCAGGCCACCGGTCAGCGGCACGGCCTCGGACAGGCGCACGGTGACGCGTTGGCCGATGCCGATTTCCATGCCGGTTTCCGAACCGATCAGCATCTGCGCTTCCGGGTCATAATGGAAATACTCGCGCCCGATTTCGCGGATGGGCAGCAACCCGTCCGCGCCGGTTTCATCCAGCCGGATGAAGGCGCCGAACTTCTGGACGCCGCTGACCCGACCTGCGAACTCGGCCCCGACCCTGTCGGCCAGATAGGCCGCCAGATAGCGGTCGGTGGTGTCGCGCTCGGCCGCCATCGAGCGGCGCTCGGTATCCGAGATCTGCTTGGCGGTTTCGCCCAGATTCTCGACATCCCAATGCGACAGCCCGTCATCGCCCCATTTGTGCCCCAAGATCAGCGCGCGATGCACGATCAGGTCGGAATAGCGGCGGATCGGCGAGGTGAAATGTGCGTAGGACTTCAAAGCCAGGCCGAAATGGCCGTAGTTTTCCGGGTGATAATAGGCCTGCTGCATCGAACGCAGCGCGGTCATATTGATCAGCTCGTCGAAATCCGAGCCCTCGGCCTGTTCCAGCAGCCGGTTCAGGTGGCGGGTTTGCAGGACCTGCCCCTTGGCCAGCGTAAAGCCGGAAGCCTCGGCCACCTCGCGCAGGGCATCCAGTTTCTCGGCGCTGGGTTCCTCATGGACGCGATACAGCAGCGGGCGGCGCAGATGTTCCAGTTCCTCGGCGGCGGCGACATTGGCCAGCACCATGAACTCCTCGATCAGCTTATGGGCGTCGAAGCGTTCGCGGAAATTGACCGATTTCACCCGACCATCGGCGGTCAGGATGATCTTGCGTTCCGGCAGGTCCAGTTCCAGCGGCTGACGGCGGGCACGGGCGGCCTTCAGCAACTCATAGGCGTGCCATAGCGGCTTGATCACCGAATCCAGCAGCGGCGCGGTCTGATCGTCAGCATTGCCATCCGCCGCCGCCTGCGCCTGTTCATAGGACAGGCTGGCGGCTGAATGCATCATGCCGCGATGGAAGGTGTGGCTGACCTTATTGCCCTGCGCATCCAGCCGCATCCGCACGGCGATCACCGGACGGTCAACGCCTTCGTGCAGCGAACACAGGTCGCCCGACAGGATATCGGGCAGCATCGGGACGACGCGGTCGGGGAAGTACGACGAATTGCCGCGCTTCCGCGCCTCGCGGTCCAGTGGCGAGTTCGGGCGGACGTAATAGGCGACATCGGCGATGGCGACCCAGATATCGGCGCCGCCATCGACGCGGATCTCGGCGGCGACGGCATCGTCATGGTCGCGCGCATCCGAGGGGTCGATGGTAACCAAAGGCAGATGGCGCAGATCCTCGCGGCCTTTCATGCCAGCGGGCTTGGCGGCATCGGCCTCGGCCATGACCTCATCGGGGAAGTCGTCGGGAATTCCGTGCTGATGGATGGCGATCAGACTGACCGCGCGCGGGGCCGACGGATCGCCCAGCCGTTCAAGGACGCGAGCAACGGGCAGGCCGATCCGGCCGCGCGGGCCGATCTGCTCGGCCTCGACCAGCTCGCCATTCTGTGCGCCATGGATCTCGTGCGGCGGGACCTGCCATTCCTTGTCCGAGCCCTTTTCGATCGGCAGGATGCGTCCGCTGGCCTCGGGGTCGGCGGAGCTGCGGCGGAAGATGCCGACGACCTTGTGCTGAACCGTGCCGATGCGGCGGATCAGACGGGCCTGATACTGGTGATCCTCGCCATGCGTCTCGATCAGGCGGGCAAGGATACGCTCGCCCGGCGCGGTGGCGGGATCGGCTTTCAGCGGCGCGTAAAGGATGCGCGGCATCGGGCCGTCGCCATTCCATTCCAGCGGCTTGGCGAAGATGTCGCCGTCCTTGTCCGGCGGCAGAAGCTGGATGACCGAAACGGGGGGCAGGCGCTCGGCGTCGTGATAGTGACGGCGGCGGCGTTCAAGCAGACCCTCGGCCTCAAGCTCTTTCAGCATGCGCTTCAGCTCGATGCGTTCCGCACCCTTGATGCCGAAGGCTTTGGCGATGTCGCGTTTCGCGGTGGCGTCCGGGTGCGCATGCACCCAGTCGAGAATCTGTTGTCGGGAGGGAAGCTGTGCCATGCGGCCAAGCTATCATGCCCCCCGACCGGGTGGCAGAGGCAAAATCAGGCCCTTGCCGGCGTCTGTTCCGGCAGACGCACAAAGCGCGCCGCGTCACGAACGATGGGATCGGCCTCGGCGCCCTCGGCCAGATGGCGGACGAAATCCTTCCGCATGCGGGGCGTCCAGAAAGAGTTGATGTGACCGGCCACGGCCTCGGCAGGTGCACCGGGCTGGCTGCGAAAGAAATCCGCCATCTGTCCGGCCATCCGGATCAGCTTGTCGTCGCTATGCATCATCTAGGTCTCGGGTTGCGGCAATGCGCCGGGGATGGGTGTAAAGGTCAAAGGCATCGCCTCGGGCACGGGCGATCAGGGTGATCCCGGCGCGCTCGGCCCATTCCAGCGCGAGATCGGTCGGCGCGCTGGCCCCGATCAGGACCGGAGATCCGATCCGCGCCGCCTTTTGCACCAGATCGACCGACAGGCGCGAGGACATGACGATCGCCCCCTGCCCACCCGGCCTGCCCGCGCGGGCCAAGGCCCCGGCCAGCTTGTCCAGCGCATTGTGGCGTCCGACATCCTCGCGCACCAGCATCTGCGTACCGTCCCAGAAGCCCGCGCCATGGATCGCGGGCGTGTCCCGGCGCAGGATCTGGCCCTGACCCAGCGCCTGCATGGCGGCAACCACCTGCGCCGGCGTCATGCCCCAATCCGAGCCGACCGTCCTGACCGTGGGCAGCGCTGCCGCGATGCTGTCCACACCGCACAAGCCGCAGCCGACCGGGCCCAGCATGCTGCGCCGCCTTTCGGCCAGACCAGCAGCCAGGCCGGGACGCAGCCACAGCCGCGCCTCACGCGCGGGAAAGCCGCCCGCCTCGACCGTCGCTTCCTCGAAATCGGTCACGTCAGCGGGGCTGGCGATCAGCCCCTCGGTCAGGGCAAAGCCAAAGACGAAGTCCATCAGGTCGGCAGGCGTTGCCATCAGCACCGCCTGCGACATGCCGTCGATGACCACCGCCACCGGGCATTCCTGCGGCGCGGGCGGTGCTGAGGCATGATGCCAGCCACCGTCCCAGCGCAGCGGGCCTGAGGGTTGGTCCTTCATGCTCGCCTCACTCGGCGGCCGCGGGAAGGATGCGGCGGGATCGTTCGGAATGGCTGCCATACTCCTCTTGCCATTCCGACGGGCCGTTCGAGGGGCTGACCTGCACGGCCGTCACCTTGAATTCGGGGCAATTGGTGGCCCAGTCGGAATTGTCCGTGGTCACCACATTGGCCTGAGTCGTCGGGTGATGGAAGGTCGTATAGACCACACCCGGCGCGACCCGTTCCGTCAGGACCGCGCGCAGCGTGGTTTCCCCCGAACGCGAGGCAACCCGCACCCAGTCCCCGTCGCGCACGCCCCGGTTTTCCGCATCCGAAGGGTGGATTTCCAGAATGTCCTCGGGATGCCAGACAAGGTTGTCGGTGCGACGCGTCTGCGCGCCGACATTGTACTGGGACAGAATCCGCCCGGTGGTCAGCAGCAGCGGGAAACGCGGCCCGCTGCGCTCCTCGGTCGCGACGTATTCGGTATGGATGAAATGCCCCTTGCCGCGCACGAAGCCGTCGACATGCATCAGCGGCGTGCCCAACGGTGCCTTTTCGTTGCAGGGCCATTGCACCGAGCCTTCGCGGTCCAGCAGATCGTAGCTGACACCGGCGAAGCTGGGCGTGGTCATGGCGATTTCATCCATGATCTCGCTGGGATGCGTATAGCCCCAGTTCGCGCCCATGCGATTGGCCAGCATCTGGGTGATCTGCCAGTCCTCATAGCCATTCTTGGGCGTCATGGCGCGGCGGACCATGTTGATGCGGCGCTCGGCATTGGTGAAGGTCCCGTCCTTTTCTAGGAAGGACGATCCCGGCAGGAAGACATGCGCGTAGTTCGAGGTCTCGTTCAGGAACAGGTCATGGACGATGACGATGTCCATGGCCGACAAAGCCGAGGTCACGTGCCGCGTATCCGGGTCGGATTGCACGATATCCTCGCCCTGGCAGTAAAGACCACGGAAGCGTCCAGCCAGGGCTTCGTCGAACATGTTGGGAATGCGCAGGCCCGGCTCCGGCGACAGCGGCACGCCCCAAGCCTTTTCATAGATCTCGCGCGTGGCCTTGTCCGAGACATGGCGGTAGCCCGGATATTCATGCGGGAAGCTGCCCATGTCGCAGGAACCCTGCACGTTGTTCTGACCGCGCAGCGGGTTCACGCCCGTCCCCGGCACGCCGATATTGCCGGTCAGCATGGCAAGGTTCGCAATCGACATGACCGTGGTCGAGCCCTGCGAATGTTCGGTCACGCCCAGCCCGTAATAGATGCTGCCGCGCGGCGCGGCGGCATAGGCGCGGGCGGCCTGCCGGATCAGATCGGCGGGAACCTTTGACAGCTTCTCGACTTCTTCCGGCGAATGGCGCGGGTCCATCAGGAACTCGGCGTAGCCAAGGAATTCGTCCCAATCGCAGCGGGTGCGGATGAACTCCTCGTCATACAGTTTCTCGGCCACGATGACCTGCGCGATCGAGGTCAGCACGGCGACGTTGGTGCCGGGCCGCAGGGGCAGATGCAGCCCCTGCCCCATATGCGGGGTCTTCAGCAGGTCGATCTCGCGCGGGTCGATGACGATCAGCCCCGCTCCCTGCCGCAGGCGCTTGCGCAGACGCGAGGCAAAGACCGGATGCCCATCCGTCGGGTTCGCCCCGATGACCAGCGCCAGATCGGTATCCTCGACCGAGTCGAAATCATGCGTCCCCGCCGAGGTCCCGAATGTCGTGCGCAGCCCATAGCCGGTCGGCGAATGGCAGACGCGCGCGCAGGTATCGGTATTATTGGTGTGCAAAACGGCGCGAGCCAGTTTCTGGACCAGATAGGTTTCCTCATTGGTGCAGCGCGACGAGGTGATGACGCCAACGGAATCCACGCCATGCGCGGCCTGCGTCTGCCGCATCCGATTGGCTGCGAATTCCAGCGCCTCATCCCACGTCACCACCTGCCACGGATCGGTGATCTTTTCGCGGATCATCGGTTCCAGCTTGCGGTCCTGATGGGTGGCATAGCTCCAGGCAAAGCGGCCCTTGACGCAGCTATGGCCGCGGTTCGCCTTGCCGTCCTTGCTGGGCACCATGCGCACGACTTCCTCGCCCCGCATATGCGCATCAAAGGAACAGCCGACGCCGCAATAGGCGCAGGTGGTCTTGACGATATGCTCGGGCGTGCCGATCTCGATCACCTTGTTCTCGATCAGCGTGGCGGTCGGGCAGACCTGCACGCAGGCCCCGCAACTGACGCAATCCGAGCTGAGGAAGCTGTCCGACATCATCCCCGCCGAGACGCGGCTGTCAAAACCCCGCCCCTCGATGGTCAGCGCAAATGTGCCCTGCACTTCCTCGCAAGCCCGGACGCAGCGCGAGCAGACGATGCATTTCGCTGGATCGAAGGTGAAATAGGGGTTCGACTGATCCTTGGGCCGGTATTCCGGGTTCGGCCCCTCGCTTGAGCGGCGGGCGAAATGGTTCGCGCCCGGCTCATAGCGGACCTCGCGCAACCCGACCGCCCCGGCCATGTCCTGCAACTCGCAATCGCCATTGGCGGCGCAGGTCAGGCAATCAAGCGGGTGGTCACTGATGTAAAGCTCCATCACGCCCTTGCGGATGCGGGCAATGTCATCGGTCTGGGTATGGACGACCATGCCCTCGGCCACCGGCGTCGTGCAGGAGGCTGGCGTGCCGCGCATGCCATCGATCTGGACAACGCACAGCCGGCAGGACCCGAAGGCGCTGACATGATCGGTCGCACACAGCTTCGGAACCGAGATCCCGGCCACCGCCGCCGCCCGCATCACCGATGTTCCCGAGGGCACCGAGACCGGAATGCCATCGACCAGCAGATTGACGGTGACCGCGGATTTCGCTGCAGGCGTGCCGTAATCGCGGTCGGGGATAATGAAGTCCTTCATTCTGCGGCCTCCTTGCGAGGGGTTCCCCGCCCGCTGAATTCATCAGGGAAATGGGTCAATGCGGACATGACCGGGAAGGGCGCAAAGCCCCCCAGCGCGCAAAGCGAGCCCCATTTCATCGTGTTGCACAGGTCGGTCAGCACCGGGATCGCATCCGCATCCCCCGCCGCAATCCGGTCGATGGTCTCGACACCCCGGACCGAGCCGATCCGGCAGGGCGTGCATTTCCCGCAGCTTTCGACCGCGCAGAACTCCATCGCAAACCGCGCCAGTTTCAGCATGTCGGCGCTGTCGTCAAAGACGGTGATGCCAGCGTGACCCAGCAGCCCCTCGCGGCCGGCAAGTTCCTCATAGCCGAAGGGCACGTCGAAATCCTTGGCCGGGATATAGGCCCCCAAAGGCCCGCCGACCTGCGCCGCCTTCACGGGGCGTCCACTGGCGGTCCCGCCGCCGATCTCATTGATGATCTGGTCCAGCGTCAGGCCAAAGGCCGCCTCGAACAGCCCGCCATGTTTGACATTGCCCGCGATCTGGATCGGGATGGTGCCCTTGGACCGCCCGATGCCGAGTTTCGCATATTCCGCCCCGCCATTGGCCAGAATCCACGGGATCGTCCCCAGCGAGATCAGGTTGTTGACCACCGTAGGCTTGCCCAGAAACCCCTCCAGCGCCGGGATCGGGGGCTTCGCGCGCACCGTACCCCGTTTGCCCTCAAGGCTGTTCAACAGGCTGGTTTCCTCGCCGCAGACATAGGCCCCCGCGCCAACGCGAACCTCCATGTCGAAGGCATGAGCCGAACCCAGCACTGACCCACCCAGCATCCCCTCCTGACGGGCAAGCGTGATCGCGGCTTCCATCACGCGGATGGCATCGGGGTATTCGCTGCGGATGTAGCAGTAGCCGCGCGTTGCCCCGACCGCGATCCCGGCAATCGCCATGCCCTCGATCAGGGTCAGGGGATCGCCTTCCATCAGCATCCGGTCGGCGAAACTGCCGCTGTCGCCTTCGTCGGCATTGCAGACGATATATTTCTGATCGGCCTTGGCCCCGGCGACCGTTTTCCACTTGATGCCCGTCGGAAAACCCGCGCCGCCACGCCCGCGCAGGCCCGATTGGGTGACCTCATCGACAATCGCCTCAGGCCCCAGCGCAATCGCCCGACGCAGACCGGCAAAGCCGCCCTGCGCCTCATATTCCGCCACCGAAAGCGGATCAATCACACCAACGCGGGCAAATGTCAGCCGCTTCTGCGCCTTCATCCAAGGCAGATCCTCGACCGGCCCCAGCGCCAGCGAATGGTCCGCGTCGGACCGCAGCGCATCGACCAGCCCGGCCACATCATCCGGCTCGACGGGACCATAGCCGTAGCGAATACCGTCCCGCTCGACCTCGACCAAAGGCTCAAGCCAGACCATCCCGCGCGTGCCGTTGCGCGTCACCTCGAAATCGCGCGCCAGCGCCCCTGCCACCTCATCCGCGCCCAAAGCCTTCGCGGCGGCATCCAGCGGAACCCAGACCCTCATGCACCCGCCTCCGCCACCAGCTTCTGGACCTTGGCCAAATTCGCCCGCCCCAGCAGCCTATCACCCATCTGCGCCGAGGGTCCGCAGGCGCAAAGCCCCAGACAAAACACCGGCTCCAGCGTCAGCCGCCCATCCGGGGTCGTCTCGTGGAAATCGATGCCCAAGGCCGCGCGCACCTGATCGGCCAAGGCATCCGCGCCCATCGACTGACAGGCCTCGGCCCGGCACAGGCGCAGCACATGCCGCCCCGCGGGATGGTCGCGAAAATCGTGATAGAAGCTGACAACGCCATGCACTTCAGCACGGGTCATGCCCAAGGCGGCGGCAATCACCGGCTGCGCCTCCTCGGGGATATAATCCCATTCCGCCTGAATATCGTGCAGGATTGGCAAAAGCGGTCCCTCGCGCTCCTTGTGAAACGCGATGATCGCATCAAGACGGTCTGAAAAATCAGCGGAAATCGCTGCGTGGCTCATGGCTAGGTCAATCCGGGCTCTGGTCAGTCAATGAACAGACTAGAGCCCGACAATAGTCACAGCAATCGCGATGTCCCGTCTATTGATAGGAAGCTTCTATCAAACCGGCCGATTTCAGCAGCGCCTCGACCAGTGGCGGATGCGGTTCGCGCCGCGCGGTGATCAGCCCGACCATATGCCCCTCGCCTGTCAGATCGCGGGCGGTGACGCCATAGGGCAATGGCAAACCACGCGCCACGCCCCGCGGCAGGATCGCGGCCCAATCCCCGGTTGCCACATGAGACAGGATCGCCAGCATCGAGGTCGACTCGACCCGCGGCATCGCCTCGGCCCCGGCTGCCAGCAGGTGACGGGTCACGATGCGACGGTTCTGCATATCCGGGGTCAGCAGGCACAGGGGCAGCCGCGCCGCCTCGGCCCAGCCAACCGGGCCCAGATCCTCACCGCGCGCGACCAGACAATAGGTCTCGCGATAGATCGGCAGGCTCTGCACCCGACCCAGAGGCTCGCTGTCCAGATAGGTGACACCGGCATCAAGCTCCAATGCCTCGATCTGCTCGCGGATCTCATCCGAGGATCGCGACAGGATCGACACACGGGCATTGGGGTGGCGACGCAGGAACGGCCCGGTCAGTTCGGCGATGCGCGGCATGGCGGTCGGGATCACGCCGATGCGCAGCAAACCCGAGACGCCCTTGCGGCTGGCCTCCATCTCGGCCTGCATGGCACGGGCATCGCCGACAATGCGGCGCGCCCAGTCCAGCACGCGCTCACCCTCGGGGGTCAGGCCCTGAAAGCGCGATCCGCGCCGGACCAGCTGGACGCCCAGCTGTTCTTCCAGGGCCTTGATCGCGGATGAAAGTGTCGGCTGGGTAATCCCCAGCGCCTCTGCCGCGCGACCGAAATGCTCTTCGCGCGCCAGAACCATGAACATGGAGAGTTTGTCGATCACGAGAGGCCACGCCCTCCCCCAAGCGCCAGTCTTCTTCGTTTCGAAAAATACCCCGCGGGGGTCCGGGGGCGCGAAGCCCCCGGCGCGGCAGATCAGATGATCTCGACGGCGTATTTCTCGATCACGGTATTGGCCAGCAGGCCCTCGCACATGCGCGCGACTTCAGCCTTGGCCGCCTCGGCCTCGGTCGAGGTCAGGTCCAGCTCGATCACCTTGCCCTGACGCACGCCCGAGACACCTGCAAAACCAAGACCGCCAAGCGCGTGACGGATCGCCTCGCCCTGAGGGTCCAGAACACCGTCCTTCAGCATGATGGTGACGCGGGCTTTCATTGGCAGGCCTTTCAGTTGATCAGGGTAGGCTTGGTCAGGTTGGTCGTGTTGGCGGGCAGCAGACCCAGCCGACGGGCAACCTCGGTATAGGCGTCGGTCAGGCTGCCAAGGTCGCGGCGGAACACGTCCTTGTCCAGCTTCTGGCCGGTCTTGACGTCCCACAGGCGGCAGCTGTCGGGGCTGATTTCGTCAGCGACGACAAGGCGCATGAAATCGCCATCCCAGATCCGGCCGATCTCGATCTTGAAGTCGATCAGCTTGATGCCGACGCCGAAGAACACACCGGCAAGGAAGTCGTTCACCCGCAGCGCAAGGCTGACGATGTCGTCCAGATCCTGCTGGCTGGCCCAGCCGAAGGCGATGACATATTCTTCCGAGACGAAGGGGTCGCCCAGCTCATCGTTCTTGAAGCTGTATTCGACGATCGGACGCGGCAGGGGCGTGCCCTCTTCCATGCCCAGACGCTTGGCGATCGAACCGGCAGCGAAGTTGCGCACGATCACTTCCAGCGGGATGATCTCGACCTGGCGGATCAGCTGCTCGCGCATGTTGATGCGGCGGATGAAGTGGTTCGGCACGCCGATATTGGTCAGCCCGGTCATGAAGAACTCGGACAGGCGGTTGTTCAGCACGCCCTTGCCTTCGATCGTGGCTTTCTTCTGGGCGTTGAAGGCGGTGGCATCGTCCTTGAAATACTGGATCAGGGTGCCCGGCTCGGTGCCTTCGTAAAGGATCTTCGCCTTGCCTTCGTAGATTTTCTTGCGCCTTGGTGCCATGCTGCGCGTCTCCCGTCGCAAGGTCAGTGCTATTCCTCTGGGGCTATAGGGCAGAAACGGGGTCAGGGGCAATACGGGCTTGCGATCAGCAGCCCCGCGGGCATACCGTGAAGGGGTGTTTATCCGGACACGCGACGGGGAGGGCCGACATGACCACTTTCGACGACCGCGAACGCGCCTATGAGGCCCGCTTCGCCCGCGATGCGGAACTGAACTTCAAGGCCGAGGCGCGGCGCAACCGGCTGCTTGGCGAATGGGCGGCAGCACTTCTGGGCAAATCCGGCGACGATGCACGATCCTACGCGCTGACCGTGGTCACTTCCGATTTCGACGAGCCGGGCGATGAGGATGTCTTTCGCAAGCTGGCCAAGGACCTTGCCGACAAGACGGATGAGGCAACGATCCGCTCCAAGATGGTCGCATTGCGCGTCACCGCGCGCGAGCAGATCCTGAACGAGAACTGAACTTCAGCATCCAACCACCTGATAACGCCCCGTTTCCGCGGGGCGTTCGCATGTCAGCCGGCGGCAGCCTCGACCCGCGGATACAGCCGCCACAGCGTCAGCCCGCGCAGCAGGCTTAGAACCATCAGCGCCGCCCACAGCCCGTGATTGCCGAACAGCCGTGGCAGCAGCACCAGCAGCGGCACATAGATCGCGACCGACAGGATCATCGCGCGGCGCATCTCTTGGGTCCGGGTGGCGCCGATGAAAATGCCGTCCAGCATCCATGCCGCGATGCCGAAAAGCGGCGCGGCAACCACCCAGGGCAGATATTCCCGCGCCTCGGCCCGGACGCCGGGCGCGGTGGTCAGCAGGTCGATCAGCACCGGACCACCAAAGCCAAAGACCAGCGCCAGCCCGACCGCGCCACCGACGCCCCATTGCGATGTCAGCCACGCCGCCCGCCGCAACCGGTCGGGACGGCGCGCACCGACCGCCTGCCCGACAAGCGATTCGGCGGCAAAGGCAAAGCCGTCCAGCGCAAAGGCGGTGATCGACAGGAACTGCAGCAGCACCTGATTGGCGGCCAGCGTGACATCGCCCTGCCCCGCCGCCATGAACATGAAGGTGGTGAAGCTGGCCTGCAGCAGTACCGAACGGATCATGATGTCGCCATTGACCTGCGCCATCTCGCGCAGGCGCTGTGCCGCCAGCCACCCGCCCCGCCGCAGCCCCAACCGCAGGGCATCGCGGGCGAACCACAGGCCCAGCGCCAGCCCCGACCATTCCGCGATCAGCGTGGCCAGCGCCACGCCGGGCACGCCCCAGCCAAGGCCCAGCACCAGCCACAGGTCCAGCGCCACGTTCAGTCCGTTCATCAGAAGTTGCAGGACAAGCACGGCGCGGGTCCGCTCCAGCGCGATAAGCCAGCCGGTGATGGCGTAAAGCGCGATGGTTGCTGGCGCGCCCCAGATGCGGATCGCGAGATATTGCCGGGCCAGCGCCTCGACCTCGTCGGATGCCGGGGCAAGGCGAAAGGCAGCGGCAAAGACCGCGCCTTGCAGCAGGATGAAACCCAGCCCCGCCGCCAGTCCGATCGCCAAGGCCCGCAGCAGATGCGCCCCGGTCTCGCCGACCTCGCCCGCGCCATGCGACTGCGCGACCAGCCCCGAGGTGCCCATGCGCAGAAAGCCGAAGATCCAGTAGATCGAGGTCAGGATCACCGCCCCGATGCCCACTGCACCGATCGGCGCGGCCTGCCCCAGCTGGCCGACGACGCCGGTATCGACCGCCCCCAACAGCGGCACGGTCGCATTCGAGATGACGATGGGTAGCGCAATGGCCAGAACGCGGCGATGCGTCAGCGCGCGCCCTGCCCCGACCCCGGTCATGGTATCAGTCGCTTTGCGGCATCAGGAAATGCCCGGTCGCCTGCGCGAACAGCTTGGTGCGCTGATCCTGCCATGCCTCGACCTGCACGCTGGCATAGCGCCGCCCCGAGCGCACGACCTTGGCCCGCGCATAGGCGTCGCGCGGCAGACCCGAGCGCAGGTAGTCGACGGTGAAGTCGATGGTCTTGGGCAGGCGCGGCATGGTTTCCGGCACGTCGGCATCCGGGGCGATACGCCCTTGCTCCATATCCTCCCAGATCGCGGACCATGTCAGCTCGACAATCGCCGCGACTTCAAGAAAGGCCGCCGTCGCGCCGCCATGAATGGCGGGCAGCATCGGATTGCCGATCAGCTTTTCGTCAAAGGGCAGGATGGCGGTCAGCTCATCCCCGCGGCGGTCGAACTGGATGCCCAGCCAGCGGATATAGGGCACACCGGCGAACAGCGCGTTCAGCGTGGTGTTGCGGCGGTTCTTGATCGCGGCCAGCGGTTCGTTGCGGTCCATCATCTTAGCGCCCGCAGGTAAAGGCCCCGGTGGCGGATGCCACGGGTCGGGTTTCGTCCTCGTCCATCGCCCATGCGCGCACAAAGGCGACCGAGCGGGTGACGTGATAGCATTCGGCACGGGCCTTGATCCCCTGCCGGGGCGTGGCGCTGCGCATGTAGTCGATCCGCAGGTCAATGGTCGCGGTGACATTCGGCCCCTCGGGATGGGACATCACTGCCGCACCACAGCAGGTATCCATCAAGGCCGAGATCACGCCGCCATGGATCACCCCGCTGCGCGGATCACCGACCAGATCCGGGTTCCACGGCAGGGAAATCACCGCCCCGCCCGGCGTCAACTCGTCCAGCGACATGCCAAGGGCGCGGGCATGGGGAATGGCCTCGATGAACTGGCGGGCAATGCGGTGCTGCTGTTGATCGGTGGTTTCCTTGGCCATCGTTTTCCCTTGCAGTTCATGGATTCGCGCCAGCTTGGCCTACGGGTCAATATGTCACAAGTCGGCATGACGTCGCGTGGTTGAGTTTGCGCCGACCCTCGGTTAGGCTCTGCTCAATCCTGACGGGATCTTCCATGACAGACGACGATTACATCAGTTTCAAAGAGATGTGCGCACGTTTCGACGTGACCCCGCGCACGCTGCGCTATTACGAATATATCGAGCTGCTCAGCCCCAAGAAGGAAGGCCGCTCACGCTTCTATGGCGCCCGAGAGATCGCGCGCATGAAGCTGATCCTGCGCGGCCGACGCTTCGGCTTCTCGCTTGAGGATATTCGGCAATGGCTGCTGATCTATGGCGAGAAAGGGACGCAGGAACAGTACCGCGTCTGGGTCGACCTGGCCAATCGCCAGCTTGAGGTGCTCAACCAGCAGCGATCCGAGATCGATAATGCGATCACCGATCTGGGCGAACTCAGGGACGAAACCCTGCGCCTGCTGGATAAAATGGACGAAGGCGACCAGAAGTCGGCCTAGGTCCGTTTCGACCACCCCATGCACAACACATTGATAAGGCGGCGTATCATCCCTGATGCGTCGCCTTTTCCTTTGCCCGGAACCGGTCTTGAACTTATGACGCCACGTCGCAGCTTACGTGAACGTAAACCGCGCATATAGTCATCCTCACAGCATCTGGAGCCTTGGGGAGGGACGGCCATGAGCGATCGGTCAATGACCATCCGCGAAATGTGTGACGAATATGATGTCACGCCACGCACCTTGCGCTTCTATGAATCACGCGAGCTGATCTTTCCCGAACGGCGCGGTCTGAACCGCTTTTACAACCGCGTCGACCGGGCCCGGCTGAAGCTGATCCTGCGCGGCAAGCGCTTCGGCTTTTCGCTGGAACAGATCCGCCAGCTTCTGGAACTTTACGACCCGGCCGAGCGCAACGTGACCCAGACACGGGCGATCATCGACACCGCGCGTGAACGCCTATCCGACATGGAGCGCCAGCAGACCGAGCTGGCCGCCGCCATCACCGACCTGCGCCAGCAGATCGCCGAGGGCGAGCTGTGGCTTCAAGACCTGCAATCCGGCAACCGCCAATCTGCCTGAATTCCCGGAGGACACATGACTGCCTATAACGCCCCCGTCCGCGACATCCAGTTCGTGCTGCATGATCTGCTGCAGATCTCGCAGCAGGATCTTGCCGGTCATGCCGATCTGGACCGGGAATTCACCCAGGCTGTGCTTGAAGCTGCGGGCAAACTGGCCTCCGAAGTGCTGGCGCCGCTGAACATCATCGGCGACCAGCAGGGCTGCAAGCTGGAAAACGGCATCGTCCGCACCCCCGAGGGCTTCAAGGGTGCCTTCGATCAGATGCGCGACGGCGGCTGGACCGCGCTGGACTGCGATCCGGAATTTGGCGGCCAAGGCATGCCCAAGGTCATCGGCTGCGCCACGGGCGAGCTGTTCTCGGCCGCCAACGTCGCCTTCACCATGTATCAGGGCCTGACCCACGGTGCCTATTCGGCCATCCACACGCATGGCACGGATGAGCAGAAGGCGATGTACCTGCCCAAGATGGTCAGCTGTGAATGGACCGGCACGATGAACCTGACCGAGCCGCATGCCGGCACGGATCTGGGTCTGCTGCGCACCCGCGCCGAACCGCAAGATGACGGCAGCTACCTGATTTCCGGGCAGAAGATCTTCATCTCGGCCGGCGATCACGACATGTCGGAAAACATCATCCACCTGGTCCTTGCGAAGGCACCGGGCGGCGGCGAAAGCACCAAGGGCATCTCGCTGTTCGTCGTGCCGAAATTCCTTGTGAACGCGGATGGGTCGCTGGGCGACCGCAACGCGCTTTCCGTCGGCAGCCTTGAGCACAAGATGGGCATCCACGGCAACTCGACCTGCGTGATGAACTATGACGGTGCCAAGGGCTGGCTGCTGGGCGACCTGCACAAAGGCATGCGCGCCATGTTCACCATGATGAACGAGGCCCGTCTGGGCGTCGGCCTGCAAGGTCTCGCGGTCGCCGATGCCGCCTATCAGAACGCCGTCGCCTATGCTTGCGACCGCCTGCAAGGGCGCGCGATTACCGGTGCCGCCCGCCCCGATGCGCCGGCTGATCCGCTGATCGTCCATCCCGACATCCGTCGCAACCTGATGGATCAGAAAAGCTTCGTCGAAGGTGCCCGCGCCCTGATCGCATGGTGCGCCCATCTGATCGACCGCAGCCATCTGGCAGGTGACGCCGAGGCCGAGGCGCTGGTCTCGCTGCTGATCCCGGTGGTCAAGGGTTTCCTGACCGACAAGGGCTTCGACACCGCTGTTCAGGCCCAGCAGGTCTTTGGCGGCCATGGCTATATCGAGGAACACGGCATGTCGCAGTTCGTCCGCGACGCCCGTATCACCATGATCTACGAAGGCGCGAATGGCGTGCAGGCCCTTGACCTTGTCGGGCGCAAGCTGGCTGCCGATGGCGGCAAGCCGATGATGGCCTTCTTTGAACTGGTCAAAGGCACGATCAAGGCCCATGAAGCCGATGAGGACCTGCGCGCGGGCTTCCTTGAACCGCTCAAGGCCGCGTCGAAGGACCTGCAGACGGCGACGATGTATTTCGTCGAACAAGGGATGAAAAATCCGAACGCGGCACTCTCCGGGTCTTACGATTTCATGCACCTGTTCGGTCATGTCGCCTTTGGCCTGGTCTGGACCCGCATGGCGGCTGCCGCCCGTCAGGCCCTTGCATCCGGCGCATCCGACCGCGACTTCTATCAAAGCAAGATCGCGACGGGACGCTACTACATGAGCCGCCAGCTTCCGGCCACCGCAACCCATCTGGCGCGGATCCGTACCGGCAGCGAGCCGGTCATGGCACTGGCCGAGGACCAGTTCTGAACCGTAACGCCAACTGAAGGCGCAGCATGGGTATTTAAGAAACGAAGAAGTCGTGAGGTGTCGACCCCGGATCATCGGGCAGACACTGCCGGATATCCGGGGCGACTTCTCCGTTTGCGGTCATCGGCTCCCCAGCCTGTACCGCGACGCCCACGCTAGCGCCGGTCGGTTAACAAACGCCTAACGATTTCTCCGTTTCAAAAATACCCAACTGCAACCGCGACATCCGCGATACCTGCGAAAGAGGGCCAATGACGGCAGAGCTTCATTGTTTCGGAGAATCCGGCCATTCCTACAAAGTGGCGCTGTTCATGCAGCTTGCCGGTTATGACTGGCGGCCGATCTTTGTGGATTTCTTCGGCGGCGCGACCCGCAGCACGGAATACCGCGCGCTGAACGCGATGGGCGAGGCCCCGGTTTTTATCGAGGACGGCCAGGCGCTGACCCAATCGGGCGTCATCCTGCTGCATCTGGCCGAAAGGACCGGACGCTTCCTTGATGGCGACCGCAACGAGATCCTGCGCTGGCTGTTCTGGGACAACCATAAGGGGTCGGGCCAATTCGGGACGCTGCGCTTCCTGATGAACTTTCTGCCGCCAGAAAAGCGCCCCGCCGAAGTGATCGCCTTCATGCAGGGCCGCGTACGCGCGGCGCTGAAGACCCTCGATACCCATCTTTCAGGCCGCGACTGGCTGGCGGGCGATGCCCTGACCGTCGCCGACCTGTCCTGCTGCGGCTATCTTTTCTATACCGAGCCGTTCGGTTTCGACCGTGCCGAATGGCCCAATCTCGATGCCTGGCTGATGCGCATTCAGACGCAGCCCGGCTGGAAACACCCCTATGACCTGATGCCCGGCAATCCTGCCGACCGGGCCGCGAAGGAGGACGCATGACCGACGCTTATATCTATGACGCCGCCCGGACACCGCGCGGCAAGGGCCGCCCCGACGGCAGCCTGCACGAAGTCACCTCGGTCGCGCTTTCTGCCCGGCTTCTGAACGCCGTCAAGGAACGAAACGGGCTGGAAGGCCATGCCGTCGAGGACGTGATCTGGGGCAATGTCACCCAAGTCAAGGAGCAGGGCGGCTGTCTGGCGCGCTCGGCGGTGCTGGCGTCCAATCTCGACGAATCCATCCCTGGCCTTGCCATCAACCGCTTCTGCGCCTCTGGCATGGAGGCCGTGAACCTCGCCGCGAACCAAGTGAAAGGCGGCGCGGGTCAGGCCTATATCGCGGGCGGCGTCGAGATGATGGGCCGCGTGGCCATGGGCAGCGACGGCGCGGCAATTGCCGTCGACCCCAGCCTGACCTTTGGCACCTATTTCGTGCCCCAGGGCATTTCGGCCGACATTATCGCCACCGAATACGGCTTCTCGCGCGAGGATGCCGATGCGCTGGCCGTGGAATCGCAGCGCCGCGCCGCTGCCGCTTGGGCCGACAACCGTTTCGCCAAGTCAATCGTGCCGGTGCTGGATCAGAACGGCCTGACCATTCTGGACCGCGACGAATATATGCGCCCCGGCACCAGCATCGAAGACCTTGCCAAGCTGAAGGCCAGCTTCAAGGACATGGGCGAGATGATGCCCGGCTTCGACAAGGTGGCGATGCTGAAATACCCGCATCTGGATCACATCAACCATATCCACCATGCCGGGAACTCTTCGGGCATCGTGGACGGGGCCGCCGCCGTGCTGATCGGGAATGCCGAGTTCGGCAAGGCCTACGGGTTGAAGCCCCGCGCGCGCATCCGCGCTACTGCCAAGATCGGCACCGATCCGACCATCATGCTGACCGGCCCGGTTCCGGTGACGGAAAAGATCCTCAAGGACAGCGGCATGTCGATCAGCGACATCGACCTGTTCGAGGTCAATGAGGCCTTTGCCTCGGTCGTCTTGCGCTTCCAGCAGGCCTTCCAAGTCGATCCGGCGCTGATCAACCCCAATGGCGGCTCGATCGCGATGGGCCATCCCTTGGGCGCGACAGGCGCGATCATCATCGGCACGCTGCTGGATGAACTGGAACGTCAGGACAAGAACATCGGCCTTGCGACGCTCTGCATCGCGTCCGGCATGGGTGCCGCCACCATCATCGAGAGGGTGTGATGCCCAAGCTCGATCTTGGTCAGGCCCCGCGCAAGACGGGCTCGATCTATCCCGAGCCCTATGCCGCCCAGATGGAGGGGCGCTCATCCCTGCGGCTGGGCCAGCTTGCCGGGCTGACCCAGTTCGGGGTCAATATCGTGACGCTGGAACCCAAGGCGGTCGCCTCGCTGCGCCATTGGCACCTGCGCGAGGACGAATTCGCCATCGTCCTGACCGGCGCACTGGTGCTGGTCGAGGATGAGGGTGAGACTGCCATGGCTCCCGGCGATTGCGCCGCGTGGAAAGCGGGTGCGCCCAATGGCCACCGCTTCATCAACCGCTCGGACGCCCCGGCCAGCTTCCTGATCGTCGGAAGCAAGGCCGCGGATGAGGTCTGCACCTATTCCGACGTGGACCTGAAACTCGTGCTTGAGGGCGAAAAGCCCCGCTTCACCTATCATGACGGCAGCGACTGGACCGGACCCCGTGACCTCGCGCCGAAGGGAGAGACAGAATGACCGATTTCACCATGCAGAAGGACGCCGAGGGCGTCGCGATCATCACTTGGGACCTGCCGGGCAAGTCGATGAACGTGCTGACCATGAAGGGCGCGGCGGAGCTGAACGCGCTGATCGACGACGCGCTGGCCGACGCTGATGTCAAGGGCGTGGTCCTCACCTCGGGCAAGAAGGATTTTGCCGGGGGGATGGACCTGAACGTCATCGCCGGCATGAAGCAGGGCGGCGCACAGGGCGTGTTCGACGGCGTGATGGGCCTGCACCATCTGCTGCGCAAGATCGAACTGGCCGGCATGGACTTCAAGACCAAGAAGGGCGGCAAGCCGATCGCCACCGCCCTGCCCGGAACCGCTTTGGGGATCGGTCTGGAACTGCCGCTGGCCACGCATCGCATCTTTGCCGCCGAGAACCCGAAGGCCAAGATCGGCCTGCCCGAGATCATGGTCGGCATCTTCCCCGGCGGCGGCGGCACCACCCGCCTGAGCCGCAAACTTGGCGCGATGGCCGCGGCCCCCTTCCTGCTGGAAGGCAAGCTGTCGGACCCCGCCAAGGCCAAGGCCGCTGGCCTGATCGATGAGGTCGCGGCCGATCCTGTGGCCGCCGCCCGCGAATGGGTGCTGAAGGCCACCGATGCCGATCTGGTGAAACCGTGGGACGCCAAGGGCTACAAGATGCCCGGCGGCGAGCCCTATCACCCGGCGGGCTTCATGACCTTCGTCGGCGCAAGTGCGATGATCCATGGCAAGACCATGGGTGTCTATCCGGCGGCAAAGGCCCTGTTGTCGGCGGTTTATGAAGGCGCGCTGGTGCCCTTTGACACTGCCCTCAAGATCGAGGCGCGCTGGTTCACCAACCTGCTGATGAACCCCAGCTCCTCGGCGATGATCCGCAGCCTGTTCATCAACAAGGAAGCGCTGGAAAAAGGCGCGAACCGTCCCGAAGCCCCCGACCAGACGGTGAAAAAGGTCGGCATTATCGGTGCGGGCATGATGGGTGCGGGCATCGCCTATGTCAGCGCCATGGCGGGCATCGAGGTCGTTCTGATCGACAATGCCCAAGAGGCCGCCGATCGTGGCAAGTCCTACTCGACCGGGCTTTTGGACAAGGCAATTAGCCGCAAGAAAGCCAGCGAAGAGAAGAAGGCCGAGGTTCTGGCCCGCATCACCGCCACGACCGATTACGCGGCGCTGCAAGGCTGCGACCTGATCGTCGAGGCCGTGTTCGAGGACCCCTCGGTCAAGGCCGAGGTCACCAAGCGCGCCGAGGCGGTGATCCCCGAGGACGCGATCTTTGCCACCAATACCTCGACCCTGCCGATCAGCGGGCTTGCAAAGGCCAGCGCGCGCCCCGAGCAGTTCATCGGCATCCACTTCTTCAGCCCCGTGGACAAGATGCTGCTGGTCGAAATCATCAAGGGCAAGCAGACCGGCCCCCGCGCCGTCGCCAAGGCGCTGGATTTCGTCCGCCAGATCAAGAAGACGCCCATCGTCGTCAATGACGCGCGCTTCTTCTACGCCAACCGCTGCATCATCCCCTATATCAACGAAGGCATCCGCATGGTGGCCGAGGGCGTCAGCCCCACGCTGATCGAAAATGCCGCCAAGATGATGGGGATGCCGCTGGGTCCGCTGCAACTGGTGGATGAGACTTCGATCGATCTGGGCGTCAAGATCGCCAAGGCGACGCGCGCGGCAATGGGCGATGCCTATCCCGATGGCGCGGTCGATGAGGTGATCTTCAAACTGGCCGATGCGGGCCGGTTGGGCCGCAAATCCAAGGCCGGCTTCTATGACTATGACGAAGCGGGCAAGCGGCAGGGTCTGTGGTCCGGGATCGCGCAGGCATGGCCCGAGGCCGATACCCAGCCCGAGCTGACCGAGATCCAGCACCGCCTGATGTACATCCAGTCGCTGGAAGCCGTCCGCGCGCTTGAGGAAGGCGTGCTGGAAGACATCCGCGAAGGCGATGTCGGGGCGATCCTTGGCTGGGGCTTCGCGCCGTGGTCGGGCGGCCCGTTCAGCTGGCTCGACATCATGGGCGCGGCGCGTTCGGCGGAAATCACCGATGGGCTTGCCGCGAAATTCGGCCCGCGTTTTGCCACGCCCAAGCTGCTGAGCGACATGGCCGCCAAGGGCGAAAGCTTCTACGGCAAGTTCGGCGCAGGCAAAGTCGCCGCCTGACAAAAGAAAGGGGCAGAGGTGCGAACCTCTGTCCCAATTCCATCACGGAAGGCGGCGGATCAGATCAGCCCTTCCGCGCGGAAGGCCGCCTTCAGGTCGCCTTCCGGACGTGCGCCGACATGGCTGATGACCTCGGCCGCAGCGATGCAGCCCATCCGCCCGGCCACGGCCAGCGGCACCCCGGTCGCTAAGCCATAGATCAGCCCCGCCGCGAACTGGTCCCCCGCCCCGGTCGCATCGACTGGCACGACCCGGTGAACCGGAGCCGTCACCCGCTCATCCCCACGGATCAGGATCGCATCCTCGCCCGAGCGGGTGCAGATCACCGTGCCGCAATCCGCCGATGCCAGACGAAGCGCCTCGTCCAGATCGGTGACCTGATAAAGCGAAGTCCATTCATGGACATTGCCGATGACATAGTCCATCGGCCCGGCAATCAGACGACGGAAGCCGTCGCGGTGGCGGTCGACGCAGAACGGGTCCGAGAGCGCAATCCCAGCCTGACCGCCCGCCTTGTGGCAGGCGTCAGCAGCCTTCAGGAACGCGGCCTTGCCCATGTCCTTGTCGAACAGATAGCCTTCAAGGAACAGCCAATCCGCGCCGCTGAAAGTGGCCGGGTTCACATCCTCGGCCCCAAGCTCGGCGGAAATCCCGAGATAGGTGTTCATCGACCGCTCGCCATCGGGCGTGACGAAGATGATCGAACGCGAGGTCGGCAGCACCTCTCCGGCCAGCGGCGGATTGACGAAGACCGTGCCAGCGGCCTCGGTCTGCTCGGCATAGGAAAGACCCAAGGGATCGCCCGCGACGCGCCCGATAAAGGCGGTGCGCAGACCCATCATGCCGATCCCCGCCAGCGTGTTCGCGACCGAACCGCCGGGAACCAGCCGGGCCTTGGACGCCTCGGCATCGGCGGATTGCGCGGCCATCAGGAACTCGGACCGTTCGCGGTCGATCAGCTGCATGATCCCCTTTTCGATGGCCAGACGGCCAAGGCTGGCATCAGAGGTCGGCGCGATCACGTCCATGATGGCATTGCCGATCCCGATCACATAGGGGGTCGTCATTCGGTCTTCTCCTCATAGGGACAAAGGTCTTGGATGGGGCAGATCATGCAGCGGGGACGCCGCGCCTGGCAGACGTAGCGGCCATGCAGGATGAGCCAGTGATGGCAGTTCTGCTGAAACATGACGGGGACATTGTCCTCGATGGCGCGTTCCACAGTATCGACATCGCGGCCCGGTGCGATGCGGGTGCGGTTGCCGACGCGGAAGATATGCGTGTCGACCGCCTGCGCCGGAAAATTGAAGGTGCTGTTCAGGACCACATTCGCGGTCTTGCGACCGACGCCCGGCAGGGTCATCAGCGCGGCGCGGGACTGGGGAACCTCGCCGCCATATTCCTCGACCAGACGCTTCGACAGGGCGATGACGTTCTTGGCCTTCTGGCGGAACAGGCCAATGGTCTTGATTTCCTCGGTCAGCGCCTCGACGCCCAGTTCCAGCATCTGCTGCGGTGTCGTCACCCGGCGAAACAAGTTCTTGGTCGCCTTGTTCACCCCCACATCGGTCGCCTGCGCCGACAGCGCCACGGCGACCAGCAGGGTGAAGGCGTTCACATATTCCAACTCGGTCACCGGGGCGGGGTTCGCCTCGCGGAAGCGGGAAAAGATCTCGACCTGCGTCGAATAAGGCAGGGCTTGGGACATGCGGGATGAAGCTGAGCGGGCCATAGCGACCAGATGCCCCGAGCCGCTTCACAGTTCAAGCGCCGAACGGTGGAACGCAGCGAAAGCTGGCACCCGGAACACGGCCCGATTTTTCGGCAAGATCACGGATTTATCATGCATTCCTGTGGAGTTGGCCCGGAACCCGTGTCATGTTCCCCACGTTTGGGCATCAGCCCGGCCTTGGGAGAGGCCGGCAGTCGTTAGGACAGGCGACGGCGGATCGCCCCTGAAGGAAAGGCTATAAAAATGAAAACACGTATCTCGCTGCTTCTGGCTGCGTCGGGTGTGCTGGCGCTTGGCGCCTGTGCCACCACCACCGATCCTTATGGGAATCCCACGACCGGGGGCATGAGCAAGGCCCAGCAGGGCGCGATCGCAGGCGCGGTCGTCGGCGGACTGGTCGGCGCCGGCGAAAGCCGTGAAAATGCCATCAAGGGCGCGGTCATCGGCGCCACGGCCGGCGCGGTCGGCGGCTCGATCCTTGACCAGCAGCAAAAAGCCCTGCAGCAGTCGCTGAACAACCCCAATATCCGCATCGTCAACAATGGCAGCTACCTGACCGTGGTGATGCCGGAATCGACGCTGTTCGCGACGGATTCGGCTGCCGTCGGTGCGCAGGGCCAGAACGACCTGTACACGATCGCGCAGAACCTGAACCAATACCCGAACAGCCGCGTGCAGGTCATCGGCCATACCGACAGCACCGGTTCGGCTGCCTACAACCAAGACCTGTCCGAGCGTCGTGCACGTTCGGTCTCGGGCATCCTGTCGGCGGGCGGCGTATCTGGCTCGCGCCTGACGACCACTGGTCGCGGCGCAAGCGCCCCGGTCACGTCGAACGACACCGCTTCGGGTCGCGCGCAGAACCGCCGCGTCGAGATCCTGATCATCCCGAACCGCTAAGGCGGAACGGCGACATTCCGAAAGGGCCGGTCTGCACCGGCCCTTTTTTCATGGGTGGGGCTTGGACATGGAAAAACCCCGGATGTTGCCATCCGGGGTCAGACCACAGTCCCGACGAGCCTTAACGGCCCTGTTCGTTCATTCAGTTCAGGCGGCTCGCCACGTCGTCGATCGCCTTGTCGATGCCGGCGCTACGCTGAGCAGCAGAGCCCTGCTTGCCAAGGATCTCGGCCGCAGCCGCGATGGCCGTCTGGATCGCACGGTCACGCACGGCGCGAACGGCATCAGCCTCGGCGCTGGAGATCTGGTCTTCGGCCGCCTTCAGGCGACGTTCGATCGAGACTTTCAACGCGTTCTTGGCCTTTTCGGCCTCGAGCGTGGCTTCGCGTTTCGCATTGGCGACGATGTCGGCGGCCTGGGTTTTCACCTCGCGCTGACGACGCTCGTAGCTTGCATAGATCTCCTGGGCTTCCTCGCGCAGGCGACGGGCCTCGGCCAGATCATTGCGAATGCCTTCGGCGCGCTTGTCCAGAAGCCCACCGATCAGTTGCGGCACCCGGTAGTAAACCAGGATGCCGACGAACAGCAGGAAGGCCAGCAGAACGACGAAATCCGTGTTCCGCAGCGAGAAGAACGGACCCGAAGCCGCGAAGGCCGGGCTGGCCATCAGGACGAAAAGAAGGCTCAGACGTTTCATTGCAGCGCCCCCTTCAGCCGCTGATCGACGGCATCGTTGATCAGGTTCTGGTCAACCGAGCCACCGAAATTCTGCACGAGGGACTCGGTCACGTCGCGGGCGACGGCACGAGCATCCTCGACAGCGGTTGCGCGGATTTCACCGATACGCTTCTCGGACTCGGCCGAGCGCGCTGCGATTTCCGCATCCGCGTGAGCGATGGCGGCATCCAGTTCCTTGTGCATCTCGGCCTTGTTCGCCGCGATGATCTTGTTGGCTTCTGCGCGGGCGTCGGCAAGCGCCTTGTCATAGGCCGCTTCCGCGTCCTTGGCTTTTTGCTTGAATTCCTCGGCCGCCATCAGATCGCCGGTAATGGCGCCCTGACGGTCGCTGATGATCCCGCCGATGCGCGGCAGGGCCACGCGCGACAGGACCCAGTAGATCGCGGCCAGCACGAGCAGCAGCCAGACGATCTGGTTGCCGAAGGTGCTGATATCCAGCTGCGGCATGCCGGCGCTGCTGGCGCCATGTGCCGCATCCGCAGCGGTAGCGACATGGGCCGCGTCGGCACCGTGCGCCGCCACCTGGGCGGTCTCGGTGGAGACCACCGTTTCTGAGTGTTCGACCACGACAGGCGCGGTCTGTTGCAACAGGCTGAACATTTCCTACCCCATGCCGGTCGTTTCACAATCGGGTGGGCGCGCAACGCCCCCACCCAACCGCAAGGATGGCAAAAGGATCAGACTGCGAACAGCAGCAGCAGCGCGACCAGGAACGAGAAGATGCCCAGGGCTTCAGCGAAGGCCATGCCGATGAACAGCGTGGCGGTTTGCGAAGCAGCAGCCGAAGGGTTACGCAGAGCGCCGGCCAGGTAGTTGCCAGCAACGTTGCCCACACCCATGGCAGCGCCGGCCATACCGATGCAAGCCAGACCGGCGCCGAGGTACTGTCCCAGTTGACCCAGATTTTCCATATTCATGCTCCTTGAGGCTTTGGAAAGGGTTTCGATTTTCCTGATTTGCGGGTCCGGCGCTTAGTGCGACGGATGCAGGGCGTCCTTCAGATAGACGCAGGTCAGGATAGTGAAGACATAGGCTTGGATGGTGACGACAAGCACCTCCAGCGCATAGACGCCGACGATCGCCAGGATCGACACGGGCGCAAGCAGGGCCGCGCCGGCGAAGGCCGCGAACACTTTCATGACGGCGTGGCCTGCCATGATGTTGCCGGCAAGACGAATGGAATGGCTGACCGGGCGCACAAAGTACGAGATCAGTTCGATCACCGCCAGCACGGGGCGCATCAGCGCCGGAGCCGAGCTGACCCAGAACAGGCCGAGGAAATGAGTGCCGTTCTTGACGAAGCCCAGAACGGTGACGCCAACAAAGACCAACAGCGCAAGGACGGCGGTGACGGCGATCTGCGAGGTCGGCGAGAAGGACATCGGCAGCAGGGCCAGAGCGTTAGCGAACAGGATGAAGCAGAACAGCGTCATGATGTACGGGAAGTACTTCAGGCCTTCCTTGCCGGTGATATCCTCGACCATCTTGCGGACCATGCCGTACATCAGCTCGGCGATGGACTGGATACGGTTCGGGATGATGGCGCGACCACGGGTCCCGAAGACCAGCAGACCGATGATGCACAGCGCGGCCAGACCCATCCACAGCGTGGCGTTGGTCGGCGTGTACCAATGCACGTCGGTGCCGCCGAATAGCGGCTTGACGGTGAACTGGTCCATCGGGTGGAAAACCAGACCTTCACTGTGTTCTTCTGTCGCCATCGTCATTTACCCTCGTCGTCGCCGGCGTGCCCCGGCTCCTTGCCAATCTCTTTCGCCGTCCGCATCATCGTCTTGATCCCGGCCGCAAGGCCCAGAAGCACGAAGACGACCATCAGGAGCGGCGTCGTGCCGAACAAGGTGTCCAGCCCAAATCCGATCCCGAACCCGATGCCCAGTCCGGCTACAAGTTCGGTCACCATGCGCCAAGCCATATTGGCCTGACTGAAATGTTCCTCTCCGCGCGAGCCCGCTTCCCGCACCACCTTGTCGCCCAATTTGGCTTCCAGCTGGCGCAGTCGCTCCGCGTCTCGGGCACGCGCAGCTTCATGGTCGTCATCTTCGGCCATGGCTCACACCCCCGTTATCGGTTGGCGCGGTGATAGGTGCTGGAGGGGTTTAAGTCAAGCAAGCAGAGGTTTTGCGCAACTATCTGACTTTGTTATGTTTAGCGTCACCGGTGCTGAACGGTTTCCAAGGGTTGCGGGCCGGAGGTGCAAGGGTCCATATTCAACCCAGCAGTTAAGTAAGCATAGATGGCCCCGCAAAACCCCAGTCTGGACATAATTTTCGCCGCCCTAGCCGATCCGACGCGGCGGGCGATCCTTGGCATGTTGCTGGAGGATGACATGGCGGTGACGGATGTGGCCGCGCCATTCGAGGTCAGCTTGGCTGCGATCTCGAAGCACCTTGCCGTGCTGGTGACGGCGGGACTGATCCGGCAAGAGCGGCGCGGGCGGATCATCTGGTGCAAGCTGGAACCCGAAGGGCTGCGCAGCGCCTCGGTCTGGATGCAGGGCTTCGGCCAGTTCGAGCCCGTGGATCTGGACGATTTCGAACGCTTTCTGCTGGCCGAACTGGAGGGCGCCCCTTCCGAACGGAAGGAGCAGCCCTGAGCGGGATCATTTAACGGTAATGCGCCCGTCAAGCTCGGGCACAAAGCCCGGTCCGGATTTGGCCAGGTACTCGGCAAGTACATCCGCAAGGTCCGGACCGAAGTCATAGGCCTCGGTCGCATTGGTCGCAAAGATCTTGTAGCCGTCTCCGCCGCCGCGCATGTAATTGTTGGACACCACGCCATAACTGGCGGCCAGGTCGATCGGCTTCCAGGCATCGCCGTCGCGGACCTGCACATCAGAAATCCGCTTGCCGACTTCGGCCTTGGGATCGACCGTATATTTCAACCCTGCAACCTGCGCGAAACGGCCCGCTTGGTCGTCATACTGGCTCGCCCCGTTTTCCAGCGCCGCGACGATATCCGCGCCCTTCAACTTGAAGGTCGACAGCGTGTTCTGGAAAGGCAGGACCGACAGGACTTCGCCCATGGTCACCGGCCCGGCATCAATCGACGCGCGCAAGCCGCCGCCATTCGCGATGGCAACCGTCACGCCCTGCGCCTTGACGCGATCCAGCATGGCGTCGGCGACGACCACGCCCATCTCGCATTCCTTCTGACGACAGGTCTCGCGACTGCCGTCGATGGGGGCCTTGGTTTCGGCGACCAGCTTCTGCTTCAGCTTTTCGATAGGAGCGGCCAT
This sequence comes from Paracoccus sp. PAR01, assembly GCF_014851995.1. NCBI lineage: Bacteria > Pseudomonadati > Pseudomonadota > Alphaproteobacteria > Rhodobacterales > Paracoccaceae > Paracoccus > Paracoccus sp. PAR01. The sequence goes on from NZ_JACVAW010000001.1 coordinate 380,361, forward strand.
TTCCTTGACGCGGGCGGCGAGGGTCGGATCCTCGGCGATTGAGCCGTCCAGCAGGATCGGCTGCCCCTCGGCCTTGACCAGCGTGCCAGTGTCATCCCAGGTCAGCGTCAGATGGCCTAGATATTTGCCGTAGGCATAGGCTGTCACGATCGGCACTTCTCCATCCGGCCCCTTGGCAACCGTCGGATAGGGACCTTCCGCTCCGTCCATATCGCCCAGAAGCGTATGGCTGTGACCGCCAATCAACGCGTCAATGCCGCCGACCTCGGCAACGATTTCCTGATCGCGCTTGTAGCCCTCATGGGTCAACGCAAGGATCTTGCTGACACCGGCATCGGTCAGCTCCTGCACATTGGCCTTGAGGCTGTCGATGTCGTCCTGGAAAATCACCTTATCGCCGGGCGAGGCAGTTTCGGGCGTGTCCATCGCCAAAGCCGAAACGATGCCGATCTTTTCGCCACCGACCTCTAGCGTCAGCTTGTCACCAACCTTGCCCTTCAGTTCCGGCGACTGCGACAGGTCGAGATTGCCCGAGATAACCGGAAACTTGACGCCCTCGGCCAGCAGTTGCAGCCCGGCAGGTCCGTCATCGAACTCGTGGTTACCGACCGCCATCGCGTCAAACCCGATCGCGTTCATGAACTCGACCGTGTCCTTGCCCTTGTAGGTCGTATAGAACAGGCTGCCCTGATACTGATCGCCCGCATCAAGGACGACCACGTTCTGCCCCTCGGATTTCAACTGGTTGCGCAGCTCGTTGATCTTGGTCGCCAGCCGCGCCACGCCTCCAAAGCATTCGTTCTTGGCCAAGGTCTCGGCGTCGCAAGTCGCGTCATATTTGTTGATCGACTCGATCCGACTGTGGAAGTCATTGATATGCAGGACATGCAGCGTGTAATCCGCCTGCGCTGCGCCCGCATTCAGGGCAAGGCTTGCCACAGATACCAGAAATGCGCGTTTCATCATTCCCTCTCGTCGCCGATAATTGTTCGGGCCGAGCTTAGGGATGGGTCGTCATGCGTCAACCATGGAACGGCACGCGCTTGACGCTTGACGAGGCGGCGGACGGGGCGCATGAACCGCGCCATGCTGATCTATAAAGTCCTTCGAGAACCCGAGTTCGCGGCCTTTCGTCGCGACGGTCACACTCATGGTGCCCCGGTCGATCTGACCGACGGCTACATCCACCTGTCCACGGCACAGCAACTGCCCGGAACATTGGCCAAGCACTTCGCGGCCGAAGACGGGTTGCACCTGCTGGCGTTGGAATCCGAGGAGTTGGATAGTATCCGATGGGAGCCCTCGCGCGGCGGCGACCTGTTCCCGCATCTATACCGAGAGCTGCGCGCCGATGACGTGATCTGGTCGCGCCCTATCGCCCTTGGCCCAAACGGTCACGAAACCGGAGACCTCGCATGAACCTGATCGAGCGGATCGGCCTGTCCTCGCTGCATTTGCTGGACCCCGAAAAGGCGCATGACTTGTCGATCATGGCACTGGAGCGCGGACTTGTGCCGCTGCCCGGCAAGCCTGCGACCTCGGATCGTCTACGGTTGCGACTGGCGGGGTTGGAGCTTGCAAACCCGGTCGGGCTGGCCGCCGGCTATGACAAGAACGCCCGCACCCTGCCGGCGCTGATGCGTGCAGGATTTGGCTTTGTCGAGGTCGGCGCGGCTACCCCGCGCCCGCAGCCCGGCAATCCCAAGCCGCGCCTGTTCCGGTTGACCGAGGACCGCGCGATCATCAACCGTTTCGGCTTCAACAATGAAGGTGCCGAGCGCATCGCCGAGCGGATGGCGCGCCGCCCCAATGCCTATCCGGCCGGCATTCCGGTCGGCCTGAACATCGGAGCGAACAAGGACAGCGCTGACAAAAGCGCCGATTTCGCCGCCGTGGTCCGCGTGGCCGGGGAAACCGCCGACTTCCTGACGGTGAACGTCTCATCGCCCAACACCGAAAAGCTTCGCGATCTTCAGGGGCCGGAGGCACTGGCCGCTTTGCTGGATGGGGTCATCAAGGCGCGCGACACGCTGCCGAACCGCCCGCCCGTCTTCGTCAAGATTGCTCCCGATCTGGACGATGCGGGATTGGCCGACATCGCGGCAGTCGCCTTGGCTGCGCCGGTCGATGGCATTATCGCGACCAACACGACGCTATCGCGTGAAGGACTGATGTCGGCTCACGCACCGCAAACCGGCGGTCTCTCCGGTACACCGCTGATGCGTCCCTCGACGCATGTCTTGGCCAAGCTTAGCCAACTGGTCGCCGGACGCCTGCCGATCATCGGTGTAGGGGGGATTTCGTCGGCCGAGGACGCATGGCAGAAGTTGCGCGCAGGGGCCTCGGCGGTGCAGATCTATTCGGCGCTGATCTATCAGGGCTTCTCGCTGGCCGACCGGATCGCGCGTGAACTTGACGACCGGCTGGCTCGCGAAAAGATCACCCTGCCCGAGCTGACCGGCAGCGGCATCAAGGATTGGCTCTAGGGCGGTACCGCCCTAGAAAAGGTCCTCGCGACCCAGAAGCTGGTTCATGCTGTTCGAGGGATCGGCGCAGCCCGCATCGCCCACGATGCGGGCGGGAACGCCTGCTACGGTCTTGCAGGGCGGCACATCCATCAGGACGACCGATCCCGCAGCGATCCGCGAATGGTGTCCGATCTGCAGGTTGCCCAGAACCTTGGCCCCTGCCCCGATCATCACGCCGTTGCCGATCTTGGGATGACGGTCGCCATCCTCCTTGCCGGTTCCACCCAGCGTAACCGAATGCAGCATGGACACATCATTGCCGACAACCGCGGTTTCGCCAATGACGATGGAATGCGCGTGGTCGATCATCACGCCGGTTCCGATACGAGCCGCCGGGTGAATATCGACGCCAAACACCTCCGAGCAGCGCATCTGCACGAAATAAGCCATGTCGTGACGGCCTTGCTGCCACAACCAATGCCCGATCCGGTAGGATTGCAGGGCCTGATAACCCTTGAAGAACAGGATCGGCTGCATCAGCCGATGCGTTGCCGGATCGCGGTCATAGACCGCAAGCAGGTCGGCCTTCGCGGCCAATCCCAGTTCGGGCGCGCAGGAAAACGCGTCATCCGCGATTTCCCGCAGGATCTGTTCGCTCATCTCGCGTGAGGCAAGCTTGAGCGAGAAACGATAGGCCAGCGCCGCCTCGAAGGTTGAATGGTGCAGCAATCCGGCATGGATCAAGGCACCCAGCAGCGGCTCGTCCCTAACGGCGATCCGTGCTTCGCGCTGGATCCGCGCCCAGACCGAGACGCGCGATCCCTCGCCCGTCTCGTCTGAAAGCGGTTCGACCATCTCGTTATGCAGGTTCATCGCGGGCCGTCCGTCCATGAGTTCAGGACAAGATTTTAGCTTAAACCCGCGGCAGCCGAAAGACCCGCTCAATTGGGCAGGCGCAACTCCCACCAATGGATGACGATACGGACCACTCCACCGGTGAATTGCCCCCCTGTCGCGGTCAACCGCAGGGGAGTCGCGTTCCAGAAGGTCATCGGGGCCGAGAGGATGCCCCGCGACCAGGAACCCACGCCTTTGCCCAGCCCCTCTCCGAAACGGTTTGTGGAATCCGCATTGCCAAGCTGCCATGTGCTCAGCGTGCCGGTAATTGCCGTCAGAACCCGCGCTGTTGCTCCGATCACCATGGCCCCTGCCGGGATACTGATACTGGTCGTGGTCGAGGTGCCGGTGCCCAGCGTCAGGTCTTCGGACAACTGGTTCGCGATCATGCCCGAACCGTGCTGGCCCAGACTGACGGCACCCAAAACCCAGGCGGTTCCGTCATGGATCGCAATCACACCCTTATCGGCGATAAGGGCACGTCGCCCGAAAACGGGTTTCACGAATACCCAGCCGCCGTTTGAGCCAATGGCGACATTGCCGCCCTGCCCCTCCCATGCGTTGATGGCGCCAGCAGGTACGGCCCAGCATTGCCCGTCCACAACAACGGTCGGCGGCATATTGCGCGTCGTGCTTTGCAGAACCAAGTCCATCATCCCGTCCAGACGCATCAGCGCGTCGTTCACCGTGACATGCTTTTGTGCCTGTGCCGGTTGCAGCAGAGGCAAGCCCAGATTGGTGGTCGAGTTATCAGACATTGATCGGCATCCTCGCAAAGGGTCCCGGCCCGAAGGCATCGGAGAGTTGAGCGACTTCCACGACAAAATTCCCGCCAGCGCGGGCCGCAGCCCATGTCGCGGCAGGTACGGTCCAACGGGCGGCGTCGGTCAGCGATTGCGCAAGCACGGCCCCATCGCGCACCAGCCTGACCGAGTAGCGTTCTTCGGCCTCACCCAGGGGCACATCGGGACCGTCCCAGCCGTCGCCGTCGATCCTCGTACGGCGGATCCAACTGATGGTCGTCCCTGAGACCGCCAGATGGCAGGGCGACAGGGGTCGCAGGCCCGCGCCTCGAAATGCCCCAGCCACGGAACGGTAGCTAGGGTCGTCGGGACTGCGCGTCGCCGGACCCACCCGCCAATAGCGCATCTGATTGCGCGAGCTGGGGGCCAGTTCAACCTGCTCAGCCGCACCGTCCAGCAGCACGACCATGCTGCCCGAGGGCCAGACATTTGGCATGAACGCATCGGTGCCTGCCTGCCCGCGCAATCGGGTCGATATCTCCCACGTGCCCGCCGAGATCAGCGTTGCATCGCGAAACTGCAACAACTCCCACCCTTCGGGCGAGCCGTCGCCAATGGCCAGCAGGTTTGCGCCACTGCGCAACGCGGTTTCGGTCGCAGCCTCCAGCGTGCCGCCCTTGACCTTTACCCGCAGCGGCGCACCCCTGTCCCACACACCGGGACGCGCGGCGGCAAGCGGCGACAGCGTCACCCCGATGACAGACGGCGTGGGAACCACGATGTTGCGGGCATAACCGCCCGTACTTTCTGGCGCGACCCAGACCGCCACCGAACCTGGCCAAGGCGTTGCAGTGACAGCCAGATGTGGTGCATGAGGCTTCTCGTCGCCCCTGAGCAGCGGCAGGTCCAGAAACACCGGCAGAACCGGAACGGGGGGCACGAAGGCACGCGCACGGCTATCGCTTTCGACAGAGACTGAGGGGCGATAAACTGCCGGCTCGACACGAACTGCGTCGACCGTCAGCGCGCCTGCTCGCTCAAGCCGGTCAATGCGCCATCGACGAGTATTACCCCGCCGATCCTCCATCAACACGACATCCCCCGGCCCCAGATGCCCCTTTGAAGGCGGCAGGGCAAAGCGCATCGTATCCCTCGCCACCAGCGTTTCCGACAACCAACGATCGGTCATCGCCTGTCCATCGGCCCGCGTCATTGCCATCGGCAATTCGCTATCCGACACGGCAAGGAACTCAGCGCCGGGAACCAGTGTCTCGGCCGTCCGCGTGGAATAGTCGCTTTCGGCCTCGACATGGGTCAGTCGGACACGACCGGGCTGCTCGGCGTCGCCCGATCGAGCAAGCTCGATACCTGACACATCGTCAGCCTCAGCCGTATCATTTATCGTCAGCTTGGCGTCGATGCGGGCATCGCGCATCATGAAACGCAGGACGCCGTCCCTTTCGACCGCATCGAAACCATGCGCGAGCATCAGCGGTTGCAACGCGGCACGCCCGCTTTCCGCACCGCTGATCGCATAGCCGCGCACCAGTCCCGAAAGCCCCTCGGCATCAAATGCGGCGACACCTGCCTCGGCGCAGATTTCGGCAACGACATCAGTCAAGGGCACGGCCCCCGCACGGCCATTCAGCCAGTGACCACGCTCCCATGCGGGGCCGTCTGACCAGACATCTCGACGCGCCGGAAAGGCAGGAAACGGCCGGGCATCCCAGCACCAGACATGCGCGCGATCCATGTCGATCATCCGACCCGCAGTCGTCCGCCCGCGGGCAGCACGGGCCGGGTTATTTGCCGGATCCGACCAGAACTCGGTCATGGCGCGGACATAGGCTGCCTGGACCAGATCATCGCGCCGCCCAGTCGAAAACCAGGGCAACGACGATTCCGAACTCATCGCATCAAGGAATTTGTTGGGCTGGTTCGTGCCCTTGTCGATCGCCGCACAGCCCATCTCGGTGAACCAGACCGGTTTCGAACCGGGCACCCAATCACTGGGCTGCGTCAGGCGTCGACCACCCACCCGGTCATGGTGCTCGTTCAGCCACCAGTTCCGGATATCCTTGAAACGCCACAACCAATGTTCGTGGAACTGCCCGTCCCGGATCGGGCTTCTGACCTGCGCCTGCCGGTCCTCGTCCCGCGCATAATACCAGTCGTAGCCTTCACCGCCGAGGATATTGCTTTTCAGATAGGCGGGATTGTCGATGCGCTCCCAATGGGCGTCCAGATGGTCTTCGCCCTCGCGCCAGTCCGACAGCGGCATGTAATTGTCGATGCCGATGAAATCGATGTTCGCGTCCGCCCAAAGCGGGTCGAGGTGAAAGAACACATCGCCATTCGCCGGGTGGTATCCGAAATATTCGGACCAATCAGCCGCATAGCCGATCTTGACCGCATCCCCAAGAATGCCGCGCACATCAGCGGCCAGTCTGCGCAACTCCGCAACAGCGGGAAAGCTTGCCCCCTCGCCTTGGATCTGGGTCAGCCCGATCATCTCCGAGCCAATCAGGAATGCGTCGATCCCGCCCGCAGCCGCACATAGATGAGCGTAATGCAGAATGAAGCGGCGATAGGACCATTCATCCGGCCCCGAATAGCTGATCCGATCACCCGAGCGCGTGAAATCGACCGCCCGCGCGGTCCCGAAAAACCGCAAGACTTCTTCGGTTGCAGCCTTGGTTTTCGCAGGGCTACCGGGCCGACCCGCCGCAATGCTGCTGGTCATCCGGCCACGCCATGGCATGACCGGCTGATCGGAGGCCCCGCTCCACGGGTCAGGCTTACCGTTGCCGGATAGCTGTTCCATCAGAATGAAAGGATAAAAAACTGCCTTGCGGCCATCCCCCGCAATCGCCCGCAAGGCCTCGATCACCGATCCGTCCGAAGGTGTTCCGCCATAGACAGGCCGTCCGTCGAGTCGGGCGACCTCCATCGCGTCATCGCGGTCAATCCCGCCTGCACGCCAGCCCATTTCGCGACCATCGCGGGTCACGTCCTCGACCTTGGGTCGGATTTGGCACTGACCAACACGCAGATCATCGCCAAACCAGGACACAACCAGCGACACCGAGCCGACATTCGGCAGCTCTCGACCCAGCGTGCGCATCGACGCTTCAAAATCGGTCGGTGCCAGAGGCGTGTTGCGGTTGACCACCTGCGTTTCACCCAGACCGAAATCATGGCTGACCGGAGTCGTGGCCAGCGAATACTCGCCCGTGCCGGGGATGATCGCAACCGCCCTGACCTCACGCGAAAGCCCGCGTCCCTCACGTGCGGCACGCGTCACTTCGAAGGACAACTGCGGCACGCGGTTTCCCCAGCGCTCAAGCCCCAGATCCTCCAGCACGACATAGGCGATACCGCGATAGGCCGGGGCGTCGTCACCTTCCTGCGCGCGGATGGCCGGATCGGGCAGTTGCTGTTCATCGCCTCGATAGACACGCATGTTCAGCTCATCCGGCGCGACCTCCTCGCCGTCCGCCCACACCCGTCCCACGCCAAGGATCGGCCCCTCACATAGGGCCAAGGCAAAGCTCAAGCGGTAGCCGATCTCGGTCACGCTGGGCGACGAGCCTTTGCCGCCACCCTGTTTGCTGCGCACCTCGACCAACGGTCCGGCCCAGATCGTGTGACCCGGTACGCGCATCTGTCCCCAGATCCGCGGAATGGGTGTGCCCTCGCCCGCGGTCTGAATCCGCATGCGATCAACCCTACCCGTTTCGACCGCCTTTGATCCCGATCCGAGCAGCCGTTGATCCAGCGCCCGGCCAATGGTCGCGCCGACCGCACGGCCGATAACGGCCCCCGACAGGCCAAGGACAGTGCCACCGAAACCCGCACCCAAAGAGGCACCGGCGGCAGCCAGCAGTAACGTCGCCATTGCGCTTATCTCCGCTTAGATCGTTGGCGGGAACCTGAACCTTCCGGCGATCCGTGACCGCCAGGGTGCCGATAGCGGGCTTTCCACCACGCCATGCCGGTCATAGGCATGGATGAAGCTGGCCTCGGCTCCGGTATGCGCCAGAATTCCCATATGCTTCGCGATGGCCCCCGATCGCATGCGAAAGATCAGCACGTCGCCAGGGGCTTCGTCAGAGGTGGGACGCAGAAAACGCAGCGCCCCGCCGATCAGCAATTCCTCATCATCCGTTTCGCCCCAGTCGGGCGTATAGGCTGGCAGCACCATCGGCTCGGCACCGTGAAACTCGCGCCAGATGCCCCGGATCAGGCCCAGACAATCCGTGCCTGCCCCTTTGGCCGAGGCCTGATGGACATAGGGCGTGCCGATCCACGAACGGGCCGCAGCCACGATCGCTGCACTCATCGGTTCACCTGCGGCGCGATCAGCCAATCCTCGGGCGGCAAATGAGGAAAGCCCCTGAAATTCATGAAATTCAAAAATTTCAGACGGCACGTTTCGGCGCGTTTGTCACAGCCGGTGATCAACCTGACACGGTCACCGGGCTGCGGATGCAGCCCAAGCCCGCTCCAAAGCTCAACCTCACGCGGCCCTCCGGATTGAGGCAGATCCAGCTTGACCACACCGCGCAGGCCCTCTGCAGCGCCAGACTGGACGATCAACTCGCCGCGCTCAAACCACCGCGCCTCATGCCCGGCAATGCCCGTCAGCCTGAAACTCTGTCCCTCATCATGGCTGTGGATCACGCCCTCGGCCCAGTAACCTGGCTTTTCAGTTTGAAAGCAGCAACGCCCGTCACCCAATTCTGCCGAACAACGCGGATGATAAACGCGGCCCTGCGTACGGTTCAACGGCTCGGACAGCCCACGCAATTCCGCCTTAAAGGCGCCGCCGCTTCGCGACACTTCTCCCAATCTGCCGCGAAAGATCAGCCTGCGGTTCGAGGGATTGCTCCAATCGACATCCCACAGCCGCACATCGGCGCTGTCCCAGCGTCCTGCCAGCAGATCAACCTCGGTGATGGCCCCGTCCGACAGGACGCCGACCGCTTCGGTATTGTCGACCGAAAGCCCCGAGGACTGGACTACCGCCTTGGCGCTCAGCCCGCTTTCAGGACGAAATGAAATCCCCTCGAATTCCAGCACCCGGTCGTGATCGGTAAAGCCCAGAACAAGGCCGTCCTGACGGGTCACGCCCCATGCGCGTGCGATTGTCTCGCCCTTCATATCCGCACCTCGATCACCGGGACCTGAGGCAACTCACCCGCCTGAAACGACGACACCGAGACCGCGATGCGGTCTGTATCGAAGCGCACCGGCACTTCGAACTCGAAACCCGCAGTGATTTCGGCCCCGTCCTCGGGCGGCGCGCTGAAGGTCAGCGTGCCGGTCGCGGGGTCGACATTGAAGTCCACCGTGTCGCGCAATTCGATGCCACCGACAGCCATCAGCACTGTCCCCGCCACCGGCTTCACGATAGGTCGCCAGTAGCGGGCCGGCCCGGACTGATAGGATTTGCGTAGCGCGAAGCTCCTCCGCACCCCGTCACCGCGTCCGATCTGCTGATCCTGCGGACCCGGCGCCGCGCTGGGGGTCGAAGATTTGAAGTCCGCCCAATCCTTCCAGCGAAATCCGTGCAACTGACCCGCACGCGCTTCGAAAAACGCAATCAGTCTTGCCACGTCGTCCAGCGACCGCAGCCCCATCCCCGCGTCATAGCGCCGTCGGGAATGGGCCCAAGGTGTGCTGCGCTCCTCGTGGCCATTCGTCAGCGCGACAATCTCGGTGCGCCGTTCTGGTCCACCCAACGAGCCGAATGACAGGTTGGCCGGAAAACTCACCTCGTGAAATGCCATGTCTCACCTGTTCCTTTCGCCCTGCGCCAGCACACGGCCAAGCTGTGCCGCCATCTGCGATTGCGACCGCTGAAAGCCCGCGACATCGGGGGTCGAGATGTTGAATGTGACGTTCACGGGCCGACCGCCCCCCGCCGATGCGACGCCCAGCTTGCCATCCGCACCTCGACGCAGCGGCATAATCGCCTCGGGCCCGGCCTCACCCATCAGCCCGGTCGCGCCGCGCATCGGGAAATAGGTCGGCGAACCGACCACACCGCCCTTGGCAAAGGGCATCACCCGCCCCTGCGTAAAGGCCCCGCCATCGGCAAAGGGCATCGCGCCCGAAACCAGCCCCGTCACCCCTTCCGAGATTGCCCCGGCCAGCGCCTGATTGACCGGCTTCATCGCCAGCGAAAAGGCCGTGTCCACCATGCTACGCGCGACGGTCTGCAAGGCATCGGACAGCTTCGCCCCGTCCAGCACCAGACCGGCAAAGGCCCTGCGCAACCCGCTGCTGATCCCCGAACTCAGCGAGTTCACCTCGCGGCCGGTAAACAGTATGGATTCGCGCAGGCGGCTCAGCTCCTGCTCGAATGCCGCCGTCACCTGTCCACTGTCGCTTATGGCACGCTCATACGAGCTGCCGTCGTCTTCCCCCAGATTCACCACCGGCACTCCTTTGAACTGTCAGCTATTTCCGCCCGGCGAGCGCGGCGCATCGGGATAACGCGCTGCAAGCTCCGCCAGGCGGTCCCGCGTCATGCCGGCAGTGACGCTGGCTTCGAACCCCAGCATCAAGGCCAGTTCCGCAGGCGTCAGGGACCAGAACATCGCAGGTGTCAGCCCAAGACCGCCCATCCGTTCCGGCCCCATCCCCATCTTCATGAGACCGGGCCAATCAAGCCCACGCATCCTCAGACGCCATCGGAACGAAAGGCGCGTCCCAGCAGCTGCGCCGCCAGATGCGCCGCCTGAACCGGTCCACCCCGCAATTCGGCGGCAAGAAACTCATCCATGCCGCCCGCCCAGCCACCCCCGCGCAGACCCGCAACCAGCACCGCCATCACGTCGCGGCTGGAAAAGGACCCGCCCTCAAACCGCTCGATCAGCGCGATCATGCTGCTGGCCCCCAGCGTCTCCTCAAGCTCGGCCAAGGCGCCCAGCGTTAGCTTCGCCGAATGGGCCGCACCGTCCAGCCAGATCTCGACCTCACCCGCCCAGGGGTTCACCATGTCAGAGCGAGACGAAGCTGAGCGCGCCGGCGCTTGCCAGGGAAATCTCATAAGTCGCCTCGCCATTATAATTGCCGGAATATTCAAGACTGGTGATCTGGAACGGTCCCTCGACATTGCCAAAATCCGGGATCACCACCTGAAAGCGCGGAACCTCACCGTCGAAAAACACCTGCCGCGCGCGCTCATCGGTCGTGCCATCCCGAAACACCCCCGACCCCGAGATCGAGGCCGAACGCACCCCGGCACCTCCCAGAAGCTCGCGCCAACGGCCTTCGCTTTCGATGCTGGTGACATCCACCGTCTCGGCATTGAAGGAAATCCGCGTCGCGCGCAGACCCGCGACCGTTTCGAAATGCCCGTCGCCGGTCATGTCCATCTTGATCAGCAGGTCGCGTCCTTGCTGCACCGCCATGTCGTTTCTCCTCAACCCAGATCAATGCGCGCGCGAAAGGTCAGGTCGACCCGCCGTCCAGCGCCGTTTTCAGTCCGCTTCGCGCGGGACCGCAGAAACCACAGGCCGACCAGATGCCCCCGGCCCAGAGCAAGCGCCGCGCCTTCCAGCGCATCCGTCACGGCAGCCGCAGCCATCTTGACCTCGCTAAAGCCAGCCCCGGCCCCTGACAGGACCGAAACGGTGAAGTCATGAGCCGACCCCGCCCCCGTCGCGTCACCCGCGTCGCGGACATCATCCTGACCCAGCGCGACATGCGTTCCAGAAGGCGCCTCGACCGGCAGCGCATCATAGATCGCATCGCCGACAAGTTGGCCCAGCGCCTCATGCTGCCGCAGCGCCTGATAGACGGCGGCCTGAAGCGCAACCGAAGCCGCAAAGCTCATGCCGCCACCTCCTCTTTCGCGTAACAGATCAGATAGCGCTGACCGGGGTCGGTCTCGGCCACGGCCTCGATGCGAAAGCTTCGCCGGGCGGCACCCGCGCCCAGGGACAGTCGCTGCCCCGCCCCCGGTCGTCGTGAATCGCCCGCCCGCGCAGCCCGGACGGTAATCCGCCAGACGACAACGCTTTGCGCGCCAAGGCCATAGGACTGTTCCCCACCGGAGCCCACGCGCATCTCGGCCCAGATCCGACCGACCCGCTTCCAGCCATGAACAAAGCCACCCATGCCGTCGGGCACGCGCTCTTGCGCCTCAAGTTCCAGCGGGATCGTCAGACGCGGGGCCTTCATGCCCGTCCGCGCAACTTGCCGCGCCCTCCCAGCACCCGGACCGCGCGCCAGCGTTCGATCAGCGCACTGACACCGAATGGCATGGCCGCCTGCGAACCCTCGAAGCTCCGATCTTCGTAATAGCGCGCCGCCAGCAGAAGCACCGCCTGCGCCAGATCGGCGGGAACCGCACTCCAGGCCAGACCGAAACCGGCACGGAACGTGATCGTCACAAAGCCCGCATCGGGAATGACCGGCAGAAAGGCTGATCGCGGGATCAGCAGCGGACGCTGCATGTCGGGCAGCAGACGCCAACCCGCCGGATCAAGCACGGTGACTTTCCCGGTGCCATTGTCGATCTCGACCTGATCGACCGAAGCCACCGGAGCCAGCGGCAAGGGCTGGCCCTCGGGGTCGCGCCAGTCGTCCAGCCGCAATCGGAACTGCCGCGACAGCAGCACCTTGCCCGTGCGCGCTTCGATCGTGGCGATGGCCGCGCGCAGGAACCCTGCAAGCGCCGCCGTCTCGGCCGGATCAGCCGCGATGTCGAAGCCCGACCCCAGCCGCAGGTGATCGCGCAACTCCGCCACCGGCAGCACATCCGCCGCCGGGGCCGTCAACTCCACAAGCATCATCTTGGAACCTCGCCTCTCGTGCTGCGCGGAAATCTTCGGATTCAGATCGGGGCCGCGCAGATCCACTCTCGCGCGCGCGGACAGTTGCTCAGCCGGTCAAGTGGACAGGCGATGCGCGGCCCCCTCCGGCCTCAGATCAGCCGAAGATCATCAGCTTGATTGCGCGGGCATCGGTCACACCGCCGCCGACGCGTTTGGTCGCATAGAACAGGACATGCGGCTTGGCCGAGAAGGGATCGCGCAGCACCCGCAGGTCAGGCCGCTCGACGATCGTGTAGGCCGAGGTGAAGTCGCCGAACGCGATCGAGGCCGAACCGCTGGCAATGTCGGGCATGTCCTCACACAGCAGCACCGGATAGCCCAGCAGCTGCGGAGGCTGCCCCATCGCCAGCGAGTCCGACCACAGGAAACGACCATCGGTGTCGCGCATCTTGCGCACCGCTGCTGCAGTCTTCGAGTTCATCACGAAGTTCGCATTGGCCCGGAACTGCGCGGACAGCGCATAGACCAGATCAATCAGCGCATTGGCCGGATTGGTCGCCGCGAAATCGCCGGTCGCACCCGAAGGGATCGTGCCGATCTGCACATTCGTCGCCGAGGCATTGGCCGCGCGGGCATGAGTCAGAAAACCCTTGGGCTTGTTGACCCCGTCGCCGCTGATAAAGGCGGTGGCTTCGGCACGGGCGAATTTCTCGGCGATGCGACCGGCCAGCCAAGTCTCGACATCGAAGGCCGCGTCATCCAGCAGGCGCTGGCTGGCCTTGGGCATGGCCGACAGTTCGTGCACCGGGATGACCACACGCTGCACGGTCGAGGTGCCGGTTTCGGCCTGCGCGGTGGCCTCGGTCGACCAGCCGCTGGCGATGTCGCCCATATCGACCAGCATCTCGAAATTGGCCGATTCCACGGTCACGACATTGGCGACGCGACGCAGCGAGGCAGTGACGTTCAGCGCCTCCTGCACCTGCAGCGCCACGGTCGGCGCGGCAAGGAAACCACCGTCGCTGGTGGTGGACATGGCCTTGCCTTCCATCGGCAGGCCACGCAGCGCGTCGTCGTCGCCGTGGCGGATATAGGCGTCGAACGCCTTCTGATGCGGCGCACCGGCATCGGCCTCGACCGAGAGGGGCGCGCGCGAGCGCAGGATGGTTTTGCGGTCCAGCATGGTCATACGTTCTTCCTGTGCTTCCAGTCGTTTCTGAATATCCGTGCGGAATGCCTTGAGTTCATTAACGAACCCCAGCATTTCGCTTCCCAGGTCGCCGGGCATGTCCGCCCCGGCCGCGGCTTTCGCCTCGGTCATGGTCCCCTCCGTTGCGATGAACCTCATTCGGCGCGCAGCGCCATGGTCGCGGCGCGGAACGCCGCCGCCATCTCAAGAGCCCGGTCGGATTTGCGGCCGACCTTGGCCTCGGCCAGCATCGGGAAGGTGACCAGCGACACCTCCCACAGCTCGACCTCGCTCAGCAGGCGGCGGCCCTTGCCGTCGCGCTCTGCGGAAATGGTGCGATAGCCGATCGACAGCCCGTCGATCGCGCCCGCGGCAATCAGCGCCGCCGCCTCGCGGGCCTGTGCGATCTCAGGCAGAAGCCGCCCCTTGACCCACAGGCCCTTCTCATCCTCGCGGATCTCGTCCCAGACGCCGATGGGCCGCGTCGGATCGTGCTGCCACAGCATCCGAACCTTGTCGCCCCGCGCCGCCAGCCGCTTCAGACTGGCCGCATAGGCGCCCTTCTGGACGATGTCGCCACCTTGGTCGGTCAGCCCGAACAGGCTGGCATAGCCCTCGATCTGCGCCCCGTCGCTGACGATCTGCGCGCCAGCTGCGTACTTCAGCTCTATCCCGTAACTAATTGATTCCAAGTCACCCTCCTTTCGGTCCGAATTGCAGGATCGACTGCACCGCCTGGGTCAGGATCACGGCCACGACGCCATAGACCGTCATCCACAACCGCCGCTCCAATCCCTCGATCAGCGCCTCGATCCGCTCCACCCGGCGCTCGACCTGCCCGAATTGCAGCGCCATGATCCGGTCCTGCGTATCGATGCGCTGGTCGTGCCAGTCGAAGGGCTCCTTGACGAAACGCGAGCCCTCCATTCACCCCTCCATCGCAAGCGGAGGCAGGCCCAGCGCCACGCGCTTCTCGGCCTCGGTCAGGAACGCCGCCTCGCCGATACGCCGCCATTGCTGGTCGCGCTCTTCGGCCAGCGCCGGAACCTGATCGGGATCGGCCCGCAGATCGACTTCGGCGCCCAGATGTTCGCTCAGCCACCAGGCCAGCGCACTGGCCACCCGCGACACCAGCGGCAGCACCGTCAGCCGATAGAAGGCCCGGTGCGCCTCGGCGTAATTGGCATAGGTCGCCTCGCCGGGGATCCCCAGCAGCATGGGGGGCACACCGAAGGCCTGCGCAATCTCGCGCGCGGCGGCCTGCTTGGTTTCCTGAAACTCCATGTCGCTGGGGCTGAACCCCATCGGCTTCCAGTCCAGCCCGCCTTCCAGCAGCATCGGCCGCCCGGCATTGCGCGCGCCCTGATGATGCATCTCCATCTCGGTCACCAGCCGATCATACTGGTCCGGCGACAGGCTGCCCTGCCCATCCGCCCCCTTGTAGATGATCGCCCCCGAGGGCCGCGCCGCATTGTCCAGCAGCGCCTTGGACCAGCCCGAGGCGCTGTTATGGACATCGACCGCAATGGCCGCTGCCTGCATCGGCGACAGCCCGTAATGGTCATCCAGCGGATGAAAACTGCGGATATGGCAGATCGGATCGGGACTGCCGGTCATGTCAAACCGATAGCTCCGCCCGCCGACGCCATATTCATAGGCGACCGGCCAACCATCGGCCCCCGGAACGATCGACATCCGATCCGAGCGCAGCACATGCAGCTCGGCCGGCAACCCCTTCGCCCCTTCGCCCACGGCTTCCAGATAGCCGCTGCCCGACAGCAGGATCTGTCCGATCAGCGCCTCGAACAGCTCAGCCCGGCCCTGCCCGGCATTCGGCCGTCGCAGCAGGTCCAGCACCGGATGCATGTCATAGCGCCGCTCTCGGTCCTGACAGATCAGCGGTACCGCCGCTGCCGCCTCGGCGATCAGCCGCACGGCACGAAAGCCCACCGGGTTGTTCACGAAACCCGACCGGGTCAGCGACACCGTATCCCGGGGCGACCAGACCACCCGACCGGAACCGGCGGCCAGGGCGACCACCTTCCCGGTCGCGCTGGCCTTCTTCTCGACTTCAACGGGGGCGGCAGCGGCCCGCCCGAACCAGGGAAATGCCATCGGCTCCTCCTGAAATCCCAAGAAAAAAGGGCCGCTCTCGCGACCCGTCTTTTGTCTCGTGCAACTAACCCACAGGGCCCCAGCCCCCGGCAGAACTACAGCCCTCGCACCTGCGGACGACGATAACTGGCTGCTGGTTCGATCATCAGCTCATGGATTGCCCAGACCAGCGCATCCAGCCGGTCGGGCGAGCCCTTGCCCTCATAGCCCCGCACGGTCATGCGACACATCTGGTCCTCCAACGTGCCAAGCCCGCGCAGGTGATGGATGCGCCCCTGCTCGTAAAGCGCAGCGACCGGCTCGGCACGCAGCCCTTTGCCCCGCCCCGCCCTCAGCGCCCGGAACGGCACCAGAGGATCAATCTGCCGGATCACGCTCTTGACCAGATCGCCGCCTTGGTTCACCTCGGCCACCAACCGCTCGGCGCCATGCCGGTCCATCGCGGCAATGGCGGCCCGCGCCCAGTCGGTCGGCCCGCCCCGGATGGTGGCATCCTCCAGCACATAGCCCCGCCATGATGTCACCGGCCCCTCGGCCATGACGCCCGCCACCACGATCCCGCATTCGTCCGCGCCTGCCCCGCCCGTCACCGCCGGATCGACCGCGACGACGATCCGGGACAGGCGCGGCGCGGCATCCAGCCGACACGCCTCGATGGTCTGGGTCGTCCACAGCGCACCCTCGACATCGTCCAGCAGCAGGCCCTCCAATTCCTGCCGCCCCAGCCGTGTCCCGGCATAACGGCTCTCGACCTCGGCCAGAAAGCTCTCGGCCAGATAGGCGCGGTTCGCTTCCGTCGGTGCATGCGTCGTTACGGTCGAGGCATTGCCCAGAATCCGCTTCAGCACCGCCACATTGCGCGGCGTGGTGGTGACGACCTGCTGTGGATGCTCACCCAGCCGCAGCGCGAATTGCAGCATATCCCAGCTGTCCTCGGCCTTCTTCCACTTGGCCAGTTCATCGACCCAGGCCGCATCGAATTGCGGACCGCGCAGCGCCTCGGGTTCATGGGCCGAGAACACCTGCGCGGTCGCACCATTCGGCCAGACCAGCCTGCGCCGCCCGGCTTCCCATACCGGGCGGCGGTCAGGCGGCGAACAGGCCAGAATGCCTGAATCGCCAAAGACCATGACGTCGCGGGCCTGATCAAAGGTCTCGCTGACCAGCGCCACCCTCTGTGCGCGACCCGACGCTTCGGGCGTCGCGCCCTCGACTTGGGCGCGCACCCATTCCGACCCGGCGCGGGTCTTGCCCGCGCCGCGTCCACCCATGATCACCCATGTCTTCCAGTCGCCCTCGGGGGGCAGCTGGTGCGGCAGGGCCCAGAAATCAAATATCCATGGCAGCGCCGCCAAGGCATTGTCACTGAGCCCGCCAAGGAAGTCGTCAACCTCCTGCTGCCCCGCGCAAGCGAGCCAGCCTGCGCCCGATTTCATCTCGTGCCGCGGCAAGGTCGAGTGCGCCTGCACCGACATTTCCGGCAGCGTCCTTGCGAAGCTTGTCAACCTTGCCCCTTTCCTCCAGCACCATATGGGCCGCGGCCCTCAGGTCGCGAGCCAGTCTGCCGGATTCCTTCAACTCATCGGTTTCACCCGCCTGGATCTTCAGGCGCAGCTTGTGCAGATCCACCGCATAGGATCGAAAGATCCCGTCCGCGATCTCCAGAACATCCGTGTCAGACGCCAGATCGACGCCGGGCACGTAAGGCCCTTCCGGAGCGCCCGGCCCCGGATCGAAGTTCATCGTCATCGTGTACCGCCCTGCCCTCGTGTGCTGTCCGCACGAGCGAGACATGAAAAAAGCGGCCCAGGTCATCGACCCGGCCGCTTGCCCATTTCTCCCAGCATGTATACTTTCTACCTTAGGGCGTTCGCCAAGTCAACGATAAACCCAAGGTTGCATTCACTATTCGCTAATTTTCCTTGCGAAACAATGAATTGCCCTGCGCAACACCCATGCGTTCGCCGCGCGCAACGGGGGCGGAATCGCCCCCGCGACACCCGAATCTAGTTGCCCTGAACCGGGGAAATCTGCTGCCCGCGCTCGCGCTCGATGACCCGCCAGCGCGCGACATTCTCGTTATGCTCCTGCAGCGTGCGGGCAAAGGCATGTCCGCCCGTGCCATCGGCGACAAAGAACACGTATTCCGTCTCCTCGGGGTCCAGCGCCGCCTCGATCGAGGCCTTGCCCGGATTGGCGATCGGTCCCGGCGGCAGGCCCTGAATGACATAGGTGTTATAGGGCGTGCGCCGGCGCAGTTCCGATCCGCGCAGGCCACGATCCAGAACGCCCTCGCCCTTGGTGATGCCATAGATCACGGTGGGGTCGGTCTCCAGCCGCATGCCGCGGCCCAACCGGTTCACGAATACGCTGGCCACGACCCGGCGCTCGTCGGGAACGGCGGTTTCCTTCTCGATGATCGAGGCCATGGTCAGCGCTTCCTGCGGCGTCTTGTAGGGCACATCCGCTGCGCGCTTTTCCCATGCCGCGGCAAGGAAGTTCGACTGCCGCTTCTCCATTTCGGCGATCAGCTGCGCCCGGTCCGCGCCCTGCTGGATGTCATAAGTGTCGGGCGCAAGCGTTCCCTCGGCGGGAACCTTGGCGATATTGCCCGACATATAGGGCGCCTGCTTCAGCGCCTCGACGATCTGCCAGCTGGTCACGCCCTCGGCCACGGTGATTCGCAGACGCGAATCGGCGGCCTTTTCAGCGGCGGCGACCGCTTCGGGGGCGGGTTCGGTGGCCGGGTTGTACTTCGCCTGCTCGGTCATCTGGCCCGTTGCCGGGTCCAGATCGCGCAGGATGACGGAATTCTCGCGCACGCCGACGCGCAACACCAGTTCAACCCCGCAGGTCGAAGCCCCGCCCGAGGACAGAAGATCGACCACCTGCTCCATGCTGGAACCGGGCGGCACCAGATGCGAGCCGTATTTCAGCCCGCGCGACTTGCCCAGATAATCCGTGCCCGCCCGGAAGATATAGCCATTCGAGACGACCCCCTGCTGAACCAGCTGGTCGCTGACCTCGGACAGACTCGCGCCCGGAGCGACACGCACGCATTGCGCCGTGGCGCTGGGTCCGGGGGCAAAATACTGATGCTTGGCCCAGGCAACCGCCGCCGCGATCGCGATCAGGATCACGATCAGCAGCGTCAGGAAGTTCGAAACGATATGGCGCCAGATCATTCCTTGACGCGCCCCATCACCAGGCTGGCATTGGTCCCGCCAAAGCCGAAGCTGTTGGACAGGATATAGTCCACCTTGCGGCGCACCGCCGCATTGGCGGCCAGATCGATCTTGGTTTCGCGGGCCGGATTGTCCAGGTTGATCGTCGGCGGGCAGATCTGGTCACGGATCGCCAGAATGCAGAAGATCGCCTCGACCGCGCCCGCTGCACCCAGCAGGTGACCGATCGACGACTTGGTCGAGGACATGACGACATTCCCCGCCGCATCGCCCAGCAGACGCTCGACCGCGCCCAGCTCGATCACGTCGGCCATGGTCGAAGTACCATGCGCGTTGATGTAATCCAGATCCGCCGCCGTGATCCCCGCGCGCTTCAACGCATTGGTCATGCTGCGGAAACCGCCATCGCCATCCTCGCTGGGGGCGGTGATGTGATAGGCGTCGCCCGACATGCCGTAACCCAGCACCTCGGCATAGATTTTCGCGCCGCGCGCTTTCGCGTGCTCGTATTCCTCAAGGACGACAACGCCCGCGCCTTCGCCCATGACGAAGCCGTCGCGGTCCTCGTCCCAGGGACGGCTGGCCGATTTGGGATCGTTCTCGCGCTTGGTGCTGAGCGCCTTGCAGGCGTTGAAGCCCGCCACGCCGATCTCGCAGATCGGGCTTTCCGCGCCGCCCGCGATCATCACGTCGGCATCGCCAAAGCCGATCAGCCGCGCCGCATCACCGATGGCATGCGCCCCGGTCGAGCAGGCGGTGACCACCGCGTGGTTCGGACCCTTGAAGCCGAAACGGATCGAGACCTGACCCGAGACAAGGTTGATCAGCGCGCCGGGAATGAAGAAGGGCGAAACCCGCTTCGGCCCGCGTTCCTTGATCAGCACCGCGGTTTCCGCGATCGAGGCCAGACCGCCGATCCCCGCGCCGATCATGACGCCGGTGCGTTCGAAATCCTCGGTGGTCTGCGGCTCCCAGCCGGAATCCTTCACCGCCTGCGTCGCGGCAGCCATGCCGTACAGGATGAAGTCATCGACCTTGCGACGGTCCTTCGGCTCCATCCACTCGTCCGGGTTGAACGTGCCGTCCGTGCCGTCGCCAAAGGGAATTTCGCAGGCATATTTGGTCGTAACATCTTTTGCATCGAACCGCGTAATGGGTCCGGCTCCGGATTCTCCCGCCAGAAGGCGCTTCCAGGTCTCCTCGACCCCCGAGGCCAGCGGCGTGACCATCCCAAGGCCGGTGACGACAACTCTGCGCATAGACGGCTCCTTAACCTTCTTATAATCGGTCAGGTTCTACACGTCGCGTGACCATGGCGCAACGTCATGGCAACCATGCCGCATTTCAGCGCGTTGCGCCTGCGAATTGGGCGCGCGTCCTTTTCCCCCAGTCGTCGCCCGGACGGCATTGAACAACCCCGAAAAGGGCCTATCATTTTCGGCAGGTCCTGCATGAGAAACCGAAAGGACGACGGATGACGACCCAGACCAAGGCCAGCGCAGAAGCCGCATTGGACGAAATCAGAACCGTGACCTCGGTGGTGCTGCCCGATCCCCATCCCGCCCCCCCGGCTCTGGCCCAGGCACAGGGCACAACGGCCGAGGAAATCCGCAAGCGCATCGCGGAAATCGACCTGAAGGATACCAGCTCGATCGTGCATTTCGGGGCCCGTGCCCAGAATGAACTGCAGGAAATCAGCCAAGAGATGCTGGCCGATGTGAAGAACAAGGATATCGGCCCCGCCGGCGAATCCCTGCGCGACATCGTGACGACCATTCGCGGCTTCTCGGTCAGCGAACTTGACGTGCGCCGCGAGCGCAGCTGGTGGGAGCGCCTGACCGGCCGCGCCGCCCCCTTCGCCAAATTCGTCGCCAATTATGAGGAAGTGCAGGGCCAGATCGACAAGATCACCGCCGATCTGGACAGCCACCAGCACCGACTGCTCAAGGATATCCGCTCTCTCGACGTGCTTTATGACCGCACGCTGAACTTCTACGACGAACTGGCGCTTTACATCGCTGCCGGCGAAGAAAAGCTGGCCCTGATCGACAAGACCGACATTCCCGCCAAGGAAGCCGCGGTCGAGGCCGCTCCCGAGGAACAGAAGGTCATGGCCGCACAGGAACTGCGCGACCTGCGCTCGGCCCGCGACGATCTGGAGCGCCGCGTCCATGACCTGAAGCTGACCCGGCAGGTGACGATGCAGTCCCTGCCCTCGATCCGGCTGGTGCAGGAAAACGACAAGTCGCTGATCACCAAGATCAATTCGACGCTGGTGAACACCGTGCCGCTGTGGGAAACCCAGCTGGCGCAGGCCGTCACCATCCGCCGCAGCGCCGAGGCCGCCCGAGCGGTCAAGGACGCCAACGACCTGACCAACGACCTGCTGACCGCCAACGCCAAGAATCTGCGTCAGGCCAATCAGGAAATCCGCACCCAGACCGAGCGCGGCGTCTTTGACATCGAATCCATCCGCGACGCCAATGCCGAGCTGATCGCCACCATCGAGGACAGCCTGCGCATCGCCGACGAAGGCAAGGCCCGCCGCGCCGCCGCCGAAGAAGAGCTGACCCATATGGAAGGCGAACTCCGCCGGACGCTTGCCGCGGCCAGTGCCACGCAGCGCCCGACCCAGCCACAGACCGGCACCGCATCGGGGTAATCGTGACAAGACAGGCCAATACGGATTTCATCACCTCTTCCTTGGCATCGCGAACCGCTCTGGCCTGCATGGCGGTCGCATTCCTGTCCTCCTGCGTCGAGACGCCACCCGCGCCGCCGCCCGAACCGCCCATCAGCGCCGAGGCCCCAAAGCGGCGCCCCGACCGCCCGGTGGCGGATCAAGCCGCCTTGCGAGAGGCGCGCGCCCAAAAGGCCCGCGCCACCAATGTCGCGGCCAGCGTCGCCGCCGACAGTCCGGCCAGCCGCAACATGCGCGACTACCTCAAGGGGGTCGAGGAAACGCTGCTGTCGCGCGGATTGCTGCGCACCGATGACGGCTCGGACATCCAGTTGACGCCGGAACGTCTGACCGACGATTTCGTGCTGATCGCGCTGTATGATGAATATACCCGCGACGGCGAAAGGCTGATTTCGCGCGCGACGCCCGCCCCTCTGCGCCGCTGGGCGCAGCCGGTGCGCCTGCGTATCGAGTTTGGCGACTCGGTGTCTTCGGCCCAGCGCGCCCGCGACCGCTCGGATATCTCAAGCTACGCCGCGCGCCTGCAGGCCGCGACCGGCCACAGCGTCAGCTTGGGCGCGGATACCGGCAATGTCACCGTCCTGATCCTGAACGAGGATGAGCGCCGCGCCATCGGCCCCCGTCTTGCCGCGCTGGTGCCCGGCATCCCCGACAGCGACGTGGCCGCGTTGTCGAACCTTGCGCCGCAGAATTACTGCACGGTCTTCGCCTATTCGCGCGGCGACATGACCACCTATGATCAGGCGGTGGTGCTGATCCGCTCGGAAACCCCGCCACGCCTGCGCCGCTCCTGCATCCATGAGGAAGTCGCCCAGGGGCTGGGCCTTGCCAATGACAGCCGCTTGGTCCGCCCCTCGCTTTTCAACGATGATGAGGAATTCGCCTATCTGACCCATCATGACGAATTGCTGCTCAAGATCCTCTACGACCCCCGCCTGCGCCCCGGCATGGCCGAGGCCGAGGCCCGCCCCATCGTCCTTGAAATCGCGCGCGAGCTGTTGGCGACCAGCACGTGACAACTTGCCGCGCAACCGCAAGGCCTTGACGCGAGTTTGGGCCAAGGCACTATCGGACCGGCAGACATCCGGTTCACCGCAGCAGCGTGAAAGGCTTGGTCAATGAGTATCCTCGATATCTTCGGCGGCGAGTTCATCGACATCATCGAATGGACCGACGATACGCGCGACACGATGGTCTATCGCTTCCCGACCGTGGGCAAGGCGATCAAATACGGCGCGAAACTCACCGTGCGCGAAGGACAGGCCGCAGTCTTCATCCATGAAGGCCAATTGGCGGATGTCTTCGGCCCCGGCCTTTACATGCTGGAAACCAACAACCTGCCGATCCTGACCCGGCTGCAGCACTGGGACCACGGCTTCCGCAGCCCGTTCAAGTCGGAAATCTATTACGTCAACACCACCCGCTTCAACGACCTGAAATGGGGCACCAAGAACCCGGTGATCGCGCGCGACCCGGAATTCGGCACGGTGCGCCTGCGCGCCTTTGGCACCTATTCCATGCGCGTCACCGATCCCGGCAAGTTCATGCTGGAAATCGTAGGAACGGACGGCGAATTCACCAAGGACGAGATCACCTTCCAGCTGCGCAATATCATCGTGCAGGAATTCTCGCGGATGATCGCGGGCTCGGGCATCCCGGTCCTCGACATGGCGGCCAATACCGACCAGTTCGGCAAGCTGGTGGCCAAGGCGATCAGCCCGACCGTGGCCGAATACGGCCTGACAATCCCCGAGTTCTACATTGAGAACATCTCCCTGCCCGATGAGGTGGAAAAGATGCTCGACAAGCGCACCTCGATGGGAATCGTGGGCGATCTGAACCGCTTCGGCCAATATGCCGCGTCCGAGGCAATGCTGAACGCCTCGAACCAGCCCGGCGGCATGGGCGCGGGGCTTGGCGCGGGTCTGGGTGCTGGCATGGGGGCGGCGATGGCCAGCGCCGGTCGCGGCCCTTGGGGTGCCCCGCAGCAAGCCGCTCCGCAGACCCCGCCACCGCTGCATCCCGAAACCGTTTGGCATATCGCCGTGGACGGTCAGGCCGACGGCCCTTACGGTCGCGCCCATCTGGGACGGCTGGTCCGCGAGGGGAAATTCACCCGCGATACCATGGTCTGGACGCCGGGACAGGACGGCTGGAAATCCGCCGACGATGTCGCGGAACTCGCGCAGCTTTTCACCGTCTCGCCGCCGCCCCCACCGCCGCCGCTGCCCAAGCAGGACGGCTGAGCGCGCCTGAATGCCGACCCCTCCGTCAGAATACCGCTATCCCTGCGAGAATTGCGGCGCGAGCCTTGAATTCTCGCCCGGCCAGCAGCGCCTGACCTGCCCCTATTGCGGGCATGAACAGGATATCGGCCCCGGCCCCGCCCGCGCGCCCAGCCGTCAGGTGCGCGGCGGCGTCGAGGCCGATCAGATCATCCTGCGCGACCCCGCCACGGGCCGCGCCCTGCAATGGGATGCCAGCCACAAGGCCCCCCAGTTGCAGGAGTTGCCGCTGGAACACGGGCTGCGCATCGACCGCGACAGCGACCTGACCCAGACCGTCCGCACCCTGTCCTGCCCGAATTGCGGCGCAAAGCTGGAGGTCACCTCCGACAGCCACGCCTCAAGCTGCCCCTTCTGCGCCACGGCGGTGGTGACCGATACCGGCACGACGCGGCTGCTGAAACCGCAAGGCGTGCTGCCCTTTATCATTACCGAGGATCAGGCCAAATCCGCGCTGGAAAGCTGGATGAAAGGCCTTTGGTTCGCCCCCTCGGGGCTGACCGCCTATGCCCGACGCGGGCGCCGGATGACCGGGGTCTATTCCCCCTTCTGGACCTTCGACGCGGACACCCGCTCGGCCTATTCCGGCGCACGCGGCGATTGGTATTACGAAACCGTCTGGGTCACCGAGGAGATCAACGGCCGCAGGCAGCAGGTCGCGCGTCAGGTCCGCCGGACCCGCTGGACGCCGGTCTCGGGCCAGGTCGCGCGCAACTTCAACGATGTGCTGGTGCTGGCGGCCAGTTCGCTGCCGCGCCGCATCACCGATGCTTTGACCCCTTGGGATCTGTCGCATCTGCAAACCTACCAGCCCGAATATCTCGCGGGTTTCACCGCCGAGGGCTACACCATCCCCCTCGCCTCGGGGCATGAGATCGCGCGGCAGGAAATGGCGGGCGTGATCGTCATGGATGTGCGCCGCGCCATCGGCGGCAATGAGCAGCAGGTCGCACAGATCCGCACCGCCCATGCCGATGAGACCTTCAAGCATATCCTGCTGCCGATCTGGACCGCAGCCTATCGCTATAACGGCAAAAGCTACCGCTTCGTCGTCAACGGCCAGTCGGGACGGGTGCAGGGCGAGCGGCCCTATTCGGTCTGGAAGATCGCCTTCGCCGTGCTTTTGGCCCTGGCCCTGCTGATGGGCCTGCTTTGGCTGAACGAGCAGGGCGGTTATGTGCAGATCGGCGGATCAAGCTATCAGGTCGATCTTAACAGCGGCACCAGTTACCGCTATCACCCTCCATGACCGCATGAAACGCGGCATGGAATGGGAGGACAGGTATGATCCTGTGTGCAGGCGAATCGCTGATCGACATGGTCCCCGAGGGCGCGGGCTTCCGCCCCCTGCCAGGCGGCGCGGTCTATAATACCGCAATCGCCCTGGGCCGGATCGGTGCCCCCACCGCCTATCTGTGGCCGATTTCGCGCGATCCGTTCGGCGAACTGCTGTTGCGCCCGCTGGCCGATGCCGCGGTCGACACCACGCTTTGCCCCCGTTCCGACCGGCTGACCACCTTGGCCTTCGTCACCCTGATCGGCGGAGAGGCGCGCTATTCCTTCTATGACGAGGGCTCGGCGGGGCGGATGCTTGCCCCGGCTGACCTGCCGCAAATCCCCGATGAGGTTTCGGCGCTGTTCATCGGCGGCATCAGCCTTGTCCCCGATCCCTGCGGTGCCGCTGTCGAGGAACTGGCCATCCGGCTGAAAAACCGCGTCCCGGTGATGCTCGACCCCAATATCCGTCCCTTCTTCATCGCGGATGCTGACAGCTACCGCGCCCGTCTGGACCGGCTGATCGGCATGGCCGATATCGTCAAACTTTCGGCCGATGACCTCGAATGGCTGATGCCGGGCGTCAGCTTTGAACAGGCCGCGAGCAATCTTCTGGCCCGCGGCGTCACGCTGGTCCTGCAAACCGGCGGAGCCGCAGGCGCCCGCGCCTATTGGGCGGGCGAGCCGGTCAGCGCCCCCGCCACCCGCGTCGAGGTCGCGGATACGATCGGTGCGGGCGATACGTTCAACGCAGGCGTCCTCGCCTCGCTTCAGTCCGATGGCGCGCTTAGCCGCGAGGGGCTGGCCAATCTTTCGCCCCAGACCCTGCTCAGCGCCCTGAACAATGGCACCCGCGCTGCCGCGATCACCGTGTCGCGCCCCGGAGCAAACCCGCCCTGGGCGCATGAACTGGCCGCACTCCCGGCCTGAAACGAACAGGGGCCGCGCCCATCCGGCGCGACCCCATTTTTCTTCGTTTTTCAAATACCCCAGCAACGGCGACACAACAGCACCAGCGCCGCAGGTCAAAGCGCCTCGAACTGCGCCTTCTGCCGTGCGGTCCAGCTGACGCTCACAGCCACGCCATCCTCACCGATATCCTCGGATTGCACGATGCCCTGACGATGCAGCCATGCTCGCCGCCGCCCATCCGAATGGGCCAGTTGCAGCGTGACCAGCTCGCGCGGCTCGTCCAATGTCTCGGCCAGCTTGCCCTCGACCAGGGCCAGCAATTCGTCCAGCCCCTCGCCGGTCAGCGCGCTGATCGCCTGCGCGCCTTCGGTGCGGGAATCGGCACGCTGCAAGGCCTCGCGGGTCTCGGTGGGCAGGGCGTCGATCTTGTTCCAGACCTCGATCTGCGCCACGTCCTCCTCGACGCCAAGGCTGCCAAGGATATCGGCCACGTCGCCCGCCTGCTCGGTGGTTTCGGGATGGCTGATGTCGCGGACATGCAGGATCAGGTCGGCGGCCAGCACTTCCTCCAGCGTGGCGCGGAAGGCTGCGACCAGTTCATGCGGCAGGTCGCTGATGAACCCCACCGTATCCGAGAGGATCACCTTGCGACCGCCCGGCAGCGACATTTGCCGCATGGTCGGGTCCAGCGTCGCGAAAAGCTGGTCCTTGGCCAGAACCTCGGCCCCGGTCAGACGATTGAACAGCGTGGATTTCCCGGCGTTGGTGTATCCCACCAGCGCGACGATCGGATAGGGCACCTTGGCGCGCGCCTTGCGGTGCAATTCGCGGGTCTTGACCACACGCTCAAGCTGACGACGCAGGCGGATCACCTGCTCATCAATGGCCCGGCGGTCGGCCTCGATCTGGGTTTCACCCGGACCGCCGACAAAACCCAACCCACCCCGCTGACGCTCAAGGTGGGTCCAGGCGCGAACCAACCGCGTCCGCTGATAAGCCAGCGCCGCCAGTTCCACCTGCAACACGCCCTCGCGCGTATGCGCCCGGTCGGCAAAGATCTCAAGGATCAGGCCGGTCCGGTCGAGGATCTTGACGCCCCATTCCTTTTCCAGATTGCGCTGCTGGACCGGCGTCACCGGCCCGTCGATCAGCACCAGCTCGGCTCCCTCACCCTCGGCCGCGGCCTTGATGTGTTCGCCAATCTCCTGCCGCTTTCCTTTCGAAAACAGCATGCCGGCGTCGGGGTTGCGCAGTTTCGCAACCTCGGCCCCGGCCATGTCGATGGCAGGCAGCGCATGGGCAAGTGCCACGGCTTCTTCAAGCGCCAACTCGGGCGAGCGGCGCGTCCGCGAATTCCCCAGATCCGGGTGGATCACATAGGCTCGTGTGGGGCGTTCGCGGGTCTCGGTCGGATCTGCCAATCAGTCCTCACCATCGTAAAGGCTGATCGGCTGACCCGGCATGATGGTCGAGATCGCATGCTTGTAAACCAGCTGCGACTGGCCGTCGCGGCGCAGCAGCACGCAGAAATTGTCGAACCAGGTGATCACACCCTGCAGTTTGACGCCGTTGATAAGGAAGATCGTGACCGGCACCTTGCCCTTGCGGACATGGTTCAGAAACGCGTCCTGGAGATTCTGTTTGTCGCCGGCCATTCCATGCACCTTGTTCTTATCGATGTTTTTCAAGAATTAGGCGAGGCTTGCGGGGCATGCAAGCACAGCTTGGACCATCTGCCCCGTGGCGTTGCATGAACGCCATGCAAGCTATTTTCGCCAGTATTCCGGCGAAAGCAATGCCAGCAATGCCAGCGTCTCGATCCGGCCCAGAATCATCGCCCCGGCAAGCACTGCCTTGGTCATGCCGGGCAGCCCGGCCCAGCCCTCCCACGGTGCCCCGGCGATCCCGGCCGAGCCCTGAAAAGTCGGCGTCAGCGGAATCACCCCGGCCAGCGGGCCGGTATTCGTCAACGAGGCCACCGACAGCATGATCGCGCTGTCGAACTCGATCTGCTGCAGCGAAATCAGCAGCACGATCGCCGCCAGCGAACAGGCGAACAGCATGAAGAAGATGAAGGCCAGATAGGCCCCTTCGCGCCGCAGCCGCCGCGCCATCAACCCACCCCCACCCACCGAAGCCGGGTGGACGATCTTTTCCAGCTCGCGTTCGCTATGGCGGGCCAGCGCATAGACCCGCAGCAGCTTGACGCCGCCAGCCGTGGTGGCAACGCCCCCGCCCATCACCGCCAGCCCCGCCAGCATCAGCCCCGGAGAGCTGATCCCCGACCAGTTCCGCGCACCCTGCCATTCGACCGAGTTCCAGCCCGTCGTCGTCAGGTAGCTCAGCCCGTTGAAAATCCCGCCCCAAGCGGCCGAAACCGCGCTGTCGAGCGTATCAAACAAACCCCGCGCGCCCGTCGGCGACACCCCGATCGCCCCGATGAAATGGCGCAGGAACAGCATGGCCGCGACCAGCAGCACCACCCCCGCCGCCAGCCGCAATTCGGGATCGCCCAGCCAACTGTCCGAGGTCTTCAACTCGCCGCCACCCGGCCAGAAACGCCGCGACAATGCCGGGATCAGGAACAGGAAAATGACCATTTCCCCCGCCACGCCACTGGATTGCGCCGCCGGGCCATTGATCGGGCTGATACCGCTGGTCGACAGCGTTCCCATCGCCCGCGTCAGTGCCAGAAAGCCGCTTTCGCCCAGGATCAGCAACAGCGTCCACATCGCCAGCGTCAGCCCGGCATAAACCGGAAATGCCTCGCGAAAGGCGCGCATCGCCCGGCTGGCCGGATCAGCCATTCCCCTCCGCAGGCTGGATTCGGTCATATAAGGCATGACCGCCCCGCCCTGCTTGTCGGAACGCGGCAACCGTTCGAACCGCTCGCTGCGGCCATAGGGCGAGGCGAGGATCTCGAAGCCCCCGACCCGCAGCGGCGCCAGCAAGGCCACGGCGGCGACCAGCATGAACAGCCCGCCCATCCAGCCGACCAGCGAACGCCACAGATGCAGCGGCGCGGGCAACAACTCGGCCGCATAAAGGGTCGCGCCGGTGGTGGTCAGGCAGGAAATCATCTCCCACCAGGCGTTGAAGAAGCCGGTATCGGGCAGGCCCAGCAGGAACGGCACCGCCATCATTGCGGGGAGCAGCGTCAGCGCCCCCAGCATGGTCAGCAGCACGCTGCGCGGTCGCGAGCGTTGCGGATCGCCCGCCGTGGCAATGCCCAGCAGCGCCGACAGGACCAGAAACACCGCGCCGCTGCTCATGAAAGCCGAACCCAGATCGTGCTGGTTCAGCACATGGGCATAGCCGCCGGGCAACAACATCGCCAGCGACACGATCCCCGCCAGGATCACCAGAAGTGGCAGGCGGACCAGAAAACCCATCACGCGGCCTCAGAAGAAGTCGATCGAGACCTGCAACAGGCGCTCGACCTCGGGGACGTCCTTGGCAAGGGCAAAGATGATGATGATATTGCCCTCTTCGATGCGCAGATCGCCGGTGGGCTTGACCACCTTGTCGCCCTTCAGCACCGCGCCCAGAAGCGCGCCTTCGGGAAACTCGATGTCCCGGATCGGACGTCCGGCCATGGGCGAGGTCGACAGCACCTGCGCCTCGATCACCTCGGCCTCGGCATCGCCGATCGAATAGATGTCGCGCACCCGACCATGACGGATATGGCGCAGGATCGTCGACACCGTGCTGGCGCGCGGGTTGATGAAGGCGTCGATATCCAGCGTGTCCATCATCGACATCAGCGTCGGATCATTCACCAGAGATATCGCCAGCTTCGCCCCCGCCTGCTTGGCGCGGACGGCGGCAAGGATATTGGTCTTATCGTCATCGGTGACGGCCAAAACCGCATCGGCGCGCGGCACGGCCGCCTCCTCCAGCAGTTCCGCCGCCAGCCCGTCGCCATTCAGCACGATGGTCCGGTTCAGGGCATCGGCCGCATCCTCGGCGCGGGCGCGGTCACGCTCGATCACCTTGACGCGGACACGCTCGGGACTGGCCTCAAGCGCCTGCGCCACAGCCAGCCCGACATTGCCCGCACCGATGATGACGACGCTTTCCTGCCGGGCCGAGGGCTTGCCAAAGATTTCCAGCGTGCGCGGGACGTCCTGACTAAGGGTAAAGACATAGATCTGGTCGCCCTCGAACAGCTGATCGCCTGGTTCGGGCGCAAACAGCTTGCCGCCCCGCCGCACGCCCGCAACGATGGCGCTGAGACTGGAAAACATCTCGGTCAACTGGCGCAAAGGCGTGTTCAGCACCGGGCTGTCGGGGTCGAGCGAGATCCCCAGCAGATGCAGCCGCCCGTTCAGGAAGGTCTCGGCATCGAAGGTCGAGGGTGCGGACAGACGCTGCAAGGCGGCGCGCGCCACCTCGCGCTCGGGGCTGATCACCACGTCGATCGGCAGGTGATCGGTGCGGTAAAGATCGGAATAGATCGCATCCAGATAGGCACTGGACCGCAACCGCGCGATCTTGCGTGGCACCTGAAAGACCGAATGCGCGACTTGGCAGGTGACCATGTTCACCTCATCCGAATAGGTCGCGGCGATGATCAGGTCGGCATCCCGCGCCCCGGCCCGGTCCAGCACATCGGGATGGCTGGCAAAGCCGGTGACGCCCTGCACATCCAGCGCGTCGGTGGCACGGCGGATCAACTCGGCATTGGTGTCGATGATGGTGACATCATTGCGTTCGCCGGCAAGGTGGCGCGCGATATGCCAGCCGACCTGCCCTGCCCCGCAAATGATTATTTTCATCGCCGCCTCATGGATGTTTACGCCGCACCGGCGATCCTACCCCGCCGGTCCCCTTGCGGATACAGCAAAAAACACCCGTCGCAAATCCCGCGACCCGTGCCGCAGCGCCACGCCTGCCCGCCATGTCGCGATGGGTATTTAAGAAACGAAGAAAGCCACTGGGCGCGTCGCCGCCGATCCCGAACCGGTGAAATTCGGGCGCGAGCCTGCGAACTCTTCGTTTCACAAATACCCATGCTGCGCGTGCCACCCGCGCAGCATGGCAATTCGGGCGTTACTTGCCCATCAGCTCTTCCTCGACCCGGACGCCGCCGACGACACCCAGCGACTTCAATTTGCGATGCAGGGCCGAGCGCTCCATGCCGACGAATTGCGCGGTGCGGCTGATATTGCCGCCGAAGCGGTTGATCTGCGCCAGCAGGTATTCGCGCTCGAACAGCTCGCGCGCCTCGCGCAGCGCCAGGCTGGTGATCTGGGGGCCAAGCGCCAAGGCCTCGCCCGAACCATCCATCGCGCCCTGGCTTTCCAGTTCCGAGGGCTGGATCGGTCCGGTGCCATCGCCAAGGATCAGGACACGTTCGATCACGTTGCGCAATTGCCGGATATTACCGGGCCAGGACATCGATTGCAGGGCGGCCACGGTTTCCTCGGGCAGCCCGCGTTGGGGCAGGCCCTGGGTCGCGTGGAACTGCTCGATGAAATAGCTGGCCAGATGGTGGATATCGTCGCGACGTTCTGCCAGCGAGGGGATGGCAACCGGCACGACGTTCAGGCGGTCGTAAAGCTCCTGCCGGAAGCGACCGGTGGCGATCTCGACCGCCAGATCGCGATTGGTCGAAGAGATCACCCGCAGATCCACGCGCACCTTGTCGGTGCCGCCTGCGCGCTGGAACTGCTGTTCGGTCAGGACGCGCAGGATCTTGGTCTGCGTGCCCAAGGGCATATCGGCGACCTCGTCGAAATAGATCACCCCGCCATGGGCCTGTTCCAGAAGCCCGGTCTCGATGCCGCGTTCGCTGGTTTCGCGCCCGAACAGGACTTCCTCCATGCGGTCGGGCTCGATCGTGGCGCAGGGCACCGCGATGAAGGGAGAACGGCCGCGCGGGCTATGGGCGTGGATGTAGCGCGCGGACATTTCCTTGCCCGCACCCGGTTCGCCCGTCAGCATCACCCGGCCGTTCGACTTCGAGACCTTGTCCAGCTGTTCGCGCAAGCGTCGGAACGCCGCCGAATTGCCCAGCATCTCGGCGGCGCGGGCCTCGCCGCGGCGCAGGGTCGAGTTCTCGCGGCGCAGGCGCGAGGTTTCCATCGCGCGCCGGATCACCACCAGAAGCTGGTCGATGTTGAAGGGCTTTTCGATGAAATCGTAGGCCCCCTGTTTAATCGCGGCGACCGCGATCTCGATATTGCCATGCCCCGAGATGATCACCACGGGCACGTCAGGATTGTTGCGCTTGACCTGCTTGAGGATGTCGATCCCGTCCATCTTGCTGTCCTTCAGCCAGATATCGAGGATCATCAGCGCAGGTTCGGCGACATTGATCTCGGCCACGGCCTGGTCGGAATTGGCGGCCAGTCGTGTCGAGTAACCCTCATCCCGCAGGATGTCCGAGATCAATTCGCGAATGTCTTTTTCGTCGTCAACGATGAGGATGTCGGTCATTTCACGTGGTCCTGCTCTAGTTTCTGGCGCCGCGCCGTCAGGCGCACGGGCTGTCTTTCGCGAGGCAGGCGGATCTGGGCCATCGCGCCGCGCTGTCCCGGCGCGTCGGTCAGGGTCAGTTGTCCGCCGTGTTCCTCGACGATTTTTTTGACGATGGGCAGGCCCAGCCCGGTGCCGCCCTGTTTCATGGTCACGTAGGGTTCGAACAGTCTGGAACGGTCCTCGGGCAGACCGGGGCCGTTGTCGATGATCCGGATCGTCACCGCATCCGGCGCGGTTTTCAGCTCGACCCGCACTTCCGGGGTCCAGCCTTCGGGCGGGGCGGAGCGCAGTTCATCCAGCGCCTCGCCCGCGTTTTTCAGCAGATTGGTAAAGACCTGCCGCATCATGCCCGCATCGGCATCGACGATCACCGGCTCATCCGGGATGTCCGAGACCAGCGCGCCCTGCAACGCATCGCGCTGCATCAACTCGCTGTCGCGCAGCAGCCTTGCGATATCGGTTTCTTTGCGGTCGGGTTCGGGCATGCGGGCGAAGCGCGAGAATTCGTCCACGATCCGGCGCAGGTCGTTGGTCTGGCGGATGATGACTTCGGTATATTGCTCGAGCGCCTCGCGTTCGTCGCCGGCAATGGGGCCGAACTTGCGTTTCAGACGCTCGGCCGACAGCTGGATCGGGGTCAGCGGGTTCTTGATCTCATGCGCGACGCGGCGGGCGACATCGCCCCATGCCGCCATCCGCTGTGCCGAGACCAGATCGGTCACGTCATCCAGCGCGACCACGTAACCTTCCAGCCCGCCCGCCGCACCGCGCCGGATCGCCATGCGCACCAACAGGCTTTCGACGCGGCCCTCGCGGTTCAGGCGGATCTCGTCCTGCACCGATTCATTGACCGACTGGCCCAGCCGGTCGAAAAGCTGCGCAAACTCCGGTACGGCGTCCCATAGCAAGCGGTCATGCGCCAAGTTCGGGTCCAGCCCCAGAAGCCGGGTGGCGGAACGGTTGAAGAAGTCGATCTCTCCGGCCGCATCCAGCCCGATCACGCCCGCCGTGACCGAGGACAGCACAGAATCGAACAACCGGCGCTGGTCGTCGGCAAGACGGTAGCTTTCCACCAGCTCTTCGCGCTGGGTCTTCAGCTGCCGGGTCATCCGGTTGAAGCTTTCGCCCAGGGTCTGGATTTCGTCGCCGGTGTCGGCCTCGGGGATCTGCAGGTCCAGATTGCCCTTGCCGACCTGTTCGGAAGCCTCGGCCAGTCGCCCGATCGGCCGAGAAAGGCGATCGGCGAACCACAGGCCCAGCCACATCGCTGCCGCGACCAGCAACAGCGCAAAACCCAGATAAAGCAGCGAAAATTCCAGCAGCACCCGGCCGCGTTCCTGTTCCAGCCGCTGATATTCGCCGACGCTTTGGCGGGTATCGTCCAGCAGGCCCAGCAGCTTGCCATCGACATCGCGGGTCACATACAGGTAGCGGTCGGCCAAGGGCACCAGCGGCACCAGCGCACGGAATTCGTCATTCTGCCAGTCCTGGATCAGCACCAGCCCCTGACTTTGCGCCTGGTCGAACTGCGTCTGCGAGGGCTGCTCATACCAGAACTGATAGCTGCGCTCGCCCCGCGCGCGGATGGTGCCGCGCCCGTCGATGACATAGGCCTCGCGCAGCCCGCGCTGGATCAGCGCCTGCCCCTGCCCCAGCAGCAGCCGCAATTCGCCATCGTCCAGCATCGGGTTCTGGCGTGCCGCCTGCACCAGCGCCCCGGCCAGCAGCTTGGCGTCGCTGGTCAGATCGCGGCGGTGTTCTTCCTGATAGGCTTCGGCAGCCGACAGTGAACTGGTCACCACCTGCTGCACCCGGTTCGAGAACCAGCCCTCAAGCCCGATATTGACCGTCAGACCAGCAAACAGCGCGACCAGAACCGTTGGCACAAGGGCGATGGTGGCAAAGACGCCGACCAGCCGGAGATGCAGACGCGATCCCACCGCCGACCGCCGCCGCGCCGCGACAATCGCGGTCATGCGGGCAACGACCATGCCGATCAGGACAATCAGGTAGATCAGGTCGGCCAGCAGCACCAGCCGCAGCAGGGTGCTACCCGACTCGACCCCGGCCAATGGCCCCATGACGACAAAGGTCAACCCGGCCAGAAGCGGCCCCAAGACCGCCAGACCCAGCGTTGCCACGTTTCGAACGCGACGCATCCGCCGCAAACGCACGACGCGTTCCCATGTACCCCTGGACAGCGTTCCCGCCAACTCGCCCGCCCTCATGGTTTCGCCACTGTTCCGTGGCGTTCCTGTGGCCGCTGCGAGACTCTCGTACGGCCATCTGTGGCCGTTTTACATCAGCTTGCGGCGTCGTGTCACCTCGATATTCAGGTCAGTCAGCTTCTTGCGCAGGGTATTGCGATTGATGCCAAGCAGATCGGCACATCTCAGCTGATTGCCGCCTGTCGCGTCCAGCGCGATTTCCAGCAAGGGCTTTTCAATTTCCCGGAGAATCCGGTCATATAGGCCGGGCGGAGGCAGCTGGTCGCCATGCAGATCGAAATAACGCTGCAGGTGCATTTCCACCGATTGCGACAGGCGCGCATTCGCCGGCTCAGCCATGGCCGTGACCGGGGCGGCGCTTGGCGCGGTGGCATTGGGCACCGCGACAGGGCGTGGCGGCGCTGCCGCAGTCGTGGCCGCAGTCGCGCCCAAGGTCACTGATTCGGACAGGGCGGCACGGGCCTCGGCCTCGGCGATCTCGGCCCCGGCGGCGGTCAGGGCCAGACGGCGCATCAGGTTTTCCAACTCGCGCACGTTGCCGGGGAAAGGATAGGAACGGATCAGCGCCGTCGCCCCTTCGGACAGGCTGCGCTGCGGCAAGCCCTGTGCCGCGGCGCGGGCCAGCAGGTGACGGGCCAGCGGCGGGATGTCGTCGACGCGCGACCGCAGCGGCGGCACGGTGATCGTCACCCCGGCCAGCCGGTAATACAGGTCTGCCCGCAGCCGTCCGCCCGCGACGTCGGATTGCGGATCGGCCCCGGTGGTAGAGACCAGCCGCGGCATCTGGTTGCGGCCGGGGCCGACCTCCCAAGCCTCGATCAGCCCGATCAACCGGGCCTGCGCGGCGGAGCCAAAGCCCGAAGGATCCTCGATCAGCAGGGTGCCGCCATTGGCGCGCTCGGCGGCGCGGTGGATGGCTTCCTCGGACAGATCGGCCGAGGTCAGCACCGCCAACCCGGCTTCGCGGCGGTCGGACAGGTCGTGGAAGGACCGTGCGATCACGGTCTTGCCGACGCCCGCCTCGCCCGCGATCATCACCGGCAGATCGGCATTCAGCACGCGCGCGACCATGCGGAACAGGTTCTGCATCGCGGGCGCATGACCGATCAGCGGCAAGGTCGGGTCGGTGGTGTTTTCCGGCGA
The DNA here is from genome assembly GCF_014851995.1 of Paracoccus sp. PAR01. Taxonomy (NCBI): domain Bacteria; kingdom Pseudomonadati; phylum Pseudomonadota; class Alphaproteobacteria; order Rhodobacterales; family Paracoccaceae; genus Paracoccus; species Paracoccus sp. PAR01. The sequence continues at coordinate 416,774 of NZ_JACVAW010000001.1, forward strand.
GGGGATGCCGACCGGGGCCGGTTCCGACTTGCGGGCGCGGCGCGACAGCGCCTGCCCGGCCCGCACCATCAGGTCGGGCAGATCGAAGGGCTTGGGCAGGTAGTCAAAGGCCGCCGCCTCGGTCGCGCGGATCGCGGTCACGATGGTGTTCTGGGCCGAGATCACGATCACCGGCAGGTCGGGCCGCGCCTTGCGGATCGCGGGGATCATGTCGATGCCATTGCCGTCGGGCATCATCACATCGGTGATGACCAGATCGCCCCGGCCTTCCTCGACCCAGCGCAGCAGCTGCGCCAGCGAGCCGGTGGCATGGACGCGGCAACCGGCTCGGGTCAACGCCTGGGTCAAAACGGTGCGGATGGTGCGGTCGTCATCTGCGATCAGAACGGTTCCGTCCATGGATTACCTCAGGCTTTGGGAAGTGAAATGCGGAAAATCGTGCGGCCGGGGCGGGATTCGACTGCGATCCATGCGCCGTGGTCGGTAATGATCTTGGAAACCAGCGCCAGCCCAAGGCCGGTGCCGTTCTCGCGCCCCGAGACGAAGGGCTCAAACACCTGATCGGCGATGGCTTCCGGAATGCCGGGGCCGTCATCTTCGATCTCGATCTGCAGGGGCAGGCTGCGGCCATGCGGCTCGGCCTCGGTCGGGGCCATGCGCAAGGTGCCGTCATACGAACTGCGCATGCGAATGGTCCCGGTCTCGCGCCCGGTCCGCTTGATCGCCTCGGCGGCGTTCTTGACCAGATTCAGGCATACCTGCACCAGCTGGTCGTTATCGGCCAGCGCGGGTGGCAGCGACGGGTCGTAATCCGGCACGATCCGCAGTCCCTTGCCAAAGCCCACGGCGGCCGAGCGGCGCACCCGCTCCAGCACGTCATGAATGTTGACCTCGGTCAGTTTCGGGGCCGAGGTGTCGCCAAAGCGTTCCACCTGATCCAGCAATTCGACGATGCGGCGCGATTCCGCCACGATCAGGTCGGCCAGATCGCGATCCTCGGGGGCAAGGTTCATCCCGATCAGCTGCGCCGCACCACGAATGCCGGCCAGCGGGTTCTTGATCTCATGCGCCAGCATCTCGGACATGCCGATGGCCGAGCGCGCGGCCGAGCGCACCGCCCGCCCCTGCCCCAGCCGGGTCGAGCTTTCGCTGGGCGCCATCATGAAGACCACGCCGCCCGCCGGGCTGGGCACGGGACCGGCATAGATGGTGGCAATGCGTTCGACATGGCCACCCAGCCGGTCGCCGATCTCGAACCGCACCGAGGAGCGGTTCAGCGCGTCATGCCCCTCGCGCATCTTGTCGAGGATGTCGGACATCGGCGGCACGATCCGCAGCCGCTTGAGCATGTCCGGGCCTTCAAGGTGATGCCCCAGCGCCGAACGACGCGAGACGTTCAGAAAGGACTCTGCCAGATCGTTCAGCGCGGCGATCCGGCCTTGCGCATCGACGATCACGGCGGGCATCGGCAGCGCCGACCAGTTCGGACCGACATCGGCAGGGATGAAGCCGGGGATCGGCTCATCGTCGGGCACGACCGGGGCGCGGGATTTCATGAAGGATACTCCGAAGGAAGATCGGTCTGCTCGGCCCCGGCAAAGCCCGCGCGGATCGCGGCCAGCGCCGCCTCGGGCGTGGGGGCGCGCAGAAGTTCGGCACGGTTTTCCGCGCCATTGGCCTCGGCATACCAGCCCAGATGCTTGCGGGCGACGCGCAGTCCCAGTTCGGCGCCGTAAAGCGACAGGATGTCGAGGTAATGTTCGCTGATCGCATCGGCCAGCGCCGCGCCCTGCGGGATTACCGGCGCGGGCGTGCCCCATAGCTCATGCGCGATCTGCGCCAGCTTCCACGGCGCGCCCTGCGCCCCGCGCCCGACCATGACCGCATCCGCGCCGGACTGCTCCAGCGCGGCACGGGCGCTGGCCGCGTCCACCACATCGCCATTGGCGACCAGCGGCGGACGGTCGGAAAGGTTCGCGACCTTGCGAATGCGGCTCCAATCGGCGTGGCCGGTATAGAATTGCGCGCGGGTGCGGCCATGCACCGTCAGCATGCGGACGCCCGCCGCGCTGGCGCGGGCGGCAAGTTCAGGGGCGTTGATGCAATCCTCGTCCCAACCCAGCCGCATCTTCAGCGTCACCGGCAGGTCGGGGACCGCGCCCACCACCGCCTCGACCAGTTCCAGCGCATGATCCAGATCGCGCATCAGGGCGGCGCCGGACAGACCGCCCGTCACCTTCTTGGCCGGGCAACCCATGTTGATGTCGATGATCCGCGCGCCCATGCCCGCAACGATCCGGGCGGTTTCGGCCATCGCCCCCGCCTCGCGCCCGGCAATCTGGACGGAAACCGGCAAGGTGCCCTCGGTCATGGCCTTGGCGCGCACCGCCATCCGGGTCGAGGGACGCGGCGTCACCATCTCGGTCGAGGCGACCATCTCGCTGACCATCAGCCCGGCCCCGCCATGGCGCGCGACGGCGCGACGGAAGGGCAGATCGGTGATCCCGGCCATCGGCGCCAGAAAGACCGGCGGGCCAAGTCGCGTATCGCCAAGGATGATGGGTTCGGGCAGACTCATGGGAAACTCGTATGACGGGGCGCGCAGATGCGAAAGAATGGGGCGGTTGCCTTTTCGGCGGGCGGTTCACGCCACGCGAAGTTTGCTCAAGAAACAGGCTTGATGACCGAATATAGGGCAGAGGCGGTTTCGTCAAATGTCGCACTCCTCCCCAAGCTTGGTCGCAGCGCCACTGGAACGATGCCCCTGCCGGGTTTAAGTGTGAGATCCAGTAACAAGGGTATCACGCATGTTCCTGTCGGTCTTCGACATCTTCAAGATCGGGGTCGGCCCGTCCTCGTCGCACACCATGGGGCCGATGGTCGCGGGCGGACGCTTCCTTGAAGCGCTGCGCGCCCAGCCGTTCCGCGCCCATGGCCTGCGCGCCAGCCTGCATGGCAGTCTGGCCTTTACCGGCAAGGGCCATGCGACCGATCGCGCCACCATCCTTGGACTGGCGGGATTTCTTCCCGAAACGCTGGATGCCGAAGCCGCCGAAGCCGCGCTGGCCCTGAACCGCGAAACCCGCGTGCTCTCGCCCGCCGGGCTGGGCGATCTGGCCTTTGATCCCGAACGCGACCTGATCTTCGATTTCGACCGCGCTTTGCCGGGTCATGCCAATGGCATGGTGCTGATGGCCACGGACGCGCAGGGCGACGTGATCTCTCGCGAGGTTTATTACTCGATCGGTGGCGGATTTGTCCTGACCGAGGCCGAATTGGCCGCGAAAGGCGACGATACCCGCAGCGACGATGCGCCGCGCGTGCCATGGCCCTTTGCCACCGCCGCCGAGATGCTGGATATGGCCGAAAAATCAGGCAAATCCATCGCCACCCTCAAGCGCGAGAATGAACGCACCCACCGCAGCGATGCCCAGATTTCAGCCGGAATTGCCCGGATCTGGCAGGTAATGCGCGACTGTATGGATCGCGGCCTTGCCACCGGCGGCACCCTGCCCGGCGGGCTGTCGATCCGCCGCCGCGCCAGCGCGATCCATGACGCGCTGAAGGCTGAGGCCGGGCTGAACATGAAGGCGCCCCATGTCATCAACGACTGGATGTCGATCTATGCCATGGCCGTGAATGAGGAAAACGCCGCCGGTGGGCAAGTCGTCACCGCGCCGACGAATGGCGCGGCGGGCGTCGTCCCGGCAGTGATCCGCTATTGGCTGGACCATGTGCCAGGCGCCTCGGAACGGCAACTGGACGAGTTCATGCTGACCGCATCCGCGATCGGCGGGCTGATCAAGCACAATGCCTCGATCTCGGGGGCGGAATGCGGTTGTCAGGCCGAGGTCGGCTCGGCCAGCGCCATGGCGGCGGCGGGCCTGTGCGCGGTGCTGGGGGGCAGCCCCGAGCAGGTCGAGAACGCCGCCGAAATCGCGCTGGAGCATCATCTGGGCATGACCTGCGATCCGGTGCGCGGGCTGGTGCAGGTGCCCTGCATCGAACGAAACGGTCTGGGCGCGATCAAGGCGGTCTCGGCGGCCAGCCTTGCTCTTCGTGGCGACGGCAAGCATTTCGTGCCGCTCGACGCCGCGATCGAGACCATGCGCCAGACCGGGCAGGACATGAGCGAGAAGTACAAGGAGACCTCTTTGGGCGGTCTGGCCGTCAACGTCCCGAACTGCTGAGGCAAAAAGCGCGCAAAACTTCGCTGAGACCGGGTCGTGAAGGCCCGGTCCGGCGCTGGACGCTTGCCGAAAGCGGGGGGTTCCTGTAGCGATTATGCAAAGCAAAACTCCAAGGAACCGGGACAGAGCAGATGAAATTCCGTTCGGCTTTTGCCGTACTGGCGATGACGGTGGCCGTGACCGCATGTGGCGAGCTGCCTTTCCAGGACAAGACGCCCCCCGCAGAACCCACCGCGCCGACCCCCGCAGCCCCGCCTGCGGTGTCACCGATCGACTCGCCGATCGAAGTCGGAGCCGAGGGCACGCCCCGCGCCACCGCCGAGTCGAGCACGATGGCGACCAAGATGTTCCGCGCCTCGGGTTCGGGTTGGACGGTGACCGCCGCGGGCGAGCGCGCCGTCTATGAACGCCCCGGCGCGAAATCGACCGCCGTGAGCGTGCGCCGCATGTCCTACAACCGTGGCGTCGAATTCATCGGCACGATGAACGGTTCGGTCTTCGCGCTGAACATTCAGGCCGCCGAGTGCAAGACCGGCGAAGGCAGCACGCCCTTTACCGCCAAGCTGCGCGTCGGCACCCAGCGCATGACCGGCTGCGCCACCGCGACCGACACCATGCCCAAGGCGCAGGTGACCGCCTCCGCCGCGAAGCCTAAGCCGAAATCGACCGCGAAGCCCAAGCCCGCCGCGAAACCGGCTGAGCCTGCCGTGACCCCGGCAGCCGCCACCCCGGCCGTGACGACGCCCGCGACCCCCGCCGTGACCGAGACGACCCCGGCGACCACCACCACGCCGACCCCGGCCACGACGACGCCTGCACCGGCCGCGACCCCGGCCCCGGCAGTGACGCCCGCCGCGACGCCCGAACCGGCAGCGACGACCCCGGCGCCTGCCACTGAGCCAGCCGCGCCCGCGTCCGGCAGCACCACTGGCGTTCCTGCGCCCCAGCTGATCCTGCCGCCGACGCCTCCGGCGGCAAGCCAGTAAGTCAGCCTCCGGCCCGTACGATGTCGCATCGTGCGGGCCTTGCCGACCCGCCGCCTTGGGCCAAGCGGGATGACATGTGAGAAGGACCCGCCGATGCGCGCCCATTCGACCCTGACACGCCGCCTGCTGGCCTCGACCGTTCCGGTGGCGCTTCTTCTAGGACTGGGGGCGAACCCCGGCCTGGCCGATCCGATGATCGGCACCAATATCAACGGCTACGGCATTCCCGGTGCCATCGACACCCCCTCCGCCGAGATGCTGCCCGACGCGACGCTGGGCGCGACGCTGAACTATTCCGACCTGTCGCGCAAGAACGCGCTGGTCTTCCAGATCCTGCCGCGCCTGACCGTGGCCCTGCGTTACGCGCGTTTTGACTCGCGACCCAACGGCAACTCGGAAACGCGCGACCATATCTGGGACCGCAGCTTCGACCTGCGCTTCCAGTTCCTTGACGAAGACCCGAACGGCTGGATGCCCGCGATGGCGGTCGGCCTGCAGGACTTCATGGGCACGGGTTTCTACAGCGCCGAATATCTGGTCGCGACCAAGACGATCAACCCGCGCCTGCGCGTCAGCGCCGGTCTGGGCTGGGGGCGTCTGGCGCAGGATGGCGGCCTTGGCAGCCCCTTCGGCGACCGCCCCGGCCCCGATACCGAAGAGGGCGGCAAGCCCAATGTCGATCAGTGGTTCAAGGGCGAGGTCGCGCCCTTCATCAGCGCCACCTGGCAGGCCAACGAAAAGCTGGCTTTGACCGCGGAATATTCCAACGACATCTATGCCTGCGAGACCGGCATCGCCGAGGAATGCCCGCGCGGTGTCTGGCTGAGCGACAAGGATGAGCTGAAGAACAACATCAACCTCAGCGCCAGCTATCAGCTGGGCGAGAACTATCAGGTCACCGGCTACCTGCTGGGCGGGAATCATGTCGGGCTGCAATTCTCGGTCGCGATGAATTCCAGCCAGGCCCCCTATCCTTCGGGGATCGAAAAGGCCCCGGCGCCGGTGCGTCCGCGCGCCGCCCCCTCGGCCGATCCGGATGGCTGGTCGGGCGCATGGTCCGCCGACCCGACGGCGCAGCCCGCGATCCAGAAAGTGCTGAGCGATGCGCTGGACAAAGAAGGCCAGACGCTGGAATCGATGTCGCTTTCGGCCAACCGCGCCGAGGTCCGCATCCGCAACCGCCGCTACATGCAGGGTTCGCAAGCCATCGGCCGCACCGCGCGCCTGATGACGCGTGCACTGCCGCCTTCGGTCGAAACGCTGGTCATCACCACCTCCGAGGACGGGCTGCCGACCAGCTCGGTCACGCTGCGCCGCGCCGATGTCGAGCGTCTGGAAAACAGCGAGGCCAGCCAGATCGCCAATGTCGCGGTGATCTCGGACGCCGATCCGCGTCCGGGCGACCTGACCTATACCGACGGGCTGTTCCCGCGCTTCCGTTGGGCGCTGAAACCCTATCTGTCGACCTCGATCTTCGACCCGGACGAGCCCTTCCGCTATGAGGTCGGCGCCGAGGCCGTGGCGGAATATGAATTCGTTCCGGGCCTTGTTCTGGCCGGCACGGTCCGCCAGCGCGTGCTGGGCACGACCAAGCAGGAAGCCCCCGGCAACCTGACGGTCGAAGAATACGAAGACATGGACACCGATTACGACGAAAACGGTGTGCCGCGCGTCCGCTCGGACAGCCGGATGTATGCGGGAAATTCCAGCCCGACCATCCCGCGCCTGACCCTGAGCTGGTATGCCAAGCCCACCGAGACGGTCTATACCCGTGTGACCACCGGCCTGATCGAACGCGCCTATGGCGGCGTCTCGACCGAGGTGCTGTGGTGGCCGACCAATTCGAACCTGGCGATCGGGGCCGAACTGAACCGCGTCAAGAAGCGTGACTTCCGCGATGTCTTCGGCTTCCGCGACTACGAGGTCACTACCGGCCACCTGTCGGCCTATTACACCTTCGGCTATGGCATTCGCGGGCAGTTGGACGTGGGCCAGTACCTGGCCGGCGACAAGGGCGCGACGATCACCGTCGAGCGTGAGTTCGCCAATGGGTGGCGCGTCGGCGCCTGGGCCAGCAAGACCGACCTGAGCGACGAGGAATTCGGCGAAGGCTCGTTCGACAAGGGCGTCAGCATCTCGATCCCGCTGGGCTGGGGCACGGGCGAACCCTCGCTGCGTCGCGTCGGCGGCGACATCCGCTCGCTCTCGCGCGATGGCGGCAGCAAACTGCGCGTCGAAGAGCGGCTTTACGACAAGGTCCGCGACAGCCAGGCCGGCAAACTCTATCAAGGTTGGGGGAGGTTCTGGCGATGACCGGGACGAAGATGCGCTTCATGCTGGGAGGCGCCCTGATCGCCATGCTCGGCGCCTGCGGCAATGTCGACAGCGAGGAGGGCTCGATCCCCGGTCTGCTGGCCGAAGCAGCGCGGCAGAGCGTGGCCCAGCGGGGTCGCGCCGAAGCCGAGGTCGTCGCCAAGGCCGATCCCGGCCAGATGGCCGCCACGGCGCTACGCGTCAACAAGGGGCCGCTGATCATGGTCGGGCTGGAACGTGCAGGCACCACCCAGGTTCTGGCCATGACCGGCGAGAATGCAGGCCAGCGCACCTACATGACCGAGAACGAGCAGGCCCTGATCCTGCGCGACGGCATGCTGGCGGGCACACGTGGCCTTGGCCACGACCTGTCGGTCGCCGAGATGGCGCAATCCTCGGCGCTGATCCGCTCGGGGCGCAGCGGGCAGGCCAACCGGACCATGCGCTACTGGACCGGAGACGGGCTGGAGCGGCCGCTGAAGCTGGAATGCAGCATCGGGCCGGGACCGAAACCCGGTGTGATGATCGAGGACTGCAAGAACGGCCCGCTGGAGATCCAGAACAGCTACATCTCGCAGGGCGGACGGGTCACCGTTTCGCGCCAGTGGATCGGGCCGGATCTGGGCTATGCGACTATTCAGGAATTGCGCCCCTGAGGCTTTGCAAATCGGAAAAAGAAAGGCCCGCGGCGACGCGGGCTTTTTTATTGGCCGGTGAATGCGCGGCTGAATCGCGTGGCGGGGTATTTATAAAACGAAGAAACCGCAACTCGCGCGAGGTAGAAATATAATGATGCCGAAAATGAAATGGGCTGACCCGGAGGCCAGCCCATAAACCAAACTTCCTTGCGGAAGATTAGTTGGTGTCGTCGTCGTCGTCGTCGTCCGAAGCGACAGCGGCGATAACGCCGAGCAGCAGCAGAGCCGGAACAACGAGGCCAGCGTTCGACGACGCGGGCTTCTCGTCAACAACAACCGGCTCAACGTCGACGACGGGGGCGACGTAGCCACCGGCGAGAGCGGACGATGCCGTCAGGCCCAGGGCCAGGGCGAAGGTAGCAATTTTGGTCATGATCATGCTCCGTTCAAGTACTTTGAAAGCTGCCGTTATCCAGCAACATCGGTGCAACAGTCGCATAAAGCCAATGGCTTGGAAAGTGATCTCGAAAGGCCGCAATCCGGGCTGAATTCGACTGTTGCATAATAGCCAACACATTTCTGGTCAGGCGGCAAGCTGCCTGTGAGCTGGCCGGTTCCCGCGCATGCGAGAACGGCGACATTTGATCATTCTTTGCCGTAAAATACTAGAGACAAAGCATAAAACGCTGCGGAAATAACCACGATCGAGGCCCCAGCCGGGGTATCAAAGGTCAGGCTGCCCCAAAGGCCGCAAATCACTGCTAACGCACCGATCAAGGTGGCGGAACCAGCCATCTGCTCGGGCGTTCTTGAGAATCCCCGTGCTGCCGCCGCCGGGATGATCAGCAAAGCGGAAATCAGCAGCGCGCCGACGATCCGAATCGCAATGGCCACCACAATTGCCAGCGCCAGCGACAGGATAAGCCTTTCGCGCTCGGGACTTATCCCCGAGGCCAGCGCCAATTCCTCATTGACCGAGGCGGTGACAACCCTTTGCCAACGCCAGATCAACAGGCCAAGAACCAGAATGGCCCCGCTCCAGATCCAGATAAGATCGGCGCGGCTGACGGCAAGAATATCTCCGAACAGGTAGCTTTCCAGATTCACGCGCAGTGACGGCACGAAACTGACCGCGACCAGGCCCGCGGCCAGCGCCGAATGCGAGATCACCCCCAGAACGGTATCGACCCCCTGCCCCCTTGCGCTCAGCCAGGCCACCGCCAGCGCCATCGCCACCGCGACCGCCAAGGTGCCCAGATAGAAGGGCAGCGCGAAGGCAAAGCTTAAGGCCACGCCCAGAATCGCCGCATGCGCCGTCGAGTCCCCGAAATAGGCCATGCGCCGCCAGACCACGATGGAGCCCAGCGTCCCCGTCGCCAGCACAAGGCCCAGCCCCGCCAGCAGCGCGCGGATCATGAAATCGTCAAGCATGGATCAGCCTTTGGAATGGTCGTGTGCGCAGCCGGGTCCATGCACATGGTCATGGTCGTGGCCGGGTTCGACATGGTCGTGGTCATGGTCGTGATGATGGCGATAAAGCGCCAGCGTCCCCTGCGATTCGGCACCGAACAGCGCGCGATAGGCCGGGGCCGCGCTGACCGCCTGCGGCGTGCCCTGACAGCAGACATGACCGTTCAGGCACACCACCCGGTCCGAGGCCCGCATCACCACCAGCAGATCATGGCTGACCATCAGAACGGCGGCACCCGTCTCGGCGCGGACCTCCTCGATCAGCTTGTAGAAGGCGACGATGCCGGGCTGATCCAGCCCCTGCGTTGGTTCATCCAGCACCAGCAGCTGCGGCGCATTCAGCAACGCCCGCGCCAACAGCACGCGCTGGAACTGCCCGCCCGAGAGCGACACGATCTGGCGCTTTTCCAGTCCCGGCACCCCGGTCCGCTCCAATACCTGCGCCGCCTGCGCATCTCCGACGCGCTGCGGCAGCGAAAGAAAGCGCCGCACGGTCATCGGCATGGCCCGCTCGATATGGACGCGCTGCGGGACATAGCCGATGCGCAGCCCGGACAGCCGATCGACCCGGCCCGAGGACAGCGCCACCTGCCCCAGCAACGCCCGAACCAGCGTCGATTTGCCCGAACCGTTGGGGCCGACGACCGTGACGATCTCGGCCGGGTCGATATGCATGTCGATCTGCGAGATTACCGGGCGATCTGCGCCGGGATGATTGACCGACAGGTTCTGAGCGCGGATCAGCGCGCTCATGCCTTGGCCTTTTCGGCGGCGTCGGCGGCGGCGCAACGCCCGCACAGGCCGAGGATCTCGACCGTGCTGCGTTCGATGGTGAAGTCATGCGCGGCGGCCAGCGCCAGCATGGCGGCGCGCAGTTCCGGAGTCTCGGCCTCGGCCACCTGTTCGCACCCGCGGCAGATCAGGAAGGCCGGGGCATGGTCACGCTGGTTCGACAGGCAGGCGGCATAGGCATTCAAGCGGCGCACGCGATGCGCCAAACCTTGTTCGACCAGAAAATCCAGCGCGCGATAGGCGACTGGAGGCTGCTTACCAAAACCCTCGGCCGCCAAGCGCTCCAGCACCTCATAGGCCCCCATAGCGCGATGCGATTCCAGCAGGATTTCCAGCACCCGGCGGCGGACCGGAGTCAGGCGGACGCCCTCTTCCTGCGCCTGATCCTCGGCCCGGCGCAGCACGCTTTCGGCGCAATGGGTATGGTCATGGGCGTGGAACGGGTCCTGCGGCGATTTCGGATGGGTGTGCTGGCTCATCTGTTATAATATCACAATTCACTTGACGCGTTACGATATAACATAAATAAAAGCGCCGATTTCGCAAGAGAGAGCCCAAGAATGACCCGCAAGAACTCCCTTCGCCTGTCGCTGCTTGCCTCGGGCGCGGCGCTGCTGATGTCGTTGCCCGCCCGCGCCGAGGTGCCGACCGTCGTCACCGACATTCCCGCCGTCGGGGCGTTGGTGCAGCAGGTGCTGGGCGATCTGGGTCAGCCCGAGGTGCTGCTGGGCAATGGCGGCGATCCGCATAACTACCAGCTTCGTCCCAGCCAGGCCCGCAATCTGCAATCCGCCGGGCTGCTGGTCTGGATCGGGCCGGAACTCAGCCCGTGGCTGTCGCGACCGGTCGAGGGCTTGGACGCAGCGGTTTCGATGCCGCTGCTGCAGGTGTCGGGGACGAAGCTGCGGGAATATGGCGCGGCCGAGGCACACGACCACGACCACGACCACGACCACGACCACGACCACGACCACGACCACGACCACGACCATTCGGGGGACGAGGCCGGTCACGAAGGCCATGACCATTCCGGCACCGATCCGCATGCCTGGCTGGACCCGGCGAACGGTCAGCTTTGGCTTTCCGCCATTGCCGAGGCGCTGTCCACGCGCGATCCCGAAAACGCCGCGACCTACCGCGCCAATGCCGAGGCCGGGGTTGCTGCAATCGGCGCGCTTGACGCTCAGTTGGCTCAGGCGCTGACCCCGGTCAAAAGTCAGAAATTCGTCGTCTTTCACGATGCCTATGGCTATTTCACCGCGCATTACGGGCTGGAGCCCGGCATTGCCGTCAGCCTTGGCGATGCCTCGGCACCCTCGGCGGCACGGTTGAAGGACATCCGCCAGCAGATCGCGTCCGAGCAAGCCGTCTGCGCCTTCCCCGAGGCGAACCACGATCCGAAACTGCTGCAGGTGGCGATCGAAGGCACCAGCACGCGTCTGGGCGCGCCGCTGGACCCCGAGGGGACCAAGCTGGAACTGGGCGCGGGCCTTTATGGCGGGATACTGCAGAGCCTCGGAACCGCGCTGGCCGATTGCCTGTCGGGAAAATGAGGCATCCGGGGCACGAAATCTGCGGTAAGGAAAATACCCGACTATTTTCCTTTGACATGCCCGAGCAATTTTGTCAGGTTGCATCCACCGCGACCGCTCAACGAGGATCTGGACATGACTGCGACCCGCCCCGCCGAATTCACGCGCCCCGGTGTGACCGCACTGCAGCGCCTGCCCCAATATGACGCCGAAGCCCTGACCGCCGGTGGAAACCAGGCGCTGATCGTTCTGGGCGATCAGGTCTACAACCTGCGCATCACCCGCGCCGGCAAGCTGATCCTGACGAAGTAAGATCGCGGTCGGGTTCGTCCCGACCAACCGGATTCAAAAAGGGCGCGGTTGAACCGCGCCCTTTTGTCGTTCCATTGCCGGATCAGCCGTGACGCGGACCCTTGCCTGCGGGGCGCGGCCCTTTGCCGGGCGCGCGATCCGGGCGAGGACCGGGCTTCGGACCGTGACCACCGCCCGGCTTACCAAACGGCTTGCCGCCGGGTTTGCCGAAGGGCTTGCCACCGGGCTTGCCATCACGCGCTTCCGGCTTGCCAAAGGGCTTGCGGTCACCGCCTTCACGCTTGGCGAAGGGTTTACGATCACCATCTTCGCGACGGGCGAAGGGCTTACGGTCGCCGTCCTCACGTTTGGCGTAAGGCTTGCGGTCGCCATCTTCGCGGCGCGCGTAAGGTTTGCGATCACCGTCTTCGCGGCGGGCATAGGGCTTACGGTCGCCATCCTCACGTTTGGCGTAGGGCTTGCGGTCACCGTCTTCGCGCTTGGCGTAGGGCTTGCGGTCGCCGTCCTCACGCTTGGCGTAAGGCTTGCGGTCGCCATCTTCGCGGCGCGCGTAAGGTTTGCGGTCGCCATCCTCGCGACGCGCGTAAGGTTTGCGATCACCGTCTTCGCGACGGGCGTAGGGCTTACGGTCGCCGTCCTCACGTTTAGCGTAGGGCTTGCGGTCGCCATCTTCGCGGCGTGCGTAAGGTTTGCGGTCACCGTTCTCGCGGCGGGCATAGGGCTTACGATCGCCGTCCTCACGCTTGGCGTAGGGTTTCCGGTCGCCATCTTCGCGGCGCGCGTAAGGTTTGCGGTCACCGTCTTCGCGACGGGCATAGGGTTTACGATCGCCGTCCTCACGCTTGGCGTAGGGTTTCCGGTCGCCATCCTCGCGACGCGCGAACGGTTTGCGATCACCATCTTCGCGACGGGCAAAGGGCTTACGGTCACCGTCCTCACGCTTGGCGTAGGGGTTCCGGTCGCCATCTTCGCGACGCGCGAACGGTTTGCGGTCGCCGTCGTCGCGACGGGCATAGGGCTTGCGGTAGCTTTCGCCGCCCTCATCGTCGCGCGCCGCGCCGCGCTCGCGGAAGCTGCGGGGTTTTTCTTCCAGTTCGCCGGTCAGCAACCCGCCCAGCTGATCGCGCAGGACCTTGCGCTTGATCTCACGGACCTCGTTCTCCTCCATGCCGGTCAGCTTGAAGGGGCCATAGCCGATGCGGATCAGCCGGTTCACGATCAGGCCGATATGGGACATGGCACGACGAATCTCGCGGTTCTTGCCCTCGCGGATGCCGATGGTCAGCCATGCGTTCGCGCCCTGCTGGCTGTCGAGCTTGATCTCCATCGGCGCGAAATCCTCGCCGTCGATGGTGACACCCCGGCGCAGGGGCGCGAAGGTCAGGTCGTTCGGCGTGCCGTTGACGCGCACGCGGTAGCGGCGCAGCCAGCCGGTCGTCGGCAGTTCCAGCCGGCGCTTCAGCTCACCATCATTGGTCAGCAGCAGCAGGCCTTCGGAATTCAGGTCAAGGCGGCCGACGGTCATCACCCGCGGCAGGTCGCGCGGCAGCGCGTCAAAGACGGTCTGACGGCCCTTCTCATCGGCCTCGGTGGTCACCAGCCCGACCGGCTTGTAATACATCCACAGGCGCGTCTCTTGCGGCTCGTCCAGCTTCTTGCCATCGACGGCAATGCGGTCGCCGGGCAGAACGTCCAGCGCGGGGCTGTCGATCTTCTTGCCGTTGACGGTGACGCGACCCTCAAGGATCATGCGCTCGGCCTCGCGGCGGCTGGCCACGCCCACGCGTGCCATCACCTTGGCGATGCGGTCGCCCTCGGGTTTCGGGGATTCGGTTTCGGGGGTGTCGGGCGTATCGGTCATGGCGATCTCCTGCGCATCTCTGCGGTAGCAAAAGCGGGCGTCTACGCCATAACGCACAATATGGAAAGCGGTTCTTGCACGCGGCATCAAGTCGCGCCAGAAACCGGCATGGAGTTCACGTCACATATGTCCGCGGCAATGGATCAGGCCCGCGCCGCCGCTGCCCGCGGCGAGGTTCCGGTGGGTGCGATCCTGACCGACGCGACCGGTCGCATCCTGTCCCGTGCCGGCAACCGCACGCGCGAGCTGTCCGACCCCACCGCCCATGCCGAGATCCTTGCCATCCGCGAGGCTTGCCGACTGCTGGGCTCGGAACGGCTGCCCGGCGCGCGGCTGTGGGTGACGCTGGAACCCTGCCCGATGTGCGCCGCCGCGATCTCTGCCGCGCGCATTGCTGTCATCTATTACGGGGCCGACGATCCGCGCATGGGCGGCGTGCGGCACGGGGCGCGGGTCTTCGACCATCCGCAATGCCATCATCGCCCTGAGGTCTTTGACGGCATCTCTGCCGCCGAGTCGCGCGATCTGCTGCAATCCTTCTTTCAGGAAAGACGTTAGGTCAGACCTTCGTACCGACGTTACAAAGGACACTTGCGCTGCATTGCAGCATGACTAGCATATCCTTCCATCGGGAAACCGGGGGAGAGACAATGTTCAACAAGATTCTGGTCGCCAACCGCGGCGAAATCGCGATCCGCGTCATGCGCGCTGCGAACGAGCTGGGCAAGAAAACCGTCGCCATCTACGCCGAGGAGGACAAGCTGGGCCTGCACCGCTTCAAGGCGGATGAGGCTTACCGCATCGGCGAGGGGCTGGGCCCGGTCGCGGCCTATCTGTCCATCCCCGAGATCATCCGGGTGGCCCGCGAATCCGGCGCCGACGCCATCCATCCGGGCTACGGGTTGCTGTCGGAGAATCCAGATTTCGTCGATGCCTGTACGGCTGCCGGGATCACGTTCATCGGCCCCACTGCGGACACGATGCGCGCCCTTGGCGACAAGGCCAGTGCGCGCCGCGTCGCCATCAAGGCGGGCGTCCCGGTCATCCCGGCGACCGAGGTGCTGGGCGATGATATGGATGCCATCAAACTTGAGGCCGCCGAAATCGGCTATCCGCTGATGCTGAAGGCGTCATGGGGCGGCGGCGGGCGCGGCATGCGCCCCATCAACAACCCCGAGGAACTGCCCGAAAAGGTCCGCGAGGGCCGGCGCGAGGCCGAGGCCGCCTTTGGCAATGGCGAGGGTTATCTGGAAAAGATGATCCTGCGCGCCCGCCATGTCGAGGTGCAGTTGCTGGGCGACAGCCATGGCGGGTTGTATCACCTCTATGAACGCGACTGCACCGTGCAGCGCCGGAACCAAAAGGTGGTCGAACGCGCCCCTGCCCCCTATCTCACCCCCGAACAGCGCGCCGAGGTCTGCGAGCTGGCGCTGAAGATCGGTCGCGCCGTCGGCTATCAGAACGCAGGCACCGTCGAATTCCTGATGGATATGGACAGCCAGTCCTTCTACTTCATCGAGGTGAACCCGCGCGTGCAGGTCGAACATACCGTGACCGAGGAGGTCACCGGCATCGACATCGTGCAGTCCCAGATCCAGATCGCCGAGGGCGCGACGCTGGCCGATGCCACCGGCGTGCCCAGCCAAGCGGACGTGCATCTGAACGGTCATGCCCTGCAATGCCGGGTCACGACCGAGGACCCGCTGAACAATTTCATCCCCGATTATGGCCGCATCACCGCCTATCGCAGCGCCACCGGCAATGGCATCCGGCTGGATGGCGGCACGGCCTATTCCGGCGGCGTCATCACCCGCTATTACGATTCACTGCTGGTCAAGGTGACTGCCCATGCCCAGACCCCGGAAAAGGCCATCGCGCGGATGGACCGGGCTTTGCGCGAATTCCGGGTGCGCGGGGTGGCGACGAATATCGAATTCGTCATCAACCTGCTCAAGCACCCGACCTTCCTTGACGACACCTATACGACCAAGTTCATCGACACGACGCCGGACCTGTTCGCCTTCCAGAAGCGCCGCGACCGGGCGACGCGCATCCTGACCTATATCGCCGATATCAGCGTCAACGGTCACCCCGAGACAGCGGGCCGCGCCCTGCCCGCGGCCGAGGCGAAAACCCCCGTCCCGCCGAAGGCCCGCGTTGAACCTGCCCCCGGCACCCGGCAATTGCTGGACGAAAAGGGCGCCAAGGCCGTCGCCGACTGGATGCTGGCCCAGAAACAACTGCTGATCACCGACACCTCGATGCGGGACGGGCACCAAAGCTTGCTCGCGACGCGGATGCGCTCGATCGACATGATCCGGGTCGCGCCCAGCTATGCCGCGAACCTGCCGGGCCTGTTCAGCGTCGAGTGCTGGGGCGGCGCGACCTTCGACGTAGCCTATCGCTTCTTGCAGGAATGCCCGTGGCAGCGGCTGCGCGACATCCGGGCAAGGATGCCGAACCTGATGACCCAGATGCTGCTGCGTGCCAGCAATGGCGTCGGCTACACGAACTATCCCGACAATGTGGTGCAGGCTTTCGTCAAACAGGCCGCAGTCACCGGCATCGATGTCTTCCGCGTCTTTGACAGCCTGAACTGGGTCGAGAATATGCGCGTCGCCATGGATGCGGTCGTGGAATCCGGCAAGATTTGCGAAGGCACGATCTGCTATACCGGCGACATTCTCGACCCCGAGCGCGCCAAATATGACCTGAAATATTATGTCGGCATGGGTCAGGCACTGCGCGATGCGGGCGCGCATGTGCTGGGGCTGAAAGACATGGCGGGGCTGCTGAAACCCGCCTCGGCCACGCTGCTGGTCAAGGCGCTCAAGGATGAAGTCGGCCTGCCGATCCATTTCCACACCCATGACACCGGCGGCATTGGCGGCGCGACCATTCTGGCCGCCGCAGCGGCGGGCGTCGATGCGGTCGATTGCGCGATGGATGCGTTGTCGGGGAATACCAGCCAGCCGACGCTGGGCTCCATCGTCGAGGCCCTGCGCCATACCGACCGCGATACCGGTTTGGATATCAGCGCAATCCGCGAAATCTCGAACTATTGGGAGGCTGTGCGCGCCCAATATGCGGCCTTTGAATCCGGGCTGCAGGCCCCGGCGTCTGAGGTCTATCTGCATGAAATGCCCGGTGGCCAGTTCACCAACCTGAAAGCACAGGCGCGGTCCTTGGGCCTTGAGGAACGTTGGCACGAGATCGCCCAGACCTATGCCGAGGTGAACCGGATGTTTGGCGACATCGTCAAGGTCACGCCCTCGTCCAAGGTGGTGGGCGACATGGCACTGATGATGGTGGCGCAGAACCTGACCCGCGCGCAGGTCGAGGACCCGGCCATCGAGGTCGCCTTCCCCGACAGCGTCGTCGACATGCTGAAGGGCAATCTGGGGCAGCCCCCCGGCGGCTGGCCAGAGGCGTTGCAACGCAAGGTCCTGAAGGGCGAGGCACCGCTGACCACGCGGCCCGGTGCCTCGATGCCGCCCGTCGATCTGGAAGCGGTGCGGGCCAAGCTCTCGGCCGATCTGGGCGACCAGCCGGTCGATGACGAGGACCTGAATGGCTACCTGATGTATCCCAAGGTCTTTACCGATTACCGGACCCGGCACGAAACCTATGGCCCGGTCCGCACCCTGCCCACCCGCACCTTCTTTTACGGGATGGAGCCGGGGGATGAGATCGAGGCCGAGATCGACCCCGGCAAGACGCTGGAAATCCGTCTGCTGACGCTGAGCGAGACGGATGAAAAGGGCGATGTGAAGGTGTTCTTCGAACTCAACGGCCAGCCTCGCGTCATCCGCGTGCCGAACCGTCTGGTGAAGTCCCAGACCTTTGCCCGGCCCAAGGCCGACGCGACCAATGACGGCCATGTCGGCGCGCCGATGCCCGGCGTCGTCGCCTCGGTCGCGGTGACGGTCGGGCAAAAGGTCCATCCCGGCGATCTGCTGCTGACCATCGAGGCGATGAAGATGGAAACCGGCCTGCATGCCGACCGCGACGGCGTGGTCAAGGCCCTGCATGTCGCCCCCGGCCAGCAGATCGACGCCAAGGACCTGCTGATCGAGATCGAGTGACTTTGGCCGGGGCGGCTTCGGCTGCCCCGTTCCACCCGTTGCAAATTCCTGCGGAATCGGCGGTAATCAGAACGGAATCGCAGAACTTTTCTTGCGCGGAGAATATTATTCCATGAATCTCGCCCCCGAAGTGACAGGCTTCTATGAGAAGCACACCGGATCGGTTCAGTATGTCGTCGCTTGCCCGGAAACGAAGCATTGCGCGATCATCGATCCGGTGCTGGATTTCGATGAGAAATCCGGCGCGACCGCCACGATCGAGGCCGACCGGCTGCTGCGCTTCATCGAGGAGCGCGGCTACCAGCTGAAATGGATTCTGGACACCCATCCGCATGCGGACCACTTCTCGGCCGCCGATTATCTCAAGCATCGGACCGGTGCGCCGACCGCGATCGGGGAAAAGGTCGTGGGCGTCCAGAAGCTGTGGAAGGATTTCTACAACTGGCCGGATTTCCCCGATGACGGCAGCCAGTGGGACCGGCTTTTCGCTGATGGCGAAACCTTCATGCTGGGCCATATCCCGGTGCGGGTGATGCATTCGCCGGGGCATACGCTGGCCTCGGTCACCTATGTCATCGGTGATGCGGCCTTTATCCATGACACGCTGTTCATGCCCGACAGCGGCTCGGCCCGGGCGGATTTTCCCGGCGGCAGCGCCCATGCGCTGTGGCATTCGATCCAGGCGATCCTGTCCCTGCCGGACGATACCCGCCTGTTCACCGGCCACGACTATTGTGCGGGGGGCCGTGCCGCCGCGTGGGAAGCGACCGTGGCCGAGCAGAAGACCACCAATATCCACATCTCGCGCCTGCTGACCGAGGCGGATTTCGTCGCCGCGCGTGAGGCCCGCGACCGCAGCCTGCCGATGCCCCGCCTGATCCTGCAGGCCTTGCAGATCAACACCAATGCCGGGCGCATGCCGCAGCCGGAATCGAATGGGCGCAGTTACCTCAAGATTCCGCTGAACCTGCTGCAATCGCCTTGGGCCTAAGCCGGACCAGATCCTGCGGGCGGTCGATATCGACCAGATGCGCCTCGGCCAATTCGTGCAGGATCAGGTCGGGTCGTTGTCGCAGGATCGCCCCCGCACCCTGATCACGCCGATTGGCCAGCGCCAGCGGGAACAGGTGGCGCGGGATCAGGGCGGGCGGCATGGGGGTTTTGGCTCTGGCCATCGCCGGATGGGTCAAGGCGCCATGCAGGATGCGCCGCAGATCGGCACGCGCCACCCGGGGCATGTCGGCCAGCAGCACCAGCGCATGGCTTGCCCCGGCGCGCTTGGCCTCGCGCAGCCCGGCAGCAAGGCTCAGACCCTGCGCGGCCCTGTCGATCCTGACCACCCGAAAGCCACGGAACATCCCCGCCAGCCACCGATCGCGCAGAACGACGATGCGGATAGCGGCAGGCTGGCCCCGCAGCAGCCGCACGACATGCTGAGCAACCGGCCGCCCCTCCAGCGGCACCCGCAGCTTGTCGCGGCTGCCAAAACGGCGCGAGCGACCCGCCGCCAGCACGATGATGGCCAGTCTCACTGCTTGCTGGCCTCGGCCAGAACTTCGGCCAGAACCGAGGCCGCCAGCGTCCGCGGATCGCGGGTCGAGGGGATCAGCCCGATCGGACCGCGTAACCGCGCCAGCTGATGCTCGGAGACGCCCATGCCGCGCAGCACCTCCAGCCGATGCGCCGCCGCCCGGCGGCTGCCCTGCGCCCCGATGTAAAAGGCCGGTCCCGCAAGAAGCTGGCGCAGGATCGCGGGCTCATCATCATGGTCGTGGAAAAAGACGACTCCTGCCGTATAGGCATCGACCGGCACCAGCTTGAGGCTGGCCGCACCACCCAGCCTGACCGTCACCGCCCCCGCGCCGACCCCGGCCAGCGTCTCAGGATCGGGCGAGGCCAGAGTGGTGTCATAGCCCGCGCCCGAGGTCATCCGGGCAAAGGCCAAAGCCTCTGGGCCCTTGCCAAAGACGGCAAAGCGCGGGTCGGGCAGGACGGACAGTTCCAGTGCGCCCTTTTCGCCCGCAATCAGCCGCAACTCTTTGCCGATCCAAAGTCGCAGCGGCCTGCGAGCGGCCATATCCGCCGCCAGCCGGGCAACAATATCAAGCGAAGGCGCGGGCAGGATGCGGATATCCAGCCCCCCGCCACAGGGCAGTTCCAAATCCCGAAACGGCGAGCCAGCCCCATACCGCAAAAGCCGAGATTGCCCCGAACGCGCCACCTCTGCCGCATGATGCCCGATGTCCCGATCGATGCAGCCCGACGAAAGCGACCCCCGCCAACCGCCATCCCCGTCAAGCACCATGCACGCCCCAACCGGCCGATATGACGGCCCATCCACCCCGACAATGAACGCCATGGCGGCTGGCGTTTTATCGGATAGCGGCAGATCGGATGCCCGGACCTTGTCGGTCAGGTCAGTTGGTCGGTTGGGACCGGAATCATCCTTCATGCGATTTACTCCATAGCCACGCCAGCATAGAGCCTTTCGACCGGCTCGCTGCGCGTTTTTGCAGGACGCCCCTCCGGCCGTCCCATCTGCAATGTCTAGCGTGTACCAGTGTGGCTTGTCTGGATAGCAGTCCCCAACATCATTGAGGAAGCTTGCTGATGCAGCTCAGGCCGCTTCGTCCTGCGGCTACCAGATGTGATCGCGGGATTTCGGACCAATCGCTCAGCTTTAGCGTAACGCAAGCGATCTTCTACAGAGTTCAAAGCGCAGGTGGTCGTGGAGGCCATCCGCGAAGAGTTGACGACGGCTGAACTGCGGACGGTCGCTCATCAAGGCGCCACCGTTCCGCGCCCAGTGGGAGACGATCCGAGAGAGCCGTTCAACGACATCCATCCGACGATGATCAGCGGCTGGAAACGCACCGCGACCGAAAACATGTCCGCGGCTTTTGGTTATGTCTCGCCCCCCGCGCCGCAGCTCTCCGAGAAGGAAGTCGAGAAGCTGCATGCCAGGATCGGCCAGCTTGGCATCGAGCGGGATCTCTTGTCGGCAGCCCCCAGCCTCATTCTCGGTACTGGCGGCAAAAGGCGGTGAAGCAGGATCACGCCGATCGCAGTGTCCGGCGACCATCCGGCCTGCTGTCCCCGGCGCGCTCCGGGCTTTACGATCAGTCACGCGGAGAAAGCGCACGGCACCTGGCCTGCATGACGATTACCGACCGGCAACTCCTTGGGACGCCATGGATCATGGTTCGCGCCCAATGGCCTGCCACGCCATCGATGCGGGCGATCGGGTCCGTCGGCTGATGAGGCTGATGGCGAAGGGCGACCGCGCCCCCTGTGGGGCCGCCTAAGCGTCCGGTTCCAATCTATCAGGAGCCGAGGGCCAGCAAGAAGCACCGGGAGCATAAGATGCTATCCGTTCGCCGTCGGCCTTGCACCAGTGGCGGCCTGACGGCTCACCTTACGAAGGGCTTGGCCATCACCCGCCCCAATCAGGTCTGCCGCCCCGACATCAGCGTTCGGCATCTCTCCCGGACGGACCGCGTTCAATGCCTTACTCCCCATGCGTCGCATTCGCCATCGGACTCGACGCGATGGCACCTCGATGGCTTATTTCCTTACGTGGTCGCCATCATAGACTGCCACAACCGCTGCTGAGTTTGCGGCTTTCGAACGCCATGGAGGCGTTGTTCGCTCCAATCGATCCGCCGGATCGATTGCTTGCTCTGAAGGAGGCGCTGGCCAAATATGGCACGCCCGAGATCTTCAATTCCGATCAGGGCTCCCAATTCACCGGCACCGCGTTCACCGAGGCGCTGCTGGACGCCAAGGTACGGATCTCGATGGACGATCGCAGTCGCTGGATCGACAACCGAATGATCGAAAGGCAGTGGCGGTCGTTGAACCGAAGGTTCGCGAAGCGAAGTACGAACGCGTCTATCTGGACGCCGTCGAGGCCGGCTCGGAGGTCCGAGATGAGGATGGCGGTCTGGATCAGCTATTACAACGAAACACGCCCGCACTCATCGCATGGGTTGCTGACGCCGACTAAGGCCCAGGATACCCTCGACCAACTCCTGAAAGCCGTCACCTGACATGAAACCCATGCCAGAACTGAGCGAAGCGGAAAACTGGACGAAAATCCAGGTCAACCTCTCACTATGATCGCATCTACCATGATGACCACCTCACGGCGCTATCGGCTACAAGGCTCCTATTTGGAGTTAGAAATCATGAAGCGAAGTCAGCCAGCGGCCCCGAAGATACCCGAAAAAATTCAGCGCCACAAGATCCCAAGATGGGTATCTCAGCACCACAATTCAGATAACCTTCAAGACATTAATCACCCACCAAGCAAACTTAAGGCAGTGGAATATTTATTGAAATATCCACCCGTATCAGTCGCAGATCTTATCAAATATCTCGAAACAACCTTGTCCACGTTCTCACTTTCCGCGAAACGCCCAATATCGCTCCAACCAGTTACCTTGCTAAGAGATTTCTTCATCTCATCAACCTGCCGCTCAATAGGTAGGTTTCCGATGGTATTTCCAAAACCAAACGCCCCCTCAAACAACTTCCGTAATGGCTTTGACGACAGCACCTTATACCACTTGGTCATCTCACTGCTATCGCTTTTGGCTATGGTCGCGAGTTCCCGCTGTGCGTTCAGTGCTATCTCGATCTCGGAATGTCGTTCACCGATATTTCTTTCGAAGGCCATGCCTTCGAATTTGGACGAGATGTCGCTCAATTGAGAGCCATCAATTGAGGTTCCATTTCTCAAACTCGAGAATGCCTCATTTATCGCGAGGTACCTCTTATCAGATAATCGATTTACCACACTTTTGTCATCATTGCGGTCAGCTTCAAGGACTCTCTTGATGAATGATCGATTGTTGACGTCCCCTTCCAAGCCGAAAGCACGAAGTGCGACTGTCAGGAGGCGGTAATTCGAAACCAACTGATCCGCACTTTTTACATTTGGCATTTTCTTGACGAAATTTTCCCGGGCCGCTGCAACATCTGGGCTCTTGTTGAAAATTTCCCGCTGACTCGCCTCGGTACGTTGGAGAAACTTCCAGCCCAGATACCCGCCAGAACCGACCTGAACCGTATAAGACATTAACGACCCACCCCCAGCAGATATGCCTCGGTTAGTAGCAGACGACGCAACTGTTTCGTGGCTTGATAGTAATTCCCATCGTTGACAAAGCTTCTGGCCCGACCGAGCAGATCATTGCTGCCGGTATCCAGAAAGACGCTCTCAAGCTGTTCGATGCCGTGCAGAACCTGCTGCCTGCCTTGCTGTTCCTCGGCATCCCCAGAAATCAGAAGTTGGCAAATGTAACATACTCGCCTGACGGGCGTGTTTGCGTCATCGGGATGTAGCGCGTCGCGTAAGCGCAGAACGTTTGCGTTGGGTGAAATGATCGAAATCCGCGCGCGCTTATCGCCATTTTCGAGGACGGCACCGTTGATGAGGACGCGTTCTCGGGGTGCCAGCTTCAACACAAGCCCGCTCATGCAGCACCTGCGCCACGAAGGCCCTTCATCACCGACATGTTGATATCGATAAGAACATCGGTCGCGCCCTTCCCGGCGAGAACGAGCTGACCATGTTTCAGCGCGTATCCGGCAAGCGATAGCAGACCGCTTTTCACCTCGCCTTCCAGTAGATTGGCGGGGTCGGCCAAAGCCGAGGCCAACACGGTCCAAAGTTCATTATTTCGCGCCACCGCGCGGATCGTCTCAACGTCGTGGCACTGCCGCGGCGCTTGCATAAGCAATCGCGTAACCTGGGATAGCACGTCGTATTCGACGTCCCTTGCACCTTTGGTGACCGGGTTGGAATAGGCTTTACCTGAAACGGGCTTGATCGCGTGCAACATGTGTTCCCGAGCCAAAACTGGACACAAATTCAGGCTCGAGGGTGAACTATTTCACCCTCGAGCCCGGCTTCATCAGCCGCGGAACAGCGACATGATCGACGACGGCGCCTGGTTCGCGATCGACAGGGCCTGAATGCCCAGCTGCTGCTGCGTCTGCAGGGCCTGCAGGCGGGCCGAGGCCTCTTCCATGTCGGCATCGACCAGCGAGCCCGAAGCCAGCTTCAGCGAGTCCGCCAGTTTCGAAACGAAATCGACCTGGTCGGTAATCCGCTCGCCTGCCGAACCAAGTTTGGTCGTACCGGCGATCACGACCTTCATCATGGCTTCGATGTCACTGACTGCGCTCAGCGCGGATGCCGCGTCAGTGATCGTGGTGATCGTGCCACCAACGATACTGGCTTCGAAATCGAGCGAGGTGACATCAATGGTCGAGGCAGTAACGGTCGTGTTGTTGCGGTCCATCGACCCAAGGACCGAATAGGTCGCACCGCCGACGACACCATTGGTGCTGAGCAGGTTGACACCATTCGCCTGCGTCCCCTTGACAACTGCGGCGATCTGCGCCCGCTTCGCGTCAATCTCGGCCTGAATGGTACCAAATTCGTTATCGCTTCGACCTGCACTGTTGGCGAGTTCTTTCACCTCGCCAAGAAGCTTCTGGACGCTTTCGGCACCGGTTCGCGCCGTAGCAATGGTTTCACCGGCCACGTTCAGGTTGGTCTGGATCGTCTTGTAGGTGTTATAGTCGCCCTCCATCGTCTTGGAGATCGCCCAGATGGCGGCGTTGTCCTTGGCCGAGTTCACCGACTTGCCGGTCGAGATCTCGGACTGGGTCTTTGCCAGGTTGGAATTGATGCCTTTCAGAGTCTGAAGGGCAACCATTGCCGAGCTGTTGGTCAGAATGCTGGACATGTCTTACTCCATGGTCAGGGGGCTTCACCCCCGGTTACTAACAAGGCCATTCTGACCTGCGGGACTTTGCCCGATGCACTGAAGCATGACGACGAAATTACCCGTCAGAGGTGAATAAATGCTGAACAGTCCCAAGCCAGCAAACTCAATTCACCAAGCCTTTTAATCAAAACTTTCGCGCCTCGCCCGCGACGGGACCACAACTCAGACGCTTGCCATCCTTGCCATAGACGTCACAGCCACGAGACAGAGATCGCAATTCCTTGATCAGCGAAAGCGCGGACGAAATCCCTGCGGAAACTCCGGATGCGAGATGACAGATTTCCTCGATCTCGGTCCGAGCTTGTGAAAGCTCTACCGAAGAAAGCGGGCGTTCACGAATCTCGGCTTGAAAGGACTCCAGATCGAGCAATGCTTGTGCGGGATTCAGCGCGACAATGGAACGGCGCGCAGATTTCAATGCATGTGTCGCGGTCATTTTTTACCTTCAATTTTACCGAAAATATTCAAGTCGAGCTTCTTCGCGAAAGAATCAGCGTAAATATCATTGAGGATGCTGGAAAACTGCTCCTCTCCGATCCCACCGCCAAAGGCTCCGCCAGTCGGGCGCGGGCCAATCGCCGTCAGCATTTGGCTAAGAAATGCCCTTTCCAGGCCCTCCTTGACGATCTTCTGCCGCTCGGGGCTGGTTGGCGCGACGCGGCCAAGCGAGTTGATTTCCAAATTCGTCCCTCCATCCAGATGGAGCACCTGAATACCTCACGCCGGTAAATATTTGGTAAGGCATGCCTGCTAAGCAGAGACGGCAGGATTTGAGGAACCAACACCATGCCGGATGCAATCGAAGCGCTTTTTCCAGCAACGCTGAGAATGACGAAAGCCAGTCGCGAATCGGCTCCCGGACAGTCTGCAGAATTTGAAGCCGTGCTGGCTGCATTTGATACTGCCATGCACGACTTGAAGCCGGACGATACGACTATCGACACCGCCGAAGCGCAGGATGCCGACGCGGCAGATGCACCCAGACAGCCCGAGATGGAGACCGCGCCCGATCCGTCCGTGATTATCCCGGCCTACGCCAACAACGAGCCGCAGCTTGCGGTGCTGTCTAGATCTCCTGAAGACCTTGCCGCGATCATGACGGATACTTCCAAGTCGGCATCGCAAAACGAAGCTGCGCCAGCGCCGATACCGGATGCGGGTATAGTCGCCGTCACCCTCCCGGCTCTGCAGATCAACAGTTCCAATGTGGATCGGGAAACCCAGGAAGCTGCGCCCACCCCGCAACTTGGCGTTGAGAAAACTCCGCGAGAGATCGACTGGGAGGTTCTGCCGGTCGGACCTTCTGGTGAAACGCCAGCCCAGGAAAGCGATGCGGCGCATCCTGATCTGGTGCGAGTGAATGGTGATCAGGTGGTCTGGCCAATCGCGCGTCATTTGAACGCGAATGTCGGCGCACCGATCGAGGATGCGGCACCGTCAGCTGTTGACGCGGCTATTCCCTTGCCGGGGATGACCAAAAGACAGGTCCCCGATCAGGCCCCTGCGCCGACTGCCGTGCCGCAAGGCTTCAATAAGCAGCCTGACGGCACGACGCACAGGCAACGCGCAGCCACAGCCGAATTGCCGTCCGTAGCTGAGGAAACTCTTTCGGACACGTCGGAACTGCCAGAGGCGACGGATCGGTCCATCGAACCGGCAACGCTGGGACCGGATGATGGCCGCACGAGCCGCAGCGCCGAACCAGCCAATCCGCCCGGCACAACGACGACCGAGTCCATGGCATCCACCCTTCCAGACGCCATTTCGGGCACAGAAATCCCGACCGAAATCGCGGTCCGCAGCGCGCGCGACACCGCACAAGGTCAATCCACTGCGCCCCATCACCATTCGCTTCCGGAACCACGCGAAATCCTGCGTCAGATCGCACAGCAGCTTCCCGCCACTGACCAGAACCAGATCGAAATCACCCTTACCCCCGATGAGCTGGGCAAGGTCCGGATGGTGGTATCCTCGGGGGATACGATCGCGATCACCGTCTATGCCGACAATCGCGACACGCTGGACCTGCTGCGGCGCAACAGCGACATGCTGGCACGAGAGTTGAAGGACGCAGGTTTTGCCGATGCCTCGCTGTCCTTTGGTGAGCGAGGCGAAGGCGGCCAGCGCAATCCATGGTCGGAAAATACGGCCGGACGCGGGGCTGAACGGTCCCTGACTGAACCGATGACAGAGATCGCGCCAACCGCGGCTCGCGGCAACTCGGCGCGGCAGATCGACATTCGTATCTGAAGGAGAGATCGCATGGTTAACGGCGTTTCCGGCACGACCGGCACCCCGACAACGACCCATACAAACACGACCGACACCGGCTCGACCTCATCGAACAGCGACTACCTGACTTTTCTGCGCATGCTGACGACGCAGGTGCAGAATCAGGACCCGCTCGACCCGATGGACAGCTCGGATTTCGCGGCGCAGCTCGCGACATTTTCCGGCGTCGAGCAGCAGGTCCAGACCAACACCCTGCTGACCCAGTTGCTGCAATCCGTCGGCGGCGGGCAGTTGGGGCAATATGCCGACTGGATCGGCCGCGAAGTGCGCATCTCTGGCCCGGTCTGGTTCGATGGAGAGCCGGTGACACTGGAAATCTCGCCCGACGCTTCGGCGGATGCGTTGACGCTGGTCACTCTGGACAGTTCGGGCCGCGAGGTCGCGCGCGAAAGCATCGGCACCGGCGAAGGCGAGGTCGACTGGCAAGGACGCGATGCCGATGGCGAACCCTTGCCCGAGGGTTTCTACCAATTCCGGCTGGAATCGCTGCGCGATGGCGAGGTGATCGCGACGACGGATGTTCAGGCCTATTCCGAGGTGACAGGGGTCGAAAGCTCGGCCGAGGGGGCGGTCCTTGTCCTGCGCGGCAATAGCGGGGTCTTTGCCGCTGACGTTACCGGCGTGCGCGAGGGGACCTGACGGCACCGAAGCTGAACTGCCACACATCCCCACACTCGGCCAGTCAGTCGCGGCGGGCAAAATGCAATCGGGCCGCCCGTCCTTGTGGGGATAGGCGGCCCGTTTAATCAATCAATCGCGGGCACCCTTGGCGATGCCCGCGACCGTCAAGGATCAGCCGGCCAGAAGCGCCGCGTTGCCGCCCGCGGCGGTGGTGTCGACGCACAGATGGCGCTCATGCATGACATGGGCACGGTCGGGCATGGTGCAGATCAGGGGACGCAGCGCGCCCTCCATCCCGGCGAGCTTGCGGGCAATTTCGCGCGCCGTATCCACGTCGCCCCACCACAGCACCGCCGAGAAGTCGGGCTGCCCGGCAAGCACGGCCACCGTTGCACCGTCCGAAAGCTCGACGGCCTTGCCACCCAGCGCCTCGACTGCGGCGACCTGCGCCTTGCGGGCCTCGTTGCCCGGGCCCATGCACAGCACCGGCGGGCGCACGGTCAGTTGCAGGCGGTTCAGCTCACCAGTCGGGCCGGGCATGAACTGCTCGACCGACTGGCCATCGGCACGGGGCGCGGCACCGGCGGAAGCGGGCGCATAGAAGCGCTGCAGGTACAGCGGACCGCCCGCCTTGGGACCGGTGCCCGACAGCCCCTCGCCACCGAAGGGCTGAGAGCCGACGACCGCGCCGATCTGGTTGCGGTTGACATAGATGTTGCCGGCATGGATCGCCTCGGAGACCTCCTGCACGCGGGCATCGATCCGGGTGTGCAGGCCGAACGTCAGGCCATAGCCGCGCGCGTTGATCGCATCGACGACGGCAGGGATCTCACCGGCGGCAAAGGTCGCGACATGCAGGACCGGACCGAAGATCTCGCGCTCAAGATCGTCGATGCCGTTCACCGTCAGCATGGTCGGCGCGATGAAATGGCCGCCCTCGGGGGCCTTCAGCGCATAGGCGACGCGGCTGCGCTTCTGGCTCAGATAGGCGCGAATGCCCTCCTGCGCTTCGGCGTCAATGACCGGGCCGACATCGGTCGTGACCGACCACGGGTTGCCGACGCGCAGTTCATCCATCGCGCCCTTGATCATCTCGATCAGATGCGGGGCGATGTCCTCTTGCACGTACAGGCAACGCAGCGCCGAGCAGCGCTGACCAGCCGAGCGGAAGGCCGAGTTGACCACATCGCGCACCGCCTGTTCCGGCAGCGCGGTCGAATCGACGATCATCGCGTTCAGACCGCCGGTTTCGGCGATCAGCGGCGTGCCCGGCTCCATATTGGCAGCCATGGCGCGGGCGATGATGCGGGCGGTGTCGGTCGAGCCGGTAAAGACCACGCCCTTGACCCGTGCATCCGAGGTCAGCGCCGCACCGACCGAGGCGCCCTGCCCCGGCAGCAGTTGCAGGCTCGCGGCGGGAACACCCGCCTCATGCAGCAGTCGGACGGCGATGGCGGCGATGACCGGGGTCTGCTCGGCGGGCTTCGCCAGAACCGCGTTCCCTGCCATCAGCGCAGCCGCAATCTGGCCGGTGAAGATCGCCAGCGGGAAGTTCCACGGGCTGATCGCCACGACCGCACCGCGCGGCGCGCGGTCCACGTTCTCACCCTCGGTCGCGTAGTAGCGCAGGAAGTCCACGGCCTCGCGCAGCTCACCCACCGCGTCGGGCAGGGTCTTGCCAGCTTCGCGGGCAAGTGCCGCAAAAATCGGGCCGAAGTTATCTTCATACAGATCGGCGGCGCGGCGCAGCACCGCGGCGCGCTCGGCGGGGGCCGCGTCCCAGATCCGGGCGTCGGCAATGGCCTGCACGGCGGTCTTGGCGTCGGCCTCAAGCACCTGCGCCACAACCTCGCCGGTTGCCGGGTTCAGCACCGCGACAGTCTCGCCGGTGGCGGCCGAGACGGTGATCGGCGCGGCATCCGGCAGCGCCACGTCACGCGCCGCATCGATATGGGCCAGAACGGCCGGGTCGCTCAGGTCAAAGCCCTGCGAGTTCGGGCGGCCCTTGCCAAAGATCGCGTCCGGCGCAACCAGACTGGCCGGGGCACGGGCCGTGGCCAGAGCCGCGATCGGATCGGTCGCCACTTCCTCGGGCGAGATCGATTCGTCGACGATCTGGTTCACAAAGGACGAGTTCGCGCCGTTTTCCAGCAGGCGGCGGACCAGATAGGCCAGCAGGTCGCGATGCGCACCGACGGGCGCATAGATGCGGCAGCGGCCCTTGTTCTCGCGCAGGACGATGTCATGCAGACGCTCGCCCATGCCATGCAGGCGCTGGAATTCGTATTCGATGCCCCCGGCCATTTCCAGAACGGCGGCGACGGTATGGGCGTTATGGGTCGCGAATTGCGGATAGATGCGGTCGGCATAGCCGATCAGCTTGCGCGCATTGGCGATGTAGCTGACATCCGTGCCCACTTTCGAGGTGAACAGCGGGAAGCCCGGCAGCCCCTCGACCTGAGCGCGCTTGATCTCGCTGTCCCAATAGGCGCCCTTGACCAGACGCACCATGATCTTGCGGTCCAGACGGGTCGCCAGTTCGTAAAGCCAGTCGATGACCAGCCCGGCGCGCTTGCCATAGGCCTGCACGACGATGCCGAACCCGTCCCAGCCAGCCAGCGAAGGATCGGCCATCACTGCTTCGATCACCTTCATCGACAGGGCCAGACGGTCCTGTTCCTCGGCGTCGATATTCATGCCCATGCCAGCGGCCTTGGCCTGCTGGGCCAGCGTCAGGACGACCGGGACCAGCTCGGCCATGACGCGGGCTTCCTGCGCCACCTCGTAGCGGGGATGCAGCGCCGAGAGCTTGATCGAGATGCCCGGATTCATCTGCACCGAGCCCTTGTCGCAGGCTTTCGCAATCGCGCCGATGGCGTCGGAATAGTCGCGGGCATAGCGGGCAGCGTCACCGCCGGTCATCGCCGCTTCGCCCAGCATGTCATAGCTATAGGTGAAGCCCTGCTTTTCGCGGGTCTTGGCATTGTCCAGCGCCTTCACGATGGTCTCGCCCAGCACGAACTGGCGGCCCATTTCCTTCATCGCGCGACCGACAGCAGCGCGGATCACCGGCTCGCCCAGACGGCGGACGGCGCCGCGCAAAGTACCGGCAATACCACCCTGATTGTCGTCCAGCACCTTGCCGGTCAGCATCAAGGCCCAGGTCGAGGCGTTGACCAGCGAGGAGGACGCCTCGCCCAGATGCTTGCCCCAGTCGGACGGCGCGATCTTGTCTTCGATCAGCGCGTCGATGGTGTCGCGGTCGGGCACGCGCAGCATGGCCTCGGCCAGGCACATCAGAGCAACGCCTTCGCGCGTGGACAGCCCGTATTCGGCCAGGAAATGCTCCATCATCGTGGGTTTGGCTTCGCTGCGGATGCGCGAGACCAGAAGCGCCGCGCGGGCCGTGATCGCAGCGCGGGCAGCCGGGTCCAGCGCCGTCTCGGCCACCAGCCGGTCCAGCAGCGCCTGTTCGGGCTGGAATTTGCTGTCGGGGCCAAGATCGGAAAGCTGGGTGGTGGGCATCGTGTTCTCCTGATTGTTGGCGGCTGGATACAGGCGAAGACGTGGACGATGTGACCAAATCGTGCTACATGACTAGCCGATCATAACATATTTCGGCAGCATTGCAGACCATGGAAGACATTCTGGACGCAACCAACGTCAAGATCCTGCGCGAACTCGTCGCCAATGCCCGGATTCCGATCACCGAACTGGCCCGCAAGGTCGGCCTGTCCAAGACCCCGGTGGCCTTACGCATCAAGCAGATGGAGGAGATGGGCCTGATCACCGGCTACCGCGCGATCCTGTCGCCGCTGCAGCTGGGCCTGACCCATGTCACCTATGTCGAGGTGCGCCTGTCCGACACGCGGCAAAAGGCGCTGGAGGCCTTCAACGAGGCCGTCCGCGCCATCCCCGAGATCGAGGAATGCTACATGATCGCGGGCGGCTTCGACTATCTGCTGAAGGTGCGTTCAAAGGACATGGCGGGCTATCGCCGGATCATGGCCGAGAAGATCTCGGCCCTGCCCCATATGCATGCGACCACCAGTTATGTCTCGATGGAAGCGGTGGTCGAACAGAACTGGACCGAGCTTTAGGCCGAAAGCCGCGCGTCCAGCCCGGCCAGTTCGTCGTCGCTTAGGCTGATGCCTTCGGCCAAAGACCGGGCGCGGATGCGGTGGCGGCTTTGACCCGGCAGGCGTGCGCCCTGCCCCAGAATCGCCGCGAACAGCAGTTCCGCCTGCGCAAAGGGATCGCTGCGCCCGGCGGCGAAACGCTCGGGCGAAAACGCCAGCACCAATTCGCCATGGCGCGGGGCCAGCGTCGTCGTGCCCAACGCCTCAAGTGCGCCCTGACTGGTCAGGTCGCCGATCATCACCCCTGCCAGCAACTCGATCATGGTCGAGATGGCTGAGCCCTTATGCGCGCCAAAGGGCAGCATCGCGCCGCCCAATGCTGCCTCGGGATCGGTGGTGGGCTGGCCTTCGGCGTCCAGCGCCCAACCGTCGGGCAGGGTCTCACCGGCGCGGCGTTTCAACTCGATCTCGCCGCGCGCGGCGACCGAGGTCGCGAAATCAAAGACATAGGGGACGCCATCGGCGCGCGGCCAGCCAAAGGCGATCGGGTTCGTGCCCAGCAGCGGCCGCGTGCCCCCGGCGGGCGCGACGGTCGAATAGCTGGGGCACATGGACAGGCCCGCCAGCCCCTGTTCGGTCAGCGCCTCGACTTCGGGCCACAGGGCCGAGAAATGCACGCAATCGTTCAGGACCATCGCCGCCAGCCCCAGCTTGCGAGCGCGCTCGGCCAGATGCGGCAAGCCGGCCTCGAAGGCGGCGGGGGAAAAGCCGCCCTTGGCATCGACGCGGATCACCGCCGAGCCGTCATCGGCAACGATCGGCTGCGCATCGGGCACGACCTTGCCCGCCTGAAGCGTGCGGATGATGCCGTCGATGCGATAGATGCCATGGGATTTCGCGCCGTCGCGCTCACCTGCGCAGACGATGCGGGTCAGGGCGGCGGCGTGAAGCTGATCGAAACCGGCCTTGCGCAGGACCGCCTCGACGCGTTCCGACAGCTCTGCAAAAGAAATCACCGGCATTCCAAACTCCCATACAAGTTGCGGCACCTAAGCCGATTGCGACAAATCGCGCAAGTAGCCCACCCTTTGCCCCCTTTCGCCTTTGCGCTAAATATGGGCAAAGGGGGCCGCATGGATTTCAAATGGCTCGAAGATTTCATGACACTGGCGGAAACCCGCAGCTTTTCGCGTTCGGCGGAGCTGCGCGGGGTGACGCAAAGCGCCTTTTCGCGTCGCATTCGCGCGCTTGAGGAATGGATCGGGACTGATCTGCTGTCGCGTGACAGCTATCCGGTCAGCCTGACCCCCGAAGGCGTGCTGTTCCGCGAAACCGCCGAAGAGGCCGTGCGTATGCTGAACGCGCGTCGGATCGAGTTCCGCGAACATTCCCGCGCACGCGGGGCCGAGATATCCTTCCTGTCGCTGCACAGTCTGAGCGTCACGTTCCTGCCCGGCTGGCTGATGCGGCTGAAATCGGTGACCGGCCAGATGACCAGCCGCGTCAAACCCGAGAATTTCGACCGCTGCGTCGAGGCGCTGAGCGAGGGCGGCTACGATTTCTTCCTGACCTATTCCCATCCGCAGGTGAATATCCCGCTGGACCCGGAATGCTACCCGCATCTGGTCGTCGGTCAGGACAGCCTTGTCGCCGTCGCGCGTCCCGGCTGGCCGCGCGAATGGCTGACCGAGGGCATGCCCCTGCTGCAATATTCCCGCGGTTCGTTCCTGAACCAGATGACCCGGATCGCCCAGGGCCAACCCGGCGCCCCCCGCGTCTATGTCGCCCATATTGACGAGGCCTCGATGGCCGAGGCGATGAAAAGCATGGCCGTCGCCGGACATGGCGTGGTCTGGCTGCCCCGCCTGCTGGTCTCGGCCGAGATCGCGGCGGGTCGGCTTGAGGTCGTGGCCCCCGAACTGCCGATGGAAATCCGGCTTTACCGCAACCCCTCGCGCGGGCGCGGAATCACCGGCAAGGCATGGCAGGCGGCGGAGGGGTTGGGACAGAGTTATTCCGAAACGGAATAACCCAGCGCAACTTGGCATTGGATATTGCCCTCGGCGCTGCCTAGATCCCTCCCGCAAGGGGCGAAAATCCCTAAAAAAGCTGTTAATATCCAATTCCTGAAAACCTGCCTGGCCGGAGGGTCCCGCATGACGCGGGCCGATGCGGCATGCAGTCGAGGTAAACATGACAAAGACCCGCATCGAACACGATCTGCTTGGCGATCGCGAGATTCCCGCCGATGCCTATTGGGGCGTCCATACGCTGCGCGCGGTCGAGAACTTCCCGATCTCGGGTCGCAAGGTCGGCGAGATCCCCGAACTGGTCTGCGCGCTGGCCGCGATCAAGCAGGCCGCCGCACTGGCCAATGCCGATCTGGGCCTGCTCTCGGCTGAGCGTCGCGACGCCATCGTCGCCGCCTGCGAGGAAATCCGTTCGGGCAAACTGCATGATCAGTTCGTCGTCGACCAGATTCAGGGCGGCGCGGGCACGTCGACCAACATGAACGCCAACGAGGTGATCGCCAACCGCGCCCTCGAAATCATGGGTCACCAGAAGGGCGAGTTCAAATACCTTCACCCGAACGAACATGTGAACATGAGCCAGTCGACCAATGACGTCTATCCGACGTCGCTGCGTCTGGCCTCGTGGAAGGGGCTGCAGAAGCTGATCGCCCAGCTTGCCTCGCTGCGCGGTGCGTTCGAGGTGAAGGGCGCCGAGTTCCAGGACATTCTGAAGATGGGTCGCACCCAGCTGCAGGAAGCCGTTCCGATGACCCTGGGTCAGGAATTCAACGCCTTCGCCATCACCATCGGCGAAGATGAGCTGCGTCTGGCCGAAGCCGCCCAGTTGATCTGCGAGATCAACCTTGGCGCCACCGCCATCGGCACCGGCATCACCGCCCACCCGGAATATGCCGAGCGCGTCCGCGCCCGTCTGGCCGAAATCACCGTGATCCCGGTCGTCACCGCCCCCGATCTGGTCGAAGCCACGCAGGATTGCGGCGCATTCGTGCAGACTTCGGGCGTGCTGAAGCGCGTCGCGGTCAAGATATCGAAGATCTGCAACGACCTGCGGCTGCTGTCCTCGGGTCCGCGCGCCGGCTTCAATGAGATCAACCTGCCCGCCAAGCAGGCCGGTTCCTCGATCATGCCGGGCAAGGTCAACCCGGTCATCCCCGAGGTGATGAACCAGATCTGCTTCGAGGTCATCGGCAACGATGTCACCATCACCATGGCAGCCGAGGGTGGCCAGTTGCAGCTGAACGCCTTTGAGCCGGTCATCGCCTACAGCATGTTCCGTTCGGTCGACCATCTGGTCGCCGGTCTGGCGACGCTGGAACACAATTGCGTGCGCGGCATCACCGCCAATCGCGACGTGCTGAAGGAAACCGTGCGCCGTTCGATCGGCATCGTCACCGCGCTGAACCCCTATATCGGCTATGCAGCGGCGACCGAGGTCGCGACCGAGGCCCACCTGACCGGCCGTGGCGTCTATGAGCTGGTTCTGGAAAAGGGCCTGCTGCCCAAGGACCGCCTGGACGAGATCCTGCGCCCCGAGACCCTGACCCGCCCCGTCCTGTTCGTGGCGTAACCCCGTCCCCTGCCCCCAGGGGTCCAGCGGCCCCGGCTTTCAGCCGGGGTCGCTTTCTATTTCATCCAGCAAAAACGCCCGGAACTTGCGGATCGCGGGGCGGTTCTTGCGGCCCTGCGGATAGACCAGCCAATAGCCCCGCCCGTTCTGCGAGACCTGCGGAAAAGGCTGGATCAGGCTGCCCGTTGCCAGCTCATAGCGGAAAAAGCGGGGCGTCAGCAGCGCGACGCCATATCCGGCCAGCGCCGCCCGCGCCTCGTGCAGGTCGGTCGACAGCGTCAGCCCGGCGCGCGGCGGGCAATCGGGATAATCCAGACCGGCCTCGCGCATCCAGACGCCCCAGTTCGGGTCGCTGGCATCCAGCAGCGGCATCCGCAGCAGATCGGCGGGATCGCGTAATTCGTGCTTCTTGGCCAGTTCCGGCGTCAGCATGGGCGTGTATTCGACATGCATCAGGAAATGCGCCGTCAGGCCCGGCCAGTCGCCATCCCCGGCCCGGATCGCCACGCTGACATCCTCGCGCGCGAAATCGACCAGATTGTCGCTGGTCTCCAGCCGCACGGCCAGATTGGGCTGCTGCATCTGGAACTTGCCCAGACGCGGCGACAGCCACGCCCCCGCCAGCGTCGGCACGGTCGAGATCGACAGGGTTGACACAGCATCCGCCGAGGGTGCCGAATAGGTTTCGCGCAGCAGGTCAAAGGCCTCGATCGTCGGGCGGGCGAACAGGGCCCCGGTCTCGGTCATGGCGATCTCGCGCGTCTTGCGCAGGAACAGGGCGACGCCCAGCCGTTCCTCCAGCAAGCGGATCTGGTAGCTGACGGCGGCCTGCGTCATGCCCAGCTCCTCCGCGGCGCGGGTGAAACTCAGGTGACGGGCGACGGCCTCGAAGGCGCGCAATGCGGCAAGCGGCGGGATCGACATAAGGCGGCCTTATGGATGCGTGCTGAGGCTTTGTTGGTCAAAGCGCGCGAACAGTAGCACCTTGGAATTCCAACAACCACATTGCATTGCGAGGAAAAAGCAATGTTTGCCAGTGCTACGAACCGGCAGCCTCAAGGGTTTGCCGACCGGCTCCTGACGCTTATCGGCCTGCGGGAGCGGGATAAACCGACCCTATGTGTCAGCGAAACCGACCGCTTCGCTGCGCTGGATGATCCGGCGACGCGAAAGGCGTTGTCGGTTCTGCCACCCCATCTGTTGCGCGACATCGGGGTCAACACCCCCGACGACGGCCATCACGGTCAGCCGGTCGAGGGTGACGCCCTGCGCAAATACCTCTGGTAAGGGCTTATTTCAGCCCTTCGCAGAAACGGCGGATGCGGTCACACGCATCCGTCAGCACCTCATCCGAGGTCGCATAGGAAATGCGGTAATGCGGGCTAAGCCCGAAGGCCGCGCCAAAGACCACCGCCACGCCGGTTTCATCCAGCAGCGCCGTGGCAAAAGCCTCATCATCAGCAATCAGCGTGCCGCCAGCCGAGGTCTTGCCGATCAGATCGCGGATCGACGGATAGACATAAAAGGCCCCTTCTGGCACCGGACAGGTAATGCCCGGGCAGGCGTTCAGCCCGGCCACCACCAGATCGCGGCGACGCTGGAACACGGCACGGCTGGTCTCCAGATAATCCTGCGGCCCCTCAAGTGCGGCCAGCGCGGCATATTGACTGATCGAGGTCGGGTTCGAGGTCGATTGCGACTGCAGCTTGCCCATAGCCTTGATCAGCTCGACCGGACCCGCGCCATAGCCGATCCGCCAGCCGGTCATCGCATAGGATTTGCTGACCCCGTTCATGGTCAGGGTGCGGCCCTTCAACCCCGGCTCGACCTGCGCCGGGGTGACGAATTTGAAATCGTCGAAAACCAGATGCTCATAGATGTCGTCGGTCAGCACCCAGACATGCGGATGACGCATCAGCACATCGGTCAGCCCGCGCATGTGCGATTCAGCATAGCCCGCGCCCGTCGGGTTCGAGGGCGAGTTCAGGATCAGCCATTTCGTCTTGGGCGTTATCGCGGCCTCAAGCTGCTCGGGGGTGATGCGATAGCCATTCTCCATCGCGCCTTCGATCACGACCGGCGTGCCCCCGGCCAGCAGCACCATATCCGGGTAGCTGACCCAATAGGGCGCGGGGATGATGACCTCGTCGCCGGGGTTCAGCGTCGCCATCAACGCATTGTACAGGATCTGCTTGCCGCCGGTGCCGACGGTGATCTGGGCGGGGGTATAGTCCAGCCCGTTCTCGCGCCGGAACTTGTCGCAGATCGCGCGTTTCAGTTCCGGGATGCCGTCGACGGCGGTGTAGCGGGTATGGCCCTGATCGATGGCGGCCTTGCCTGCCTCGCGGATATGTTCGGGCGTGTCGAAATCGGGCTCACCGGCGGAAAGGCTGATGATGTCGCGACCCTCGGCGGCCAGTTCGCGGGCGCGGCCCGTGATGGCAATGGTGGGCGAGGGTTTGACGCGGGCGAGTGTCTGGGACAAAAGGCTCATCGAATTCATCCTGCGGCTGGGTTGCCTGAAGTCATAGGCGCGGCGCCGTGGACAGACAAGCCGGGGGCGACGGAATGGACGAGGCAAGGCTGAAAAGGCTGCAGATGCGCAGCTGGCGGCGCGGCATGAAAGAGATGGACCTGATCCTTGGCCCGTTCTCGGACACTGAATTGACCAAGCTTTCCCCCGAGGATCTGGACCTTTACGAGGTCCTGCTGAACGAAAACGATCAGGACCTGTATCCTTGGGTCACCGCGCGGATTTCGGGCGAGCATCCGGGGCCTGACGCGCTGGTCGCGCTGATTGACCGGATCGCGGGTTTTGCCACTGACCGGCTGACTCCTAAATCCTGAAAGTTTTATGCAATCTGGCGGATTTTTCGCGCGGATTAACCGGAGATTCGGAATTGTCCTTCAAGGTCGTCACAGAACAGACCTAGAACGGATGAACCGATGCCTCAGCCCCAGCACAGTCCGGTTCGGCCGGTGCCCGCCCTGCGGCCCGCGCCCGCCGTGGCGCGCACCGATGCCTATCTGGAAAGCCTGCAATTGCTTGAGCGGCTTCACCGGCTGCTTCAGGATATCATCAAGGACGAGTTCGAGCGGCTGGGCCGCGCCGATCTGACCCCGGTTCAGGCGCTGCTGATCTACAACCTTGGCGGCTCCGAGGTGACGGCGGGCGAATTGCGCACGCGCGGCATGTATCAGGGCTCGAATGTCAGCTACAACCTGAAGAAGCTGGTCGAGCTGGGCTATGTCAGCCATGAGCGCTGCGACATGGACCGCCGCGCGGTCCGGGTGCGCCTGACCCGCGAGGGGCAAGAGGTCCGCGACCGCGTGACCGAGCTGTTCGCCCGCCATGCCGCCGGGTTGGCGATGTCAGGCGTGCTGGACGACCCGGCGATCGAGGAGGTGAACCTGCAATGGCGCCGGATCGAGCGTTACTGGCTGGAACAGATCCGCTACATCTATTGACGCGCGGGGTTGGCCCGCCGGTCCCCGGACCGGCAGGCCGGGCGCTTACCAGTGGCCGGTATTCGGCATGCTGGCCCAAGGCTCCTGCGGCGGCAGATGCCCATCCTGCAGCAGTTCGATGGACACGTTATCGGGGCTGCGGACAAAGGCCATGTGGCCGTCGCGCGGCGGGCGGTTGATGGTGATACCCGCATCCATCAGCTTCTGGCACAGGTCGTAGATATTCTCGACCCGGTAGGCCAGATGGCCGAAATGGCGGCTGTCCGAGGGCAGGCCTTCGTCCCCGTCCCAGTTATAGGTCAGCTCGACCGGGCAATCGGGCTGGTCGGGCGGCGCCATGAAGACCAGCGAGAAGCGGCCCTTGTCATTATCGATGCGGCGAATCTCCTCAAGGCCGAGCAGCCGATAGAAGGCCATCGACTTTTCCAGATCGAGGACGCGCACCATGGTATGCAGGTAGCGGATTGGCATAACGGAACTCCCTTGCTTTCAGTGGGCAATTTGGCAGCTTGTCCGCCGCACGGCAACGGCGGGGCGGCGATGAAATATGCGGTCATCGGCGCGACCGCGCGCTGCACCCAATCACGTCAATCCATACCCCGCACCGTCGCTTTGGCAGAAATGACAGCCCGGCCAGATCAATCCCTGCCCCCGCGTTGACCTGCGGCTGCAGCTCGGCTCTTAATCCTCCCGGAGCAAAGAGGAGGGGAACATGGCCGTCATACTGGGTGCCATTGCGGATGATTTTACCGGCGCGACCGATCTGTGCAGCACATGGGTCAAGGCCGGGCTGCGCGTGGTGCAGATGATCGGCCTGCCCGCCACATCGGATCTGCCACCGGATACCGATGCCGTCGTGGTCGCGTTGAAATCCCGCACCATCCCGGCGGATGAGGCCGTGTCGCAATCGCTGGCCGCGCTGGAATGGCTGCAAGCCCTTGGCGTGCGTCAGGTGCTGTTCAAATATTGTTCGACCTTCGATTCGACGCCTGAGGGCAATATCGGACCGGTGACGGATGCGCTGCTGGATGCGATGGGGCTGGATTTCACCGTCGTCTCGCCCGCTTTCCCGGCGAATGGCCGCACCATCTACAAGGGCAACCTGTTCGTGGGCGACCTGCCCTTGGCGGAAAGCTCGATGAAGGATCATCCGCTGACGCCGATGCGTGATTCCAGCCTGATCCGGCTGATGCAGGCGCAATCGCGCGGCCGCGCCGGGCTGGTGCCGCTGCAGACCGTCCGGCAAGGCGCGGACGCCATCCGCGCCGGGTTCGACGATCTGCGCAAACAGGGGTTCCGTTACGGCGTGCCCGATTCGGTCGAGGATCAGGACATGCTGGCGCTTGGCCGGGCGCTGGACGGGATGGCGTTAGTCACCGGTGGCTCGGCAGTGGCGATGGGCCTGCCGCAGAACCTGCGTGACAGCGGTGCGCTGGGGGCGGCGGCGCGCCCGGCCTTGCCCAAGGTCGCGGGGCGGGCTGCGGTGCTGGCGGGCAGCTGCTCGGCGGCGACGCGCGGCCAGATCGCCCATGTCGCCCAACTCTGGCCCAGCTACCGCGTCGATCTGGACCGGATCGCCGCCGGCACCGATGTCGCGACCGAGGCACTGGACTGGGCTCAGGCCCAAAGCGGCCCGATCCTGATCTATGGCTCATCGGACCCCGAGGAAGTCGCCGAAAACCAGCGCTGCTACGGGCGCATGCAGGCGGGCGAGATGATGGAGCATGCCTTGGCCGCCATCGCCCGTGGGTTGGTCGACCGGGGCTTTGCCCGTCTGGTCGTGGCCGGGGGCGAGACCTCGGGCGCGGTCATCTCGGCCCTGGGCGTCGATCGCCTTGCCATCGGTCCCGAAGTCAGCCCCGGCGTGCCGTGGTGCGGGGCAAAAGGCATGGGCCGCGATCTGGCGCTGTGCCTGAAATCGGGAAATTTCGGCGGGCCCGACATGTTCCCCCACGCGCTGGAGATGCTGGATGTCTGAGACGAAACAACGCGACGACATCGCCCGGCTGGCGAAATCGCTGTTCGAGCGCGGCCTGACCTTTGGCTCATCGGGGAATATCTCGGTCCGGGTCGAGGATGGCTGGCTGATGACGCCGACCGGCTCCAGCATGGGGGCGATCGACCCGGCGCGGATCTCGCGGCTTGATCTGGCGGGGAACCTGATCTCGGGGGACAAGCCGACCAAGGAAAGCTTCCTGCACATGGCGATGTATCGCCAGCGCCCGCGCGCCGGGGCCATCGTGCATCTGCATTCGACTCACTCCGTCGCGGTCAGTTGCCTGCAATGCGCTGACCCCCGCGACGTGCTGCCACCCCTGACCGCCTATTACGTGATGCGAGTCGGCCGCCTGCCGCTGATCCCCTATTTCGCGCCCGGAGACATGGATCTGGCCCGCGCGGTCGAGGAAATGGCCTCGGATCATCACGCGGTGTTGCTGGCAAACCACGGCCCGGTGGTCGCAGGCAAGACGCTGGAAGATGCGGTTTACGCCACCGAAGAGCTTGAAGAGACAGCAAAGCTTTTTCTGGCGCTGCGCGGCATGCAGACCCGCCCGCTGACCCCCGATCAGGTGCGCGATCTGGAAGCGCGTTTTCCGCGCGATTTTTGATGTGGACGGGCGCAGGATGCGGGGCTAGAAGCGCCCCCCGCGACTGCTGAATACCCCTGTGGTCAAAATCAAGGCCCTGCAACTGCGGGCCTTGAATGGGCTTATCCGCACAACCCCGCGCGGAATCACCCGACAGCTTGCCTAACGTCGAGTTCTGCGTTTGGACCACAAGATATGGGTAGCGAAGCACGTTCGTTGTCTATATACTGGGAAAACGCGCTGACGAGACGATGCGATTCCGGGCAAAAATCCGGACGCCCTTCAGGCGCGAATGCAACTGTAAGTAGTTCGCGATTGACTGGTTCCCGCGTGGTTTCCCGCAGGATGACCGGTCATCACCGCTGCAAGCAGGAACGTGACAGGACAAAACGAGGGACCACAATGAGCATCACCGTCTATTCCAAACCCGCATGTGTTCAGTGCACCGCGACGACGCGCGCGCTTGATGCCCGCGGGCTGGCCTATGACGTCGTGGACCTGACCGAGGACGAAGCCGCCATGCAGATGGTGACGCAGCTTGGCTACCGTCAGGCCCCCGTCGTCATCGCTGGCGACGACCATTGGGCGGGCTTCCGCCCTGACATGATCGGCCGCCTTTCCTGATCGGCCATGGGCGGGCTGGTCTATTTCTCCTCCGCTTCCGGGAACACCGCGCGCTTCGTCGCGCGGCTGGGCCTGCAGGCGGACAGAATCCCGGTCTCGCCCGCTGACGCGATGCCGGAGCCTGCCGCTCCGTTCGTACTGATCTGCCCGACCTATGCCGATGGCGAAGGTCGGGGTGCCGTGCCGAAACAGGTCATCCATTTCCTGAACGACCCGACCCGCCGCGAGCTGCTTCGTGGCGTCATCGCCGCCGGGAACCGGAACTTCGGCACGACCTTTGCCCTAGCGGGCAAGGTCATTTCCGACAAATGCAACGTCCCCCTGCTCTATCGATTCGAGCTGGCCGGGACAGAAACCGACATCGCCCGCGTATTGGCCGGGCTGGACAAATTCTGGGGGACAGAATGCTTGACGATGGCGTAAAGGCCGAGCTCGATTATCACGCGCTGAACGCGATGCTGAACCTTTACGATGGTGAGGGCCGCATCCGCTTTGACGCGGACCGCAAGGCTGCACATCAGTATTTCCTGCAGCATGTGAACCAGAACACCGTCTTCTTCCACTCGCTGGACGAGAAGCTCGATTACCTGGTCGAAGAGGGCTATTACGAGCCCGAGGTGCTGGACCAGTATTCCAAGAATTTCCAGCGCGTGATCTGGGACGCTGCCTTCAAGCGCAAGTTCCGCTTCCCGACCTTCCTGGGCGCGTTCAAATATTACACCAGCTACACGCTGAAGACCCGCGACGGTCAGCGCTACCTTGAGCGCTATGAGGACCGCGTGGTCATGGTCTCGCTGGCGCTGGCCCGTGGCGACGAGAAGCTGGCGATGAGCTTCATGGAAGAGATCCTCTCGGGCCGTTTCCAGCCCGCGACGCCGACCTTCCTGAACGCTGGCAAGAAGTCGCGCGGCGAGCTGATTTCCTGCTTCCTGCTGCGTCTCGAAGACAACATGGAATCGATCGGGCGCTCGATCAACTCGGCGCTGCAGCTGTCCAAGCGTGGCGGGGGTGTCGCCCTGATGCTGACCAACCTGCGCGAGGCCGGTGCGCCGATCAAAGGCATCGAGAACCAGTCCTCGGGCGTCATTCCGGTGATGAAACTGCTGGAAGACAGC
Source organism: Paracoccus sp. PAR01 (assembly GCF_014851995.1). Classification (NCBI taxonomy): domain Bacteria; kingdom Pseudomonadati; phylum Pseudomonadota; class Alphaproteobacteria; order Rhodobacterales; family Paracoccaceae; genus Paracoccus; species Paracoccus sp. PAR01. Next base: position 460,140 of record NZ_JACVAW010000001.1, read on the forward strand.
TTCAGCTACGCCAACCAGCTTGGCGCGCGTCAAGGCGCGGGCGCGGTCTATCTGAACGCACACCACCCCGATATCCTGCGCTTCCTCGACACCAAGCGCGAGAATGCGGATGAAAAGATCCGCATCAAGACGCTGTCACTGGGCGTCGTCATTCCCGACGTGACCTTCGAGTTGGCGAAGAAAAATGAGGACATGTACCTGTTCTCGCCGCATGACGTGGAAAAGGTCTATGGCGTGCCCTTCTCGGAGATCTCGGTCACCGAGAAATATGCCGAGATGGTCGATGACAAGCGCATCAAGAAGCGCAAGATCAACGCCCGCGAGTTCTTCCAGACCATCGCCGAGATCCAGTTTGAATCCGGCTATCCCTACATCATGTTCGAGGACACGGTGAACAAGGCGAACCCGGTCCACGGTCGCATCACCATGTCGAACCTGTGCTCGGAAATCCTGCAGGTGAACGAGGCCTCCGAGTTCAACGAGGACCTGACCTATTCGCATCTGGGCACGGATATTTCCTGCAACCTCGGCTCGCTGAACATCGCAGCCACCATGGACGGCCCGGATTTCGGCGCGACCGTCGAGGCCGCGATCCGCGCCCTGACCGCCGTGTCCGAGATGTCCTCGATCGAGTCGGTGCCTTCGATCCGTCGCGGCAATGACGAGGCCCATGCCGTGGGTCTGGGTCAGATGAACCTGCATGGCTTCCTTGCCCGCGAGCGCATCCATTACGGCTCGCCCGAGGGTGTCGAGTTCACATCGGTCTATTTCGCAACCGTGGCCTATCACGCGATCCGCGCCTCGAACCTGCTGGCGCAGGAACATGGCTCGACCTTCAAGGATTTCGACAAGTCGAAATATGCCGATGGGTCGTTCTTCGACAAATACATCTCACGCGACTGGCTGCCGGTTTCGGCGGATGTGGTGCGGGTGTTTGAGGGCGTGACCCTGCCGACCCGCGCGGATTGGGAGGCGCTGAAGGTTCAGGTGATGAAGCACGGGTTGTATAACCGGAACCTGCAAGCGGTGCCGCCGACCGGCTCGATCAGCTATATCAACAACTCGACCAGCTCGATCCATCCGATCGTCGCCAAGATCGAGATCCGCAAGGAAGGCAAGATCGGTCGCGTCTATTACCCGGCTGCGTTCATGTCGAACGAGAACCTGGAATATTACCGCGACGCCTATGAGATCGGCCCCGACGCGATCATCGACACCTATGCGGCGGCGACCGAGCATGTCGATCAGGGCCTGAGCCTCACGCTGTTCTTCCCGGCCGAGGCCACCACCCGCGACATCAACCGCGCCCAGATCTATGCCTGGAAGAAGGGCATCAAGACGATCTACTACATCCGCCTGCGCCAGACCGCGCTGGAGGGAACCGAAGTGCAGGGCTGCGTCTCCTGCAGCCTGTAACCCGCGTCGTTGGCGGGGGGCTGTCTGCCCCCCGCACCCCCCGAGGATATTTGAACAAGAAAGAAAGGTTCTTCGGATGAAGGATCATGTGACGCGGACGCCCTTGCGCGCCATCAACTGGAACCGGCTGGATGACGAGAAGGACCTTGAGGTCTGGAACCGGCTGACCGTCAACTTCTGGCTGCCCGAGAAGGTGCCGCTGTCGAACGACGTGCAAAGCTGGGCCACCCTGCGCCCCGAAGAGCGCGAGCTGACCATTCGGGTTTTCACCGGGCTGACGCTGCTGGACACGATCCAGAACACCATCGGCGCGCCCTCGTTGATGCCCGACGCGCAGACCCCGCACGAAGAGGCGGTGCTGTCGAATATCTCGTTCATGGAAGCCGTCCATGCGCGCAGCTACTCGTCGATCTTCTCGACCTTGTGCCTGACCAAAGAGGTCGATGAGGCCTTCCGCTGGTCCGAGGAAAACCCGCATCTGCAGGCCAAGGCGCGGCTGATCCTTGACGAATACAAGGCGGATTCCGATCCGCTGAAGCGCAAGATTGCGTCGGTTTTCCTGGAAAGCTTCCTGTTCTATTCGGGCTTCTACCTGCCGATGTACTGGTCTTCGCGTGCGAAACTGACCAATACCGCCGACCTGATCCGCCTGATCATTCGCGACGAGGCGGTGCATGGCTATTACATCGGCTACAAGTTCCAGCGCGCCGCCGAGAAGCTGAGCGCCGAGAAGCAGCAGGAGCTGAAGGATTTCGCCTTCTCGCTGATCTTCGATCTGTACGACATCGAGCAGAAATACACCGCCGAACTTTATGACGGGATCGGACTGACCGAGGACGTGAAAGCCTTCCTGCATTACAACGCCAACAAGGCGCTGCAGAATCTGGGCTATGAGGCGCTGTTCCCGCCTGCGGCCTGCGAGGTCAACCCGGCGATCATGGCGGCTTTGTCCCCCGACAGCGAAAACCACGACTTCTTCAGCGGCTCGGGCTCGTCCTATGTGATTGGTAAAGCCGTCGCGACCGAAGACGAAGACTGGGACTTCTGATCCTGACGCCCGCCACCCGGCGGGCGTTTCCTTTTCCGCGGGCCGGGTTAAGCTGCCGCAGCGAAAGGAGCCGCCATGACCCAGATCACCCTGCTTGCAGGCCGCGTTGCGCCCTTGCCCGGATCGGACCGGCTAAGTGGCATCGACAAGCGCCCGGTCGACCGCCCGCTGATGCTGGGCCATCAGGGGCTTCAGGGCGATGAGCAGGCCGATCTGCGCGTGCATGGCGGGGTAGAAAAGGCCGTGCATCACTATCCCTTCGACCATTACGCGGCATGGCGCACCGATCTGGGGCCGCTGCCGCTGCTGGATGCGCCGGGGGCCTTTGGCGAGAATGTCTCGACCCTTGGCCTGACCGAGGCGGATGTCGCGGTGGGCGATATTTTCCGGCTGGGCGGCGCGCTGGTTCAGGTCAGTCAGGGACGGCAGCCCTGCTGGAAGCTGACCCAGCGGCTTGGCATCGCAGACATGGCGCGGCGCGTGCAGGGTACCGGGCGCACCGGCTGGTATTACCGGGTGCTTGAACCGGGGTTGGTTGCACCGGGGGACCGGACTCTGCGGATCGACCGGATCGCCCCGGAATGGACGCTGCGCCGGATCTGGCATGCATTCTACATCGACCGTCTGAATCCCGAGGAGTTGCGGGGCATCGCCGCGCTGGAGGTTCTGGCCGAAGGCTGGCGGCGCCACGCCCTGCGTCGGCTGGAAAGCGGGCTGGTCGAGGATTGGACCAAGCGGCTGGAGGGCAGCGCATGACCCCGCCCTTGGTGATCTCGATCCAAAGTCAGGTGGTGCTGGGCCATGTCGGGAACTCGGCTGCCGTTTTTCCGATGCAAGCAGCGGGGCTGGAGGTCGCGCAGATCCCCACCGTCATTTTCTCGAACACACCCGATTACCCGACCCTGCGCGGGCGCGCGATGCCTGCCGATTTCTTTGCCGATCTGCTGCGTGGCGCGTGGGAACGTGGCCTGCCGCAACGCGCGGCCTATATTGTCACCGGCTATATCGGCTCAATCGAGGTGGCGGGGCTGGTCGCGGAATTCGTTGCCCGCGCCAAGGCGGAAAATCGGGCGCTGATCTATCTGTGCGACCCGGTGATGGGGGATGATGCGCCGGGGCTTTACGTCCCCGAGGCGATCGCGGCGGTGCTCAAGGATGGGCTGTTGCCGCTGGCCGACATCGCCTCGCCCAATCCGTTCGAAATCGGCTACCTGACCGGGCGTCAGATCGCGGTGCTGGATGACCTGCCCCGCGCCTTTGCCGATCTGCGCATGGCGCCGGGCGCGCGGTTGATCGCGACGGGCTGCCAGTTGCAGGATACGCCCGAGGGGATGCTGGAAAGCGTGGTGCTGGGGCCGGACGGCTTGTCGCGCCATCCGGTCCCGCGCCTGCCGGTGGCGATGGCCGGGACTGGCGATCTGTTCGCCGGGCTGATCACGGCGGCGCTGGGTCGGGGCCGCGATCTGGCCCAAGCGGTCGAGTTCGCGCAAGCCCAGACCTCGCGCGCATTGGCCCGTGCCGCGAGCCTCGGCGCGAAAGAGGTGGTCCTGTCCGACCCCGACTTCCGCGCCGCGCTGCTGACGCTTTAGTTCTTTCGCAGCGCGTTCAGCAGCGCCGCGCCGAAGGCACCGGGTTCATCCTTGGGTGCGGGTTTCGCTGATGCCGCACCGCGTGCAGGGGCGGATTTCGGGCTGCGTTCGGCTTGGGCATCGCGGGCCGAGGTTCCGCCATCCTTGCGCATGGTCAGGCCGATGCGCTTGCGGGGCACGTCCACCTCGGTCACGCGGACGCGGACCACGTCGCCGACCTTCACCACCTCATTTGGGTCCTTCACGAAACGGTCGGCCAACTGGCTGATATGGACCAGCCCGTCCTGATGGACGCCGATATCGACGAAGGCACCAAAGGCCGCGACATTGGTCACCGTGCCTTCCAGCGACATGCCGGGTTTCAGGTCCTTGATGTCCTCGACCCCCTCGGCAAAGCTGGCGGTGACAAAGCTGGGGCGCGGGTCGCGTCCGGGCTTTTCCAGTTCGGACAGGATGTCGCGAATGGTGGGCAGGCCGAAACTGTCATCGACGAACTGTTCGGCCCGGATGCCCTTCAGCGCCGCGCCGTCGCCCATGATCTGGCGAATGTCGCGCCCGCAGGCGGCGACGATCTTGCGCGCGACGCCGTAAGCCTCGGGATGGACGGATGAGGCATCAAGCGGCTCCTTGCCGTCGCGGATGCGCAGGAAACCCGCGCATTGCTCGAACGCGCGCGGACCAAGGCCCGCCACCTTTTTCAGCGCCGTACGCGAGGCGAAGGCCCCTTCGCTGTCACGATGCGCGACGATGTTTTGCGCCAGCGACGGGCCAAGGCCTGCGACATGCGCCAGAAGCGGCGCGGATGCCGTGTTCAGATCGACGCCGACGGCGTTCACCGCATCCTCGACCACGGCCTCCAGTGTCTTCATCAATTGGCGCTGATCGACGTCATGCTGATACTGGCCAACGCCGATTGCCTCTGGCGGCACCTTGACCAGTTCGGCCAGCGGGTCCTGCAAGCGCCGCGCGATCGAGACCGCGCCCCGCAGCGACACGTCCAGATCGGGAAATTCCTTGGCCGCCAGTTCCGAGGCCGAATAGACCGAGGCACCGGCTTCGCTGACGATGACCTTGACCGGCACCTTCATCCCCGCGGGCAGGCGCTTGAGGACATCGGCCACCATGCGCTCGGTCTCGCGGCTGGCGGTGCCGTTGCCGATGGCGATCAGTTCGATCTTGTGGCGGACAATCGCGGCGGCCAGCGCCGCCTCGGCTCCGCGCAGGTCGTTCTTGGGCTGGAACGGGTACAGGGTCGCGGTCTCGATCACCTTGCCGGTCGCATCGACGGCGGCCAGCTTGACCCCGGTGCGGATGCCCGGATCAAGCCCGATGGTCGCGCGCGGCCCGGCGGGCGAGGCCAGCAGCAGGTCTTTCAGGTTGCGGGCAAAGACCCGGATCGCCTCGGCATGGGCGCGGGTCCGCAGCTCGGTCAGCAGGTCGATATACATGGTGTTCGACAGCCGCACCCGCCATGCCCAGCCCGCGACCTTGCGCAGCCATTGATCGCCCGGACCGTCGCCCAGACGGCCCAGGGTCGCGGCGACGATCCCTTCGGCGCGGGCATCGCCGGTCTCGGGTTCGGGGGCGATCTCGATGGTCAGGATCTCTTCCTTGGCGGCGCGAAGGATGGCCAAAGCGCGGTGGCCGGGAATGACGGACCATTTCTCGGCATGGTCGAAATAGTCGCTGAACTTTGCGCCCTCGGTTTCCTTGCCGGGGACGACCTTGGCGGCAATGCGACCTTCGGTCTGCATGAACTCGCGCAGGCGGCCCAGCATCGGGGCGTTTTCAGACAGCTCCTCGACCAGAATATCGCGCGCGCCGTCCAGCGCGGCTTTCTGATCGGCGACATTCTCGGACAGGTAGGATTGCGCCAGCGCCACCGGATCGGCACCGCGATTGTCCTGAATCGCGCGCAGCAAGGGCTCCAGCCCGTTTTCCCGCGCGATCATCGCCTTGGTGCGGCGCTTGGGCTTATACGGCAGATAGATATCCTCAAGCGTGGCCTTGGTTTCGGCCCCGGCGATGCTGCGGGCCAGATCCTCGGTCAGCTTGCCCTGCCCCTTGATCTGCTCAAGGATCGCGGCGCGGCGGGCTTCCAGCTCGCGCAGATAGGCCAGACGTTCGGCCAGCGTGCGCAACTGCGTGTCGTCCAGACCGCCGGTGACTTCCTTGCGGTAGCGGGCGACGAAGGGCACGGTGGCGCCGCCATCCAGAAGCCCGGTCGCGGCACTGACCTGCCCCGGCGACGCGTTGATTTCACTGGCAATCTTGCGCGCGATACGTTCGGTCGTGTCCATGGCAGGCTCCGTCTGTTCAGGCTGCAGTCATATCGCGGACGCCTGCGAGGGCCAAGCCTTTCGCGCGTCGCGCGAGCGCACCGCTAGTCCGAGGCGCGGAAATCGGCCGGGCGGATGCCGTGCCGGGTCAGCTTGTCATAGAAGGTCTTGCGCGGCAGGCGCAGGCTTTCCATGGCGCGGGTGGCATTGCCTTCGGCGCGGCGCAGCGCCTCGCGGATCAGGGCGGATTCGTATTCGGCCATCAGATCGGACAGGCCGCGCCCCGGCCCCTCGCCCGCGCCCGCCTCGAAGGGCGACAGGCCCAGCGCATGGCTTTCGGCGAATTGGCGCAGCTCGCGCAGGTTGCCCGGCCAGTCATGGCCCGAAAGCCGCGCCCGGACCAGCGGCGTCAGCGGTGGCACGGCCACGCCCAGCCGGTCGCAGGCCGACAGCAGGAAATGCCGGAAAAGCTCGGGGATGTCCTCGCGCCGGGCAGACAGCGGCGGCAGGGACAGCACCACCCCCGACAGCCGGAAATACAGGTCCGAGCGCAGCCGCCCCTCGCGCATCAGCCGCTGGGCGTCGCCTTCGGTCGAGGCGATCACCCGCAGGTCCAGCGGACGCGGCGACGATGCTCCGGGCGGCCAGAACTCTCCCGCCTCGATCAGCGCCAGCAACCGGGCCTGCAAAGCGGGCGACAGGCTATCGACACCGTCCAGATAAAGCGTCCCGCGATGGGCGCGTTCAAGCCTGCCGGGGCTGCGGGCCTGACGCCCGCCCGGTTCCAGTCCCAGAACCTCGGCATCAAAGCGCGCCTCGTCCAGCGCGGCGCAAGGCAGTTGCACAAAGGCGCGGGCACGGCGCGGACCCTGCCGATGGATCGCCCGTGCGACGGTTTCCTTGCCCGATCCCTGCGGGCCGCTGATCAACAGATCGCCCCCGGTCCCGGCCAGCCGCTCAACCGTCTCGCGCAGGTGCTGCATGACGGTGCTTTGCCCGACCAACCGGGTCTCGCGCGCCAAGCCTTCGTGCTGCTGCTGACGCAGGGCGCGGTTCTCGATCACCAGCGCGCGGGAATGGCAGGCGCGGTTCAGCGCCGCGGCCAGCGTATCGGCACCGACGGGCTTGGACAGGAAATCATAGGCCCCGCGCTTCAGTGCCGCGACCGCCATCGCCACATCGGCATGGCCGGTCAGCAGGATCACCGGCAATTCCGGGTCCAGCGCCTGCAGATGCTCGAACAGGGCGAAACCGTCCATGCCCGGCATCCGCACATCGCTGAGGATGACGCCCGGATAATCCGGCCCCAGCCCGGCCAGCGCCTCCACTGCCGAGGCAAAGGGCTCGACCGCAAAGCCCGCCAGCTTCAGCGACTGCACCTGCGCGGCCAGCAAATCGGGATCGTCATCGACAAGACGGACTAGGTGGATCGGATCACTCATTCGGCACTCGGCAGCTCAAGGATAAAGGTGGCGCCCTGCCGCGGTTGGGGCGGCAGCGCATGCAGGTTGCCGCCGAAACTCCGCGCCAGATCCTGCGAGATCACCAGCCCCAGCCCCATGCCACGGGGCTTGCTGGTCAGGAAGGGCGTGAAAAGCTGCTCATACATCTCGGTCGTCAGGCCTGGCCCATTGTCGCTGACGGTGATGCGCAGCGGCGCGCCGGGCTGGATGCTGACGGTGATGCGCGGATCGGGTGTGCCCGCCAGCGCCTCCTGCGCGTTTTGCAGCAGGTTCACCAGGATCTGCTCCAGCGCCACCGTCTCGGCCCGGACACGCAGGTCCGGAGGGATGTCGGGCATGTCCAGCGCAATCCCCTGCGCCTCGCGCGGGGCGGCGGTCAGCAGCAGCGCCACCTCAAAGGCCTCGCGCAGCGCCACCGGACCGACCTGCCCATTGGCCTTGCGGGCAAAGCCGCGCAGTTGGTCGGTGATGCGCGCGATCCGGTCGGCCATGCGGCGGATGTTGCCAAGGTTCCCGGCCACGTCGGGCGTCTCGCCGGCGGCCAGCAGCGCCTCGCCATTCTCGGCCAGAAGGCGGATGGTGGCCAAGGGCTGGTTGACCTCATGCGCCACGCCCGCCGTGATCTGCCCCAAAGCAGCCAGCTTGTTGGCCTGCACCATCTCGGCGCGCAGCCGGTCCAGCCGCTTTTCCAGCGCGCGACGTTCGCGCATTTCATCGGACAAAGCGCGGGTGCGGTCATCGACGGCGCGTTGCAGATCGATGCGGTAGCGGCGCTCGGCCTCGGCCTTGCGGGCGGCGCGGCGGCGGGCGCGCAGGGCAAAGCCCGCGCCGATCCCCAGCAGCGTCAGGCCAAAGCCTGCCGTGCCCGTGGCCATCAGCCCCGCGACCAGCGCCGGTCGGGTCGAGCCGCTGACCCGCAGCACCCAGTCGGTTCCCGGCACGGCAGCCTCGGTCACGATTTCGGCGGCGCCTGGCACAGGCGCGGGCTGAAAGCGCAGCGCGGGGTCGCTGGACAGGATCACCTGCCCCAAGGCGTCCTGCACCTCGGTCCGGGCATGGGCGCTGCGCCAGTTCCGCTCAAGCGGGTCGAATTCGACCTTGACCACGATCACGCCCAAAGCCGCCCCCTGCCCTTCGGCAAGGACCGGCGTTTCGCGCAGGTCGTGGGACAGATACAGGCCCGGGCGATAGCTGACCGTTCCCATCGCGAATTGCGTGGCCTCGCCCTTCAGCAGGGCCTCGCTGAAATAGTCGCGAAAGCTGTAATTCTCGCCGATGAAGCTGGTGGCCTCGTCCCAGTTCGAGGCCGCGATCGCCACGCCCTGACTGTCCAGCAGATAGATCACCGCGCTGTCGGTCTGATTGCGCAGCCGGTCCAGCTTCAGCGACACCCGCTCGCGGTTCAGGGCCGAGGGATCGCGCAGCGCCTGCAGCATCACCGCATCATCGGCCAGCACCGTCGCCACCGCCCGCTGGCGCAGCAGCACGCTTTCCAGCGCCTGCACCCGGGCGCGCATCTCGGTTTCCTGCGACTGGCGCAATTCGGCCAGCGCCGCGCGCCGGGTCAGATCGAACGTGCCCGCCAGTACCAGCGCAGCCAGCGCCAGCACCCCGAGCAGCCACAGGGCCCGGGACGGAAAGCGGCGCGACTCGGCCTGCTGCGGCAATTGCGGTCCTTTCGCGGGACTGTTTCGAATTCCACACTAGCACGTCGCGACCGTGTGGGAAACCACACACACAATCGGACGGAAATCGCCCAAACTCCCATGATTTCAGCGCATTGCTGTCATGCGCCCTGAAATTGGGCCGCCCTGCCGCAGCCTGTAACATGCAGTGACACAATACCGTCATCGGTTGGCTGGAGGAGGCCCCCAATGCAACTCGACATGTCGGCGCAGCCTACCGCGCACGAACCCCGTCCGATCTATCGCCATCTTTATTTCCAGGTGCTGTGCGCCATCATCGTTGGCGCGCTGATCGGGCATTTCTTTCCCCAGACCGGCGAGGCGCTGAAGCCCTTGGGCGACGCCTTCATCAAGCTGGTCAAGATGATCATCGCGCCGGTGATCTTTCTGACCATCGTCACCGGTCTGGCCGGGATGGGCACGCTGAAGGGCGTGGGCTCGGTCGTGGGCAAGGCATTCGCCTATTTCCTGACCTTCTCGACGCTGGCGCTGATCGTCGGACTGGTCACCGCGAATGTCATCCAGCCCGGCGCGGGCATGAATATCGACCCGGCGACGCTGGATGCCAGCAAGGTCAGCGGCTACGCCGAAAAGGCGCATGAGACCTCGCTGACCGGCTTTGTCATGGACATCATCCCGACGACGCTGGTTTCCGCCTTTGTCGAGGGCAACATCCTGCAGGTGCTGTTCGTCGCCATCCTGTTCGGCATCGGCCTGATCCTTGTCGGCGACAAGGCGAAGCCCGTGGTCGCGCTGTTCGAGACCCTCAGCCATGTCGTCTTCCGCGTGGTCGACATCCTGATGAAGGCCGCGCCCATCGGGGCCTTCGGGGCCTTCGCCTTCACCATCGGCAAATACGGCATCGCCTCGGTGGTGAATCTGGCGACGCTGGTCGGCACCTTCTACCTGACCTCGGCACTGTTCATCATCGTGATCCTTGGCGCGGTCTGCATGGCCAACGGCTTCTCGATCTTCCGCCTGATCTCGTATCTCAAGGCCGAACTGCTGCTGGTGCTGGGCACGTCCTCGTCGGAATCGGCCCTGCCGGCGCTGATGGAGAAGATGGAGAAGGCCGGCTGCGCCCGCCCCGTCGTCGGTCTGGTCGTGCCGACCGGCTATTCCTTCAACCTTGATGGCACCAACATCTACATGACCTTGGCGGCGCTGTTCATCGCGCAGGCCACGAATACCGACCTCACCCTGCAACAGCAGGTGCTGCTGCTGCTGGTCGCGATGCTGTCATCCAAGGGTGCGGCGGGCGTTACCGGCGCGGGCTTCATCACGCTGGCGGCAACGCTGTCGGTGGTCCCGACCATCCCGGTCGCGGGCATGGCGCTGATCCTTGGCGTCGACCGCTTCATGTCGGAATGCCGCTCGATCACCAACTTCATCGGCAATGCGGTGGCCACCATCGTCGTCAGCCGCTGGGAAGGCGCGCTGGACCGCGAGAAGCTGAACCGCGCCCTGTCGGGTGAACTGGCCGATGATGTCCGCCCGGTCACCCAGATCAATGCCCCCGCCGGTCTGCGCCTGGGCGAGGCCAGCGCCGACTGATCCCGGCGCATCGTCCAAAAGGAAAGCCGTGGCCCCAAGGGTCACGGCCTTTCGTTGTCTCAATCGAAATTCACAGGCACGGTCACCAAATCGGGCATCGACCCCATGTCGGGTGAAAAAGGCGGCATCTTCGGCATCGCTTCGAACGCCTTCACGAGGTGCTTCTGCATCCTCGGGGACAGGCCCTCACTAGCATTGACGATCTTGACGTTTGTGATGCGACCGTCCGGATTGATCTGAAAGGCGATCGTGGCTGACTGACCCTTGATTCCCGGCTCCAACATCCCCTGCGCCATCAGCCGATGAATGCCATTGGCACTCAACCGCAGTTTCACCGCTTTTTTCCATTGTGCCTGAGTTGCTGGCGGCGGCAGGCCCGATCCTCCGGCCTGTTCGGCAAGACACGGGGTCGACAGCGCCAAAACGACGCAAAGTGACGACAGAACGGTACGCAGCATCAAGAATCCCTTATGAGCGGCAATGGTCACCGCACCATCAGGGTTCATTTGATTCCGCGCAAGCGTCTGAAGTTACGTTAACTTCTGCGGATCAGGTCACGACGCCAATTTGCCACGGCACGAATTCATCCTGACCATAGCCCAGCAATTCGCTTTTCGACCTGACCCCCGAGGCGCAGTCGATCATCATCTGGAAAATGACCTCACCCAATTCCTCAATGGTGGCTTCGCCCTCGATGATGGTGCCGCAATTCAGGTCCATGTCGTCCTCTTGCCGCTTCCACGTCGCCGTATTCGTGGAAAACTTCAGCGAGGGCGCGGGCACGCAGCCAAAGGCAGAACCCCGACCGGTGGTGAAGCAGATCAGGTTCGCCCCGGACGCCACCTGCCCCGTCGCCGAAACCGGGTCGTAGCCGGGGCTGTCCATGAAGACCATGCCATGCTCGGTCACCGGCTCCGCATATTCATAGACGCCGCGCAGATTGGTCGTGCCCGCCTTGGCGACCGCGCCCAATGATTTCTCAAGGATGGTGGTCAGCCCGCCGACCTTGTTCCCAGCCGAGGGGTTGTTGTTCATCTCGGCCCCGTTTTTCGCGGTGTGCTCTTTCCACCAGTCGATGCGGGCGACCAGCTTTTCGCCGACTTCGCGGGTTTCGGCGCGGCGGGTCAGCAGATGTTCCGCGCCATAGATCTCGGGCGTTTCCGACAGGATCGCGGTACCGCCATGGCTGACCAGAATGTCCACCGCATGACCCAAGGCCGGATTGGCGGTGATACCCGAATAGCCGTCCGAGCCGCCGCATTGCAGCCCCACCACCAGTTCCGAGACCGGCACCGGTTCGCGCGTGACGGCATTGGCCTGTGCCAGCATCGCCCTGATCTGGGCCACGCCATGTTCGATGGTCTTGGTGGTTCCGCCCTGATCCTGAATGGTGAAGGTCTTCAGCTTGGCCCCTTCCTGAAGCCCGCCCTGCGCCATGATCTCGGCGATCTGGTTCGTCTCGCAGCCAAGGCCGATGAACAGCACGGCGGCGAAGTTCGGATGGGTGGCAAAGCCCGACATGGTGCGCCGCACGATGCGCATGGATTCGCTTTTGCTGTCCACCGCGCAACCGATGCCATGGGTCAGCGCCACGACGCCATCGACATTCGGGAAATCGGCCAGCGCCTCGGGGCGGATGTCACGGCGGAAATGGTCAGCGATCGAGCGCACCACACGGGCCGAGCAGTTCACCGATGAAATGATACCAATGTAATTGCGCGTGGCGATGCGCCCGTCGGGGCGGCGGATGCCCATGAAGGTCAGGGCTTCCGTCGCCGGGACCGTGGGTCGCGCATCGACGCCAATGGCATGGTCCATCTGCACATCGGTCATGGCCAGATTGTGGACATGGATATGGCTGCCCGCCGGAATCGGCGCGGATGCCAGCCCGATGATCTGGTTATAGCGCCGCACCGCTTCGCCAGTCGCAATGTCGCGGGTGGCGATCTTATGGCCGGGGGGAATGTCCTGCCGGGTCGTCACCTTTTCCTCGGTCAGCTCGGTGCCTGCCGGGATCGGTTGCGTGGCGATGACCACGTCGTCCTCGGGTCGCAAACGAATAATGCGTGGCGCTGGCATGGCTTCGCTCCTTCAAAGATCGAGAATGGCCTTGATCACGCCCGCCTCGGGGCGCGACCAGTCCTGAAACAATTGCACCCCGTCCGACAGGGAGCCGCGATGGGTGTTCAGCGCGCGGGTCGGCACCCGTCCCGCCTGCATCTGGGCCACCACCTCGGCGAAGTCGTCGGGTTGGGCATTGCGGCTGGCGATCAGCGTGGCCTCGCGCTTGTGGAACTCGGGGTCCGAGAAGCGGATGTCCTGGCGCACCACCGACAACAGCACATAGCGCGCGCCATGAGCAAGGAAGCCGAAGCCGCGTTCGATAGGCGGGGCGGCCCCGGTCGCGTCGATGACCACATCGAACCAGTCATTGCCGGTCAGACGGGCGGCGTTGGTTTCGGCGTCAGCATCAGCGAACAGGACGGCATCCGCGCCTAGATCGGATTGCGCGAAACCCAGACGATCCTCGCGCGTATCCATGACGGTGACATGCGCGCCGCGCGCCTTGGCAAAGATGATCGCGGACATGCCGATGGGGCCTGCGCCGGTCACCAACACGCGGTCGCGGGCGGTGATGCCGCCGCGCTTGACCCCATGCGCGGCGATGGCCAGAAACTCGATCATCGCCGCGTCTTCCAGCGCGATGCCCCCCACCGGGATCACGTTTTGCGCAGGGACCGAGATCAGTTCCGCCATGCCGCCATCGGTATGGACGCCCAGCACCTTGATATTGCAGCAGGCATTGGTCAGCCCGATCCGGCAGGCCTGACAGGTCCCGCAGGACAGGTAGGGCACGATATAGACGGCATCGCCCGCTTTCAGCGCGCTGCCCTCGGGCGCTTCCTCGACCGTGCCGGAAAGCTCGTGGCCCATGACGCGCGGATACTCAAGGAAGGGGTGCTTGCCGCCGAAGATGTGGAAATCCGTGCCGCAGATGCCGACATGGCGGATGCGGACCAGAACTTCGCCCGTCGCCCGCTGGGGATCAGGACGCTCGATCAGGGCCAGTTGCCCCGGTTCGGGGCAGATCAGGGCTTTCATCAGGCGTTCCTTTCCGCAGAGGCGAATTCGGTGACGGCGGCATTCACCGCCGCGCGCCATGTGGCGCTGTCGGCTAGCACGGGCGGGAACAGCCCCGGCAAGTCAAGAAACGGCCCCGCCGGATCACCATCGGTCATGGCCGCGACAGCCGCCAGCAGTTCCGCACGGCGCGGATCATCGGCATCGCGGCGCTTGGCCGTCGCCGCGATCCATGCGCCGGTGACGCGCGCAAAGGGCGTGATGTCCTGCCCGGCTTCCAGCGCGTCGACAGCGGGCATCAGGATGCGCTGCGGCAGTTTCTGGGTCGAATCCATGGCGATCTGGATATTGCGATGCGCAATGGCCGGATTGGCAAAGCGCGCCAGCAGATCGTCGCGGTAGCGGTCCAGATCGATCCCCGGCACCGGGGCCAATGTCGCCTGCGCTGCCAGCATATGGGCGCGGGCCTGCGCCGCCAGTTTGGGCACGGCCATCACGTCGCGGACATGCTCCAACCCGTTCAGGATGCCCAGATGCGCGATCAGCGTATGCGCGCCGTTGAGCATACGCAGCTTCATGTTCTCATAGGGCTCGACATTGGCGACCATGACCGCGCCCGCCTTGTCCCAGGCCGGGCGGCCCTGCGGGAAATCGTCCTCGATCACCCATTGGATGAAGGGCTCGGTCTCGATGGCAAGCGCGTCTTCGGCCCCGGTCAGAGTCGCCGCAAGGGCGCGGGTGGCGTCGGTGGCGGCGGGCACGATGCGGTCCACCATCGAGCAGGGAAATGAGACCTCGGTCGCGATCCAGTCGGACAGCTCGGGGTCGGTGACGGCAGCGAACTCGGTCACCAGCCGTCGCAGCACCCGCCCGTTCGAGGGCAGGTTGTCGCAGGTCAGCACGGTGAAAGGCGCGATCCCCTCGGCCCGACGGCGCGAGAGGCCCGCGACCAGCAGCCCGACCGCGCTGCTCGGCCGATCCGGCAAAGCCAGATCGGCTGCGATCGAGGGATGCGCCCGGTCAAGGCCACCCGTCGCCGGGTCGATGCCGTAAGCCTTTTCGGTCACGGTCAGGGTGACGATGCGGATCGCGGGATCGGCAAGGTGGTCGAGCAGTTCGGGCAGATCCTCGGCGGCGCAAAGCCAATCCTCGGTCACGCCGATGACCTCTGCGCTGTCGCCACCCGCACCACGGGTGACGACCGTGTAAAGCCCGTCCTGCGCCTCAAGGTCGCGGATCGGCCCCGGCGAGCGCAGATTGACCGCAACGATGCCCCATGCGTCGGGGTCGATATTCAGCGCGCGCTGGGTAAACACCGCCTGATGCGCGCGGTGAAACGCGCCGAAGCCCAGATGGACGATGCCCGGCAGCAGGGTGGCGCGGTCGAAATCGGGCAGCGTGACGCCATCCGAAAGCAGCGCCTGAGAGGTGAGCCGTGTCATGCGCAGGCCCCCAGTCGCGGATGGGACAAGGCGCGCTCGATCCCGCGCAGCTCGGCGAGACCCTTCAGGCGACCTATGGCGGGGTAGCCGGGCTGCGCGCCTCGGGTCAGGTCGTCAAGGATTTCCTGCCCGTGATCGGGGCGGATCGGGATCTGGTGATCCTCGCGCCCCTCGGCGCGGCGGCGCTTTTCTTCGGCCAGAAGGGCGGCAATGACCTCGACCATATCGGTGCCGCCTTCCAGATGCTCATCCTCATAGAAGGAACAGGGGGTGGTGTCGGCCTCGCGCGTGACATTGCGCAGGTGGACGAAATGGATGCGGTCCGCAAACTCGCGGGTGATCTGCGGCAGGTCATTGTCGGGGCGCGCCCCCAAGGAACCGCTGCACAGCGTCATGCCATTGGCGCGGCTGTCCACCTGCCCCAGCATATGGGCGTAATCATCGCGGGTGGACAGAATGCGCGGCAGGCCCAGCAGCGGCCATGGCGGATCGTCGGGATGGGCGCAGATGTTGATGCCGACTTCCTCGGCGACCGGAACCACGAGGCTGAGGAAATCGACAAGGTTCGCGCGCAGCCGCGCGGCGTCGATGCCCTGATAGGTCCGCAGCTTGGCCAGAAGCTGATCCAGCGTATAGCCGTCGGCCGAGCCGGGCAGCCCCGCCCCGACATTGCGGCCCAGTTCCGCGATGCGGGCATCGGACATGGCGGCAAAGCGGCGTGCTGCCTCGGCTTGCAGGGCCTCGGGGTAATCATCCGCTGCGCCCGGACGCTTCAGGATATGCAGATCGAAAGCCACGAAATCGGGCAGGTCGAAACGCATGGCGCGGGCTTGCTGATGCGTCTCCCAGCGCAGGTCGGTGCGGGTCCAGTCCAGCACCGGCATGAAATTGTAGCAGACCGTGCGGATGCCACATTGCGACAACCGGCGCAGCGTTTCCTGCCAATTCGCGACATGGGTACGCCAGTCGCCGGTCTGGGTCTTGATATCCTCGGAAACCGGGACGCTTTCGACCACATCCCAGGTCAGCCCGCCCGCGCGGATTTCGTCCTGACGCTGGCGGATGCCATCGACGGTCCAGACTTCACCGGTGGGAACATGGTGCAGCGCGCTGACAATGCCATGCGCGCCAGCCTGCAGGGCATCGCGCACCGTCACCTTGTCGACGGGACCGAACCAGCGCCATGTGTATTTCATTGGGGTTGCTCCTCATGGGCGAAGGTCAACTGCACCTTGCAGGCGATGCTGCGGTCCGAGGCGAGGTCAAATGCCTCACGCGCGCGTTCCAGCGGCAGACTGTGGCTGATGATAGGCCGAAGGTCGATGGCACGCGAGCCGATCAGCGACACCGCCAGTGCAAATTCGTCATGAAACCGCTGCGAGCCGCGCCAGGTGATCTCTTTGCCGACCAGCGCATTCAGCGGGATGGTGATGTCGCCGGTGACGCCGACCTGAACGATCACCCCGCGCGGGCGGATGGCCGCGAATGCGGTGCGCAGGGCGGGTCCGGCAGCCGAGCAGTCAAAGATCAGGTCCACCTGCCCCTTGTCCTTTTGCAAAGGCTCAAGGGCGGTGGCGTCGGTTGCGACATTGATCGTGGTGGCCGCGCCCATGGCACGGGCACGTTCCAACGCGGCATCGGTCAGGTCGGTGACGATGACCCCATCCGCGCCCGCATGGCGCAGGGCCGCCAGAACCAGCAGCCCGATCGGCCCGGCACCCGTGATCATGACGCGCAGCCCTGCCAGATCGCCCAGCAGCTCCTGCGCCTGCGCGACCGCATGCAGGCAAACGGCCAGCGGCTCGGCGCAGGCGGCCTCGCCCTCGGTCACGCCGGGAGGGAAGGCGTGGGCCTGACGGGCGGGGACGGTGAACAGGTCGCGGAACATCCCCTGTTCATGCGGCAGCCGCATGGCGCTGCCGATGAAATGCATGTCCAGACAATGCACCGGCAGGCCGCGCTGGCAATATTCGCAAATGCCGCAGGGCTGGGACGGGCTGACTGCGACCAGCGTACCGGGGGCGAGGTCCACCCCCTCGCCCGCCTCAAGTACCCGGCCCGAGGCTTCGTGCCCCGAGATGATCGGCTCTCGCACCCTGACGGGGCCGAAGCCGCCGTCATGGTAGTAATGCAGGTCCGAACCGCAGATCCCGCCCGCCGCCATGCGCAGCAGAACCTCTCCGGGACCGGGACGAGAAACCTCCTGTTCCTCGACCCGCAGATCATGGGCGCCGTAAAGACGCGCGACACGTGTGCGCATGACTATCCCCTTAGCGGATCAGGCCAAGCTGCGTCGGCAGCCACAGCGTCAGTTGCGGGATGAAGGTGATCAGCAGCAGCGCCACGAACAGCGGGATCATCCAGGGCAGGATGGCCAGCGCGGTGCGTTCCACCGACATCTTGGAAATCCGCGACAGCACGAACAGCACCATGCCCACCGGCGGAGTCAGCAACCCGATCATCAGGTTCAGCGTCACGATCAGGCCCAGATGCACCGGATCGATGCCATAGCGCGCGGCGACCGGCATCAGGATCGGCACCAGGATCGAGATCGCGGCGATCGTGTCCAGGAACGCCCCCACCACCAGCAGCAGGATGTTGACGATGATCAGGAAGGTCCACCAGTTGTCGGTCAGCGAGAACATGAAGTCCGCAAACATCGCCGCAGCCTGGCTGACCGTCAGCAGCCACGCAAAGATTGATGCAGCAGTGACGATGAACAGGACCGAGGCCGTGGTCTCGATGGTGTCGAAGCTGGCTTTCGCAAGGCTGCGGAAGGTCATGGTCCGGTAGCGCACCA
This sequence comes from Paracoccus sp. PAR01, assembly GCF_014851995.1. NCBI lineage: Bacteria > Pseudomonadati > Pseudomonadota > Alphaproteobacteria > Rhodobacterales > Paracoccaceae > Paracoccus > Paracoccus sp. PAR01. The sequence continues at coordinate 478,497 of NZ_JACVAW010000001.1, forward strand.
GCCCAAGGAACAGCGACCAGATCACGGCGGCAACGGCGGCCTCGGTCGGCGTGAACCAACCCATGGTCATGCCGCCGATCAGCAGCACCGGGGCCATCAGCGCCATGACCGCATGCCAGTCGAAATACCAGTCCAGCGCGATCAGCGCCGAAAGCCCGATCAGCACGGCCACGTTGACCGACAGACCCGCCATCACCAGCAGATAGATCGCCAGCGGGAAGCTGAGGACGATCACCACCTCAAGCGAGGCACCCAGAAGCTGCTTCAGCTGAAACGGGGTGTCGGAACCCCAGCCCTTGCGGCGGGCAAAGATATAGACCGTCAGCATCATCAGCACGGTCATCACGATGCCCGGCAGGATACCGGCCATGAACAGCGCCCCGATCGAGGCATTGGCCATCATCCCGTAGATGACGAAAGGCAGCGAGGGCGGAAAGATCGGCCCCAGCGTGGCGGAGGCGGCAGTGACGCCCACCGCGGCCTCGACCGGGTAGCCGTGGTCCTTCATCGCCTTGATCTCGATGGTGCCGATGCCGGCGGCGTCGGCCAGAGCGGTGCCCGACATGCCCGAGAAGACCACCGAGCCGATGATATTGACCTGCGCAAGGCCGCCCTTCATCCAGCCGACCAGCGACAGGGCAAAGTGATAGATGCGCCCGGTCACACCCGCGATGTTCATCAGGTTGCCGGCAAGGATAAAGAAGGGGACCGCGATCAGCGGAAAGCTCTCGACGCCCGCAATCATGCGCTGCGCCGCGATGATGTCGGGGGCGACGTTATAGACCCCGATATAGGCCAGCGATGCCACGGCCATGGCGACCGCGACCGGTACGCCGATGATCATCAGAAGTAGGAATGATCCGATCAGAAGAAGCATGGTTCAGATCCCTGTCACGCCGGTTTCAGCCGCCTGCTGACGGACGGTTTTCTTGTTGGTCAGGTCACGGGCGAAGTTCTGCAACGCGCGCAGAGCCATCATCACGAAGGACGCGAACACGGTGTAGAAGACGATGCCGCGCGGCAGGTCGACGGTGACCATGCGCTCGTTGCCCACGACGGCGATATAGCGCCACATCAGCCATGACATGTAGGCGAAGAAGCCGATCGAGATCAGATCCACGACCACTTCCAGCGCGCGCACGACCGGGCGGGGCAGGATGTTGTAAAGCAGGTCGACGATGATGTGACGGCCCATCCGCACACACATGACCGAGCCAAGGAACACGATCACCACCAGACAGTTCGCGGCGATTTCCTCGGTCCAGGCCAGGCTGTTGTTCAGCGCGTAGCGGGTGAAGAATTGCAGGAAGACGCACAGCGCCATGCCCCAGAACAGCGCAAGCGTGACCCAATCCTCGATGGAATAAGGGGTCAGGTCGACGGGGCCGGCGTCATCCTCGAAGGCATGCGCCATCTCTTCCACGCTGATGGGCGTGTGATCCTGGTCTGCCATGTCATAGGCTCCGGAAATGGAAAGGGGGATGCCCCGGCGCCGGCGGGCCGTTCACCGGGGCCAAGATGGTTACTGGACAGCCCGGATGGCTTCCCAGTCTTCCTTGTTGTAGCCGAAATCTTCCAGCGCGACGTTTTCCAGCACGGTCTTTTCGAAGTCGGACTTGTCGACCTCGACGACGTTGATGCCGTCAGCCTTGAACTTGTCGACCAGCGCCGCTTCACGCTCCTCGACGATCTTGGTGGCGCGCACGGCGGCCTCCATCATCACGTCCGAGAAGATCTGCTTGTCGGCATCCGACAGGTTGGCCCACAGCTGTTTGGACACGACCGTGTTCAGGTGGTCGACGATATGGCCGGTCAGGGCGATGTTCTTCTGAACCTCGAAGAACTTCTTGGCCTCGATGGTGGTCAGCGGGTTTTCCTGCGCCTCGACCGTGCCGTTCTGCAGCGCCAGATAGACCTCGGCAAAGGCGATGGGGGTGGTGTTGGCCCCGCAGGCGCGCGGCATCGCCAGATAGGCGGGCACGTCCGGCACGCGGATCTTCAGCCCGTTCATGTCGGCGCAGGACTTGATGTCCTTGTTCGCCGTGGTCTGGCGGGTGCCGTAATAGGTCACGGCGGTGATGTGGTTGCCCGAGGCCTCCTCATAGCCCGCTGCCAGCTTCTTGAAGACGTCGCTTTTGGTATAGGCGATCAGGTGCGACGGATCGCGGAAGATATAGGGGTAATAGGTCACGCCGATCGGCTTGTATTCGCGCGAGGCGAAGCTGGAGCCCGAAATGATGATATCGACCGTGCCCAGCTTCAGGCCCTGATTGAGGTCGGCTTCCTTGCCAAGCTGCGAGGCGGGAAAGACGTCGATCTTGTAGCGGCCTTCGGTGCGCTTGCCGATTTCCTCGGCGGCCCAGACGGATTCGGTGTGGAACGGCTCGGATGTCTCATAGACATGGGCCCATTTCAGCGCGGTCTGCGCCTGCGCGGCGATAGTGCTGGCCATCAGCATGGCGGCGGCCCCGAACAGACCCTTGATCGTGAACTTCATGCGTATCCTCCCAGTAGCGTTGAGTTCAGTCTTTGTTGGCAGTCAGGCTTGCTGGTGTCGTTCCACCAGAAAGCTTTCGGTAAATCTTCGCTGCGACTCGCTCAGATGGTGGCGCATCGCCTCGCGCGCGGCGCTGGCATCGCCGTCGGCAATGGCGTCGCGGATCGCCCCATGTTCGGACAGCGCCAGACGCCAGGTGCGCGGCCCCTCGAACCGGGTCGAGAATTGCATGAAAAACGGTGAGAGCCGCTTTTCGTAGATCTGCTGGGTAAAGTTCGCCAGAACCGAATTCCCCACGCCCGCGGCAATGGCGATATGGAACTGGCCGTCCAGCGCGACCATCCGCGAGCGGTCGTTCAGCGCCTGCCCCATGGACTGCAGATTGTCGTCCAGCCGGGCGATCAGGTCATGGGTGACATGGCGCGCGGCCTCCTCGGCGATGGCGCTTTCGATGATCGCGCGCGCCTGCAGGATCTCCAGCGGGCCTTCGGCATCCATGCCGATCCTCGGGCCCTCCGGGGCGGGATGGGTGCCGACATAGATGCCCGAGCCCATGCGGATTTCCACATGCCCCTCGACCTCCAAGGCGATCAGGGCCTCGCGCAGCGACGGGCGCGAGACGCTGAGCAGCTCGGCCAGATCACGTTCGGACGGCAGCCGCTCACCCGGCGCAAGCGCCTGAGTGGCGACAAGCGCCATGATCTGATCGGCCACCTGCCGGTATTGCCGGCGGGGGCGGGTATCGTTGAGCATATTCCCTCCGGTCAGCCGCCTCCACGCAGCTGGGGTCAAACTGGTTTGACCAATTGCAGGTTAGGGACGGTTTGCCGACTCGGTCAAGGATTTTTTCGGGGGATTCCGCAGGAAAATCCCCATTAACTGGTCAGGCCACCGTAGCGATCCCCAGCCTGTCGGCCAAGGCCGCGAATTCCTGCGCCGTGATTGGGTCCAGAACCACCCCGGATTCGGCACGCCCGCGGGCCACATCCCATTCCCGGTCGCCCGGAGCCATGACTTTGGCCCCTTCGCGGGCCGGGGAATTGCGCAAGGTGTCGACATAGCGGCGCATTCCAGCATCAAAGGCGCTGCGTTCCAGAAACGCTTCCGGGTTCAGCGCCAGCACAAAGGCCCCCATCTGACGCGGGGTTTCGAAATCCGGCCCGTCCATGTTGAGGATATCGAAGCTGAGCTTCATCCCGGTCAGGACCGCACTGAAAATCTCGGCCACGCCCCCCAATGCCGCGCCCTTGAAGCCAAAGGCACCGCCAAGTGGCGCGAGCATGTCGACGATATGGGGATCGGTGACGTCCTGCCCCGCCGAATCCGAGGCGACCGCATCGGGCAATTCCTGCCCAAGGCTGCGATAAAGCAGCACCCGGTTGTAGGGGATCGAGCTGGTCGCCATGTCCAGAAACCACGGATCTCCCCCGGCGCAGGGCACCGCCACCGCGATCGGATTGGTGCCGTGGAATCGCGACGCGCCATCATGAAGACGCACGAAACTGTCAGAGTTACAGAAGGTTATGCCGATGAACCCAGCCTCGGCGGCGGCCAGTGCATAGGCCCCAGCCGGGCCGAAATGCGAATTGTTGCGGATCGCCACCGCACCCAGACCGAATTGCCCAGCCAGCACCACCGCGCGCTCCATCCCGCGATAGGCCCCCAATGCGCCTTGGGCATTGTCGGCATCCAGCACCTCGACCGCGCCAAAGCCTCCGACGGTCTTGAGCGCGGGATTGCGGTTCAGCCGCCCACCCTCAAGCGCCCGGATATAATGCGGCAGCAGGCGGACGCCGTGGCTGTCGACGCCAAAGCGGGTGCCATGCAGCATGGCGCGGGTCGCGGCATCGGCGGTTGCCTGATCCGCGCCCACGGCCAGAAATGCCGCGCGACAAAAGCGATCCAGTTCGTGCAGGCTGGTGCGGTGCTGGTCGGTCATGTTTCCTCCCCTAAATGTCCCTTGCACACAGTAGCCACAGCGCGGATGATCGCACAATGCCTGAAAGCACCGATCCGACCCGACTTGCCCCGCGCCTGTACCAGCAGGCGACCCAGATGCTTCAGCGCGACATCGTCGAGGGCCGCTTGCCGGACGGGCTGGCGCTGACCCAGATGGGCATTGCAGAGCGCTTCGGCATCAGCCGCGCCCCGGCCCGCCGCGCGCTGGAAGCGCTGACCGGGATGGGATTGCTGGAGCGGCAGCAATCCGGGCGTTACCGGGTGGTGGCGACCGGCCCCGCCCCCGCCTCGCCCCCCGCCGCCGAAGGCCCGCGCCGCCTGATCCCCCGCATGGGATGGGAGATGCTGTATCCCCGGATCGAGATGGAGGTCGTCTCGCGCACGTCGCTGGGCGGCTGGCGGCTGAACGAGGCCGAACTGGCCCGTCATCATGGCGTCAGCCGCACCATTGCCCGCGATGTGGTTGGTCGGCTGCAAAATCGCGGCGTCATCACCAAGGATGACAGCGGCCGCTGGATCGCCCCCGGCCTGACCCCGCGCCATATCGACGAGCTGTTCGAACTGCGCTGGCTGCTTGAGCCGGTGGCGATGGAAAAGGCCCTGCCGCATCTGCCGCCGGGCCTGCTGGACGCCATGCAGGCCGAACTGCAATCCGCGATGGCCCCGGAAGCGCATCGCGACGCAGCCCTGCTGGACCATCTGGAACACCGGCTGCATGTCGAGCTGCTGTCCTATTGCGGCAATGACGCGCTGCTGCGCGCCATCCGCCTGCCGCAATCGCTGCTGATCGCCCATCACCTGCTGTATCAGCTGACGCTGGAACTGTTCGGGACCGAGCCCTTCCTTGCCGAGCATCTGGAAATCGTCACCCGGTTGCGCACCGGCGACATCGACAGCGCCAAGGCGGCACTGGTCGCGCATCTGCGCATCTCGCGCCGCCGGGCAATGCTGCGGATCGAGGCGGTGCAGGACATGATCCAGCCCGAACCCCTGTCCTATCTGGAGCGGATCACCCCGTGAACGTCCGCCGAAAAGCCTACTAGGCAGAAGCGATATCTTGCCTATCCTGCGCCTTGGGGAGAGGCCCGGACCGGGCCCGATCAGGGAGGAGAGACGGAGATGACCCGCAAGGGATTGCTGCTGACTGCCACCACTCTGGCGCTGGCGCTTGGTGCGCCGGCAATGGCCGACACGGCCCAGAAAAAGATCGCATTGTCCAACAACTACGCCGGCAACAGCTGGCGTCAGGCCATGCTGGAAAGCTGGAAACGCGTCACCGACAAGGCCGTGGCCGATGGCGTCGTCGCCAGCGCCGACGCCTTCACCACCGCTGAAAATCAGGCGACCGAGCAGGCCGCGCAGATCCAGAACATGATCCTGCAGGGCTATGACGCGATCGTGGTGAACGCCGCCTCTCCGACCGCGCTGAACGGCGCGATCAAGGAAGCCTGCGATGCCGGGATCACGGTCGTGTCCTTCGACGGCATCGTGACCGAGCCCTGCGCCTGGCGGGTCAAGGTCGATTTCGTCAAGATGGGCCGCGATGAGCTCGAATATCTGGCCACGCGCCTGCCCGAGGGCGGCAACCTGCTGGAAATCCGCGGTCTTGCCGGGGTCTCGGTCGATGACGAAATCCATCAGGGCATTGATGAGGGCGTGAAGGCGCATCCGAACTTCAAGATCGTGGGTTCGGTCAATGGCGACTGGGCGCAGGATGTGGCGCAAAAGGCGGTGGCGGGCATCCTGCCCTCATTGCCGGAAATCGCCGCCGTGGTGACGCAGGGCGGTGACGGCTATGGCGCGGCGCAGGCCTTTGCCGCAGCGGGTCGGCCCACGCCGATCATCATCATGGGCAACCGTCAGGATGAGCTGAAATGGTGGGCCGAACAGCGCGACGCGAACAAGTACGAGACCGTCTCGACCTCGATCGCGCCGGGGGTGTCCACGCTGGCTTTCTGGGTGGCCCAGCAGATCCTTGACGGGCAGGAAGTTCCCAAAGACCTGACCGTGCCGTTCCTGTCGGTGACGCAGGACACGCTGGACCAATCGCTGAAGGAGACGCCCGAAGGTGGCGTGACGAATGTCGATTACAGCCAGGACGACGCCAAGAAAGTGATCTCCGAGTCCAAGTGATGGTGTCAGGCGATACCGAAGCCGGGGCGCGCGCCGCCCCGGTCGTGATGCTGGAGGGCGCGTCGAAAAGTTTCGGCGCGCTCAAGGCGATGGATCACGTCGACCTGCAGGTCAGCCCCGGCGAATCGCTGGGGCTGGTCGGGCATAACGGCGCCGGAAAATCGACGCTGGTGAACCTGATCACCGGGCTATTCGCGCCCAGCGCCGGACGGGTCAGCTATCCCGGCACAAGCGACCATAGGATGGCCGGCATCCGCGCGATTTCGCAGGAAGGCACGCTTTGCCCGAACCTGACGGTGCTGGAAAACCTGCAGGTGGTGCAGCGCGACCTGAACGGCTGGGGTTGGCGCCGGCTTGCCGCGCGGCGCATCCGGACGGCGCTGGACGCGGTCTTTCCCGGCCATCGCATCCGCCCCGACATGCTGGTCGCCGAGATGTCGCTGGCCGAAAGCCAGATGGTCGAGATCGCCATAGGTTTCGCCGAAGGCCCGATCCCGGCCCGGCTGGTGGTGCTGGATGAGCCGACCTCATCGCTGGATGCGCAGGTCTCGGCGCAGCTTCTGGCCCATATCCGGCGCTTCTGTGCAGATGGCGGCGCTGCGATCTTCATTTCCCACATGCTGGGCGAGGTCTTTGCCGTCGCCGACCGCATTGTGGTCATGCGCGACGGGCGGATCATCGCGGACCGGCCCACCTCGGGCTTTAGCCGTCAGGGGCTGGTCGATGCGATGGGCCATGTCACCGATGACAGAAACCAGCCCGGCCCCGCCGCGCAGGCCCGCAATCTGGGCGATACCGTCCTGCGCACCCCCGAGGGGATCGAGGCCCGCCGGGGCGAGATAGTCGGCCTTGCCGGTCTGGCGGGCCACGGCCAGGCCGAGGCCTTGGCACGGTTCTACCTGTCGCAAGGTTCGGACTGGCGCAGCACCGCCCGGCCCAGCGCGGTCTTTGTCGCGGGCGACCGGCGGCGCGACGGGGTGATGCCGGTCTGGTCTATCCGCCGCAATCTGACGCTGGCCGCGCTTGAGACGCTGACCCGCCATGGCCTGATCGACCGCGCGGCGGAAACCGCGATCGGCACGGATTGGCAGAAGCGCATCGGCATCCGTACCCCCGATATGGGCAATCCCATCCTGTCGCTGTCGGGCGGCAACCAGCAGAAGGTGCTGTTTGCCCGTGCGCTTGCGACCAGCGCGCCCGTCGTGGTCATGGACGACCCGATGCGCGGCGTCGATATCGGCACCAAGACCGAGGTCTATGACATGATCCGCCATGAGGCCGCGCAGGGCCGCACCTTCCTGTGGTATTCGACCGAGATGGACGAGATCCTGAATTGCGACCGCGTCTTTGTCTTTCGCGACGGCGCGATCTCGGCCGAGCTGGAAGGCCCCCGCATCACCGAGGAAAACATCCTCGCCGCCAGTTTCGAATTCGGGGATGCCGCGTGAGGCTGATCAATCCGCGTCTGGCCCTGCCGATCCTGTCGCTGGCGATCCTGATCGTCGCTGTCTTCTGGCTGCAACCCCGCGCCATGAGCTATGTGGGGATCAACCTGCTGTTCAATCTGGCGGTGCCGATCGCGCTGGCGACGGTGGCGCAGATGATCATCATCATGGTGAATGACATCGACCTGTCGATGGGGGCCTTCGTCAGCCTTGTCGCCTGCATCACCGCCGCCATCCTGCCCGGCAATCCGGCCTTGGGGGCCCTGATGCTGCTGGGCTGCGTGCTGGCCTATGCCGCCCTTGGCGCGCTGATCGAGGCGCGGCAACTGCCCGCCATCGTGGTGACCTTGGGCATGTCCTTTGTCTGGGGCGGGGCGGCGGTGCTGATCCTGCCCTCGCCCGGTGGGACCTCGCCTGTCTGGCTGACCGCGATCATGAAGGCAAAACCGCCGCTGGTCCCGATGGCGATCATCGCGAGCCTGCTGATTGCGGGCGTGGCGCATCTGCTGATCATGCGATCCGCCTTTGGCGTCAGGCTGCGTGCCTTGGGGGGGAATGCGCGGGCGGTGTCGCGGGCGGGACGCTCGACCGTGCGGCTGCGGGCGATGGCCTATGCGGTCGCGGGATGCTTTGCCGTCTTGGCCGGAATGGCGCTGGTCGGGCTGACAACCTCGGGGGATGCCAATATCGCGCTGCGCTACACGCTGCTGTCAATCGCAGGCGTGATCCTTGGCGGGGGAGAGTTCACTGGCGGGCGCGTCTCGCCCATTGGCGCGGTGATCGGGGCGCTGACCCTGACGCTGGCGGGCAGTTTCCTGTCCTTCCTGCGCCTGTCGCCCGATTGGCAGATCGGGGCGCAGGGCGCGATCCTGATCCTTGTGCTGGCCGCGCGGCTATTGGTGCGTCAGGCGGAGAAGCGGACATGACCCTGCATCGCGCGCCATGGTTCTGGGCCTGGGTCGCGGCCTTCGCGGCCTTCCTTGCCACATGGTCGATGAGTGCCGGCGGCGGCGGAGGCGCGGCCCTCGCCGTCGCCGCCCTGACATTCGGCAGTTTCTCGGTCCTGACGGGACTGGGGCAGATGCTGGTCATCACCATGGGTCCGGGCAATACCGACCTGTCGATCCCGGCCACGATGACGCTGGCGGGCACACTGTCGCTGAAGCTGATGGGCGGGATGGATGGCGGGCCTGCGACGGTGCTGGCCGGGCTGCTTTCCGCCCTGCTGATCGGCGCGGGCGTGGGGATCGCCAATTTCGCGCTGATCCGGCTGCTGCGTATTCCGCCGATCATCGCCACGCTTTCGGCCAGCTTCCTCTACCAATCGCTGGCAATCTGGTCGAACCGGGGCTTGCGGATCAAGCCGCCGCCCGCCTTGGCCGATTTCACCACCGGGCGCGATCTTCTGGGCGTGCCAAACCTTGCATGGGTCGCGCTGGCGATCAGCGCCGGCTTCTGGGTGCTTCTGAACCTGTCGGGCTTTGGCCGCCGCGTTTCCGCCATCGGGCAGAATGCGCGGGCGGCGCGGCTGGCGGGCGTCCCCGTCGCCCGCGTCAGTGCCGCGACCTATGTGATCTGCGCGATGATGGCGGCGCTGACCGGTTTCCTGCTGGCCTGCTTTTCCGGCGGGGCGGCGCTGAACATGGGGGCCGAGTTCCTTTTGATGTCCATTGCCGTCACCGTGATCGGCGGTTCATCCATCGCGGGCGGAAATTCCAACGTGCCGGGCATCTGGGCCGGGGCGCTGTTCATGTATCTGATTGTCTCGATGCTGAATTCCTATGGTCTGGGGGCGGGCGTGCGCCTGCTGTCGACCGGGGTGATCATCATCGCCATCGTCGCCGTTGCCAGCGGCAGAAAGGCCAAGCCATGACCCTTTACGACCTTCGCGACCCGCGTTTTGCCGGGCTGATCCATCGCAATGCCCAGCTGCGCCAGATCGGCAGCGGCTTTGAATGGGCCGAGGGGCCGGTCTGGTTTCCCCTGTCGCAGATGCTGCTGTTTTCCGACATCCCCGCCCATCGCATGATGCGCTGGACCGCCGAGAGTGGCTGCACGATCTTTCGCGAGGATTCCGATTACTCGAACGGCAATACCCGCGACCCGCAGGGACGGCTGGTGACCTGCCATCACGGGTTGCGCGCCGTCTGCCGGACCGAGCATGACGGCAGCCGCACCGTGCTGGCCGACAGCTATCAGGGCAAGCGGCTGAATTCGCCCAATGATGTGGTGGTGCGCTCGGATGGCAGCGTCTGGTTCACCGATCCGACCTATGGAATCCTCTCTGATCTGGAGGGCTACCGGGCCGATCCCGAGCAGGCTGGCAGCTATGTCTGGCGCATTCCGGCGGACGGGGGCGCGCCCCAACCGGTCATCACCGATTTCACCCAACCGAACGGGCTGTGCTTCTCGCCCGATGAAACCCTGCTTTACGTGGCCGAGTCGGGCTCCAGCCACGATCCGGGCGTGCCTTCGGTGATCCGGGTGTTCGACGTGCAGGGCGACAAGGTCACGAATGGCCGCGACTTCGCCGTGATCGACCGTGGCCTGCCGGACGGCATCCGTTGCGATACGAACGGCAACCTGTGGTCCTCGGCGGCGGATGGGGTGCATGTCTTTGCCCCGGACGGCACGCTGCTGGGCAAGATCAACGTCCCCGAAGTCGTCTCGAACATCTGTTTCGGCGGGCCGAGGGGGAACCGGCTGTTCATCACCGCAACGACCAGCCTGTATGTGGTGGCGGTCAATGCAGCGGCGGCAGGCTGGCCCGGCTGACGCTACCAGTGGCGCGCCAGCACCCTGCCGATGCGGTGCTGGGCGTCGCGCAGGACGGGGCTGGAGCGTTTCTGCGACGGTGCGCTTTCAATGCGCGCCATCTGATCCGCGACCAGTGCAAGGCTTTCGGCCCGCGACAAGCCGATCCAGCGGCGCGGGACCAGCACCACGCGCAGACGGATCAGCCGTGCCGGGTCCTGAAACCAGATCAGGAACCAGCTCGGCCCCGCGGCGCGGACGCTCCATCCCGGCGGGCAGATCGGACTGCGATGCATCGCCTGAAGCCGGTGCAGATCGGACCCGCCACGACAGGTGGTGACCAGAAAGACCAGATCGACGAATTTCTCGGACAGACTCATCGGCACTCTCCCGCATGGGGATAGAATACACGATATACGCACTAGATTAAATCGTAATAGTCCGCGCTTTGCATTGCGGGGCCATTTGCGCTAGCCCTTGCCCAAAGTTCCGACCCGAGAAGGAGGCCCCCATGCGGCAATATCTGGATGCGCTGCGCACCGTTCTGGAACAGGGCCAGCCCTCGACCGACCGGACCGGGACGGGGACAATTTCGCATTTCGGGATGCAGTGCCGCTATCCGCTGGATCAGGGCTTTCCGCTGGTCACGACCAAGAAGCTGCATCTGAAATCCATCGTGCATGAGCTGCTGTGGTTCCTGTCGGGCGATACCAATATCCGCTACCTCAAGGAAAACGGCGTCTCGATCTGGGACGAATGGGCGGATGAGAATGGCGACCTTGGTCCGGTCTATGGCCACCAGTGGCGGCATTTCCCGACCGTCCGTGACGAGGATGGCCGCGTTGTGGTGGGTGAGGTCGACCAGATCGCCGAACTGGTCGAGCGCATCCGCAAAAGCCCGGATTCGCGCCGCCTGATCGTATCCGCGTGGAACCCTGGTGAGGTGGACCAGATGGCCCTGCCGCCCTGCCATACGCTGTGGCAGGTCCGCATTCAAGGCGGCAAGCTGCATCTGCAGCTTTACCAGCGTTCCGCCGACATGTTCCTGGGCGTGCCGTTCAACATCGCGTCTTACGCGCTGCTGACCCATATGCTGGCGCATGTGACCGGCTATGAGGCGGGCGATTTCATCCATACGATGGGCGACGCGCATATCTATTCGAACCATCTGGATCAGGTGCAGACCCAGCTGGCGCGCGAACCCCGCGCCCTGCCCCGGCTGCGGATCACGCGCGAGGTCAAGTCGATCTTCGACTTCCGCTTCGAGGATTTCGAGTTTCTGGATTACGATCCGGCGCCCGCGATCAAGGCTCCGGTGGCCGTCTGATGCTGACCCTGATCGTCGCCCGCGCCCGCAATTCCGCCATCGGCAAGGACAACCAGATCCCGTGGCACTCGCCCGAGGATCTGAAGATGTTCCAGCGCGAGACCACCGGCGGCGCCGTCATCATGGGCCGCCGGACCTGGGACAGCCTGCCCTTCAAGCCGCTGAAGAACCGGCTGAACATCGTGGTGTCGCGCGACGCCTCGCTGGCCGAGCATGTCGCTTCCTCGGTCCCTGAGGCCATCGCGATGGCCCATGAGGCGGGTTACAACCGCATCTATGGCATCGGCGGCGAGGCGATCTATCGCGAGATGCTGCCTTTGGCCGACCGGCTGATGCTGACCGAGGTCGATCTGGAGATCGCCGAGGCCGACGCCTTCTTCCCCACCTTTGACGAGGGCCACTGGACCCAGCTGACCCGCCGCACCCTGCCGGGCGACGGGCCTGAATTCACCCTGCGCGAGCTGGTCCGCCGCCGTTAAAGCGCGGTCCAGCCGCCATCCACGGAAATCGTCGTGCCGGTCACCTGATCGGCTGCGGGCGAGCATAGATAGACCACCGTGCCGCCGACCTGCTCGACCGTGGCGAATTGCCCCGAGGGTTGGCGCTGCAGCATGACCTTGGCGATGACCTCTTCGCGGCTCATGTTATGGGTCTTCATCTGGTCGGGGATCTGCTTTTCGATGATGGGCGTCAGCACATAGCCGGGGCAGATCGCGTTGCAGGTGATCGGATCGGTGGCGGTTTCCAGCCCGGTGACCTTGGTGAAGCCCACGATACCGTGCTTGGCCGCGACATAGGCCGATTTGAATGGGCTTGCCGTCAGGCCGTGGGCCGAGGCCACGTTGATCACCCGCCCCCAGCCCGCGGCCCGCATCATCGGCAGCGCCACCGCGGTGGTGTGGAAGGCCGATGACAGGTTGATCGCAATGATCGCATCCCATTTCTCGGCCGGGAATTCCGGGATCGGCGCGACATGCTGGATGCCGGCATTGTTCACGAGGATGTCACAGCGCCCCGCCGCCAGAATCAGTGCCCGGCAATCGTCGCCCTTGGACATGTCGGCGCGGATGTAGCGGGCCGTGACGCCATGCTCGGCGGCAAGGCTTGCGGCCAGCGCGTGGTCGTCGTCATTGTCGGTAAAGCTGTTCAGGACCAGATCGGCGCCTGCCCGCGCAAGCTCGACCGCGATGCCCAGACCGATGCCGGAATTCGATCCGGTCACCACCGCCGTCTTGCCCTCGAGAAACCTTGCAAACATCCCTGCCCCCTTGTCTGACCGGATCATTCAGGCGGCAGGATGTTGAAAATCCCGCAAAGGCACAACCGGGCAAGAACCCGCCGAGGGCATAAAAAAACGCCCGCACAAGGCGGGCGCTAGTCATGAGGCAGGTTTCATACAGGCAAGAAACCTATCGAGCAGTGATTTATCTATACGCTTTTCGGCACTTGAGTCCAATGGGTAAGTTTGCCACAGCCGGAACGGATCGCTAATCTGGGCGACGACAAGACAACCGACCCGGAAAACAGGGCGATCGAGCATGCGATTCTTCAATATTTCTAACGAATCCGCGATCTGGCGGGCGCTCGCCTTTGGCGTGTGTGTTGCAGCTATGCCGCTGGCAAGTGCCGCCGATCCCATGCATGCCATTGCAATGTATGGAGAACCCGCCCTCAAACCGGGCTTCACCCACCTGCCCTATACCAACCCGGACGCGCCCAAGGGCGGCACGATTCGACTGGCCGAGTCGGGAACCTTTGATTCGCTCAATCCGTGGATCCTGATGGGCAATCCGGTCTTCCCGATCTTCACCCAGCCGGGGCTTTTGACCGAAAGCCTGATGATGCGGTCGATCGACGAGCCTTTCTCGCTTTATGGGCTGCTGGCCGAAAGCGTCGAGACCGATCCGGGGCGCACATGGGTCGAATTCACCCTGCGACCGCAGGCAAAATTCTCGGATGGCAGCCCGGTCACGGTCGAGGACGTGATGTGGTCCTATGAGACGCTGGGGACCAAGGGCCATCCGCGCTATACTGCCGTCTGGTCCAAGGTCGCCAAGATGGAGCAGACCGGCCCCGGCAAGATCCGCTTCACCTTCAACACCCCCGACCGCGAATTGGCGCTGCTGATGGGCATGCGCCCGATCCTGAAAAAGGCGCAATGGGAGGGCAAGGATTTCAGCCAGTCGGGCCTGATGCCGCCGATCGGCACTGGCCCCTATGTCATCGACAAGGTCGATCCGGGCCGCGCCATCAGCTTCCGCCGCAATCCCGACTATTGGGGCCGCGACCTGCCGGTGAACAAGGGCCTGCATAATTTCGACCAGATTCGCTTCGACTATTTCGGCGATGCCAATGCCATGTTCGAGGCTTTCAAGGCCGGCGAGACCGATGTCTGGCGCGAGCTGGTCGCGGCGCGTTGGGACCGCGACTTCACCTTCCCCGCCGTGCGCGAGGGCCGGGTGATCAAGGCAGAGATCCCGCATGAACGCCCCTCGGGGATCATGGGGCTGGTGATGAACACCCGCAATCCGGTCTTTGCCGATTGGCGCGTGCGGCAGGCGCTGATCGACGCTTTCAACTATCGCTTCATCAACATGACCCTCAGCGGCGGCAAGGACCCGCGGATCACCAGCTATTTCGCCAATTCCGAACTGGCGATGCAGCCCGGTCCGGCCACGGGCCGTGAGGCCGAATTGCTGGCCCCCTTTGCCGCCGACCTGCCCCCCGGCACCATCGAGGGCTATACCCTGCCCGAAGGCGGTGACCGCCATATTGACCGCAAGGGTATCCGCGCCGCGCTGGACCTGCTGGCGCAGGCTGGCTGGACCGTGCAGGAGGGGGAGTTACGCGATGCGCAGGGACGGCCCTTTGCCTTCGAAATCCTGCTGAACCAGTCGGGCAGCGCCATGCGTTCGGCCTCCGAAACCCGGCAGATCGTCGATATCTTCATCGAATCCCTGCGCAATCTGGGGATCAAGCCTCAGGTCACGCTGCTGGATTCCGCGCAATATGTCCAACGCACCAACAACTACCAGTTCGACATGACCTGGTACGAACGCGGGCTGTCGCTGTCGCCGGGCAATGAACAGATGCTGTATTGGGGCAGTGCCGGGGTGAAAAAGACCGGAACCCGCAACTGGATGGGCATGAATTCCCCCGCCGCCGAGGCGATGATCGCCGAGATGGGCCATGCCGAAACACAGGACGACTACCGTGCCGCGGTGCGCGCCCTGGACCGCATCCTGACTGCGGGGCGCTATGTCATCCCGGTCAGCTATTCACGAATTTCTCGTTTGGCGCATAAAGCTGAACTGCATTATCCTGAAAATACACCCATTTACGGGGACTGGCCCGGATTCATGCCTGAAACCTGGTGGTACGAGGAAAGGAATTGAAATTGACGCGCATCGCAACCCTCATCGCACTTCTGGCGTTGGCCGGATGTAACACCGTCGCCGGAGTCGGTCAGGACATTACCGGCACCGCGCAATGGGCGCAGGGGAACATGGGAGGTTCGGGTTACTGATGAAATGGGTACATGTCCGTGACAACTGGCCAGCCTTCTCGGACGCCATTCTGGAAAAATGGCCCGAGGCGGATGAGGCAGACCTGACCGAGATCGACGGCGACCAGCGCGCCTTCGTGAAATACATCGCCGAGGTCACCGGTCAGGAAATCGACGAGACCAAGGACGAGATCCGCGAATGGCTGGCCGGAGAAATCCCGTCAGACATCGTGATGGACCCGTCGCATGACAATCACTCGATCGCGCTGTCGTCGAAATTCGTCGGCGAAGGCGAGGACGAATATGACGACGACGCGCGTTTCGGTGATGACGACGAGGTCGCCGATGACGGCGACCGGACCGGGCGGGATTAGGGCTCAGGCGTCCAGATCGACCCAGACGGGGACGTGGTCGCTGGGCTTGTCCTTGGCGCGCTCGTCCCGGTCGATGCCGATGTCGATCAGCAGGTCCTCGGCCTGCGGCGACAGCAGGATATGGTCGATGCGGATGCCATTGTCCTTCTGCCAGGCGCCGGCCTGATAATCCCAGAAGGTGAACGGGCCGCGCGCATTGTCGGGATCGCGCAGCCGCACCGCATCCGCCCAGCCATCATTCAGGATACGGCGCAAGGCCGCGCGGCTTTCGGGTTGGAACAGCGCGTCATCGACCCATTTTTCCGGGTTGGCGGCGTCGCGGGGTTCGGGAATGACGTTGTAATCGCCCAGCATGACCGTCGGGATCTCGGCCCCGCGCAATTCGCGGGCGCGGGCGCGCAGGCGTTCCATCCAGGCCAGCTTGTAGTCGAATTTCGGCCCCGGCTGCGGATTGCCATTGGGCAGGTACAGCCCGGCAATGCGCACGGCGCGCTGGCCGATCACGGTGGCCTCGATATAGCGCGACTGTTCGTCGGCATCGTCGCCGGGCAAGCCGCGCATCACATCCTCAAGCGGCAGCTTCGACAGGATCGCGACGCCGTTGAAGCCCTTCTGGCCGTGGGTCTCGATATTGTAGCCCAGATCGGCGATGGGTTCCGCTGGGAAGCCCTCATCCTGAGTCTTGATTTCCTGCAGCACCACGACATCGGGCTGGGCCTCGGAAAGCCAGCCGGTCAGGGTTTCGATCCGGGCGCGGACGCCGTTGATATTGAATGTCGCGATTTTCATGCGCGCGAGATTAGCCGCGCGCCGCCCTCAAGGCCAGATCAGATCGAGAAGGACGTGCCGCAGCCGCAGGACGAGCTGGCATTGGGGTTCTCGATCACGAAACGCGCGCCGATCAGCTCATCGGTGAAGTCGATGGTCGCCCCGGCAAGGAAGGGCAGCGACACCGGATCGACGACGACGCTTTGGCCTTCTCCGTTCAGGATCAGGTCGTCATCGGCGGTCTCGTCGAAGCGGATGTCATATTGAAACCCCGAGCAGCCGCCGCCCGAGACCGCGACCCGCAGGGGGCGGACCGGACCGTCCGCATTGATCTCGGCCAGCCGCGCAAAGGCGCGGGCGGTGACCTTGGGGGGCAGGCTGAGCTGGGCGTTCATGGGGTGTTCCCGTTTCCGTCGGTTATTCCGGTATATAGGCTTGAGGTGAAGACCCCGCAAGGAATGCCAGACGACATGACTGCACCCTATGCCTGCCAACCCGAAGAAAGCCGCGGCCGCCACTGGCCGGAACGCATGTCAACCTTTCGCAGCCCGTGGCAGCGCGACCGCGACCGGATCATCCATTCCAGCGCCTTCCGGCGGCTGAAGCACAAGACACAGGTCTTTGTCGAGCACGAGGGCGATTACTACCGCACCCGCCTGACCCACACGATCGAGGTCGCTCAGGTCGCCCGCACCATCGCCGGCGTGCTTGGCCTGAACGCCGATCTGGCCGAGACGGTGGCCTTGGCCCATGACCTTGGCCACCCGCCCTTCGGCCATACCGGCGAGGACGCCCTTGCCGCGCTGATGGAGCCCTATGGCGGCTTTGACCACAACGCGCAGGCCTTGCGCATCGTGACCAAGCTGGAACGCCATTACGCGGATTTCGACGGGCTGAACCTGACATGGGAAAGTCTGGAAGGCATTGCCAAGCATAACGGCCCGGTCACCGGACCCCTGCCCTATGCGCTGGCCGATGTGAACGCCGAATGGGACCTTGAGCTGCATACCAATGCCAGCGCCGAGGCGCAGGTCGCCGCCGTTGCCGATGACGTGGCCTATAACCACCACGACCTGCATGACGGGCTGCGCGCCGGGCTGTTCACCGAGGAAGACCTGTCCCAATTGCCCGTCGTCGGCGAGGCCTTTGCCGAGGTCGATGCCCTGCATCCCGGTCTGGACCCGATGCGCCGCCGACACGAGGCCCTGCGCCGGGTCTTTGGCGTCATGGTCGAGGATGTGATCGCGGTGGCCCAGAATCGGTTGACCAGCCTGCAGCCGCAAAGCGCGCAGGACATCCGCGACATGGACGGCCCGATCATCCGGTTTTCCAAGCCGCTTTATCAGAACCTCAAGGCGATCAAGCTGTTCCTGTTCCAGCGCATGTACCGCGCGCCCACGGTCGTCGTCGAACGCCAGCGCGTGACCGAGATGCTGAACGGGTTGTTCCCGCTATACCTAAACGATCCGTCCAAGATGCCCGAGCACTGGTTCGACGCGGCCAAGGCGGCGGGCGATGAGACGGGCCGGGCGCGGGTCATCCTTGATTACGTCGCCGGGATGACCGACCGCTTTGCCATTGCCGAGGCCGAGCGGCTGCTGAAGTAGGTGGGGGGCTGTCTGCCCCCCACACCCCCCGAGGGTATTTCTGAAACGAAGAAGGTCACTCGGCCTTGTCGTGAACCTTCAGCCACTCCTGCATCTGGGCGATTTCGGCCTCTTGGGCGCGGATGACCTCCTCGGCCAGTTTGCGGACCTGCGCGTCCTTGCCGTGCTCCAAGACCACCTTGGCCATGTCGATCGCGCCCTGATGGTGTGGAATCATGCCACGCATGAAGTCGATATCGGCATTACCGGAGTACTCGATCGCCATGTCCTTGTGCATTTTGTCCATGGCCTGCTGATAGGCTTGGGTCGAAGCCGAGGCCGTCGGATCGGCATGACCCGCCATTGCATGGTTCGAATGGTCTTGCGCCACGGCGGGCATGGCAAGCATGGCGGCGATTGCGGCGCTGGCAAAAGAACGGTGCATCGGTTCCCTCCTGAGTTTTCTTGCCGCATCAGGCCTCTGGCGGACGAAAAGAGGAAATGACAAAGCCGTCAGCTTGCGGTTTCCTGACCTCACGCCGCGGATGAACCCGCGCGCATCGTCGCGCGTTGGGGCGCGAACCTCAGCCATGAAGGAGACTGACCGATGATCGTCAATTCCGGCTCTGCGAAATGGGAAGGCGGGCTCAAGGACGGAAAGGGGCTGATTTCGACGCGCTCGGGCGTGCTGTCGGACCAGCCCTATGGCTTCAACACCCGCTTCGAGGGCAAGCCCGGCACCAATCCCGAAGAACTGATCGGCGCCGCCCATGCCGCCTGTTTCAGCATGGCGCTGTCGATGATCCTGCAAGGCGCGGGCGTCACCGATGTCACCATCGAGACCAAATCCGAGATCGGGTTGGACAAGGATGGCGAGGGCTTTGCCATCAAGACAGCGCATCTGACCACGAAAATCTCGGGCAATGGCGATCCGGCGGTGATCGAGGATTGCGCACGCCAGGCCGAGAAAGGCTGCCCGGTCAGCAAGGTGCTGAATGCCGAGGTCACGCTGGATGTGACCGTCGTGTAAGGCGGAAGTCCAATGCGGCGCGTTCTTGCACCGCGCCGCATGTGGGTCGTTCTGTATGGGGAAAAGACCCGATTAGAGAAACAGCCGGTCAGATATGTCATGCTCTGGCAGGAAGTGTATTTCCCACACCCGGCTCTCAGGTCGTGTTAGATTATGAAAACCTTGACCATCTTGCTGTTTCTTGCCCCGACATTGCTGCTTGGTGGATGCGACAGCATTTGTAGCTGCCACACCTGCAAAATGTGCATCATCCAATAGCCCCATGCCGATGAAGCCGGAAAAGGCTTCATCCGACTGCGAGGGGCTTAGATCATCCCAAGCCCCCGCCGGTCTTTACACCATCATTTCCTTGGTCGCGGTCAGCTTCAGTTCGGGGTGGTCGCGCTGCACCCGGTCGATGTCCCATTGCAGGCGGGTCAGGTAGACCAGATCGCCGTCATGGTCCTGCGCCATATGGCCCTTGTTGGACTGGGCAAAGGTCTCGACCTTGTCCTTCGGACCCGCGACCCAGCGCGCGCTGGTGAATTGCGAGGACTCAAACCGCACCGGCAGGCCGTATTCGATCTCGATCCGGCTGGCCAGAACCTCGAATTGCAGGGCACCGACGACGCCGACGATAAAGCCCGAGCCGATCATCGGCTTGAAGACTTTCGCCGCACCTTCCTCGGCAAACTGCATCAGCGCCTTTTCCAGATGCTTGGCCTTCATCGGATCGCCCGCGCGGACGGTCTGCAGCAGTTCCGGGGCAAAGCTGGGGATGCCGGTGAAGCGCAGGCCCTCGCCCTCGGTCAGCGCGTCGCCGATGCGAAGCTGGCCGTGGTTCGGAATGCCGATGATGTCGCCTGCCCACGCTTCCTCGGCCAGCTCGCGGTCGGCGGCAAGGAACAGGACCGGGTTCGACACCGCCATCGGTTTCTTGGACCGAACATGCAGCAGTTTCATCCCGCGCTCGAAATGGCCGGACGCCAGACGCACGAAGGCCACGCGGTCGCGGTGCTTGGGGTCCATATTGGCCTGCACCTTGAAGACGAAGCCGGTGACCGGGTTTTCGTCCGGCGAAATCTCGCGTTCTGCGGAATGCTGCGGCTGCGGCTCGGGGCCGAATTCGCCGATGCCGGTCATCAGTTCCTTGACGCCAAAGCTGTTGATCGCCGAGCCGAACCAGATCGGAGTCATGTGCCCTTCAAGGAAGGACTGGCGGTCGAATTTGGGCAGCAACTCGCGCGCCATCTCCAACTCTTCGCGCAGCTTCGCAAGCTGCTCGGCGGGAACGTGATCGGCCAGTTTCGGATCGTCGAGGCCGGTGATCTGCACGGTTTCCGCGACCTTGTTGCGGTCGGCGCGGTCCATGATCTCCAGCCGGTCATGCAGCAGGTCGTAAGCGCCGATAAAATCGCGGCCCATGCCGATCGGCCAGGACACCGGGGCCACGTCGATGGCAAGGTTTTCCTGAATCTCGTCAATGATCTCGAACGTGTCGCGCGATTCGCGGTCCATCTTGTTACAGAAGGTCAGGATAGGCAGGTCGCGCAGACGGCAGACCTCGAACAGCTTGCGGGTCTGGGATTCGACGCCCTTGGCGCCGTCGATCACCATGATCGCCGCATCCACCGCCGTCAGCGTGCGGTAGGTATCTTCCGAGAAATCGCTGTGGCCGGGGGTGTCGACCAGATTGAAGCGATACTTCCCGAATTCGAAGGACATGGCGGATGCGGACACGGAAATGCCGCGGTCCTGCTCCATCTTCATGAAGTCCGAGCGCGTGCGCCGCGCCTCGCCCTTGGCGCGGACCTGACCGGCCATCTGGATCGCCCCGCCGAACAGCAGGAACTTTTCGGTCAGGGTGGTCTTGCCGGCGTCCGGGTGCGAGATGATCGCAAAGGTCCGGCGGCGGGCGATTTCGGGCGGAAGATCGGGACGGTTGCTCATGCCCGGCCCTTTACCCTGCCCCGCAAGCAGCCTCAAACGAATTGTTCGCGCATCAGCCTTTCCTCCAGCCCATGGCCGGGATCAAACAGCAGACGGTGGCTGATCGAGGTCTCGGAGCGGATCTCGACCCACAACACGGAATCGACGCCGCGCGAATCGGCATCGGCCATGACCGGGCGCTTGTCGGGCTCCAGCACGTCAAAGCGCAGGGTCGCGGATTTGGGCAGGATCGCACCGCGCCAGCGCCGGGGGCGGAAGGCGGCAATCGCCGTCAGCGCCAGCACGTCCGAACCAAGCGGCAGGATCGGACCATTGGCCGAGTAGTTATAGGCGGTCGACCCAGCGGGCGTGGACAGCAGCGCGCCGTCGCAGACCAGCTCCTCCATCCGGACGCGGCCATTGACGGACAGGCGCAGCCGCGCGGCTTGGGGTCCGGCGCGCAGCAGGCTGACCTCGTTGATGGCCAGCGCGCAATGCTCATGCCCGTCGGTCGTGCCTGCGGTCATCGCCAGCGGATTGGTCGCGGTTTCCTCGGCCGCCGCGATGCGCTCGGGCAGGTTTTCGGCGGAATAGGCGTTCATCAGAAAGCCGACCGTGCCGCGATTCATGCCGTAAACCGGCAGTCCGCGGTTCTGATGCATGACGTTCAGCATCAAGCCGTCACCGCCAAGGGCGACGATCACCTCGGCCTCGCGGACGGGCACGTGGCCGTAGCGCTCGGACAGGGTCTCGGCGGCGCTGGCGGCGGCCTCGGTGCTGCTTGAAATGAAATGAATCTTCATGCCCGCCATCATGGCGCGGGATCGGCGCGGCGCAAGCCCCCGATGGATACAGGAATATCTACCGCACAGGCGTCGCATCCGTCCCTAGCGGGCCGTGAGATTTCGGTCTATGAGGCCGCAAGCCGCTTTTGTATGAGGACCAGATGCCCGATACCGGATTCTTCACTGAGACGCTGGACAGCCGCGATCCCGAAATTTTTGGCGCAATCCGCAAGGAACTGGGCCGCCAGCGCGACGAGATCGAGTTGATCGCGTCGGAAAACATCGTCTCCAAGGCGGTGCTTGAGGCGCAGGGCTCGGTCCTGACCAACAAATATGCCGAAGGCTATCCGGGCAAGCGCTACTATGGCGGCTGCCAATATGTCGATATCGCCGAGACGCTGGCGATCGAGCGCGCGAAACAGCTGTTCGGCTGCGAATTCGCCAACGTCCAGCCGAACTCGGGAAGCCAGATGAACCAGGCCGTGTTCCTGGCGCTGCTGCAGCCGGGCGACACGTTCATGGGCCTTGACCTGAATTCGGGCGGCCACCTGACCCATGGCTCGCCGGTCAACATGTCGGGGAAATGGTTCAACGTCGTCAGCTATGGCGTGCGCCAGCAGGACCAGTTGCTGGACATGGAAGAGATCCGCAGGAAGGCGCTGGAAAGCAAGCCCAAGCTGATCGTCGCCGGCGGCACCGCTTACAGCCGCATCTGGGACTGGGCCGAATTCCGCAAGATCGCGGATGAGGTCAGCGCCTATCTGATGGTCGACATGGCCCATATCGCGGGTCTGGTTGCCGGTGGCCAGCATCCCTCGCCGCTGCCGCACGCCCATGTCGTGACCACCACCACGCACAAGTCGCTGCGCGGCCCGCGCGGCGGCATGGTGCTGACCAACGACGCCGACATCGCGAAAAAGATCAACTCGGCGGTGTTCCCCGGCCTGCAGGGCGGCCCGCTGATGCATGTCATCGCCGCCAAGGCCGTCGCCTTCAAAGAGGCGCTGGACCCCAGCTTCAAGGACTATGCAGCGCAGATCGTCAAAAACGCGCAGGCGATGGCCGATGAGCTGATGAAGGGCGGGATCGACATCGTCTCGGGCGGCACCGACAACCACCTGTGTCTGGCCGACCTGCGCCCGAAAGGCGTGACCGGCAAGGCGACCGAGGCGGCCTTGGGCCGTGCGCACATCACCTGCAACAAGAACGGCGTGCCGTTCGATCCGGAAAAACCCTTCGTGACCTCGGGCATCCGTCTGGGCGCGCCGGCGGGCACCACCCGCGGTTTCAAGGAAGAAGAGTTCCGCCAGATCGCGCGCTGGATCGTCGAGGTCGTCGACGGCCTTGCCGCCAATGGCGATGAGGGCAATGCCGAGGTCGAGGCCAAAGTGAAGGCCGAGGTCGAGGCGCTTTGCGCCAAGTTCCCGCTGTATCAGGGCATGTGATCGAAAAACTGCGCGGGCTTACACAAGCCCGCGCATCGTCATGATCCAAAGGGCGAACGCGCCAAGGATCATCAGGCCGAAGATGACGCTTGCGGCCACGCTCAGCACCCCGCCTCCGATCCGTCCGGCCTGCCCCAAGGGGCGCAGATAGGCCGTCAGCGCCCTATGCGCGTGATCGAGCTTCTGGAAATCCACCTGCCGCGCCAGTTTCGGATGACCCGCAAGACTGTCGGCATGGGCCAGCAGCATGGCCTCGCGCCGCAATTTGCGTGGCAATGCCCCACCGCGCCGCTTCAGCATCTGCGCCAGATCCGCCGTATGACCGCGCCGGACACCGCCGAAACGCGCCGCCATCAGGCTTGCCACCTCATCCGCCATCGGCCTGATCGTGTCGATCATTCCCGCCCCCTTGCCTTTCCGCCAAGGCTACCGCCTCTGGCGGTTTTTCGCCAGTACCGCTAGGCTGCCGCCATGATGCTGAACATGACGATTACCGGTGAGGATTCGACGCAGCTGCCCGTGCTTCTGGCGCATGGGCTGTTCGGATCGGGCAAGAATCTGGGCGGGTTGGCCCGCAGGCTGGCACAGACGCGACGGGTGATCCTTGTCGACA
Organism: Paracoccus sp. PAR01; assembly: GCF_014851995.1. Lineage (NCBI taxonomy): Bacteria > Pseudomonadati > Pseudomonadota > Alphaproteobacteria > Rhodobacterales > Paracoccaceae > Paracoccus > Paracoccus sp. PAR01. The sequence goes on from NZ_JACVAW010000001.1 coordinate 502,626, forward strand.
TGCGCAATCATGGCGACAGTTTCCACGACGCCGACCATAGCTATCCCGCGCTGGCCGGCGATCTGGCCGAGATCATCCGCTCGGTCGGTGGACAGGCGGATGTGCTGGGCCATTCGATGGGCGGTAAATCCGCGATGATGCTGGCGCTGACCCATCCCGAAACGGTGCGCAAACTGGCCGTTCTGGACATCGCCCCCTATGCCTATGCCCATACCCAGACCCCGCTGATCGACGCCATGGAGGGCACCGACCTGACCGGGTTGAAGCTTCGCTCGGCCGCCGATGCGCGGCTGGCCGAGTTCGTGCCGGAACCGGGCGTGCGGGCGTTCTTGCTGCAATCGCTGGACCTGAAATCCGAGCCGCCGCGCTGGAAGTTCAACCTGCCCGCCTTGCGCGCACAGATGCCCAATCTGGTCGGCTGGCCCGCAGATGCCCCCAAGGGCAGCTACTCCGGTCCGGCGCTGTTCCTTGCCGGGGCCGAATCCGATTATTGCCGTGAACCGCAGGTCGAGGCGATCCGCGCCCATTTCCCGCAGGCAAAGCTGCGCTATTTTGCCGGGGCTGGCCATTGGCTGCATGCCGACCGCCCAGTCGAGGTCGCCGAGACCGTCGCCACCTTCTTCGACTAGCAGCGCAGGCTGACCTTGCCCTCTCCGGTATCGCCGGGGATGCGTGAGGTCAGGCTGTTCGCGATCGCTTCGCAGCCACTGGCCTGACTGGCGGCCTGCATCATCAATTCGGGAACGCGCGCGCGGTCCTTGCGGGACAGATAGCCCAGTCGGATCACCTCGGCCTCGCTCTCCTTGACGAAGACGGCAAAGCGGATGCCGTCGATTTCCAGATCATGCCGCGTTGCGCCGAAATATTCCGGCGCGGGCGACGCGCATGAGGCGAGAATCAACAGAGACAGGATCATAAGACGCATGACCGAAGCCTGCGCCGAAACGAATTAAGAAAACGCTAACGGCTTGGGCAGGCTCCATGATTTCTCACCACGCCACAGCATCGGCAAGCTTCCGCGCAATCCCTTCGTCCCGCGCGTGACTTTCCGCCGACAACCCGCCTGCGCCGCTCATCTCGCGCTTGTGTGAGCGGTGGTGGCATAAATCCTGCCCTAGTCTTGGCCAAAACGAGCAGTCAACGACAAGGAGCAACCAATGCGCCGTATCCTTCACCTTGCCCCGATTTTGGCCGTCATGGCGGTCTCGGCCTGCGAAACCATGCAGGGCGCGGGCCGCGACATGCAGACAGCGGGCGCGCTGCTGACCGATCAGGCCGCGACCAGCCAGACCCAGATGGGGCAACAGCCCTACACGGCCCCTGCCCCGTATTGAGGCCAAACAAAGGCCAGCCCGCGTTCCCCTGCCCGTTTCAGGGCAGGCCGATCGCGTCCGATCATTGCTGCGTTGACGGTTTGCCCCGATGCCACCCAGAATCCAGCGCGTCACAACCGGGGAACCTGCCATGACGCCGTTCGATTTGTGGGCCGCAATTCTGAAAGCGCCATTTTCCGGCGACGTTCAGGTCAATCAGGAAATCCAGCCGCGCTTCTGGTCCTCCGATCTCAAGGGCATCCCCGAGATCGAGGACCGCATCCAGACCGAGGTCGCAAGCTTCGGCAAGCAGCTTGGCAAGATCATCGAGGCGCTGCTGGTGCTGTCGCACGAGGCCGGCATAAAGCTGGACGAAATCGAAAAGATCAACGCCGAGGTCGCAGAGGTGAAAAAGAACAGCAAGGAAGCCATCCGCGCCGAAGCCGTCGACGCATTGGAGCGGCTGCGAAAGGTGGATGAGGGGGCGTGGCGGCAGGTTATCGGCGGCGACAGGGCCTGATCGCTGGATGCAGTGTCGGACCGACGTCAGGCAGCACGGTTCGAAACCGCGGAAATGCGATAAATGAGAACGCCCGCCGGGTGACGGCGGGCGTTTCGATTCTGCAGCTCGGACTAAGACCTCAGCTGTCCATCTTGAGCGCTTGGATGAAGGCCGTCTGCGGGATTTCGACCTTGCCGAACTGCCGCATCTTCTTCTTACCGGCCTTCTGCTTTTCCAGCAGCTTCTTCTTACGCGTAGCGTCGCCGCCATAGCATTTCGCGGTCACGTCCTTGCGCATCGCCGACAGCGTCTCGCGGGCGATCACGCGCGAGCCGATGGCAGCCTGAATCGGGATCTTGAACATGTGGCGGGGGATAAGCTCTTTCAGCTTTTCCACCATCACACGGCCACGGCTTTCAGCACGGTCGCGGTGGACCATGATCGACAGCGCATCGACCGGCTCATCGTTCACCAGGATCGACATCTTGACCAGGAAATCCTCGCGGTATTCGCTGATCTGATAGTCGAAGGACGCATAGCCCTTGGTCACCGATTTCAGGCGGTCATAGAAGTCGAAGACCACCTCGGCCAGCGGCAGGTCATAGACCACCATGGCGCGGTTGCCGGCATAGGTCAGGTCCATCTGGATGCCGCGGCGATCTTGGCACAGCTTCAGCACGTCGCCCAGATATTCGTCCGGGACCATGATCGTGGCCTTGATCCGCGGTTCCTGGATATGGTCGACATAGGTCAGGTCGGGCATGTCGGCGGGGTTGTGCAGATCGCGCACTTCGCCGTCCTTCATGTGCAGCTTGAAGACCACCGAAGGCGCGGTGGTGATCAGGTCCAGATCGTATTCGCGTTCCAGACGGTCGCGGATCACCTCAAGGTGCAGCAAACCAAGGAAGCCGCAACGGAAGCCGAAGCCGAGCGCGGCCGAGGTCTCCATCTCGTAGCTGAAGGAAGCGTCGTTCAGGGCCAGTTTCTCGATGGCGTCGCGAAGCGCCTCGAAGTCATTGGCATCTACCGGGAACAGGCCGCAGAACACCACCGGCTGGGCAGGTTTGAAGCCCGGCAGCGGCGTGTCAGTGCCCTTCTTCTCATGCGTGATGGTGTCGCCGACGCGGGTGTCGCGGACCTGCTTGATGGATGCCGTCAGCACGCCGATTTCGCCCGGACCCAATTCTGCGATATCGACCATCGCCGGCTTCAGCACGGCCAGCTTGTCGATGCCGTAAAGCGCGCCGGTCTGCATCATCTTGATGCGGTCGCCTTTGCGAACCACGCCGTCCATGACGCGGATCATGACGACGACGCCCAGATAGGCGTCATACCAGCTGTCGACCAGCATGGCCTTCAGGGGCGCGTTGCGGTCGCCTTTCGGCGCGGGCAGGCGCGTCACGATGGCTTCCAGAACGTCCGGGATGCCAAGGCCGGTCTTGGCCGAGATTTCGATGGCGTCATGGGCGTCGATGCCGATCACGTCCTCGATGTTTTCCTTGACCCGCTCGGGTTCGGCAGCGGGCAAGTCGATCTTGTTCAGCACCGGCACGATGTCGTGACCTGCGTCGATCGCCTGATAGACGTTGGCCAGCGTCTGCGCCTCAACGCCTTGGCTGGCATCGACGACCAGCAACGAGCCCTCGACCGCGCGCATCGAGCGGCTGACCTCATAGGCGAAGTCGACGTGGCCGGGGGTGTCGATCAGGTTCAACACGTATCTGCGCCCGTCCTTGGCCGGATATTCGATGCGCACGGTGTTCGCCTTGATGGTGATCCCGCGTTCGCGTTCGATATCCATGCTGTCGAGCAGCTGGGCTTTCATGTCCCGTTCGGCGACCGTGCCCGTCATCTGGATCAGGCGGTCGGCCAGAGTGGATTTACCGTGGTCGATATGCGCCACGATCGAGAAATTGCGGATGAGGTCAAGGTCGGTCATGGCGCGGCTATACTGGGGAAATGGGTTTGCGGGAAGGGGGAACGCGATGGCCTAGCCACGCAGCGGCTCAAACCCTGCGGCACGAAGCTGGCGGCGGCGCAGGATCGCCTCGCGCCACATGGCGTAACAGCCCGAGGCGACGATCAATCCGGCACCGCTCAGCGTCAGCGCATCGGGGCGCTCGCCAAAGACGATGACGGCCAGCGTCAGGGCAAAAACCAGCCGGGCGTAGCGGAAGGGGGCAAGCGCCGCGGCCTCGCCCAGACGGGTGGCGGTGACCAGCAGCGAATAGCCGGCGACGCCGACCGCCATGCAGCCGGCAAACAGCAGCCACTGCCGCAGGCTGGGCATGACGAATTCCTGCCCCAGCACCACGCCCATCGCGATCGAGGCCAGCAGGATCGCGAAAAAGGCCGAGGCCGCCAGTTGCAGCGAATGGATCTGCGCGGGAATGCGGCGGGTGGCGATGTCGCGTGCGGCAAGGCCGATCACCGCGACCAGCGCCATCAGCGAGGCGGGCTGGAAATCCCCAAGACCGGGGCGCAACACCAGCAGCACGCCAAGGAAACCGACACCGATGGCCGTCCAGCGCCGCCAGCCAACCGGCTCGCCCAGGAAAACCGCCGCCCCCAGCACGATGGCCAGCGGCAACGCCTGCATGATCGCCGAGGTCGAGGAAAGTTCGGTCAGCGCCAGGGCGACGACGATACCGATCGAGCCCACCGCCTCGGCCAGGTTGCGCAGCACCACCAGCGGGCGCGCCAGATCGCGCGTCCACATATGCCCGCCCTGCAGCTTGAGCATGCCCCAGAAGCACAGCCAGCCAAGCAGGCCGATCATGCCCAGAACCTCGGCAAAGGGCAGCTCCTGGGACAGAAGCTTGATGAACATGTCCTCGACGGCGAACAGCACCATCGAGACGAGCATCAGCATCGCCGCACGAAAATTCTCGCCGCCCATGGCCCAGGACCTCAATTGTAGGAATTGCAGGCCATGGCATATGCCGCGATGATCGGGGGGTCCAGCCGGAAAGGGACCCAGATGCGCTTCCATGTCGAAGATATGAGCTGCGGCCATTGCACCGCCACCATCGAAAAGGCGGTGGCCGATGCGGGTGGCCATGCCCGCACCGATCTGACCACCCATATCGTCGAGGTCGAGGGGCTGGATGCCACCCGCGCCGAGGCGGTGATTCGTCAGGCCGGATACACGCCCAAAGCCGCCTGAGCGCATATCTTGCGGCCATTTTCCGCCAGTCCTCCAGAACTGGTCGGACCAGTGCGATTGAGCGATGAGGCGGTTTCTGTTAATCTCTGTGGATAATTTGCGGCCTTGTGAGGGTGTTCAGCCCCGCCGCGCCTTGCCCGATCCGAGGAGACAGTGATGTTGAACCGCCTGATCATCGCCGCGGCGGCGGTGGCTTTGACGACGCCGCTTGCCGTAGCCGGCCCCATAGATTCCGCATGTGCCAAATCCCCCCGCCGCTCGACCGACCGCGGCCTTTGCGGCTGCATCCAGCAGGTTGCGGACCAGACCTTGTCGCGTTCCGACCAGCGCCGTGCCGCCCGCTTCTTCAGCGATGCGGACGAGGCGCAATCGGTGCGCATGTCCAAGACCGACGCCGACAACGCCTTCTGGCGGCGCTACGAACGCTTTGCCTCGACCGCCGAGGCCTATTGCTCACGCTAAGACCAGAATGCGCATCGCTGTCCTGACCGGGGCCGGTATCTCGGCGGAAAGTGGAATCAGGACCTTCCGCGCCAGCAATGGTCTGTGGGAGGATCATTGCATCGAAGACGTGGCCTCGGTCGAGGGGTTCATGCGTGACCCGGTGCTGGTCCATCGTTTCTACAACATGCGCCGCGCCGACGCCGCCCGCGCCCAGCCCAATGCCGCGCATAAGGCGCTGGCCCGGCTGGCCCAGCATCACGAATTGACCCTGATCACCCAGAATGTCGACGACCTGCATGAACGCGGCGGCTCGGATGATGTCATCCACATGCATGGCAGCCTGCTGGGCGCGCTTTGCGCGGAATGCGGCCATCGCTGGCCCGCGCCGCTGGCCATGCGCTCGCTGGACCTGTGCCCGAATTGCGGCAAGCCGCAGACCCGCCCCGATATCGTCTGGTTCGGAGAGGTGCCCCATCATCTGGAGCGGATCTTCAACGCCGTCGAGCAAGCGCAGCTTTTTGCCGCCATCGGCACCTCGGGACAGGTCTATCCGGCGGCGGGACTGGCCCGGCATGCGCGCCGCGCCGGCGTGCGCACCATCGAGATGAATATGGCCAACACGGTCATTGGCCGAGATTTCCACGAAAAGCGCTCCGGCCCGGCCTCGCAGGTGGTGCCGGAATGGGTGGCGGAACTTTGCCCCTGACCCTGCGGCGCGGCGCTGCCCGTGCTTGACGAGGCAGCCGCAATCCTCCACCCCTTGCCTTCCCGAACGGAAAGCCGTCCATGCCCCAGACCATTCTTGCCAATGCCCGCCTGATCCTGCCCGATAATGTCCTGACCGGATCGCTGGTCATCGAGGACGGGGCGATCGCCGATATCCGCGCCGGTGCGGATGTCCCTCAGGGTGCGCTGGACATGGCGGGCGACTTCCTTGCCCCCGGCATGGTCGAATTGCATACCGACAATCTGGAACGCCACATGCGCCCACGCCCCGGCGTGGACTGGCCCCATGCGGCGGCGATCATCGCCCATGACGCGGAACTGGCCGGTTGCGGCATCACCACCGTTTTCGACGCCATGCGCGTGGGTTCCGTGGTCAGCGATGGGCCGGATCAGGACTACGAAAAATACGCGCGAGAACTGGCACATGAGTTGATTGATCTGCGCAACGAGGGCGCGTTGCGGATCAGTCACCTGTTGCATTTGCGGGCTGAAGTCTGCTCCGAAACCCTGATCGCAGAGATGGACGAGTTCGGTCCGGACGACCGCGTCGGCATCATCAGCCTGATGGACCACACCCCCGGCCAGCGGCAGTTCCGCGACCTCTCGAAACTCGCGCAATATGTGCAGGGCAAGTACAAGCTGGACGATGCCGCATTCGACGAACATGTCTCGCGGATGAAGGCGCTGCGCGACCGCTACGGCGACGCGCATGAGGCGGCGGCGGTCGAGGTCGCCCACCGTCTGGGCGCGGTGCTGGCCAGCCATGACGACACCACCCCGGAACACGTCGCCCGTTCCGCAGGCTACGGCGTGCGGCTGGCCGAGTTTCCGACCACGCCCGAGGCGGCCTCGGCCTGCCACGATCACGGGATCATGGTGATGATGGGCGCGCCGAACCTGATCCGGGGCGGCTCGCATTCAGGCAATGTCTCGGCCGCCGAACTGGCGCGCGCGGGGCATCTGGATATTCTGTCGTCGGATTACGTGCCCGCCGGGCTGATCGGCGGCGCAATGATCTTGGCCGATCTGTGGAACGACCTGCCCCGCGCCATCGCCACCGTCACCGCCAATCCCGCCACTGCCGCCGGACTGGCGGATCGCGGAAGGCTGCAGCCGGGTCTGCGCGCTGACCTGATGCGGTTTCGCATGGTCGCCGACCGGCCTGTCATACGTGAAACATGGGTGCGCGGCAGCCGCGTCTGAAAACCGGCCCGGATTTGATCTGAATCAAGGGAATCACCCGCATTTCCGGGCAAAAAGCCCTCATGCCGCAAACTGGTGAACATTATTCACCCGGCCGGTCGCAGATCTGAGGGGGTCTGACGACAGGGGGGCGGGGTCCAAACCCCGCCCCCGGCATTTTCCCAGCAATCAGCCGACCCGCAGGTCAGGCCATCAGCCGGTCCTTGATGATCGGGCCGACGGCACCGAAATCCATCTGCCCGGCATGGCGGGCACGCAGTTCGGCCATGACCCGGCCCATGTCGCGGATCGAGGCCGCGCCCAGATCGGTGATGACCTTGTCGATAGCAGCGCGGGCCTCTTCATCCGTCAGCTGGCGCGGCAGGTAGGACTGGATCACCTTGATCTCGTCCTGCTCGCGCTCGGCCAGTTCCAGACGACCGCCCTCTTCGTAGGCCTTCGCCGATTCCTGACGCTGCTTGACCATCTTGGACAGGATGGCGGTCAGATCGGCGTCAGACAGGCCGTTTTCATCCCCGCCCTCACCGCGCGCGGCGATTTCGCGGTCCTTGATCGCGGCCGAGATCAGCCGCAGGGTCGACAGCCGGGCCGTTTCCTTGGCCTTCATCGCCTCTTTGGTGTCTGCCGAGATACGTTCGCGCAATCCCATGTGATCCTCGCTCAATGAATTGACCGGCGCTTGTCCTAGGCTTCGCGTCCGGCGTCAACCCGCCCTGCGCTGTCGCGGTTCCCGGACAAAACGAGCCTTTCCTGCCTTGACGCGACGGGACGCTAACTCTAGGTTCCCGCCGATTTACCCGGAGAGATGACGATGGCCCATAAACCGACTGCATGTCTTGCGCTTGCCGACGGAACCGTTTTCTACGGACAGGGCTTCGGCGCGACCGGAGAAGTGGTTGCCGAGCTGGTCTTCAACACCGCGATGACCGGCTATCAGGAAATCATGACCGATCCCTCCTATGCAAGCCAGATCGTGACCTTCACCTTCCCGCATGTCGGAAACACCGGCGTGACCGAGCAGGACGACGAAGCGCCTGAACCGGTTGCATCCGGCATCGTGGTGAAATGGGACCCGACCGAGCCCTCGAACTGGCGCGCGAATAGCAATCTGGTCGAGTGGATGGAAAAGCGCGGCCGCATCGGCATCGGCGGCATCGATACCCGCCGCCTGACCCGCGCCATCCGTCAGCAGGGCTCGCCGCATGTCGTGCTGAGCCACGACCCCGAGGGCAACTTCGACATCGCCAAGATGGTCGCCAAGGCGCGCGACTGGAAGGGCCTTGTCGGTCTGGATCTGGCCAAGGAAGTCAGCTGCACCCAAAGCTATCGCTGGGATGAGGGCCTGTGGGCCTGGCCGGGCGAGTTCGGCAAGTCGGAAGAGCAGAAGCCCTTCCGCGTCGTCGCACTGGATTACGGCGCGAAACGCAACATCCTGCGCTCGCTGGCACAAAGCGGTGCCGAAGTGACGGTTCTGCCCGCCACCGCCACCGCCGAGGACGTTCTGGCCCATGACCCCGAGGGCGTGTTCCTGTCGAACGGTCCGGGTGACCCGGCCGCGACCGGCGCCTATGCCGTGCCGATGATCCAGGAACTGCTGAAAAAGGACCTGCCGATCTTTGGCATCTGCCTTGGCCACCAGATGCTGGCGCTGGCGCTGGGTGCAAAGACCGTCAAGATGGGCCACGGCCATCACGGCGCGAACCATCCGGTGCGCGACGTCGAAACCGGCAAGGTCGAGATCACCTCGATGAACCACGGTTTCGCGGTTGACGCGCAGACCCTGCCGGAAGGCGTGATCGAGACCCATGTCAGCCTGTTCGACGGCTCGAACTGCGGCTTGCGCATGACTGATCGCCCGGTCTTCTCGGTGCAATATCACCCCGAGGCCAGCCCCGGCCCGCAGGACAGCGCCTATCTGTTCGACCGCTTTGCCGAGGCGATGCGCACCCGCCGCTGATCCGACTGCCGGACTTATGCTTAACCCGTCCTTAACCATCTTTGCTGCAAAGAGGGGTGAACAGGACGGGAATCACCCATGGCCGGCAACTCTGCGCTTGCGACCAACCTGAAGTTTTCGGCAATCGCGGAATCACCCGCGATTGCCGCATTCGATTCCGCCCCGTCGCTGGTCCCGCCACGTGACTTGCGCCCCTTGGGCCAGATCCTGATCGAGGATGACGCGGTCGACCCCGCGAACCTGCTCAGGGCGCTGGTCATGCGTCAGCGCCAAAGCGCCCGGCTGGGCGAAATCCTGCTCTCGAATGGCTGGGTCGACGAACGCGCGCTGATCCGCGCGCTGTGCCGACAATGGCGCACGACCACCATCGATCTTGTCGCCACGCCCCCCGATACCCGCCTGATCGATATGGTGGGGGCCGGGCTTTGCCTTGCCGAAGGGATCGTGCCCTGGCGGCAGATCGGCGGCGTCACCTTTGTCGCGACCGCCCGCCCCGATGCGTTCGACGCCCTGCGCGCGCGCCTGCCGCAGGGGCTGGGCGATCTGCGCATGCTGCTGTGTTCGGAAAACGCGGTGCGCGAGGCGCTGCTGTCGACCCGGCGCATCGCGCTGATCCGCCATGCCGAACTGCGCGTCCCGGCGCGGCTCAGCTGCCGCACTCGCGACGAACGCCGCGTGGGCCGCATCGCCCTTGGGATCGGCGGGGCCGGTGCCGCTGCCCTGCTGCTGGCGCCGATCGCGGTCATCGCGGTCCTGACCTTCTGGGCGGTGCTGACGCTGCTGGCCTCGATGGTGCTGAAAGCGCTCTCCTTCCACGCCATCCTGCGCGATCGGGCCGAGGCGCGCGGGCTGGAACTGGCCATCGCCTCGGGCCGGGCGATTCCTTCGGAAATGAAGGCCCCCCTGCCCCTGATTTCGGTCATGGTGCCCCTGTTCGCCGAGGCCGACATTGCCGACCGCCTGATCGGACGGCTGGCGCGGCTGGACTACCCGCGCGAGTTGATGGACATCCTGATCGTGGTCGAGGAAACTGACCGCGTCACCTGCGAGGCGCTTGAGGGCGTCGCACTGCCGCGCTGGATGCGGGTCATCAAGGTTCCCGATGGCCCGGTGCAGACCAAGCCCCGTGCCCTGAACTATGCGCTGAATTTCTGCCGCGGCCAGATCGTTGGCGTCTGGGACGCCGAGGACCGCCCCGAGCCCGATCAACTGCACAAGGTCGCGCGCGGTTTTCATTTCGCCGCCCCTGACGTGGCCTGCCTGCAAGGCGTGCTGGACTACTACAACCCCCGGACCAACTGGCTCGCCCGCGCCTTTACCATTGAATATGCGGCATGGTTCCGGGGCACTCTGGCGGGTGCTGCGGCGCTGGGACTGGTGGTGCCGCTGGGGGGCACGACACTGTTTTTCCGTCGTGAGCTACTTGAGAATGCGGGTGGCTGGGACGCCTGGAACGTGACGGAGGATGCCGATCTGGGCGTGCGGCTGGCACGCCACGGCTACCGGACCGAGATGCTGGACACCGTCACCCACGAAGAAGCCAATTGCCGCCTGATCCCTTGGGTCAAGCAGCGCTCGCGCTGGCTCAAGGGTTTCGCGATGACCTGGGGCGTGCATATGCGCGACCCGCGGGCGCTGTGGCGCGATCTGGGACCGCGCCGCTTTATCGGGTTGCAGGTGCAGCTGGCGGCCTCGGTCTCGCAATATCTGCTGGCGCCGGTGCTGTGGAGCTTCTGGCTGCTCAGCCTTGGTCTGCCGCATCCGATGCGTGACTTGCTGGAAGGAAGGCTGGGTGGGCATGCCGTCCCGGCGCTGTTCGGGCTGTTCGTGGCCTCGGAACTGCTGAACATGGCTGTCGCCGCCTGGGCAACACGTGGGTCGGACCACCGTCATCTGTGGCCATGGGTTCCGACCATGCATCTTTACTTTCCGCTGGGCTGCCTTGCCGCGTGGAAGGCAATCTACGAGGTCGTCCGCCGCCCCTTCTACTGGGACAAGACCCAGCACGGGCTATACGATACGGTGCCTGATGACGCACCCGCCGCGCCGCCGCAGCAGCAAGACGCGACGGCACCTGCCCCCCGGCAGGTGCCGCTGATCGGATCGATCGGCTAGGCGGTCGCGGGCTGTTCGGACAGCGCCGCGTCGATGATCCCGCCTGCGGCGTCAACGGTTTCTTCCAGCCGCTGCGAAAGCTCGGCAAGGCTTCCCATGCCGGTCTCGCGCAGCAGGAAGGCCTGACCGCCATCGCCCAAGGCCTCCATGTCCAGCGGTCGATCGGTCAGCAGCCGCCCCGAACCTTGCAGCGCCCACAGGAAACGCCGGGCCGTGGCCAGCGTCTCGGCATCGGCTCGCGCGATCAGACCGGCGCGCGGACCGGCCCGCAATTGCGCCGCCACCGCCCGCGCAGGAATGCCCGCACGCAGCGCGAAAGACTGGGCCAGCAACTCGATATCCTGCAAGCGACCGCGACCGATCTTGGCCTCCCATGCGCCATCCGGGGCCTTGGCGGCAAAGATCCGGGCCCGCATCTCTGCCAGATCGGGCAGGACGCGCGGATTCTGGCCCTGCGTATGCAGGACTTCCTGCCGCAGCGCCTCGACCTCATGGCCCAGATCGTGGCCGGACGGGCCGCAGGACCCGATGACGCGGGCTCGGGTCAGGGCCAGATGCTCCCATGTCCAGGCCTCGGTCATCTGGTAATCGCGGAAACTTTGCACCGAGGTCGCGACCGGCCCCTGCCGCCCCGAGGGGCGCAGCCGCATGTCCACCTCATAGAGGCGCCCGGCCGAGGTCGGCGCGGACAAAGCAGTAATCATCGCCTGAGTCAGTCGCGCGTAATAGGCGCGCGGCGCCAGCGGCTTCGGGCCGTCCGAACTGTCCTGCCCACCGGCGTCATAGATCACGATCAGGTCCAGATCCGAGGCCGCGTTCAACTGCCGTGCCCCCAGCGAGCCCATACCCAGCACCACGGCGCCGCGTCCGGGCGGCGGGCCATGGCGGCGGGCGAACTCGGCGGTGACGACGGGGAACAGCGCGGCCACCGTCGCATCGGCGATATCGGCATATTGGCCGCCCGCCTCCTCGGCCCCGATCAGGGCGCGCAGGTGATGGACGCCGGTGCGGAACTGCCATTCATGCGCCCAACGCCGCGCATCGTCCAGCGCCCGCTCATAACCGCCATCCCGCGCTGCAAGCCCCTGTTCCAGCACGCTTTCGATCTGACGATGCAGACCCGCAACGCCGGGCCATTCGGCAAAGAAGCTGCCGCCCAGCACCGCGTCCAGCACCTCGGGGTGACGGGCCAGATAGGCGGCCAACCCCGGCGCGGTGCCGCAGATATCGGCGATCAGGTCGATCAGCTGGGGGTTGGCCTCGAACAACGAGAAAAGCTGCACGCCCGAGGGCAGCCCGGCCAGAAAGGCGTCGAAACGAGCCAGCGCATCCTGCCCGTGATCGCTGCCGGTCAGTCGCGCCAGCAACTCGGGCTCGATCCGCACAAAGACCTGCCGGGCACGTTCGGTGCGCAGCGCCGGATAGGCGCGCCAGCCATCGACCATGGCCTGTGCCTCGGGCGAAAGCCGGGGCCGTTCGCGTTTCTCGGCGGGGGTGAAGAAGCTGGCGGTCAGCGTCTCGACCCGCTGCAGCCGCCCGGTCAGACGTGCTGACCAGACCGCGCTGTCGCCCTCGCCCATCATCTGGGCGATGGTGGCAATGCCCTCGGGCGAGGTCGGGACCAGATGGGTCTGGGCGTCATTGACCATCTGGATGCGATGCTCGATCTCGCGGTGTTCGCGGTAATGATCGGTCAGTTCGGCGGCGACTTCGGGCGGAATCCAGCCCTTATCGGCCAGCCGCGCCAGCCCTTCAACGGTGCCGCGCACGCGCAGGTCGGGGTCGCGGCCTCCGGCGATCAATTGACGGGTCTGGGTGAAGAACTCGATCTCGCGGATGCCGCCCTGACCCAGCTTCATATTGTGGCCCGGCACGCCGATGCGGCCATGCAACCCCTTATGATCGCGGATGCGGCGGCGCATGTCGTCGGTGTCCTGAATGGTCGCGAAATCCAGATGCCTGCGCCAGACAAAGGGGCGCAATTCGCGCAGGAAGCGTTCGCCCACATCAAGATTGCCGCCACAGGGCCGCGCCTTGATATAGGCGCCGCGTTCCCATGTGCGGCCCTCGGCCTCATAATAGGCCAGCGCCGCCGAGACCGACATGCAGACCGGCGTCACCGCTGCATCGGGCCGCAGGCGCAGGTCGGTGCGGAAGACATAGCCCTGATCGGTATTGTCCGAGATGGTCGCCGCCGCCTTGCGGGTGGCGCGGATCAGGGCGGCGCGGGCCTCGAACTGGTCGTCGCGGGCATAGGCGCTGTCGTCGTAAAGCACGATCAGGTCGATATCCGAGGAATAGTTCAGCTCCCCCGCGCCCATCTTGCCCATGGCCAGCGCGGTGATGCCGCCCGCATCGCTCTGGGTCGCGGGCAGCTTGCCTCGCGCCTGCTCATGCGCGACATGGACGCGCAGCGCCAGATCGGTGGCCCGGTCGGCCAGCCGGGTCAGCGCACCGGTCACCTGCTCAAGCGACCAGACCCCGCCCAAGTCGGCCAGCCCCGTCCACAGCGCCACCCGCCGTTTGGCACGGCGCAAGGCCGGTCCCAGCGCCTCGGCGGACAGCGCGTCGAAGCCTTCGGTTTCGCGTTGGACAATATCCACGCCCTCGGCATCCGGCTGGGTCAGCATGGCCGTCAGCCACCCCGCCTCAAGCTGGATCAGCCCCGACAGATAGGGGCTGCACCCCGCCGCGCCGCGGATCAGCTCGGCAAGGCGGTCATCAAGCGGCCCCAGCAGGTCGACAGCGACCTGCCCCCGCGCGGGGTCATGGGGAATCGGAAGGCGGGAGATGCGGTCATGGAATGTCATGGCCCGACCCTATCCGGGGCCAAGCCAAGGTCAATGTCACCGGCGCAGGCAGTTGCCCGATCCTCGACACGAAAATGTCACGGCCGCCGCGGCGGATCGGCGCAGATGGCCTTTTCGGCGCTTGGACTCGGGCGGATCTGTTGCTACGCTTCCGCCATTCCTTGACCCGAAAAAGCTGGTTGGCCGTCCCTTGTCGAGATGCGCAGATCTGATCAGGTTGCAATTGCCCCGGCGCGCACGCGGCCCCGGCCCGGCTAAGGCAGGGCACGGCTGATGCGGCACACCCTGCCCCATGCCCCCCAGTTCTATGTCACCGCTCCGCAACCTTGCCCCTATCTGCATGGCCGGGCCGAGCGGAAGCTGTTCACGGCACTGGCCGGGGATTCCGCCAATGAGCTGAACAATGCGCTGTCGCGGCAGGGCTTCCGGCGGTCGCAGAACGTGCTTTACCGCCCCAGCTGCGAAAGCTGCGTGGCCTGCATGTCGGCGCGCATCCGCATTTCCGAGTTTTCGCCCTCGCGCACCCAGCGCCGGGTGCAGAAGCGCAACGAATCCCTGCGCCGCATGGCCACCAGCGCCTGGGCCACCGAGGAACAGTATGAACTGTTCCGCCGCTATCTGGACCAGCGCCATGCCGATGGCGGCATGGCCGATATGGATATCTTTGAATTCGCCGCGATGATCGAGGAAACCCCGGTCCGCACGCGCGTCATCGAATACCGCCTGACCCAGCCGGGCTGCGCCCCCTCGCAGGACGATCCGCTGATCGCGGTCTGCCTGACGGATGTGCTGGATGACGGGCTGAGCCTTGTCTACAGCTTCTACGATCCACGCTATGAGGCGGCGAGCCTTGGCACCTATGTGATCCTCGATCATATAGAACTGGCGCGCAGCGCGGGCCTGCCCTTCATCTATCTGGGCTACTGGGTCCCCGGCAGCCGCAAGATGGATTACAAGGCCCGCTTCGCCGCGCTGGAGATCTACAAGGGCGGAGTCTGGCAGCCGATCGGCGATCCGGCGCAGCACAGTTCCGACATCCATCCCCTTTCCGTCGATCCGATTGTCGAGCAGGTCGCACGGATCGATCTGCCGCAACGCGCCCGCTAGGCGCTGATTTCGGCAATAAAATTACAATTAGCAGCCATTTGCGGTCATTTTCTTGGATTTGGCCCATTGACCCTGCCGTGCCGCCCCCATAGGTTCCGGCGGCGCGACGGCGGAGGACCACGAATGAGCCGCCCGCGAGGAACACATAAGGAGAATGGGCATGTCCCGAACCATGACGGGTGCAAGGATGGTTATCGAAGCTCTGCGCGATCAGGGCGTCGACACCGTATTCGGCTATCCGGGTGGTGCGGTACTACCCATCTACGACGAGATCTTTCAGCAGAATGATATCAAGCACATCCTGGTTCGTCACGAACAGGGTGCGGTCCACATGGCCGAGGGCTATGCGCGTTCCACCGGCAAGCCGGGCGTCGTTCTGGTGACCTCGGGTCCGGGCGCGACCAATGCGGTCACCGGCCTGACCGATGCGCTGCTGGATTCGATTCCGCTGGTCGTGCTGTCGGGTCAGGTCCCGACCTTCCTGATCGGCACGGATGGCTTCCAAGAGGCCGATACCGTCGGCATCACCCGCCCCTGCACCAAGCATAACTGGCTGGTCAAGGAAACGGACGACCTGTCCGCGACCATCCACAAGGCGTTCCATGTGGCGACCTCGGGCCGTCCGGGCCCGGTTCTGGTCGATATCCCCAAGGATGTGCAATTCGCCACCGGCGAATATGTCGGCCCCAAGCAGATCGACACGCCCAGCTACCAGCCCGCGAAAAAGGGCGATCTGGAGGCGATCACCCGTCTGGTCGAGCTGATGGAAAAGGCCGAGCGCCCGATCCTCTACACCGGCGGCGGCGTCATCAACTCGGGGCCTGCTGCGGCGCAATTGCTGCGCGAACTGGCTGATGCGACCGGTTTCCCGCTGACCTCGACCCTGATGGGGCTGGGCGCCTATCCGGCCTCGGGCAAGAACTGGATCGGCATGCTGGGCATGCACGGGCTGTATGAAGCCAACATGGCCATGCATGATTGCGACCTGATGATCGCGGTCGGCGCACGTTTCGACGACCGCATCACCGGTCGGGTCAAGGATTTCAGCCCCGGCTCGGTCAAGGTGCAGATCGACATCGATTCCAGCTCGATCAACAAGGTCATCCATGTCGACCTGCCGATCGTCGGCGATGTCGGCCATGTGCTGGAAGACATGCTGAAGATCTGGAAGGCCCGCGGCCGCAAGACCAATGCCGAAGGCGTCCGCAAATGGTGGACCCAGATCGAGCAGTGGAAGGCGGTGAAATGCCTGACCTATCGCAACTCGGACAAGGTCATCAAACCGCAGCACGCGTTGGAGCGTTTGCAGGGCCTGACCGCGCATCGCAAGGATCGCTACATCACCACCGAGGTCGGCCAGCACCAGATGTGGGCCGCGCAGTTCCTGCATTTCGAGGACCCGAACCGCTGGATGACCTCGGGCGGTCTGGGGACGATGGGTTACGGCCTGCCTGCGTCCATCGGCGTGCAAGTCGCCCATCCCGAGGCGCTGGTCGTCAACGTCGCGGGCGAAGCCAGCTGGCTGATGAACATGCAGGAAATGGGCACGGCCGTGCAGTTCCGCGCCCCGGTCAAGCAGTTCATCCTGAACAATGAACGGCTGGGCATGGTTCGCCAGTGGCAGCAATTGCTGCATGGAGAGCGTTACAGCCAAAGCTGGTCGGAAAGCCTGCCCGATTTCGTGAAGCTGGCCGAAGCCTTTGGTTGCAAGGGCCGTCTGGTCAGCGATCCGGCGGAACTGGACGACGCGATTCAGGAAATGCTGGATTACGACGGGCCCTTCATCCTCGACGTGATGGTCGAGAAGCACGAGAACTGCTTCCCGATGATCCCCTCGGGCAAGCCGCATAATGAGATGATTCTGGGCGAAGCCTCGACCGAAGACGCCATTACCGGCGTCGGCGGGGCGCTGGTCTGATCATCATTACAGGGAAGACAAGAACATGGCGGCACTGAAGATCGAAAAGGGCGCGTCGAGCCATTCGGCTTATGACCTGCGCGACCCCAACGCCCAGACCATCGAAAGCCACACCCTTGCGGTGCTGGTCGATAACGAGGCGGGCGTGCTGGCCCGCGTCATCGGCCTGTTCTCGGGGCGTGGATTCAACATCGACAGCCTGACCGTGGCCGAGGTGGACCATCTGGGCCACCGCTCGCGCATCACCATCGTGACCCGCGGCACGCCCGCGGTGATCGAGCAGATCAAGGCGCAGCTGGGCCGCATCATCCCGGTCCACGAGGTCCACGACCTGACCGTCGAGGGACCCAGCGTGGAACGCGAACTGGGCCTGTTCAAGGTTTCGGGCAAGGGTGACAAGCGCGTCGAGGCGCTGCGCATCGCGGAAATCTTCCGCGCCAACGTGGTCGACTCGACGCTGGAAAGCTTTGTCTTCGAGATGACCGGCACGCCCGAAAAACTGGACGCCTTTGCCGAACTGATGCGCCCGCTGGGCCTGTCGGATCTGGCCCGCACCGGGGTCGCTGCGCTGGCGCGCGGCGCCTGAAGTCTAGCCCGCCGCCGCGATCCGGCAGGATCGCGGCGCGGCATCGTAATCGTCATTCGAGATCACGCGCAGCGGCGGCGGCGATGTGTCGGCCATCTTGCGCAGGATGCCCGGCAGCTGCGACTTTCCCGGCGCTGACAGCAGACTGACCCGCCGCGCCAAGCGATGCTGGCCCACATCCTCGCAGTCAAGTTCGACAAGATCGCCTGCTTCGGGCCATTTCTCGGCCAGCAGGTTGTCGCGGCCCTGCAAATAGGCCAACGCGGCGTGATCCTCGCACCAGATGATCGCCTTTTCTCTGGGCGGATCGCTCCACAGAACGACACCGATCATCAAAATCCCCCCAAGCATTCCCCGACATATGGCGGGACCCGGACTCAATCTGTAGGCGAACGTATTGGCGAACTATCGCCTATGGAAGAAGAACCATCGGCAAGGGCTTGCCGATGCTTTCAGGCAAGTGGAACCCCTTGCACAGCGCTTCCTCAACCATTGTTAAGGATCTGCTAAAATTCTTGGATATAAATGGGTTAACAGACCAATCAGCGGATTCGAATCTGCTGCATCTGTGCCACAGGGTCAGAAATTATCGCACCCTTCCAGCACGATAATCTGCGACAGCCCTGCTGACCTGCTGCATCCGCGCAGCGTTCGATGGATGGGTGCCCAGAATTCGATCACCCGGATCTGGGATGCGGGCAAAGAACTGGGCGCCATGTTCCGGGTCAAATCCCGCGTTCAAGGTGATGATCGCGCCCAGATAGTCGGCCTCCAGCTCCCAGTCCTTGGAATAGTAGCGCGCGCCGAACTGCGCCCCCATCTGCTGGGCGTTCTGGATCGCCTCATCGGTGCCGCCATAGGCGCTGGCCAGCCCGCCCAGGATCACCGCGCCCATGCTGGCAGCGGTGGATTTGCGGTCGATATGGCCAAGGATATGGTGGCTGGCCTCATGGCCGACGACGAAAGCCAGCTCATCGGCATTGCGCGCCTCTCCGATCAGGGACAGGGTGAAGCCGATCACCGGGCGGCCCTTGTCGTCGATGGTCTGGAAGGCATTCGGCTCCAGCCCCGAGCGGTCGTCGACGACGAACTGGAAATCGCAGTTGATCGGCTGGGTGCGGCGCTGCACGCATTCGCGTTCGACCGCCGGCTCCATCCGGTTGATCACGCTGATAAAGGACCGGGCCGAGGCGCGCGCGCCCATCGGCAGATCAGGCGAGGGTGCGATCTGCGGCGCTGGTTGGACCTGGGGCTGCGACACCGGCTGGATGGCGCAACCCGCCAATGCCAATGCCGACACCACCGCTGCCTGCCAAGCCTTCATGTCGCTGTCTCCCGCCTTCTATTCCGGCGGAGCCGTCCGCACGTCGCGCCACCTTATCCGGCCTTGCGCATCCGCGCCAACCCCCGCCCTTGCCGAGACGCGAAACTCACGCGAATGTTGCAGTGTAACCGCCCAGAAAGGCCCGCAATGTTCACCATCGAACATGAATTCGACGCCACGGTCATCACGCTTGTCGACGAGCTGCCCGAAGGTTCGCCTCTGGGGGCACGGCCCTTGAACGAGGATGTCGTGATCCAAAGCTTCGACGACCGCATCATCGTCGAGCAATACGATCCCGACACCGGCGAGCTGGCCCAGATCGTCTTCACCATCGAGCAGCTCGAAGAGCTGCGCGCCGCCCTGAACCTGCCCGAAGGCAACTACCGGCTGGAACGGCGCTAATCGACCCGGAACACCTTGTCGCGCGAGGTCGCCCCGCGCGTCAGGACCAGCCGCGACTTGGCCACGCCCAGTGCCTTGGCCAACAGCTTGACCACGGCGGCATTGGCCTTGCCGTCCTCGGGGACGGTGGTGACATGGACGCGGATGGTGTCGCCGTCCACGGTCACAGCATTGCGCGAGGCCTTGGGCGTCACCCGCACCGCGATCTCGGTACCGGGGATGGCAAGGTGGCTGAGGTCGGTCATGGCGTCCGTTGCTCTGGTCATTTTCCGCCTTATATGGCCATCTGCGCCCATCCCGCCACCGCGCGTCACCACGCCGGAAACCCGCGCCTGCCCGTCAGGTGCCACGACCTTCGAGGCCCGCCTTGCAACATACCGATCCCGCGACGCTGTCTTTCCTGCGCCACCGCCGCTCGCATCCCCCGAAACTGCTCAGCGGCCCGCCGCCCGCCCGCGCCGAACTGATGGACCTGCTGGAGCTGGCCGCGCGCGTCCCCGATCATGGCAAGCTGGAGCCGTGGCGCTTTGCCGTGCTGGAGCGGGCGACGCTGGACCGACTGGCCCCGGTTCTGGCCGATTTCGTGGCCGCAAACGGCGGCGATGAGACGGCGGTGGAAAAGGCGCGTTCGGCCTTTGCCTCGCCGGTGATCGTCGCCGTGATCTCGACCCCCGTGGACAGCCCCAAGATCCCGGAATGGGAACAGTTCCTGTCTGCGGGCGCAGTCTGTCTTGAGCTGCTGAACGCGGCACTGGCGGCAGGCTACGGCGCGGCCTGGCTGACTGGCCCGGCGACCCAACCGGAATTTGCTCAAACGCATCTGGGCATTGCCCCCGGTGAGCGTATCGTCGGCCTGATCCATATCGGTCAGCGCGGCAATCCGCCCCCGGATCGTCCCCGCCCCGACATCGCGTCCAAGACGGTGTTCCTGTGATGGTCCTGACGGCCCTGACCCGCGCATGGGGCGATCTGCTGCGCCCGCGCATCTTTGGCGTCGTGGTGCTGGGCGTTGCGCTGACGCTGGTCCTGTTCGTGGCGCTGCAGGCCGCCGCCTTCTGGGCGGTTCGCCTCTTTGCACCCGAGACCCTCAGCCTGCCCTGGATCGGGGAAGTCACGCTTGGCCCAGCCCTTTCATGGGGCACGCTGCTGCTGTTCCCGATCATGTCGATCTTTCTGATGGCCCCGGTGACCGCAGGCTTTGCCGGGCTGTTCGCCGAGCGCGTCGCCGACGCGGTCGAGGAAACCCATTACCCCGGCATCAAGGGCCTGCCCGTCAATTTCATGGACGGGCTGTGGGAATCGCTGGCGGTGATGGGCGCGGTGATCGGGGTCACCTTGCTGACGCTGGTGCTGACGCCCTTTATCGGTCCCTTTGCCAGCATCCTGTTCTATCTGGCGAACGGTTGGCTGCTGGGGCGCGAGTTCTTTCAGATGGCGGCGCGTCGCCACCTGCACGCCCCGCAAGCCAATGCGCTGCGCCAGCGGATGCTGCGCCAGTCAACCACGCTGGGCGTGTTGCTGACGCTGCTGGTGACGATCCCCTTCGTGAACGTGCTGGTCCCGGTGCTGGCGGCGGCGGGCTTCACCCACCTTTATCACCTCAGCACGCGGCGCTAGCTGGTCCAGCCCTCGATATCCGAACGGGTGATGACGCCGCCAAGGATGACCCAGGCAATCCCCGCCCAGATCAGGGCCGCGATCAACGTGGCCCAGATCATCTTCTTCTTCAGCTTCGGCTCATGCGGGGCGCCTGCGGGCGTGCCGGGGGTCACCCGACCGACATCGGCCTGACTTTGCTGGCCGATCGGCAGCAGCACGAACAGCACCAGAAACCACAGCACGGCATAAAGGACGATGCCTCCGGTCAGGTTCATTGAGCCTGCCCCCGCTCGCGTTCTGTTCCGTGAATGACTGCCTGCATCTTCCCCTCCCGTCCTGCTGCCGCAGTTTTAGGCTGCGGACCGCACACGGAAAAGCGGAATCGGCCTCAGACATATCGCCGTTAACCGGTTCTTAGGGGAATCGGGCGAATTTGATTCAACGAAGCCATTCATTTGAAGGATTCTGATGATGACAGACGATCTGACGAGGAATCTTGACGAATATCCCGCGTGGCGCGCCACCCTGCCCCAGCGCCCCTTGGCCGGACTGACCGTGCTGGTGGTCGAGGATTCCCGTTTCGCGTCCGAAGCGGTGCGGCTGTTGTGCCTGCGATCCGGGGCGCGCATCCGCCGCGCCGATACCATCCGCGCAGCGCTGCGGCATCTGCAGACCTATCGACCCGGCGCGATCATCATCGACATGGGCCTGCCCGATGGCGACGGGGCCGAGGTGATCCGCACCATTTCTCGGGCCTGGCCACGCGTGCCGGTGATCCTTGGAATTTCCGGCAATCCCGAAAACCGCGATGCGGCGCTGGCTGCCGGGGCGGACGGCTTTCTGGCCAAGCCGATCGAAAGCCTTGGCCAGTTCCAGCACGCGATCCTTGCCGCCCTGCCACCCGAGGCGCGTCCCACCGGGCTGCGTGCCGTCCCCGATGACGTGATCATTCCCGATCAGGCCGCGCTGCGCGACGATCTGGCCCATGTCGCCGAGGTGCTGGATCTGGCCGATGACATCGCCGCCATCGAATATATCGCCCGGTTTCTGGCCGGGGTGGCGCGCTCGGCCCATGACCGGCCGCTTGAGGATGCGGCGACGGCCCTGGCGCGCAATCGCGACGGCGGCACGGCACTGGCAATGGACATGGCCCGGATCAGCAGCATGGTGCAGGACCGCCTGACCGCCGTTCAGCGCTGCTGAAGCGCCGCCCCGGTCAATTCCGACAGCCGCGTGATCTGGCCGCCATCCGGCGCGAAATTCTCGGGCGCCAGCCATTGATCATAGGCATCCCGCAGCGCCGGCCATTCCCGGTCGAGGATCGAGAACCACGCACTGTCGCGGTTCTGCCCCTTGACGATCAGGTGCTGGCGGAACGTGCCCTCATAGGTGAAACCGTAGCGCCTTGCCGCGACCATCGAGGGGGCGTTCAGCGCATTGCATTTCCATTCGACCCGGCGATAGCCCGCCTCGAACGCCCAGCGGATCATCAGCAGGATCGCCTCGCTGGCGGCAGCGCTGCGCTGCAGGACGGGGGCAATCTGGATATGCCCGATCTCGATCACGCCATTGCCACGGTCGATGCGCAGGTACGAGGCGACGCCGCCGATCTTGCCGGTCGCGTTATCGCGCAGGGCAAAGAAATAGGGATCAGGCTTGCCCGCAACCTCGGCCTGCCAGTCGCGATAGGTGGTCAGATCCGCGAAGGGGCCGTAGGGCAGGTAATCCCATACCCAGTCCTGCCCCTGATTGGCCAGGAACAGGTCCTCGGCATGAAGCGCGGGGTCCAGCGGCTCCAGCGTGACATAGCGCCCCGGCAGGGCCGGGCCCGGTGCGGGTGGCGTGGTGAAACCCTGAACAATTGGGCCGGTCGGTCGCTCGGTCATTCCAGTTCCTGACAGCTTGAGGTCAGGCCAGAATCCCCGGATCGCGGCCAAGATCAAGGCCCGGAAAGATGACCCGCTCCAGCATGTCCTGTTCGATACCGAACTGGCCGCGCAGCGCCCAAGCGGCATAAGCGCGGATGTCGCGCGTCGGCATCAGGTCGCGATCGGCGTAAAGCTGCCCCTCGCCCAGTCCGGGCCAGTCGCCATAAGCGCGCCGCCCCTTGATCGCACCGCCCGCCATCAGCAGCGCACCGCCGGTGCCGTGATCGGTCCCGCCCGAGCCATTTTCGCGCACGGTGCGACCGAACTCGGTCATGGCCAGCACGGTGGTGCTGCCCCAGTTCGCGCC
Organism: Paracoccus sp. PAR01; assembly: GCF_014851995.1. NCBI lineage: Bacteria > Pseudomonadati > Pseudomonadota > Alphaproteobacteria > Rhodobacterales > Paracoccaceae > Paracoccus > Paracoccus sp. PAR01. The sequence goes on from NZ_JACVAW010000001.1 coordinate 526,033, forward strand.
CAGACCGTCGCGCAGCGCAAGGATGGCAGCCGCCAGATTGTCCAGCGCCCGACCCAGCACCGCGGTCTGGTTGGCATGGCTGTCCCAGCCTGCCAGCGAAAACGCTGCGATCCGCGATTCCGCATTCAGCCGCGAGGCGGCAAAGGCCCCCAGAGCCGCTGCATCCGCTGTCGGTCCCTTGCCCATCTCGGATTGCGAGGTCTCGGACGCGATGCGGAAGGCATCGCGGGCCGATTCGCGAAACAGCGCGTCCTCATGATAGACATGGTCCAGCAGCGATTGCGCTTGCGGCGACATGGTCAGCGCGGCGCGCGGCGCCCAGCCCAGATGCGCGGCCTCGCCACTGAGGATGCGCATCGGCTCGACGCCGACGGCATAGGCGGTTTCGGCCCGCGCCCCTGGCATCGCCTGCAGCAGCCGGTTCAGCCAGCCACCCGCGCGCCAGTCGATCGGCAGGTCGTTGCCCGACCCGGCCTCAAGCAGGTCCTGCCCGTCGAAATGGCTGCGCTTGTCGCGGTAGGGCGTCGAAACGGCATGGGCAAAGGCCAGCTCGCCCTTTTGCCACAAGGGCATCAGCGGGGCCAGTCGCGGGTGCAGCGCATAGAACCCGTCCAGATCCATCGCGCCATTGTCCGGCCCGGTCGAGATCTTGCTGCGCAATTTCGCCAACATCGGGTCGCCGTAAGGCTGGATCGCGTCCAGCCCGTCCATGGCGCCGCGCAGGATGATGACGACCAGCCGGCTGTCGGCTGGCAGCGCCGCAAAGGTGATGGTGCTGGTCAGCGGATGCGCCGCCGCCGAACAGCCGATCAGAGCCGCGGATTTCAGGAACAGGCGCCGGTTCAGAAGGGTCATGGTTGCTCCTATCGGCGGTTGAAATCGCTGGAGGCGAGGATCAGCGCCACGCCCTCGGCGCGGTTCTCGGCCTTGGGCACGGCCCAGTCCAGCTCGGGCGACTGCGTGCCGCCAAGTGCGGTTTGCAGCATGTCGCGCGGATCAGGCAGCGGCTTGACGAATTTGCGCGGGGTCTGCAGCGCCCAAGAGATCCTTGCCGCCAGCAACTGTGGCGCGATCCAGGCCTCGGGGGCCTCGGGCCAGCCATCGGGACCGACAGGACGCATCCAGCGCTGCCCCATCCCGGCCAGCGGCTGGAACAGTATCGCTGGAAGCTGAGGAAAATCCAGCGCCATCACCTGCTTGCCGGTGACGCCAAGCGCGCGCAGCGCGGCGACCATATAGTCGAAGGGCTGTCGCACCTTCTGGCGGAAGGTGGCCTCCAGTTCAGGATGGGTCATCATGACGCGGTAAACCTGTGGCAGATGGCCGTCGGTCTCGCGCCATTTCGCGGCCATCTGATCGACCAGATCGGCCGAGGGGCTGTCCGAAACGAAATGTATCGCCAGCTTGCGCGAGACATGCTGCGCCGTCTCGGGGCGGCGAGCGATGTCGCGCAAGGCCAGACGAATGTCGCGCAGGGTCGCCTTATTCTCGCCGCCATAGCTGACGCCCAACACCGTCTCGGCGCCCGGCTCTGCGATCTGGGGCAGGTATTCGAAGCCCTTCTGCAGGTTGTAGCTGAGGCCGGTCAGCAACTCGGCCAGCTGGCGTACATCGGCCTGCGTATAGGGCGCACCAACGCCCAGCGAGTGCAGTTCCATCGCCTCGCGGGCAAGGTTCTCATTCAGGCCAAGCGCCTTGTCGGGCTGGCGCTGCGCCGCCATGGAATTCGGCCCGCGGCTGGTATTCTGGTTCAGGTAGACCAGCATCATCGGATGCGTGTCGGCGGCAAAGAACATATCCTCGAAGCGGCCACCGATATGCGGGCGGATCGCCTCGTTGACATAGGCAGAGCCAAGCGGGTTATTGGCCAGACCGGTCGGCACTGCAGTGAAGTGATCTGACCAGAACTGCACCAATCGCTCACCGAAGCCGAAAGGGTCATCGACGGCCCGTGCGATGCGGCCCTGCAGGTCGCGCGCCAGTTGGCGGCCCATCAGCTTATTCTGGACGCTGTATTCCTTTTCAGCAGCTTCGCTATCATACCTCGCCCTGCGCAGACGAGTGCGAAGCTTGGTCATTTCGCGCGCCTGCTCGCTGGTCATCGAACCCGGTTCAGGCGCGGCCAGACCAAGACCCGCCAAAAGTTCGGCCGGATCCTGTGGCGGCGGCATCAGCGGTGACAGGCCGAAGCCCAGCCGGATGGCTGCAAGCTGGGGAAAATCGACATTCATGCGGGCGACCGTCACTTCAAGATAAGCTCAATTCCCTCAAGCTTATGCCACGGTGGGGCGGAAAGGTCAGTTCACGCTTTTGGCAGGCCGGCGCAATGGCGCGGGAAATCGCCGAAAGCCCGAAGGCTTTCGACAGGTTTTCAGGCAGTTGCCGGAATTTACTCTTTCGGCAGGCTGCGCAGGCGCAATTCGCGCATTTGTTCGTTGGTGGGCTCGGACGGCGCGCCCATCATCAGGTCTTCGGCGCGCTGGTTCATCGGGAACATGATGACCTCGCGGATGTTCTGTTCATCCGCCAGCAGCATCACGATCCGGTCGATGCCAGCCGCACAGCCACCGTGGGGCGGTGCGCCATACCGGAACGCCTTGACCATGCCGCCGAAACGCTTCTCGACCTCGTCATGGCCGTAGCCGGCCAGCTCGAAGGCCTTGAACATGATTTCCGGCTTGTGGTTGCGGATCGCGCCCGAGATCAGCTCATAACCGTTGCAGGCGAGGTCATACTGGTAGCCCAGCACCTGCAGCGGGTCGCCATTCAGCGCCTCCATCCCGCCTTGCGGCATCGAGAAGGGGTTGTGGCTGAAGTCGATCTTGCCGTCGTCGGATTTCTCATACATCGGGAAATCGACGATCCAGGCGAATTTGAACTGGTTTTCCTGCGTCAGGCCCAGCTCGCGACCGATCTCGTTGCGGGCACGACCGGCGACCGCCTCGAAGTTCTCGGGCTTGCCGCCCAGGAAGAAGGCGGCGTCGCCCTCGCCCAGGCCCAGCTGCACACGGATCGCTTCGGTCTTTTCCGCACCCAGCGCCTTGGCGATGGGACCGGCAGCCTCGGTCGAGCCATCCTCGGCCTTGCGCCAGAAGATATAGCCCATGCCCGGCAGGCCCTGTTGCTGGGCAAACGCGTTCATGCGGTCGGCGAATTTGCGGCTACCGCCGGTCGGCGCGGGAATGGCGCGAACCTCGGTCCCGTCCTGCTCCAGCAGTTTCGCAAAGATCGCGAAGCCGGAATCGCGGAAATGCTCGGACACGATCTGCATCTCGATCGGGTTGCGCAGGTCGGGCTTGTCGCTGCCGTATTTCAGCAGCGATTCCGCGTAAGGAATGCGCGGCCATTCGGCATCGACCGGGCGGCCCTTGCCGAATTCCTCGAACAGGCCCTGAATGACCGGCTGGACGGTGTTGAAGACATCCTCCTGCTCGATGAAGGACATCTCAAGGTCAAGCTGGTAGAAATCCGTCGGCGAGCGGTCGGCGCGCGGGTCTTCGTCACGGAAGCAGGGCGCGATCTGGAAGTACTTGTCGAAACCCGCGACCATGATCAGCTGCTTGAACTGCTGGGGGGCCTGCGGCAGCGCGTAGAACTTGCCCGGATGCAGGCGCGACGGCACGAGGAAGTCGCGCGCGCCTTCGGGGCTGGACGCGGTGATGATCGGGGTCTGGAACTCGGTGAAGTCCTGATCCCACATGCGGTTGCGGATCGAGCGGATGACCTTCGAGCGCAGCATGATGTTGTTGTGCAGGCTGTCGCGGCGCAGATCGAGGAAGCGGTACGCCAGACGGGTTTCCTCGGGGTAGTCCTGATCGCCAAAGACCGGCAGCGGCAGGTCGTCGGACGGGCCCAGCACCTCGGTCGCGGTCGCATAGACCTCGATTTCGCCGGTGGGAAGCTTCGGGTTGATCAGCGAGGCGTCACGCAGCTTCACGCGGCCGTCGATGCGGATCACGGTCTCGGCGCGCAGCTTTTCCAGCGCGGCAAAGGCCGGGCTGTCGCTGTCGGCGATGACCTGAGTGATGCCGTAATGGTCGCGCAGGTCGATGAACAGCACGCCGCCGTGATCCCGGACCCTGTGGACCCAGCCGGACAGACGGATTTCGGACCCGGCATTCGCGGCGGTCAGCTCGCCGCAGGTATGGCTGCGATAGACGCTCATCTTGTTTTCCCCTTGGTTTCAGCGCACGCATCAAGCGCGACAGGCCGGGGAAGTCAAGTTCTAGAAGGGTCGCACGACATTGCCCGAGTAGAAATAGGCCCCCATTCCCACCGTGAACAGCACGTTTCCGGCTACCGCGTGCAGCAACCATGCCGCCGGAAAGCCGTGGCGCAGATAGGCGCGGGCAAAGAACCAGCCGCCGACAAAGGTCAGGATGGCGACGATCCACGACCAGTACATCAGATGGGCGAATGAAAAGATCGTCGCGTTCAGCGCCAGCGCCCCCCGGCCATGCGGCAGCAGCGCGCCGTAGCGGTGAAAGAACAGCGGACGAAAGATCAGCTCTTGCGGCAGTGCCGACAGGAACGGGTAAAAGACCCAGACCACCGGCAGGAAACCGGGCCGGTTCAGCAGCATGTTGAACAGCGCGCCGGGGCGCGAGAACCACAGGATAGCGACGCCAAGGCCAAAGGTCACGACCGCCATGCCGGCGATCTCGGCCCATGGCAGGCGCGACCAGCCGCGGATCAGGCCGCGCCAGTCAAAGCCCCCGGTCCGCCACAGCAGCGCCAGCCCCGCAAGGCAGAAGACGCCCAGCGCCTCGAACAGCATGTGGCCGGGCATGAACAGCGCAATGACAAGTGGCGCCCCGATATAGAGCGCCACGAATTCAAGCCATAGCAGGCGGCGGTTTATTGCAGCCTCCGGCCCAGCCAGACGCGCCATTGCGCCGGGCTGCCGTCAAAGACGTTCAAATCGACATTGCCGCCGATGCCCGGCACCCGGCCCGTCCCGGTATATTGCCAGAAGCTGTAGCGCTGGCCGGGATAGACGATGCGGGGATGGCCCGCGACCGAGCGCAGCCAGAATTCCTCGGGCCAGCTGCCAAGGTTGTTGTCGCGGTAGAAATCGACCGTGGTGTAGATGATCGGCCGCTGCCCGTAATGGCGATGCAGGATGTCCTTGAAGATCTTGGCCTCGCGCAGCACTTCGCCGCTTGGCGGACGGCGCGGACAGGTCTTGGATGCCGTCCATTCCAGATCGATGACCGGCGGCATCGCGCCACGTTCGCGCGGGACATTGGCGATGAACCACGCCGCCTGCTGCGCGCCAGAGCGGCAGAAGTAGAAATAGTGATACGCGCCGCGCGGAATGCGGGCCTGTCCGGCCTCATACCAGTAGCGGCGGAAATTCGGGTCGGCATGGTCGCCGCCCTCGGTCGCCTTGATAAAGGCAAAGCTGATCCCCGAGCCGCGCACCGCCGCCCAGTTGATGTCGCCCTGATAGCGCGAGATGTCGATGCCATGCACCATGTGGTCATAGGGATGGCCCCCGACCCATGCATGCGGCGCGGAATCCCCGAATTGCGGCCCCGCCCCCGCGCCCGAGACGACGGCATGCGGCGCCCGCCGCCCACCGCCGCCACAGGCCGCCAATGAGACGACCAATAAGATGCCCAGTATTCTGCCCAGAAGTTTCATGACTGCCCCTTGCCCATGCCCGTGTGTCCGGCGCTTCGGGCCTTTATCGCAAAGGTGCAGGTTTCTGTCACGATGGCGTGACAGTCACGAAAACGTCAGGGTTGAATTTAGGTCAATTTGCATCAGGGATCAGCTTGCCGGGGTTCATGATGTTCAGCGGATCAAGCGCCGCCTTGATCGCGGCCATGGCCCCGATCGCCTCGCCATGCTGGGCGCGCATCAGGGGGCGCTTGCCGATGCCCACGCCATGCTCGCCGGTGATGGTGCCGCCGACCGCGATGGCGCGTTCGGCCATGCGGGTGGCGACACGCTTGGCGGCGGCCAGTTCCGCCTCATCCCCCGGCATCACCAGCAATTGCGAGTGGAAATTGCCGTCACCGACATGGCCGACCATCGGACCGATCAAACCTTCGGCCTTGATGTCGGCAGCGGCGGCGGCCACGGCCTCGGCCAGATAGGACATCGGCACGCAGACATCAGTCACTACTGCCGTCGCGCCGGGGCGCAGCGCAAGACAGGCGCGATAGGCACCGTGGCGCATTTTCCACAGGGCGGCGCGGTCCTCGGGCGTCGTCGCCCAGTCGAAACCCTGCCCGCCGAAATCGGCGGCAAGCTCACCAAATTTCCGGGCATCGTCCTGCACCGAGGCCGGCGAGCCGTGGAATTCCACCATCAGATGCGGCTGATCGCGCAGATGACCGCCGGAAAACTGGTTGAAGGCCCGCGCCGCATCGCCATCGACGAACTCGATCCGCGCCATCGGGATGCCCGACTGGATCGTCGCGGTCACGCATTCGACGGCTTCCTCCAGCGTGGCAAAGGCGCAGACGGCGCTCGCGACCTCCTCGGGCTGGCCATGCAGGCGCAGGGTCAGTTCGGTAATGATGCCAAGCGTGCCCTCGCTGCCGACGAACAGCGCGGTCAGGTCATAGCCCGCACTGGATTTCGCCGCCCGCGTGCCGGTGCGGATCACCGTGCCATCGGCCAGGACCACTTCCAGCGCCAGCACGTTGTCGCGCATGGTGCCGTAGCGCACCGCCGCCGTGCCGCTGGCCCGCGTCGCGGCCATGCCGCCAAGGCTCGCGTTCGCGCCCGGATCGACCGGGAAGAACAGGCCGGTCGCGCGCAATTCGGTATTCAGTGCCTCGCGGGTGACGCCGGGCTGAACGGAGGCCTGCAGATCGCCCGCCCGCACCTCCAGCACGCGGTCCATCTTCATCAGGTCCATGACGATGCCGCCTTGGGTCGCCAAAGCATGCCCCTCAAGCGAGGTGCCCGTGCCCCAGCCGATCACCGGTACGCGGTGTTCGTGGCAGATGCGCATGATCGCCGAGACTTCCTCGGTCGAGATCGGCCAGACCACCGCATCGGGCGGCGGCGCGCGGTGAAACGTCTCGGATGCGCCATGCAACTCGCGGTCGGCTTGCGATTGGGAAAAGCGCGCGCCCAGAAGCTGGCTCAGTGACTCGGCGGCCTGAATATCGATCTGCATGGGTGTCCTCCTACGGTCGGGCCGAATTAATCGCGCTGTTGCGCAAAGGGCAAGCGAGGCCGGAAAATGTCGCCACGACAATGGACCGGGGCCCGCGGCCCGTGTTTCCATTCGGCAAGATCAGGGTCGGGGATGATGAAGCACGACGCCAAGGATCAACCGAAGGGCTGGGGTCGGCAAGGCCTGCGGCATCTGCGCCAACATCTGACGCGTGGCTGGCAGGTGCTGGTCACGCGCGGGCCGGGTCAGGTCGAATTCTGGGTGATCGCGCTGCTGATCGGCATCTGCGCCGGGCTGGCGGCGCTGACCTTCCGGCTGGCGATCGGGGCGCTTCAGCGGCTGGTCTATGGCACGGATGACCTGACCATGGCCTCGGTCGCGGGGCATCTGCCGTGGTGGTGGGTGATGGTCGTGCCGGTCGTGGGCGGGCTGGTGGTCGGCCTGATCCTTGACCGCTACACCCCGGACGGACGGGTCCGCACCGTGGCCGACGTGATCGAGGGCGCGGCGCTGCAAGGCGGAAGGGTCGAGATCCGCGAGGGGCTGGCCTCGGCCGCGGCCTCGGTCATCACGCTGGGCACCGGCGGGTCATCGGGGCGTGAGGGGCCGGTGGTGCATCTGGCGGGCGTCATCTCGACACTGGTGGCCGACCGGATCAAGGCCAGCCCGGTCACCGGGCGCGAGCTGCTAGGCTGCGCCGTCGCCGGTGCGGTCGCGGCCAGCTTCAACGCGCCCATCGCCGGGGCGCTGTTCGCGCATGAGGTGGTGCTGCGCAATTTCGCCATCCGCGCCTTTGCCCCGATCGCGATTTCCGCGGTGGCGGGGACGGTCATCAATCGCCTGCGCTATGGCGGCGTGACCGAATTCCATCTGCCCGAGGCCGGGGGCCTTGGATTTTACGTCGAACTGCCCGCCTTCATGATCCTTGGCCTGATCTGCGCCTTGGTCGCGGCGGGGCTGATGGCTGCGATCTTTCGCGCCGAGATCATCGCAAATCGCGTCATGGCCCACACCGGCTGGCCGCGCTGGCTGCGCCCGACCATCGCCGGGCTGCTTTTGGGCCTGATCGCCATCCCCTATCCCCATATCATCGGCGTCGGCTACGAGGCGACATCCGCGGCGCTGACCGGCAGGCTGGATGTCTGGACCGCCATCATCTTTGCCGTGGTCAAGGCGCTGGCCGTGGCGATCACCTTGGGCGGGCGCATGGGCGGCGGGGTGTTTTCACCGGCGCTGGTGATGGGGGCACTGACGGGACTGGCCTTTGGCATCCTCGCCACCGGGATCTTTCCGCATTACTCGGGGAATGAGACGCTATATGCGCTGGCGGGCATGGGCGCGGTCGGCGCGGCGGTGCTGGGCGCGCCGATCTCGACCGCGATGATCGTCTTCGAGATGACCGGGGACTGGCAGACCGGAATCGCGGTGATGACCTCGGTATCGCTGTCCTCGGCGCTGGCCTCGCGCATGGTGGACCGGTCGTTCTTCCTGACCCAGCTGAAGCGGCGCGGGGTACATATCGCCGAGGGGCCGCAGGTCTGGTTGCCGCGCAAGATGCGGGTGACGGCGGTGATGCGGCCCTTGGGCGGCAAAGAGACCCCCTCGCCCGACCTGCTGCGCAACATGGTGGTGGCAGGGCAGGCGATGTCGGATCAGATGACGCTGGGACAGGCCCTGCGCCAGTTCGACGACTCGGGCGCGGCCTTCTGCCCGGTGGTCCGGGGCGAAGGCCCCGACCCCGAGATCCTTGGCGCGGTCTATCACGTCGATGCCCTGCGGGCGCTGAATGCGGCGCTTGGCGCGGTCGCCGCCGAGCAGCACGGTTAGGCGTTGGCCCCGAACAGCCCCTTCACCGCCCCGATCGCCGGAGAGATCAGGTAGCTCGCCACCGGAATCACGATGAAGCCCAGAACCAGCCCAAAGATGCCGTCGAAAAATGCCGTGGTCGCCCAAGCGGCCAGACCCGGCGCGGCAGGCAAAGCATGGGCCGCGGCCTCGGACATGTGATGGACCCATTCATAGGGCTGATGCTGGCCCAGTTCGTGCAGGCCGTGGACGACGATCTGACCACCGACCCAGATCATCGCGGCAGTGCCGACGACGGTCAGAACCTTCATGAAGCCCGGCATGACACGCACGATGCCACGCCCCAAGGGCGCCAGCACTCCGCCGCGTTCATGCAGATGCAGGCCGAAATCGTCGGCCTTCACGATCAGCGCGACAAAGCCGTAAACGGCGACGGTGATGCCGACGGCGACGATGGCCAGAATCAGCGCCTCTTTCCAGATCGGGTCGCCATCGGGGATCGCGGCCAGCGCGATGGTCATGATTTCCGCCGACAGGATGAAATCGGTCTTGATCGCGCCCTTGACGCGCTCCTCCTCAAGGCCTGCGCCATCGGGCGTGGCCTTCAGATGCGGCTCATTGACCTGATGATGGGACAGCGCATGCAGGACCTTTTCGGCGCCCTCGAAGCACAGATAGGCTCCGCCCAGCATCAGCAAAGGCGAGATCAGCCATGGCGCAAAGGCCGACAGCAGCAGCGCCACCGGCAAGAGGATCACCAGCTTGTTGAACAGTGACCCTCGCGCGATCTTCATGACGATCGGCAGTTCGCGCCGGGCATCGAAACCGTGGACATATTTCGGCGTCACCGCCGCATCGTCGATCACCGCGCCCGCAGCCTTGGCCCCGGCCTTGACCGCCTGCCCCGCCACATCATCGACCGAGGCGGCCGCGATCTTGGCAATCCCCGCCACGTCATCCAGCAGCGCCAGCAATCCGGTCATATGTCCCTCATTCTTCCTGATCGGGTCACGGGTCCGTGATCCCTTTTGACGCGCAGTTCTGGGTCACGAACGCCGCTGCCGCAAGTCGGGTTCACCCGCCCCGCCGCAGAAAGCCGCTACAGCAGCCAGATCGCGGCCAGAATGGCGATGACTGCGACCAGAACCGCCAGCAGCGCCCCGGGCCGCTGCCACCAATGGATGCGGCTGTCGAGGGTTTCGCTAAGCGGTGCGGTGGCAAGGCCCAGTTCCTCGCGAATGCGCTGACGGGCGCGGGCCGGAGGCATGACCGGGGTCAGTTCCTCGGCAATGCCGGCGGTGCGGCTCTGCCAGTCGCGCAGACGCTCGGCAAAGCCCGCATCCGTAGCCAGCCGGGCCATCAGCGCTTGCGCCTCATCGCCCTCGATCAGGCCAAGGGCCAGTTCCGCGGCCAGTAGCTCGTCCTGTTCCTCGGGCGATAGCGGAGGTTTTTCGTCGCTCATGCGGCGGTCTCCCCGCGCAGGTTCAGCAGTCCCGGCCGCAGCCAGTCCCGCAATTCCTCGACGCTGACCGACATGGCCGAGGCCAGATCGGCATAGCTCAGCCCCTCGAAATAGATCATCCGCAGGGCATCGGCCTGCTCGGCGTCCAGTTTAGCCAGACAGGGCGCGGTGGCCTTGCGTTCCGGGACGTGGACGGCGGCAATCTCGGGGCGATGATTGGCCCGCATCTGGCCACGGGCTGCGCGGTTCCGCAGCCGCTCCAGCGCCATGTCCCGCGTCATCGTCACCAGCCATTCCATGACCGGACCCTTGGCCGCGCCCTGCCCGGCCTCACGCCAGACCGAGACATAGACGCGCTGCAACACATCCTCGGCCTCGGGGCGGTCCTTCAGCAGCGACAGGCACAGCGCATGCAGCCGCGCCGAGGTGGAATCGTACAGCGCACCGAAGGCGGTCTTGTCGCCCTGCGCCACGCGCCCGAGAAGGTCCTGAAGTGCGGATCGTTGCTGCTCCGTCAAGGCGGTCACGTCCTTTCATTGCCGGCTGCGGCGAACTTAGGAACCTGCCCGGCCTGCGTCAACGAAGCCACTGGGCGAAGATCCGCCCATGCGCGAGAGCTTGCACGTCACCGCCGAATGCGCGATCAAGTCCCCGTTGCGACAAAAGGGCCTGACCGATGCTGGACGTGAACGCGAAACCCACCGAAGAAATCGACCTGCGCGAGGTGTTCGGCCTCGACAGCGACATGAAGGTCAAGGGCTTTGCCGAACGAACAGGCCGCGTCCCCGAGATCGACCCGACCTACAAGTTCGATCCCGACACCACCATGGCGATTCTGGCGGGCTTTGCCTATAACCGCCGCGTCATGATCCAAGGCTATCACGGCACCGGGAAATCGACGCATATCGAACAAGTCGCCGCGCGCCTGAACTGGCCCTGCGTCCGCGTCAACCTTGACAGCCATGTCAGCCGGATCGACCTGATCGGCAAGGACGCGATCAAGCTGGTCGATGGCAAGCAGGTGACCGTGTTCCATGAAGGCATCCTGCCTTGGGCGCTGCGCAACCCGACCGCCATCGTCTTCGACGAATACGATGCCGGCCGCGCCGACGTGATGTTCGTGATCCAGCGCGTGCTGGAGGCCGACGGCAAGCTGACCCTGCTGGACCAAAACGAGGTCATCACGCCGAACCCCTATTTCCGCCTGTTCGCCACCGCGAACACCGTGGGTCTGGGCGATACGACCGGTCTGTACCACGGCACCCAGCAGATCAACCAAGGCCAGATGGACCGCTGGTCGCTGGTCTCGACGCTGAACTACCTGTCGCATGACGCCGAAGCCGCGATCGTGCTGGCCAAGAACCCGGCCTATAACACCGACAAGGGCCGCAAGGTCGTCAGCCAGATGGTGACGCTGGCCGACCTGACCCGTACCGCCTTCATGCAGGGCGATCTGTCCACGGTGATGTCGCCGCGCACGGTGATTTCGTGGGCCCAGAACGCCCGCATCTTTGGCGACAATGTCGGCTATGCCTTCCGCCTGACCTTCCTGAACAAATGCGACGAACTCGAACGCCAGACCGTGGCCGAGTTCTACCAGCGCCTGTTCGACGAGGAACTGCCGGAAAGCGCAGCGGTCAAGGCGGGCTGATCCCCTTACGCGAGATCAGAGGCGGGTCCGCCCGCCTCTTCACGAACAGTCTGCACACTTTTGGTGGGACGACATGAAAAAATCCGACAACCCCGCCGATCCGTTCAAGAAGGCTCTGACCGAGGCGACCCGCGCCTTGGCCGAAGAGCATGAGCTGAACGTCACCTTCAGCGCCGATCCTTCGGGCGTGTCGGGCGACACCATGCGCCTGCCGCAGGTCAGCCGTCGCCTGACCCGCGACGAGGTGCTGCTGGCGCGGGGCACGGCGGATGCTCTGGCGATGAAGCTGCGCCACCACAACCCGGCGACCCACGCGAAATACGTGCCCGCTGGTCCCATGGCCCGCGATCTGTATGAGGCCATGGAAACCGCCCGCTGCGAGGCGCTTGGTGCCCGCGACATGCCCGGCGCCTTGTCGAATATCGACGCCAAGCTGGGTCAGGAAGCCGACCGCAAGGGCTATGGCCAGATCAAATCCCCCGCGGATGCGCCCTTGTCGGTCGCGGCGGGCTATATCCTGCGCCAGTTGGCGACCGGACGTCCCCTGCCCGCCTCGGCCCAGCATGTCGCCGACCTGTGGCGGCCCTTTGTCGAACAACAGGCCGGTGGCGACTTGCAGGACCTGTCCGCCGCCCTTGCCGATCAGGCCGGTTTCGCGCGGCTGGCGCGCAAGGTCATCGCCGATCTGGGCTATGGCGACCAGTTGGGCGAGGACCCCGACGAGCCGCAAGAGGACGAAGCCGAGGACAATGCCGAACAGGACGAGGAATCGGGCGACAACCAGTCGCGCGACCAGTCCGAGGATGATGAGGCCGAGGCCAGCCCCGAACGCAGTCAGGAACAGCAGCAGGACGAACGTCAGGCTCAGGTCAGCATGGACGACCAGTCCGACGAGGAAATGGCCGATGAGGCCGAGATGACCGAGGCCGACAGCCCGCCCGACCTGCCGCCTCCGGTCAGCGACGCCAATCCCGAATACCGCGTCTATGCGCAGGAATTCGATGAGGAAATCCGCGCCGAGGATCTGGCCGACCCGCAGGAACTGGAACGGCTGCGCGCCTATCTGGACAAGCAGCTGGAGCCCCTGCGCGGGGCTGTCAGCCGCCTTGCCAACAAGCTGCAGCGTCGGCTTCAGGCCCAGCAAAGCCGCAGCTGGGAGTTCGACAAGGAAGAGGGCGTGCTGGATGCTGGCCGCCTTGCCCGCGTCGTCGCCAACCCGACCATGCCGCTGTCCTTCAAGGTCGAGAAGGACACCGAATTCCGCGATACCGTGGTGACGCTGCTTCTGGACAATTCCGGCTCGATGCGCGGTCGCCCGATCAGCATTGCCGCGATCTGTGCCGATGTGCTGGCCCGCACGCTGGAGCGGTCGCAGGTCAAGGTGGAAATCCTTGGCTTCACCACCCGCGCGTGGAAGGGCGGCCAAAGCCGCGAGCAATGGCTGAGCAATGGCCGCCCGGCCCATCCGGGGCGGCTGAACGATCTGCGCCACATCATCTACAAATCCGCCGACGCGCCGTGGCGGCGGGTGCGCCCGAACCTTGGGCTGATGATGAAGGAAGGTCTGCTCAAGGAAAACATCGACGGCGAGGCGCTGGAATGGGCGCATCGGCGTCTGGCCCGCCGCCCCGAGGCCCGGCGCATCCTGATGGTGATCTCGGATGGGGCGCCGGTCGATGACAGCACGCTGTCGGTGAACCCGGCCAACTATCTGGAAAAGCACCTGCGCGACGTGATCGCCATGATCGAGAAGCGCCGTCAGGTCGAACTGCTGGCCATCGGCATCGGCCATGACGTGACCCGCTATTACCAGCGCGCCGTCACCATCACCGATGCCGAGCAACTGGCGGGCGCGATCACCGAGCAACTGGCCGCTTTGTTCGAGGCCGATCCGCGCAAGCGCGCCCGCGTCCTTGGCATGAGCGCCGCGCGTCGCGCCTGAGGGCGTGCCGCGACCGGCTTGATTTGCGCGCGCGCCTCATGCGACCAAGGCTGGCGGGCGGCGCATTCCGGGCCGGTGGAGGCATGATTTGCTGCGAATTGGTTTCTTCATTCCCGAATTTCCGGGCCAGACCCATATCTTCCTGTGGCGAGAGCGGCAGGCGCTGGCCGAGCTTGGCGTTCAGGCCGAGCTGATTTCGACCCGACCGCCGCCGCGCGCCATCGCCTCGCATTCCTGGGCGGCGGGCGCACAGCGCGAGACGCTTTACCTGACGCCGCTGCCGCCGCGCGACATGCTGGGCGCGGGATTTGAGGCACTGCGCAATCCCGCCGGGCTGGCCCGCGGGATCGGCGCGGCGCTGAGCGCCGAGACCAAGGGCGGCGCGAAGCAGCGCTTGCGGATGCTGGGCCTGCTGGCGATGGGCGCACGGTTGAAGCGCATGGCGCGCGATCAGGGCTGGGACCATATTCATGTCCATTCCTGCGCCGACAGCGCCAATGTCGCCATGCTGGCCGAACGTCTGGGCGGCCCCAGCTACAGCCTGACCCTGCATGGCCCGACGCTGGACGGCTATGGCCCGAACCAGCGCCAGAAATGGCGGCATGCACGCTTCGCCACCATCATCTCAAGACTTCTGGAAGGCGTCGCCCGCCGCGAGATCGGGGACGACTTTCCGCCGGTGATCCGGGTCGCGCCGATGGGCGTGGATCTGTCGCAGATCCGCCGCAGCGCGCCCTGGCAGCCCCCCGCCCCGGGTCAGGCGCTGCGCATCTTCAGTTGCGGTCGCCTGAATGCGGTCAAGGGCCATGACCGGCTGATCGAGACAGTGGCCCTGCTGCATGCCCGTGGCATCGACGCAAAGCTGGAAATCGCGGGCGAGGACGAACAGGGCGGCAGCGGCTATCGCCGTGAGTTGCAGGCCCTGATCGACGCCAAGGGGCTGGCCGAATCCGTCACCCTGCTGGGCGCGGTCAGCGAGGACCGGGTGCGCGAGGGGCTGGAAAATGCCCATGTTTTTGCCTTGGCCAGCCTGAACGAGGGAATTTCCGTCGCGATCATGGAGGCGATGGCGATGGAAATGCCGGTTGTCGTCACCGATGTCGGCGGCAATCACGAATTGATCACCTCGGGGCGCGATGCGGTGCTGGTCCCGCCCGAACGCCCCGACCTGATGGCCGACGCGATTGCGGACCTGTTGGGCGATCCCGCCCATGCGCTGGAACTGGCCCATACCTCGCGCGCAAGGGTCGCCGCCGATTTCCACCATCGCCGCAGCGCCGAGGCCGTGGCGCTTGGCCTTGCCGATACTCTTCCCGGTGCCGCATCGAAACTGCGGCTGCCGGTGAAAACCACCTGAGAACAAGAACAAGAGGTGCCCATGTTCCAGAGTTTCGAAAGCCATTCCAATCCCGCACAGCATGTGCCGCGACTGGCCGCCCTGCGGGCCGAGCTGGCCGCGCGCGGGCTTGATGGTTTCATTGTTCCGCGCACGGACGCGCATCAAAGCGAATATGTCAGCGCGCATGACGCACGTCTTGGCTGGCTGACCGGCTTTACCGGCAGTGCCGGTTTCGCCATCGTCACGCCCGAAAAGGCGGGCGTCTTCATCGACGGGCGCTACCGCGTGCAGGTCAAGTCCGAGATCGATCTGGCGCATTTCACCCCCGTCCACTGGCCCGAGATCAAGGCGGCGCAATGGCTGCGCGAGGCCCTGCCCGAGGGTGGCCGCATCGGCTATGATCCCTGGTTGCAAAGCCGCCGCGAGATCCGCGAGATCGAAAAGGGGCTGGCTGGCTCGGGCATCGCGCTGCATCCGCTGGAGACGAACCCGCTTGACGCGATCTGGAAGGATCAGCCTGCGCCTCCGGTCGGTGTGGTGCGGCTGTGGCCCGACGACATTGCCGGCGAAACGGCCGCGGCGAAGCGCGAACGGATCAGCGCCCATCTGCGCGAGGTCAAGGCGCAGGCCGCTGTGCTGACCCTGCCCGACTCGATCTCGTGGCTGCTGAACGTCCGTGGCGCGGATGTGCCCAAGAACCCAGTGGTGCTGTCTTTTGCCATCATCGAGGATGACGGGCATGTCGCGATCTTTACCGATCCGGCCAAGTTCCCCTCGGAAATCCGTGCCGCGCTTGGCAATGAGGTGACGGTGCTGCCGCTGGTCTCGCTGACGCCGGCGCTGACCAATATCGGCGGGCCGGTCATCGTCGATCCGGGCAGCGCACCCGATCAGGTCTTCCGCCTGATCGAGAGCATGGGGACCGACATCCTTGAGGCCGCCGATCCGGTGATCCTGCCCAAGGCCTGCAAGAACGACGCCGAGATCGCGGGCATGCGCGCCGCCCATCTGCGCGACGGTGCCGCCGTGGCCGAGCTGCTGTGCTGGCTGGACGGGCGCGCCGCGACGCTGGACAGCGACCCGCTGACCGAGATCGACGTCTGCCGCAAGCTTGAGGCATTGCGGATGCCGCGCGGCATCATCGATATCAGCTTCGACACCATCCTTGGCTCGGGGCCGAATGGCGCGATCAACCACTACCATGTGAGCGAGGACAGCAACCGCCGCATCCTTCCCGGAGAGGTCGTGCTGATCGATTCGGGCGGGCAGTATAATGACGGCACGACCGACATCACCCGCACGCTGCCGATGGGCGATTTCGACCCGGCGATCCGCCGTCCCTATACCCGCGTGCTGCAAGGCATGATCGCGATTTCCCGTGCGCGCTTCCCGCGTGGGCTGGCCGGTGCGCATATCGACGCGCTGGCACGCGCGCCGCTTTGGGCCGAGGGCATGGATTACGACCACGGCACCGGCCATGGCGTCGGTGCGGGCCTGTCCGTGCATGAGGGACCGGTCAGGATCTCTCGCGTGTCGGACATTCCGCTGCGGCCCGGCATGATCCTGTCGAACGAGCCCGGCTATTACCGCGAGGGCGAATACGGCATCCGCATCGAGAACCTGATCGTGGTCGAACCGGCCGAGAGCCCGGACGGGCGCGACATGCTGGGCTTCGAGACGCTGACCTTCTGCCCGATCGACCGGCGGATGATCGACGTGGCACTGATGTCACCCGCCGAGATCGACTGGCTGGACGCCTATCACGCACAGGTGCGCGAGCTGATCGGGCCGCTGGTTGCACCCGAGGTGCTGGGCTGGCTGGAAGCGGCCACCCAGCCCCTGACACGGGCCTGACCGGATCGGGGCCGCCGCGACGGTGGCGGCCCTTGCTGACTGGGTATTTGAGAAACGAAGAAACCGAGAAGGCGCGGCGCGAAAGGGCCGCGCCTTGGTCATTCGGTCCGGGCTTCGCCCTCGGCCTCGAAGCGGTCGGGATGGCGGCGGCGCCAGGACAGCGAGTTCACGAAGGCCACCGCGATGAAGCAGGCCCCCAGCAGCCCGGTGATGAGTTCCGGGATCTGGCGCAGGGTCTGGACGAACATGATGATCGACAGCACGAAGATCGACCAGAAGGCCCCGTGTTCAAGGTAGCGGAACTGGGCCAGCGTGCCCTTTTCGACCAGCATCACCGTCATCGAGCGCACATACATCGCCCCGATCCCCAGACCGATGGCGATCAGGAACAGGTTCTGGGTCAGGGCAAAGGCCCCGATCACCCCGTCGAAGCTGAATGAGGCATCGAGCACTTCAAGATAGAGGAAGGCGCCGAAGCCGCCGCGCGCCATGTCGCCCGTGCCGATCGAGCCGCCACCCCAACGGTCAAGGATATGCCCCAGCGCATCGACCAGCAGATAGGTGATGACGCCCCAGATGGCCGCGATGACGAAGGTATGTTCCTTTTCCGCCGGCAGGAAATGCAGAACCACCATCATCGAGACGAGGACGAGGCCGACCTCCATGCCGCGGATCTCACCGATCTTGCGCAGGCCGGCTTCCACCCCGGCGATCCAGTCCACATCCTTGCTTTGGTCAAAGAAGTAGTTCAGCGCCACCAGCATCAGGAAGGCACCGCCGAAGCCCGCGATGGGCAGATGCGCCTCGTGGATGATGCGGGCATATTCGGCGGGCTGGGTGGCGGCAAGGCGCACCGCCTCGAACGGGTTCAGCCGGGCGGCGATGACCACGACCAGCAGCGGAAAGATCACCCGCATCCCAAAGACCGCTATGATGATGCCCCAAGTCAGGAACCGGCGCTGCCATTTCGGCGTCATCTGCTTGAGCTTGTTGGCGTTGACGATCGCATTGTCGAAGCTGAGCGAGATTTCCAGCACCGCCAGCACCGCCGCGATCAGGAAGAAGGACAGCGTTCCCGTCCCGGTGCCCGAATATTGCCAGCCGATCAATGCAGCAAGCGCCAGTCCGATGGCCGTCACGACGAAGGGCCAGGTCATGTAGCGGATCGTGGATTTCATACGGCGTCCTCGATTGTGGACATGCCCTTGCAGCCATAAGCTTGCCGGCGAAAGCGATCAACCCCGTCCCGTATCTGAGCCCGCGCAGGAAAAACCCCGATGAGCCATGCCCGATTTGCGATCTATCACCTGCCCGACGGCCCCCTGGGCGATCTGGGAAGCGCCTGGCTGGGCTGGGACGCGCGTCAGGGGATGGCACCGCCGCGGCCCGATGTCGTCGAAGTGGCGGGTGATGCCGAGGCGCTGACCTCGGTTCCGATGCGCTATGGATTTCACGCGACGCTGAAGGCTCCGTTCCGCCTGCGCGAAGGCCATGACGTCCAAGATCTGGCCCGGCGCACCGCGCTGGTCTGCGATCAGCTTGCGCCCTTTGCGCTGGAACTGGAGCTGCGCTGCGACTGGGGCTTCGTGATGCTGCGCCCGTGCGTCCAGACCCCCGCCCTGCAGGCGCTGGAGCAGGCGCTGGTCACCCGTCTGGACGATCTGCGCGCGCCCCTTACCCCGGCGGAATATGCCCGCAGGCAGCCCGAGCTGCTGCCGGAACGCGCCCGCGCGCATCTGGACCATTGGGGATATCCCTTTGTTCTGGACCAGTTCAACTACCACCTGACCCTGTCGAACGGCCTGCCCAAACCCGAGGCCGAGGCGCTGCGGGACGCGCTGGCCCCGACCTTTGCGCCGCTGATCGCACAGCCGATGCCGGTGCATTCGGTGGCGCTGCTGGCCGAGGAAGGCGACGGCCGGATGCGCATGATCCGCGAGTTTCCGCTGCGCGGATAGTCGCATGTCACGCGGATTTCACAACCAAAGGGCATGATTTGCAGGACCAACTGGCCGGGACATGCCATGCCGCTTCTGCCTTCTCTACGCCTTGTCGGTGCGACCATCCTGCGCGATGGCGAGTTGCGGCAGCGCTCGGTCGCGATCGCGCGGGGCAGGATCAGCAAGGGTCCGTTGCCGGCGGTCGATCTGGATGGCTACCTGATCCTGCCGGGGATCATCGACCTGCTTCTGCGACCGCAGCCCGTCCGGGCCGAGACCGCCCGCCGCGCCGTCAGCGCGGGCATCACCACCGCATGGCTGACCCCCGGCTGGTCCTGGCAGGCCGGGCATGACGCGCCGTGGCGGGATCAGGCGACACTGCGCGACGCCATCGGGCCGGGACTGCCCGACCTGCATCCGGCGATCAGCATCGAAAGCCACCGCACCGACAGCACCGCGGAACTGATCGAGCTGTGCCGGACCCTGAAGGTGGAGCTGGCCTGGTTCGAAAGCAGCTTTGCCCGATTGCAGGACCTGCGCCAGCACGACGCCCCGACCTATGCGCATGAGGCGCTGCGGCTGGGCATGGACCATGCCGATCTGTCGCGGATGCTGGACGATGCCGCCGGGCGGCGGCGCGAGGTGCCGCGCCACCTGTGCCGGTTGGCAGAAGCCTTTGACGACATGGCCCTGCGCTATGGCAGCGTCGGCGATACCGGCGGCGCCATGCGAGAGACCCATTCCATGATCGGGGCTGGGCTGGCCGCCTGCCCCGCCGCCCATTCCGCCGCCGCCGCCGCCCGCGCCATGGGCGATCCGGTGCTGCTTTCCGCCGCCGATGAGGATCGATTGCGCGACCTGCTGCGCGGGGGCTTGGGCGATGTGATCGTCTCGGACGGCGCACCGGACCGGCTGGTGCCGCTGGCCCTGTCGCTGGCCGGGCCGGATCTGGCCGAGTTGCCGCGCATCTGGGCCATGCTCTCCTCGCGCCCCGCCGAGATCATGCGGCTGGCCGACCGTGGGCGGTTGGATCACGGCTGCCGCGCGGATGTCGCCGTGGTCTCGCGCCGGTCATGCCGGGTCGAGGCGACGATCTGCGCCGGTCGCCTTGCCTATCTCTCGGGCGAGGCGAGGCAACGCTTTGCCGATGCCGGGATCGTGCCGGGCAGCGAAGGCCCGGCCATCGCCGCCGAATAGGCGCTAGGCCCGGACCAGCACCGCCAGATCGGCGACATTGGTGCCGGTCGCCCCGGTGACCACCAGCGCATCACCCGCCAGCAATGCGGGGGTCGAATCGTTGCGGGAAAGCGCCGCAACCGGATCGACACCCGCCGTGCGGACCTTCGCCACCGTATCCGGTCCGACCAGCCCGCCCGCTGCCTCACCCGGCCCGTCGCGCCCGTCGCTGCCGACCGAGGCAAAGGCCCAGTCGAAGGGCACGGGATCGCCCTCGGCCAGCAGGGCAAGGCGCAGGGCCAGTTCCTGATTGCGCCCGCCCATGCCATCACCGACCAGCCGCACCGTGGTTTCACCACCGAATGCCAGCGCCTGACCGGGGGCAAGGTCGCGGGCCAGTGCCCAGATGGCTTGCGCGCAATCCTGCACGTCGCCCTCCAGCGGAAGCGCTGCCGCATCGGCCCCCGCCGTCACCATCGCCGCCACGGAAATCGCATTTGACCCGACGAGGATATTGCGCGCCTGCAGCAACGGGCGCGGATCGTCCGGGCGCGACAGGGCCACCCGCGCAGCCTCCGGCATCCGGTCCCAGATGCCCAGCCGCTTGGCCAGGGCCACCGCATCGGCCCGCGTGCCGACCGGCGCGACCGTCGGACCCGAGGCGATCACCCGCAGGTCATCCCCCGGCACATCCGACAGGATCAGCGCCACCACTGGTGCCGCCGACAGCCGCAGCCAGCCGCCGCCCTTTAGCCGTGACAGGCCCTGACGGATCAGGTTCACCTGCGCAATATCCGCGCCCGAGGCCAGCAGCAGCGCATTGACCGCCTGCTTGTCGGCCAAGGTCATCCCCTCAGCGGGCGCGGGCAGCATGGCCGAGCCGCCACCCGAGATCAGGGCCAGCACCCGCTCATTCGGACCCATTGACTGCAACAGCCGCTCGACCTCATCGGCGGCGGCAGCGCCTTGGGCATCGGGCTGGGGATGGCCTGCCCGCATGACCCGCGCGCCCGGCAGGGCGGCGTCATTGCCCGCATTGGTGACGACCAGCGCATCGCCCCCCGGCAGCGCCTGCAAGGCCGCCTTGGCCATCGCACGCGCCGCCTTACCCAAGGCGATGATCTGCCAGCGCCCGCCCTGCTCCGGCGGATCGGCCAGCACCTCGGCCATGCCGCGGCGCACGGCCTCGGCAGGATCGGCGGCGTTGATCCCCGCTTGGATCAGTGCCATGGCCCGCTCAGCGGGTCGCATCAGCCGACCCGGTCGGGCAAGGGCCGCCCCTCGGCATGGGCGACCAGATTGTTCAGCGCCCGCATGGCCATGGCGGTGCGCACTTCCTCGGCGGCAGTGCCCAGATGCGGCAGCAGGGTCACGTTCTCCATCGCGCAAAGCTCAGGCGAGACCTGCGGTTCGCGCTCATAGACGTCCAGACCCGCGCCCGCGATGCTGCCGCGCTGAAGCGCAGCAACCAGTGCCGCCTCATCGACGACATCGCCGCGCGCGATATTGATCAGGGTCGCGCCCGGCCCCATCAGCGCCAGTTCCCGCGCCCCGATCAGGTGGCGGGTGCCCGCCCCGCCCGGCACGGCGATCACCACGAAATCGCTGCCGCGCAGCAGCTCGTCCAGCCCCTCGACCTGCCGGGCCGGAAAATCCAGCGCCGAGACCAGCGAGCGGTTGTGGAACAGCACCTCCATGCCAAAGCCGAAATGGCAGCGCCGGGCGATGGCCTTGCCGATCCGGCCCATGCCGATGATGCCGACCGTCGCGCCGGTCACGTGGCGGCCCAGCAATTGCGTCGGCTGCCAGCCGCGCCATTCGCCCCGGCGCAGCAGACGTTCCCCCTCGCCCGCGCGCCGCGCGGTCATCAGGATCAGGGTCAGGGCAATATCTGCCGTGGCCTCGGTCACCGCATCGGGGGTGTTCGACACCGCGATCCCGGCATCCGCCGCCGCGGCCACGTCGATATGATTGTAGCCCGCGCCGAAATTCGCGATCAGCTTGCAGCGCAGGCCCGCACCAAAGGCCGAGGCCGCAAAGCGGTCGCCCAGGGTGGGCATCACCGCATCGAAATCGCGCATGGCTTGCCCGGCCTCATCCGGGGTCAGCCCCTGCTCGCGGTCAAGGAACACCACCTCGAAACGCTCGCTTAGCGCACGTTCCGCCGCATCGGTCATGCGGCGCGTCACCAGAAGCCGCATCAATACATCCTTCCCCCGATCGGCACCGGCTTGTCCGGCGTGATCAGGACGACCTCGCCGGTCTCGTCGGGCAGGCCCAGCACCAGCACTTCGGACCGGAACGGCCCGATCTGGCGCGGCGGGAAATTCACCACCGCCAGCACCTGCTTGCCGATCAGAGTCTCGGGGTCGTAATGCCGGGTGATCTGGGCCGAGGATTTGCGCTCGCCGATCTCGGGGCCGAAATCCAGCCACAGCTTGATCGCGGGCTTCTTCGCCTCGGGGAAAGGCTCGGCGCGGATGATCCGCCCGGTGCGGATGTCCACGGCGGCGAAATCATCCCATGCAATCTCGGTGCTTGCTGCCTTGCTCATTTGCCCAACTCCCGTCCCCGCGCCGCAGCCGCCGCGATGGTGCGCCGCATCAAGGGCGGCAGCCCGGTTTCCCCGTCCATCAACTCGCGCAGGCCCGCCGCCGTCGTCCCGCCGGGAGAGGTGACGTTTTCGCGCAATACGGCCGGATCGGCATCCTCGTACACGGCCAAGGCCCCGGCCCCGGCGACAGTCGCCCGCGCCAAGGCCAGCGACAGTTCCGGCGCCAGCCCTTCGGCCACGCCCGCCGCCGTCATCGCCTCGATCATGTGGAACACATAGGCCGGGCCCGAGCCGGACAGCGCCGTCACCGCATCCATCTGATCCTCGGAGTCCAGCCGCACGACGCGACCGACGGCAGACAGCAGCGCCTCGGCCAGACCCATCTCGGCCTCACCTGCGCGGGAATTGCCGATGATCGCGGAAATCCCCTGCGCGATCGCGGCGGGCGTATTGGGCATGGACCGCACGATCGGCGATTGCGGGAAGGCGGCCTCATAGGCGGCAATGGTCACGCCCGCGGCCACCGACAGCACCAGCGTATCCGCCCCGAAACCCGCCAGTTGCGGCAGCACGCCCGCCATCATCTGAGGCTTCACGGCAATGACCAGCACCGCCGGCGACTTCGGCAATTCACCGTTTACTGAAATACCCAGATCCGACAGTTCCGCACGCGGATTGGGATCGACCACATGCACTGCGCTGGCCAGCAGCCCGTTCTTCAGCCAACCGTCCAGAAGCGCACCGCCCATGCGGCCACAACCGATCAGCACCAGCCCGCGGGCGTTCAACGCCGAGATATCCATTGCATTCCCCCTGCTTCGCCGCCCGAACCGGTTTCAGGGGCGGCTCTCAGGCCCGTCCGTAGGCCTCGGACATGGCGATGTCCAGAGCCGCTTCGGGCGTGGCATCGCCCCAGCAGGCCAGCTGGAAGCAGGGATAGAAACGCTCGCAGGATTCGATGGCGTTGCGGATCATCTGGTCGATCTGCTCAGGCGCCGCGATGGCATCACCCGACAGCACCAGACCGTAGCGCCAGACCATCAGCTTCTGCGGCCCCCAGAAGGTGAAGCCGCCATCCCAGACCTGATCATTGGTCAGGTTCAGCACCTCATAAAGCGAGGGCAGCTTGTCCACCGGAGGGTCCATGTCGAAGGTGCAGATCAGGCGCAGCACTTCTTCGCGGGGCGACCAAGCCAGCGTCACCGAATAATTGCGCCACAACCCCTCGACGGACATCGCGATCTGATCTTCGGCGAGCCGGTCGAAATCCCATTCGTGATGGGCGGCGACACATTCGACGATGTCGATCGGGTGGATCTCGTCACTATGGATGAAGTCTACCTGCGCCATCTTCCCCCTGCCTTTCCAGAGTGGCCAATCCCCAGCCTTTGGAGACCGCAACTACACCCGGCGTTTCCCTAAGGTCTGCCTACCAGATATCGTGTTGCCAATCCACGAGGGTGTAAAGCGAAAATTCGGTTACCGCCCCGGTTTTGCTGCATCTGCATCGTCGCGCAAAATCACCGTGCAGATGCAAAAACGGCGCGAGGTTTCCCCCGCGCCGTCCAGAAAATCCAGATGCCCGCCCCCGGTTACAGGATGCGGTTCACATGGCCCATCTTGCGACCGGGCCGGGCCTCACCCTTGCCGTACAGATGCACCTGCGTGCGGGCCTGCGACAGCAGCGCGGGCAGACGGTCCATGTCGTCGCCGATCAGGTTCTCCATCTCGACATCGGCATAGCGCTGACCGTCGCCCAGCGGCAGGCCGACCACGGCGCGGATATGCTGCTCGAACTGGTCGACGGCGCAGCCCGCCTGCGTCCAATGGCCCGAATTATGGACCCGAGGCGCGATTTCGTTGACGATCAACCCCTCGCGCGTGACGAACAGCTCGACCCCCATGACGCCGATATAATCCAGCGCATTGACGATGCGGGCGGCGATCAGCACCGCATCGGTCAGCAGCGATTGCGACAGACCGCAAGGTACGGTCGTGGTGCGCAGGATGCCTTCGCGATGGACGTTCAGGCCGGGGTCAAAGGCCGAGACCTGACCATCCGCGCCGCGTGCGACGATGACGCTGACCTCGGCGGAAAACTCGACAAAGCCTTCCAGAACCGAAGGCGCGCCGGTCCATTCCCGCTGGTCCTGATCCTTGAAGCGGATCTGGCCCTTGCCGTCATAGCCCATGCGCCGGGTCTTCAGGATCGCGGGCACGCCCAGATCCTGCAGCGCGGCGGGCAGGTCGGCTTCGGTTTCCACATTGCGATAGGGCGCGGTGCGCAGCCCGATTCCCGACAGGAAATCCTTTTCCGTCAGCCGGTCCTGCGACACGGCCAGCGTCCGGCGGTTCGGACGGATCGGACGGATCGATTCCAGCAGGTCCAAGGCCGCCGTCGGCACGTTTTCAAACTCATACGTGATGACATCGACCGACTCGGCAAAGGCGCGCAGGGCGGCCTCATCCTCGTAAGGGGCATTGGTCACGGCATGGGCGACATCGGCGGCAGGTGCGGCACCCGGCTCATAGACATGGCAGCGATAGCCCAGACGGCTGGCGGCCACGGACAGCATCCGGCCCAACTGCCCACCGCCAAGAATGCCGATGGTGGAACCCGGTTTCAGCTCAGTCATCCTTCGGCTCCTCGGGGATCGAGGCCGACAGCGCCTCGCGCCACGCATCCAGACGCGCGGCCAGTTCGGGATCGTTGATGGCCAGAATGCCCGCGGCCATCAGCCCGGCATTGGCGGCACCGGCAGCGCCGATGGCCATGGTGGCGACCGGATAGCCCTTGGGCATCTGCAGGATCGAATACAGCGAATCGACGCCCGACAGCGCCTTGGTCTGGACCGGCACGCCGATCACCGGCACGCGGGTCTTTGACGCCATCATGCCGGGCAGATGGGCCGCGCCCCCCGCCCCCGCGATGATGACCTGAAGGCCCCGCGACACGGCGGTCTTGCCATAATCCCACAGCCGGTCCGGCGTGCGGTGGGCGCTGACGATCTTGGTCTCGTAGCCAATCCCCAGCTCATCCAGAATGGTCGCGGCCTCGCGCATGGTGGGCCAGTCGGACTGGCTGCCCATGATGATTCCGACGGGTTTTTCCATAGGCTTGCCCCCTTTCGCGCGCGTTTCCCACGCCCTAATGCGGGCGCGGCCCGGATGCAATCAGACGATGATGTCAGGCGATGATGTCGGGCAGCAGCTCATCTTCCAGCCGGGCGATCCGATCCTTCAGCGACAGCTTCTGCTTTTTCAGCCGCTGGAGCGTCAGCGAATGGGTCAGCACCTGATCCGACAGCGCCGCAATCGCCTCGTCCAGGTCCCTATGCTCGCGCTTCAGCACGGCCAGCCGCGTGCGGGCGATTTCTTCGTGGGACATCTCGTGCTGGGCGTTCATTTCGGGCCTCGGGCTGGACTGCGCCCGTTATAACCCAGCGCAACCGCAGTGTTAATGGGCAAGCGGGCCGCCCTTGCACAGCCGCAACCCGACCCACATATTGAGGCTTGCCGGATCGCCATCCTGGGGTCCGGCCGACAGTCGCTTTGATGCAAAGGGCTTGGGAACATGACCAAGATCAGTCTGGCCGCTCATCCGTTCCTGCTGGGATTCGATCAGCTTGAACGTCTGGCCGAGCGTGCCGCCAAGGGTGCCGAAGGCTATCCGCCCTATAATATCGAACATCAGGGCCCGAACGGCTTTCGTATCACTCTGGCCGTGGCTGGGTTTTCGGACGACGATCTGGCCATCACGCTTGAAGATCGCCAGCTGGTGATTCGCGGACGACAGGCCGAACCCGACGAGGGCCGCGTCTTCCTGCATCGCGGCATCGCCGCCCGTGCCTTCCAGCGCAGCTTCGTGCTGGCCGACGGGGTCGAGGTGATGTCTGCGGGTCTGGAAAACGGCCTTCTGAACATCGACCTGCGCCGCTCGGTTCCCGACAGCATCGTGCAAAGCATTCCGATCAGCCGCAAATGAAAGGGGATCGCCAATGAACGAAAAATTCGATTTCGGCCCGGATAGTTCGGGCAACACCGTCTATATCCGCCGTGTCGAGCTGGCCTCCCTGCCCGACGAGGTGCGCGAACAGGTTGAGGGCGCCGAGGCGCTTTACGCTGTCCATGGCGTCGACGGGGAACGTCTGGCACTGGTCAAGGACCGCAGCATGGCCTTCATGCTGGCCCGCCAGAATGAGTTGGAGCCGGTCAGCGTCCACTGACCCCCCGCCCCAGCAATAGCGCGCCGTCCTTCCGACCGAAGGGCGGCGCGTTTCGCTTTACGGCAGCGAGCGACCGCCTTCCGGGCGGCGCATTTCCAGCAGCGTCATCGGCGTGGTCCCGGCCCGATCCGTCGCCGCCGCAGCCGCAGCGACTTCGGCCGAGGCCGCCTCGGTCGGCGTCGCAGGCGTGGTCGCCTTGCGCTGATAGGTGACGGTCCCGGTCGCCTGCTTGGTCCCGCCGTCGCAGGTCGCGGTAAAGGCCATAAGCCCGTCATCTCCCGGTGCCTCGCTATAGGTCGCGACCTTGCCCCCGTTGCAATTCAGGCCCAGCGACTGCTTGACGGTCTCGGCGTTGAAGCTGGCCGGGTTGTAGACGCCGGTCAGGTTGCCATCGGCGATGTTCACGGTCAGGTGGTCAGGATTTGCGACGGTCTTTTCCTCGGTCGAGGCGCAGCCCGCCAGCAGCGCGATGGCGACAATCCCGCCCAGCGCCGAAATTCTGCGGCAAGAAACAATTCCATCGAAGATCTTGGTCGGCATTTTCATCCCCCAGACGATGACGTTGCTGCGTGACAACGACAGCAGGGGAAAGCGGTTCCCGTGACGTTGACAATTGCGTGAACAAAACAGAGGAAATCCGTTTGCTTCGACCAATTCGCCCGTCCAGACTGCGCAAAGTTGTACCCGGAGGACCCCATGAAAATCAGCGCGCGCAATATCCTTGACGGCACCATCGTCGAGATCACCAAGGGCGCCGTCACCAGCCACATCAAGCTGGATATCGGCGGCAAGACCGTCACCGCCTCGATCACCAACGAATCCGCCGCCGAACTGGGGCTGGAGGTTGGCGGCAAGGCCTCGGCGGTGATCAAGGCCTCGGACGTGATGATCGGGGTGAAGTAAACCTAGCCGGGAAAACCGTAGCGGGCGACCATCGCCTGCACGGCCCGGTCATTGCCATCGCCCACCAGATTGCCGCCACGCAGGTTCTGCGCCTGCGTGCCCGGCCATTCGGTGATGCGGAAGCGCCCGCCGATCTTGGCGGGCTGCGATCCCGCCAGACGGTGCATGAAATACAGCCAGACATCATCGGCCGAGGGCGCGAGCTGCTGAAACAGCGCCGCATTCGTCACATCTGGGTGGAACACACCCGGCGCATAGAGCACGCCCCCAACACCGGTCGGAAAGATCAGCGCGGATGCATCCGGTGCGGCGATATTCCTTTGCCAGTCGCCATAGCTGCGCGGCATGCCGTCCGACCCCAGCATCACCCGATGCGCGCGATGGCAGACGACGCCCGCATCCGCATGAGCGACCAGCTTTTCCAGCCAGTCGGCGGGATAATAGACATCGTCATCGGCGGTGACGATATAGGCCCCCGGTGCCTCCAGCAGCGCAGGCACGATCTTCTTGTAGCTGCGCCAGTTCGGGCAAATCTGCCATTCGACGCCCGAGGCACGGATTTCCGGGGTCAGGCGGTGCTGATCGCCCTCATCAAGCCACAGGATCACCCGGTCGGGGCGCACCGTCTGGCGCATCAGCGATTGCAGCACCAGATGCAGGCTGGCGAAACGCGCATGATAGCTGGTCAGGCTGACCACCAGCTCCGCCCCCAGCCCATGCGGGCGTGGCGTGATCTGGCGGGCGGCGATCTCGGCCTCGGCGGCACGAATGCGGCGGGATTGCTTCCAGCGCCGGAACGCGTCGGCGATCATCCCTGCCAGGCCTTGCGCAGCCAGTCGATCTTGCCGATGCGGCGGTACCATTTATGGCCGCGCCCGGCAAAGACGTCCTCCATCTTGGGCGCGCCCGCGAACAGCACGATCTTGGCCCCTTCGGGCAGGGTCGGATCGCTGAAATAGCTTAGCACGTTCCACGGCACGCAATCGTTCTTGAAGCTGACGCACCAGCCGCGGGGCCAGTAATGCAGGTTCTCCTGCTCGGCCAGTTGCGCGGATTGGAACTGTTGGCTGATCTCATAATTGCTGGTCGCGGCCTTGGGATCGTCCAGATAGGTATCCAGAATATAGCGATGCGCCCCGACTTCGTAGCGGAAGACCGAGGAATTGCCGACCGAGTTCAGGAAGCGGTCGCGTTCGGGGTTGATCTTGCGCAGCGGCTTCGAGCGGAACAGGTCGTCGTCGCGGATGATGAAAAACTCGCCCGGCAGGTCGAAGAAGGGCTGCAGGTCATCGACAACCACCAGATCCAGATCCAGAAACAGCGCCGTCATCCCGGTGAAGCCGCCCAGATCATGGCGGAACAGCGCGAGCTTCCTCCAGCGGGTATCGCCATGCCCCGGCGGCAGGCCCAGTTCGGGCAAGGCCAGCGCCTCGACCCCCGGATCGATGCCTTTGGCGTCGTCGGTGAAGCAGATGAAGCGATGCGGTCGGGCCAGATGACGCTTCACCTGCCGGTACAGGCGGTTCACATCCTCGGCGCCATAGATCGTGCCCCATTTCATGGTCAGGATCAGGACGGGTTCGGTCATCTGCACACCTTTGGCTCTTTCCCCCGCGATAGGCGAAGCCCGTGCCCCGGTCAACGTCGGCACCCTAATCAGCCCCGATCAGCCCCATCTGTTCCAGCTTCAGCAGCACCTGCTGGGCGGCGTAATCGACATCATAGCCTTCGGTCTGGATGCGCAATTCCGGGGCTTCGGGCACTTCGTAAGGGTCCGAGATCCCGGTGAATTCCGCGATCTTGCCCGCCCGCGCCAAGGCATACAGCCCCTTGCGGTCCCGCCTTTCGCATTCCTCGACCGAGGTCGCCACATGCACCTCGATAAAGGCTCCGTGATCCTCGATCATGTCGCGCACGGCGCGGCGGGTGGCGGCATAGGGCGCGATCGGGGCGCAGATGGCGATGCCACCATTCTTGGTGATCTCGGACGCGACATAGCCGATGCGCTTGATGTTGATGTCGCGATGTTCCTTGGAAAAGCCCAGCTCGCTCGACAGGTGCTTGCGCACCACATCACCGTCCAGCAGCGTGACCGGCCGCCCGCCCAGTTCCATCAGCTTGACCAGCAGCGCATTGGCGATGGTCGACTTTCCCGACCCCGACAGCCCGGTGAAGAACACCGTAAAGCCCTGCCGCGAGCGGGCCGGAGAGGTGCGGCGCAGCTGTTCGACCACCTCGGGAAAGCTGAACCATTCGGGAATGTCCAACCCCTCGCGCAGGCGGCGGCGCAACTCGGTGCCGGAAATGGTCAACACCGTCTCAGCCGCCGAGACCTCGGATTCGGGATGATACTGGGCGCGTTCCTGCACATAGACCATGTGCTGGAAATCGACCATCTCGACGCCGATCTCATCCTGATGCTGGCGGAACAATTCCTGCGCCGCATAGGGGCCATAGAAATCCTGCCCCTTGCTGTTCTTGCCCGGCCCGGCATGGTCGCGTCCGACGATCATGTGCGTCAGCCCGTGATTGCGCCGGATGATGCCGTGCCAGACCGCCTCGCGCGGGCCGGCCATGCGCATGGCAAGGTTCAGCAGGCTCAGATGCGTGGTGGCATGGGGGTATTTGTCCAGCACCGCCTCATAGCAGCGGACGCGGGTGAAATGGTCGACATCGCCGGGCTTGGTCATGCCGACCACCGGATGGATCAGCAGGTTCGCCTGCGCCTCTCGCGCGGCGCGGAAGGTCAGTTCCTGATGGGCGCGGTGCAGCGGGTTGCGGGTCTGAAAGGCGACGATGCGCCGCCAGCCCATCTTGCGGAAATGCGCCCGCAATTCATTGGGGGAATCGCGCCTGCCACGGAAATCGTAATGCATCGGCGGCTGGATGCCCTTGATCGGGCCGCCCAGATAGACCGGCCCCGCGACATGATGCAGGTAATGGACCGAAGGATGCGCCTGATCATCCGCGCCATAGACCTGCACCGCCTCGCGCGATTTGTCGGGGCTGAACTTGTCGGTGACCGACATGATGGCAAGGACGACACCCTCGGCATCGCGCAGCGCGATATCCTGCCCCGGCTCGACACCATCGGCAAAGTCGTGGCTGACATCCAGCGTGATCGGCATCGGCCACAGATAGCCCGCCGACAGCCGCATATCGTCCAGCACGCCGTCGTAATCGGCCTGCGTCATGAAGCCCCGCAGCGGAAAGAAGCCGCCGTTCATCAGCAGCTCCAGATCGCAGGCCTGCCGGGGCGTCAGATCCCATGAGGGCATGCGCCCGGCATCGGATTTCAGCGTCTCGGCGGCTTCCGGGCTGACGTAAAGCTCGCGGATCGGGGCGTGGTTGGGCTGGGTCATCGGCACTCTCGGCTGGGTCACCGGGGCAATCTTGGCCATCCGCCGCCGTCCCGCAATCGCCGGAAGGTCGGAAATCGCGCCAGCTTGCGAAAAAGGGCTGCCCCTGCGGACAGCCCCTCATCAGGTCAGGCCGGGATTTCGGCCACGTCCGGGTTCGGCGCGCCGGCCATGTGATGCTCGGCCAGATATTTCTCGGCATCCAGTGCCGCCATGCAGCCCATGCCCGCGCTGGTCACCGCCTGACGGTAGACATGGTCGGTCAGGTCGCCCGCCGCAAAGACGCCGGGGATCGAGGTGCGGGTGGTGCCCGGCTCGACCTTCACATAGCCGCCGTGATGCAATTCCAGCTGGTCCTTGACCAGTTCCGAGGCCGGGGCATGCCCGATCGCCACAAAGACGCCATCCGCGCCGATGACCTGCTCGGCCCCGGTCTTGACGTTGCGGACGCGCACGCCGGTCACGCCCAGCGGCGCTTCGGTGCCCTGCACCTCGGCCAGTTCGTGATCCCACAGCACTTCGACCTTGGGATGCTTGAACAGGCGGTCCTGCAGGATCTTTTCGGCGCGCAGGCTGTCGCGGCGGTGGACCAAGGTCACCTTGCTGGCGAAATTGGTCAGGAACAGGGCCTCCTCGACGGCGGTATTGCCGCCACCCAACACCACGACCTCGCGGTTGCGATAAAAGAACCCGTCACATGTCGCGCAGGCGGAAACGCCAAAGCCCTTGAACTTCTCTTCCGATTCCAGCCCCAGCCAGCGGGCCTGTGCGCCGGTCGCCAGAATCACGGCATCGGCGGTGATCTGCGCCCCCGAATCCAGATGGGCGACGAAAGGCCGCACCTGCAGGTCCAGCTTGGTCACGGTGTCGATGAAGATCGCCGCCCCCATGGCGCGGGCATGGGCTTCCATGTTCAGCATCAGCTCGGGGCCCTGAATCTCGGTCGCGCCCGGCCAGTTCTCGACTTCGGTGGTGATGGTCAGCTGGCCGCCCGGCTGCATGCCCTGGATCAGCACCGGATTGAGCATCGCGCGCGAGGCATAGACGGCGGCGGTATACCCGGCAGGGCCCGAGCCGACGATCAGGATACGGGTGTGCTTGGGCAGGGTTTCGGGGGCAGAAACTGCGGCGTCATGGGACATGGCAACTGGACCTTTCGCTTTTCCCGCCCTAGGTAGTCACCCCCGCCGCGCGATGCAATCCGCCGCAGGGGCCCGCCCGCGGGCGGAAAGAATATTGCGCAGCCCAGCCCGGCAAGATAGCTTCCGGCAAGATTTTCGGGCGATGAAAGGCCCAAGAGGAAAAGAATGAGCGCCGCCCGACTGGACGAGATCGACCGGAAAATCCTTGCCGAGCTTCAAGCCGATGGCCGCATGACCAATGTGGAACTGGCCCGGCGCGTCGGCATCTCTGCGCCGCCCTGCCTGCGCCGGGTCCGCGCGCTTGAGGAAGCCGGCTTCATCCGTGGCTATCACGCCGACATCAACCCGTCGGAACTGGGCTTCGACGTGCATGTCTTTGCGCTGGTCCGCCTTGTCAGCCAGTCCGAGCGCGACCTTGCCGCCTTTGAGGCGCTGGCCCGCGAATTGCCGCTGGTCCGCGAATGCCACATGCTGAACGGCGAGATCGACTTCATCCTGAAATGCGTCTCGCCGGATCTGCCGACCTTCCAGCGCTTCCTGACCGAAAGCCTGACCTCGGCCCCCAATGTCGCCTCGGTCAAAACCAGCCTTGTGATCCGCTGCGCCAAGGACGAACCCGGCGTCCCCTTCGAGATCGTCGAACTGCGTGCCGCCGCGGGCTAATCCGCGCCTGCCGCCTCGCGGAATGTGAAATCCTCGGTCGCTTCGCGGCGCGCATTCAGCGCCGCCAGCAGGCCCTGTTTCACCTCGGCCCGGTTCTCGTCGATCATCTTGCGCAGGTCGGCCTCGAATTCATCGCGGTTGAAATACTCGTCGATATTGACGATGGCCGCATCGGTTCCGAACCAGATCACCGCCGCCGCCCCCGCACCGCACAGCACGCTGGCAATCGGCCCGCCGGGCGAACAGATCGCGGCACCACTGGCCGCGCCGCCGCCCACGCCCGTCGCCTTGACCGCGCCCTTGGCGGCGGCCTTACCGGCAATTTTCGTGGCCATCTTCTTGGCCATCAGCGCGGCAGCCGCCTTGACCGCAGGCTGCGCCGTCAGGGTGATCGCCACCGCGACGGGGGCGGTCACCGCGATGCGGGACACCGCATCCTGCTGGATATGCTGCGTCATCTCGCCCAAGGCGACCTTCGCGCCTGATGCGGCCAGTTCGTCGCTGATCTGCCCCTCCAGATGGTCGCGGAAGGTCGCGACAAAGCCCTGATCCAGATCGGCGGCGACATGCTCCAGCCCGGCGCCAAGCTGGGGAAACAGCCGCGTCTCCATCCCCTCGCTCATCTGGCCAAGGGCTGCGGCGCCCAGTTCGCTGTATTCGCCCAGCACGCTGTAATGGAAATCGGCATAGGCCGGGATGCCCGCATAGACCGGCGCAAAGGCAGCCTCCAGCAGCCCGTCCAGCCGCGAGGCCTGCGCGGCATAGGCGGCCTCTCCGGCGGCGTGGATCATCTGACCCAGCCGGGTTTCCGGGATCTCATGCGTCACCGGCGCGGGCGGAGGCAGGATGCGGGCAACAATCGGATGGTCGCGCATCATGGCCATCACCGACAGCCCGATGACCAGCGCCGCCATCAGCAAAATCGCCACCCAGAAGCTGCGGATGAACAGCCCGCCCCGCTTCATGTCGCGCCATCCTGCCGGGTGAAGTCCAGCACCGCGACGAAGGACCGCGCCGTGACAAAGGCGACCAGCGCCGCATCAAGGCTGAAGACCAGCCCGACCCATGCCGCGCCGCGATACTGCGCCGCCAGCCATAGTTTCGCCGTATCCAGCGCGGCGAAACCGCCCAGCGCCTCATCCAGCCATGTGCCCCGCGCCGGCAATTGCGCGATGGCGGCAGAGACCGCCTCGGGCAGGCCCATGCCGGTAATGCCATGCGGAACCGGGATCACCGCCCAGTTCAGCCAGACCAGAGGAATCAGCCCGATTATCGCCGCCGCGCCGCTGCCGATGCGCTGACCCATCACCCGCGCATAAGGCGCGGTCAGTGACCGGCGCAGTCCCCGCTCGGCCATGATCGCCAGCAGCCCGGACAACACGCATAGCGCCAGCAGCAACCCCAGCACCAGGCCTTGGCTGCGCAAACCCGCCCAGGCCAACACCGGCAGTCCGATCACCACCCCGGCCGTTGCGCCAAGCGCAGCCCCCAGCCGTCCGGTCAGCCAGAAACCCAGCCGCGATTCCGGCCGGATCGCCACTGCAAGTTCGGCCCGTCTGCGCCCCAAAAGCGGGCGATAAAACCCCAGCCAGATCGCCGCGCCCAAGGGGACCAGCGCCAGCGCGGCCCAGTCCGTCAAAGGATAGGCCAGCCGCCACAGCGCCAGTGGCACGGCCATGACCAGCAGCGCCCGGACCAGCCACAGCGCCATCCGCGTCATACGCCCCGCGTACAGGCCGCGTACGCCCTGCGCATGCATGTCACAGGGCAAATGTCAGCAAAATCAAACCGATACTGGCCGCGATGCGCGACCAGCGCAGGCCGCCATTGCGTCACAGCGCAATGACCGAGATCAGCCGCCCGTAATCGGCCTCATGCTGATGGGTGCTGCGCCGATAGGAATAGAAGCGCCCCGGATCGGCATAGGTGCAATGGCGGGTCCATTCGGCCTCGACCCCGGCCTCGCGCAGCCGCATCAGCCCGAATCCCGGCAGGTCGAACATCGGGCGGCCATTCGGCCCCTCGACGAAGAAACGATGATGATCATGGTCTTCGGCCAGAACCTCATCCATGAATTCCTGCCCGACCTCGTAATTGGCCTGACTGATGCAGGGGCCGATGACGGCGCGGATGCGGGTCGCGCCCAGATCGGCCATCGCGCCCACCGTCGCCTCGATCACGCCCGAAAGCGCGCCGCGCCATCCGGCATGAACCGCGCCGATGACGCCGGCCTGCGCATCCGCCAGCAGGATCGGCTGGCAATCGGCGGTCAGTACCGCCAAGGCCGTGCCCGGCTGATCGGTGACGATCCCATCCGCACGGATCTTGGTAAAATCAGCCGGTTGATCGCCACTGCGCAGCACAGCCACATCCGGCGAATGGACCTGATGCACCGTGGTCAGCCGGTTCAGGGGCACGCCCATCGCCTCGGCGACGCGACCGCGGTTGATCGTGACGATTTCGCCCTGATCGCTGGAGCCGTAGCCGCAGTTCAGCCCCGAGAACAGCCCCGAGGACGCGCCGCCTTTGCGGGTGAAAAAGCCATGCCGCACGGGTTCGAGCAGCGGATGAGTCAGGATCTCAAGCGTCGTGTGCATAAGGCTCCAAGGGTTCGAAACCGGGCGGCACCGGGGCGCGGGACGCCCAGAACGCCAGAACTTTGAACAGGTGACCCATTTCCTCGGGCGCGGTCAAGCGATGAAGCGCGGCCCCTGCGCCGGCATCCCCCGCTTGCGCCAGCCGCTCGGCGCGGGCGGCAATCCCCAGCCGCGCCAGCCATTCGCCCTGCGTGACCATGCGCGAGGCCTGCGCCCCCGCCGCAGTCGCGGCCATCGCCAAAGGTTGGAAATCGACATGGGCGGTCAGGTCGGCCTCGCCCGGATTTTCCAAGGGATCCTCGGGCTTATGGGCACGCAAGGCCTGAAAAGTGTCGCCATGCCCGGCCCAGTTCCCGTAGTCGATCATGATCGCGCAGCCGCCATGCTCGGCAATCCGCCGCGCCACTTCCTGCGCCGCCGGAATGGCCGCCGGGCAACTCTCGCGGATCTGGCCCAAGGGTGCATCCGGTCCCGGCACCGCCGGACCCAGTGCCAAGGCCAGCCGTCCCTGTTCGTCCATCGTCACCATCCGCTTGGCCCAGCCATCCGCCACGCGCTGGAACTGGTTGATCGGCAAGGCGTCGAAGAACTCGTTCGCGACCAGAAACAGCGGCTGCCGCGGCAGTTGCGCGGCGCTGTCCAGATGGGCGATGTCGCCCAGCTTATCGCGCTGGACCCGACGCAGATGGGCGGATGCCTCGATCAGCGTAACCTGCGCCGCATCCAGCATACCCGGCACAACACGGATGGTGCGCAGGATATCGGCCATCAGCGTGCCCCGGCCCGGCCCGATCTCGGCCAACGTAAAGGGCGTGGGGCCGCCCTGATCCAGCCAGGCCTGCGCCAAGGCCAACCCGATCATCTCTCCGAACATCTGGCTGATTTCGGGCGCGGTGGTGAAGTCGCCCTGCGCGCCAAAGGGATCGCGGGTCGCGTAATAGCCATGTTCAGGATGCAGCAGGCAAAGCTGCATGTATTCATCCAGAGGCATCGGCCCCGACAGCCGGATCTGCGCCGCGATCAGGCGGCCCAGCGGCGTCATGCGACTTGTGCGACCGCCGGTCGCATCCGCGCGCGCAGGAAGAACGCCAAGCCGATCAGGATCATCGGCAGCGACAACACCTGTCCCATGCTCAGACCCCAGACCGGCCCGCCGATGACATGGCCCAGCGGATTGTCGGGCGTGATGAACTGTGCATCGGCCTGACGGAAGAACTCGACCACAAAGCGCGACAGCCCGTAGCCCATCACAAAGACGCCCAGCACCAGCCCCGGACGCCGCAGCGCACCGCGACGGACCAGCGCGAACAGGACCAGCGCCAGCACCACGCCCTCAAGTGCCGCCTCATAAAGCTGGCTGGGATGGCGGGCGCATAGCCCGGTCACACCGAAGCAGGCCTGCGCGGCTTCGCCCGGAAAGATCACGCCCCAGGGCAAATCGGTCGGACGGCCCCATAGCTCGGCATTGATGAAATTCGCGATCCGCCCCAGCCCCAGACCGATCGGGGTGGCCAGCGCCAGCGCATCGGCCAGCCGCAGCGGGACAATGGCGTGCTTGCGGCAATAAAGCCAGGCGGCCAGCACCACGCCCAGAAAGCCGCCATGGAAGGACATGCCGCCATTCCACAGTTGCAGGATCTGGCCCGGATTGGACAGGTAATAGCCCGGCTCATAGAACAGGATGAATCCCAGCCGCCCGCCAAGGACGACGCCCAGCACCACCCAGGTCAGCAATTCCTCGGCCTGTTCGGGACGCATTGGCGCACGGTCGCCCCATAGCGCGGGACGCCGCATCAGCCAGACCAGGATGCGCCAGCCAAGGATCAGCCCGACCAGATAGGCCAGTGCGTACCAGCGCAGCGAAAAGGCCATGCCGAACAGGTGGATGGTAAAAATCTCGGGCGTAATGTCGGGAAAGGGGATCATGGGCTCCTCGGCATCCGGGCGCAGGCTAGCCGCGCGGGTGGGGGTGTCAACATGCGCCGCCCGATTGAACCGCGGCCCTGCCGGGGCCATATAGGGCGCAACCGGATTACGAAAGGCCCGCCATGACCGCCAATAACCGTTTCTTTGACGATCTCTCGAAATTGATGACCAATGCCATGGGCGTGGCCCACGGTGCCAAGGACGAGGCCCAGACCGCCTTCAACAGCTGGATCGACCGCTGGCTGGCCGATCGCGATTTCGTCACCCGCGAGGAATTCGAGGCCGTGCGCGAAATGGCGATCAAGGCCCGCGCCGAGAATGCCGCCCTGCAAGCCCGTCTGGACGCGCTGGAGGGCAAGGGCGTTCAGGGTGCGGCCACGGGCGCCGACGCCTGATCCTTCAGCTGGCCCTGCTTGTCGTAAAGCAGGACCTCTCCCGCTTCCGTCACCACCACGATCCAGTCGCGGGCAAAGGTGACGGCGGCGGGTTTCGCCCCCTCGGGCAATGCGATCTGGTCTGGCAGTTCAGGCAGCGGTGCCTCGGACAGGCGCAGCCACAGCAGACCCACGATCGCCAGAACCCCGATTCCCATCACTGCGGCCAATGAGGTCACAAGGATTCGCAGCCAGCGCAGCATCGGCAGCATTTCCTCGGCCCCCGGTTCCGCCCTATCATCCCGTGCCATGCCCGATATCCTCATCCACGTCCCCGAGGGACTTTCCGACCGGCTAGATAAAGCCCTTGCCAGCCTCGCGCCAGAGGAGGCCGCGTTGTCGCGCTCTCGTCTGTCGAAACTGATTGCCGAAGGCGCGGTCAACGGCCCGCTGGGCCCCGTCACCGACGGCAAGGCCAAATCCGAGCCGGGCGAATACCGCGTCACCGTCGGCGAGCCCGAACCGCTGGAAGCCCAGCCCGAGGCGATTCCCCTGACCATCGCCTATGAGGATGACGACCTGATCGTGGTCGACAAGCCCGCCGGCATGGTCGTCCACCCCGCTCCCGGCGCACCGAATGGCACGCTAGTCAACGCGCTGCTGGCGCATTGCGCCGACAGCCTGTCGGGCATCGGCGGCGCGGCGCGTCCCGGCATCGTCCATCGCATCGACAAGGAGACCTCGGGTCTGCTGGTCGTGGCCAAGACCGACCGCGCGCATCAGGGGCTGGCCGCGCAATTCGCCGATCACTCGGCGCATCGCCGTTACCTTGCCATCGCGCATGGCATGATCGACCCGGCCGACGCCCGGCTGCGCGGGTTGAAGGGGCTGGTCTTTGAGCCCGGAGGCGTGCTGCGCATCACCACCATGCTGGGCCGCCATCCCAGCGACCGCCAGCGTCAGGCCGTCAGTTTCGACCGTGGCCGCCATGCGGTGACGCGGGCGCGGCTGCTGGAAGCCTTTGGCACGCCCCCCTCGGTCATGCTGGTCGAGTGTCGGCTTGAGACCGGCCGCACCCATCAAATCCGCGTGCATATGGCCCATGCCGGGCTGGGGCTGGTCGGGGACCCGGTCTATGGTGGGGCGCGCAAGCCCTCGACCAAGGCGCTGGGGGCGGATGCGGTGGCGGCATTGGCCGCCTTCCCGCGCCAGGCCCTGCATGCCGCCGAACTGGGCTTCGTCCACCCGGTCACCGGCGAGACGCTGGCCTTCTCCAGCCCATTGCCGCCAGACATGGCCGCGCTGCTGGACATGCTGCGAAACGGGACTGCGCAAGGCTCTTCCCCGAGGGAACCCGGCGCGTCATGATAGCGTTCACACAGACCCGCCCGCGTGCGGGACAAGGGAATTTCAAATGGCCAATTACGAGAACCTTCCAGCTCCCAGCCCCGAACAGGGCCTGAACCGCTACCTGCAGGAAATCCGCAAGTTTCCCCTGCTGGAGCCGGAGGAGGAATACATGCTGGCCAAGGCCTGGGTGGATCATGAGGACCCTCAGGCCGCGAAACGGCTGGTGACCAGCCACCTGCGTCTGGCCGCCAAGATCGCCATGGGCTATCGCGGCTATGGCCTGCCGCAAGCCGAAGTGATTTCCGAGGCCAATGTGGGCCTGATGCAGGCGGTCAAGCGTTTCGACCCGGAAAAGGGCTTCCGCCTTGCCACCTATGCGATGTGGTGGATCCGCGCCTCGATCCAGGAATATATCCTGCGGTCCTGGTCGCTGGTCAAAATGGGCACGACCAGCGCCCAGAAAAAACTGTTCTTCAACCTGCGCAAGGCCAAGTCCAAACTGGGTGCGCTGGAGGAAGGCGACCTGCGCCCGGAAAACGTCACCAAGATCGCGACCGACCTGAACGTGTCGGAACAGGAAGTCATCGACATGAACCGCCGGTTGTCGGGGGGCGATGCCTCGCTGAATGCGACGGTCGGGGCGGGCGATGGCGAATCCACCGCGCAATGGCAGGACTGGCTCGAGGACGACACGGCCAATCAGGCCGAGGCCTTTGCCGAAGCCGATGAGCTTTCGGCGCGGCGCGAGCTGCTGATCTCGGCCATGGATGTGCTGAACGACCGCGAGAAAGACATCCTGATGGAGCGCCGTCTGCGCGACAACCCGATGACGCTCGAGGACCTGTCGACCCGCTACGACGTCTCGCGTGAGCGCATCCGCCAGATCGAGGTCCGCGCCTTCGAGAAGCTGCAGAACCGCATCCGCGATCTGGCCCGCGAACGCGGCATCCCAGTACCGGGGAACGCCTGATCCCATCGAGACTCAGGAGTTGCCCTGCCCTGCCGCGCTGTCCAAGCCCTGCCCTGCCCGAACCGGGCGGGGCCGTCACCCGTGCCGCGATATTATCCGCAAGACCGGTAACGCATCCCCGTCAGCAGGACATTTCATGAGGGTTGGGCGGTTCGACGAACCTGCGCTGGCCATAGGGGGACACCCCGCCCCACGCCAAATCGCGGATCGCAGACCCTGTGATGCCGCGAACAGCCGGGAACTGGCATCTGGCTTTGTTTCGATCCACCCCCTCGAGTTTCGTTCAGAATCATCGAATGACGTGGGGCGTCGTTGCATCGGAGCGGTAGAGCGTGGCCCTTCGCGCCGCTTGACGCTCCCGAACGGTAAACCGTTGGTGGCCGAATACAGTTCGGAACACCCAGGGCTGGCATCGTTGCCGAATCGGTGGGTCGCGGCGGATAGGGAATCGCGGCCTTTATCTCGATCCAGCCAGCAATCGATCCGTAAGATTGGCCGTGTCATTCGGGTCAGAGGAAGGGCCGTCATTTCTCGTACCTCGCCCCGACACCTTCCCGCGTTAAGCAATCGAACTGGCGGGGATTTCCGCAAGCCACATCCGACCGGTTCACCCGATCTGATCAACGTGTGGTGCGGACAAACCCTTCGTGTCAGAGGCAGCACTGCTACCCTCTCCCGCCCGGTGCTTTCAGGCATCGCCAAAGCCTCTCGCCCATCAGAACCCGATCGCACCCGCACCCTGCCGGGGCATCAGACACGCAATCGCCGCGTGGCTTTGATGCGGATCGCAAGCCTGCCCCCGATAGCCCATGTTGACCGCCGCAACGGCTTGCCTATGCTCGGCATCATGCAGCGGAGTTCCGTGACGCAGGCATGACGGCGCTAGACAAATATCAAAGGCTTGAAGCCGCAGGACGCTGGCGCGGGTCGGCCGAAGCCGAGTTGCGCGACGTGATCGTCTCGTTCGGCGACGCGACCATCGTGCTGACCGATCTTCGCACCGAAATTCCCCTGTCGCACTGGTCCCTGCCTGCGGTCATGCGGCTCAATCCGGGCAAGATTCCGGCGCAATATGCCCCCGGCCCCGACGATGCCGAAATGGTCGAGGTCGACGATGAGCTGATGATCGCCGCCATCGAAAAAGTGCATGACGTGATCGAGGCGAACCGGCCTCATCGCGGCAGGTTGCGCGGCTGGATGGTGCTGCTGGGCCTGCTGATCGCGGCGGGGGCCGGGGCGGCCTGGGGGCCATCCGCGCTGCTGCGCCATGCCGCTGATATCGCGCCCCCAGCCCAGCGCGCCGAGATCGGGCGGCTGGTGCTGGCCGATCTTGAAAAGACCGCTGGAACCGCGTGTTCCCGTCCGGCAGGCGACATGGTGCGCCACAAGCTGGCGGCCCGCCTGCTTGGCCCCGAGGCCGATATCGTCGTCCTGCCCACTGCCCAGCAGGGCGCGCGACGGCTGCCGGGTCCGATTACGGTAATCGGCACCGATCTGATCGGCGAAGGCGCGACGCCCGAAATCCTTGCCGGTCATCTTCTGGCCGCACAGGCCCGCGCGGCCGAAAGCGACCCGATGCTGGAGGCGTTGCGCCAAGTCGGCCCGCGCGGCACCGTGCAATTGCTGACCAATGGCTCCCTGCCGCCCGCGGCGCTTTCTGGCTATGCCGAAAAGCTTCTGGCAGGGCCACCACCCCGCCCCGAGGACGAGCCGCTATTGGGGTTCTTTGCCCGTGCCGGCGTCTCAAGCGAGCCCTATGCCCGCGCGCTGGACCCGACCGGAGAGGCCGTACTGGGCCTGATCGAGGCCGACCCGTTCCGCACCGCTACACCCAAACCGGTGTTGGGCGAGCGCGACTGGGCGGCGCTGCGCCAGATCTGCGACCAGTAGCCTAACGCGGCACGGCTTGTGCAAAGCCTGCCTTGCGCAGTTTTTCCAACGCTTGTGACAGCGCGTCGGGGCTTGCAAATGGCCCGGCCAGCAGGATCTGCGTATCCGCCCCGCGTTCGGCCAAACGCGCGCGCAGGACGGGATAGCCCAGCACTGCGACACGGCGGGCCAGTTCCGCAGCCTCGGCGCTGGTCTTGAAGCTGGTGATCTGGACATGGCGTGCGCCCTTGGGCACCGCTGGGGCCTGCGGCTTTTCCGGTGCTTTTTCAGGTGTCTTGGGGGGCTCCTTCACCGCCGCTGGTTTTGCCTGCGCCGCGATGAGCTGCTTGACCGGTTGAACCTTGGCCGGACCCTGAGCTTGGGTGGATTTCTTCTTTTCAGCGATTGCCTTGGCGACTGCCGGGGCAGACTTCACCTTTGGGACCTGCTTGGGGGGTGCCTTGGCTTCAGCCTTGGATTTGGCAGTCGAAGCAGCCGGCTTGCCGGACACCGCAGGGGCAGATTTCGCGCGCCCCAAGGGTCGGGCAAAGGCCAACCGCGACAGGTCTGGTGTACGCAAGCCCGCGCAGAAACCTTGTGTCGGATCGCGCGTGTCCTTGCCGCCCGCCCGGCTGTCATGGCCCAGCAGCCGGCACAGCCGCAGGTTCGGATGGATCTCTCGGCTCATTTCGGCACGGATGGCGGGGGCTGCGCGCAAGGCCGCCTTCAGATCGTCCAGCGGCGCGGTCGAGGCGTGTTCAGGGCCCATATCTGGCAAGACCTCGGGCGATTGCGGATCACCAACCAACTCGCCGGGTTGCAGATTGGTCAGGACCGTGCGCGCCAGTTTCTCGTTCAGGATCTGGGCGCGAGTCTTACCCGCATCGGGGTCCAGCGCCTGCAATTTGGGCCGCCCGTCCGCCCCCCGGATCGAGAGCG
Source organism: Paracoccus sp. PAR01 (assembly GCF_014851995.1). Lineage (NCBI taxonomy): Bacteria > Pseudomonadati > Pseudomonadota > Alphaproteobacteria > Rhodobacterales > Paracoccaceae > Paracoccus > Paracoccus sp. PAR01. The sequence goes on from NZ_JACVAW010000001.1 coordinate 569,213, forward strand.
AGGGCGGGTAGCCACAGGTTGGGCTGCCGTCACGCGCCAACCGCGCCGACCAGCTGTCATTGACCCGCTGAAAGACGCAGCCCTTGCTGTCGATATATTGCCGTCCGGGGAAATCGGGGGGCGGCAACTCGGCCGGGGCGAGGGCCAGCGCCGCCAAAGGCAGGAACAGTCCCGCCAAGAACCAGAACCATGAAAACCGCATTCACCCTGCCCCCGATCAGCCCTTGCGCAAAGGGGATACGACGGCAGGGCTGAAGATGCGGTTAACGCGGCCTCACTTTGTTCCGAACATGCGGTCGCCGGCATCGCCCAGACCCGGAACGATATAGCCATGATCATCCAGCCGCTCATCCAGCGAGGCAGTGACGATCGGCACGTCGGGATGGGCTTCCTTCATGCGCGCCACACCCTCGGGCGAGGCCAGCAGGCACAGGAAACGGATGTTCTTGGCCCCTTCCTTCTTCAGCATGTCGATGGCCGCGACCGAGGAATTCCCGGTGGCCAGCATCGGATCGACAACGATGGTCATCCGAGCGTCCAACTGCTTGGGAACCTTGCAGTAATATTCGACCGGCTGCAGCGTCTCGGGATCGCGGTAAAGGCCGATGAAGCCCACGCGCGCCGCCGGGATCAGCTCAAGAATTCCGTCCATCAGCCCGTTCCCGGCGCGCAGGATCGAGATCAGCGCCAGCTTTTTCCCCTCAAGCAGCGGGGCCTGCATTTCCTGCAAGGGCGTCTCGATGGTGACGGTGGTCATCTCCAGTTCGCGCGTGACCTCATAGGCCAGAAGCAGGCTGATCTCGCGCAGAAGGCGGCGGAAGCTGGCGGTCGAGGTGGTCTTGTCGCGCATCAGCGTCAGCTTGTGCTGGACAAGCGGATGGTCGACGACGGTCAGATGCTGTTGGGTCATGAAAGCTCCTGTTTCAGGCGGTCCCTGGTTTCATTGTCGCAGAAGGCGGCCTCGGCGGCCCAAAGGTTCATCTGGCGGAATTCTGTTTCCGCCCAGCCGAACCGGTCTGCGAGCATGTCGTATTCACGCGAAAGCGTGGTGTGGAAAAACGGCGGATCGTCGGTCGAGACGGTGACGCGCACTCCGGCATCAGCCAGCCGCGCGATCGGGTGACTAGCCCAGTCGCGCACGACACCCAATGCGACATTCGATCCGGGGCAGACCTCCAGCGTGATTTCACGCTCGGCCAGATCGCGGACCAGCGCCGGGTCTTCGATGGCACGGATGCCATGGCCGATCCGGGTCACGCCCAGATCCAGGACGCCACGCACCGATTCCGGCCCGCGCCATTCCCCGGCATGGGCGGTCAGGCCCAGTCCTGCCTCGCGCGCGCAGTCGAAGGACCAGGCGAAATCCTTGGGCTCGCCCAGATCCTCGGCCCCGGCCAGACCAAGGCCTGCAACCCAGCCGCCAGCGGTCTCGGCGGCGCAGATCGCGGTCTTTTTCGCGCGGTCGGGCCCGTAATGGCGGATGCAGGTCAGGATGGCGCGGCTTTCGACGCCCGAAAGCGCATAGGCTTTCGCCACCTCCTCCATCGCACCCAGATGGTCGCGCCATGCGGAAAGATCCGCGTCGCCGCAGAATTCGGGCGAGACGAACAGCTCGACATAGATCGCGCCCTGTTCGCCGCATTCGTTCAGCACGGCGGACAGCAAACGGGCGTAATCGGCAGGGCCGCGCACGACGCTGGTCGCGGCCTCGTAGACGCGCAGGAAGTCATTGAAGCCGCGATAATGGTAGCGGCCCTGATCGTCGAACATGCCGCTCAGATCGGTATGATGTTCGCGCGCCAGACCGCGAATGAAGGCAGGCGGGGCCGCGCCTTCCAGATGCAGGTGCAGCTCGACCTTTTTCAGCGACTTCATAGGAACGACTTTCCGGGTCCGACGGCAGCAAGGCCAAGATGATCCGCGAGCGAGGCCGCGATATCGACGAAATCCACCTGTCCGATGGCGCGCGGGCCCATGCCCCAACCCAAGACCGGGACACGTTCGCGCGTGTGGTCGGTGCCGATCCAACTGGGGTCATTGCCGTGATCGGCGGTGAAGATCGCAAGATCGCCGGGACGCAGCCGGTCGATGAACTGCCCGGCGACGGTGTCGAACCATTCCAGCGCATTGGCATAGCCCTGAATGTCGCGGCGATGACCGTAAAGGCTGTCGAATTCGACGAAATTGGCAAATGTCAGACTGCCCGGCTGGGCCTCATCCGCCAGACGGATCAGATGGTCGGCCAGATCGGCGTCGGACTTGCCCTTGTGCAGGTGGCTGATTCCGCGATGCGAGAAGATGTCGCCGATCTTGCCGATGGCATGGGTCACGCGGCCCGCCGCTTGCGCCGCATCCAGAATGGTCTGACCGGGCGCAGAGATAGCGTAATCGCGGCGGTTGGGGGTGCGGCTGAACTGCCCATCCGCACCAAGGAAGGGCCGGGCGATGACCCGGCCCACCCGCATCGGATGCACCATCGCCGCCACGTCCTGACACAGCTGGTAGAGCCGCTCCAGACCGAATGCCTCCTCATGTGCGGCGATCTGCAAGACACTGTCGGCCGAGGTGTAGCAGATCGGCCAGCCGGTCCGCACATGTTCTTCGCCGAGGCGGGCAATGACCTCGGTTCCCGAGGCATGTTCATCGCCCAGAATGCCGTCCGTCCCCGCCGCCTGCGCGATCCGCGCGGTCAGATCGGCGGGAAAACTGGGGCGGGTGTCAGGGAAATAATGCCAGTCCCATGGCACCGGCACGCCCGACAGTTCCCAATGACCCGAAGGCGTGTCCTTGCCGGGGGAAACCTCGCTTGCGGCGCCCCACAGGCCCTGCGGTTTGGCGCCAAGGCCGGGGGCATCCTGCCCGCTGGCCAATCGCACCGCCGCCCCCAGCCCCAGAGCATCCAGATGCGGCATGTGCAGCGGGCGGGCCTGCGCGATATGGGCCAAGGTATTCGCGCCGGTATCGGGGACATGGCCGTTGAAAAAGCGCGCGGCATCCGGCGCGCCGCCGATGCCGACGGAATCCATCACGATCAGAAAGGCGCGGGTCTGGGTCGGGGTGGTCATTCGGGCGAAACCTCGCAGCGGATCAATGGGCCGGGTGCGGGGCCGTCCCCCATCAGATAGGCGGACTGCACGCTGGCGATGGCCGCCTCGGCCGCGGACATTGTCGCGGCATGGACAAAGCCCAAGGGGCGGTCAGGGCCCGCCTCTTCGCCGATACGCAACAGATCCGCAAGCCCGACGCGGGGATCGATGCGATCGCCCGCATGCAGCCGCCCACCGCCAAGGGCCACAACGACATGGCCCAAGGCCTGCGTGTCGATGGCGGCAACGCGGCCCCGCGCAGGAATCGGCAGGATCACCGGGGCGTCGGGCAGATGGGCCTCGGGACGCTCCAGCAGGTCCGCAGGCCCGCCCTGCGCCACGACCATGCGGGCAAAGCGTTCCGCCGCGTGACCCGTGGCCAAGGCCTGCCCCGCCCCCTCAAGATCGGCCATCGCAAGGCAGGCAACGGACAGGTCCAGCGACAGTTCCGCCAGCGCGCCCCTCGCGCCTTTCAGGACGGCAATCGCCTCGCGCAGTTCCAGCGCATTGCCGGCGGCGCGGGCCAAGGGCTGATCCATGTCGGTGATATAGGCCATCGTCCGGCAGCCTGCGCCATTCGCGGTCTCGACCAGCGCGCGGGCCAGTTCCAGCGCGGCCTCGGGACTGCGCAGGAACGCGCCCGAGCCCTGCTTTACATCCAGCACCAGCCCGTCCAGCCCCGCCGCCAGTTTCTTGGACAGTATCGAGGCGGTGATCAGGTCGATGGACCCCACTGTCGCCGTCTCATCCCGGATCGCGTAAAGCCGCGCATCGGCGGGGGCCAGATCGCGGCCCGCCGCGACAATGGCGCAGCCGGTCGCGGCGACGGTCCGGCGAAACTCATCCTCGGACAATTGGGTGCGGAAACCGGGAATGGCCTCCAGCTTGTCCAGCGTGCCGCCAGTATGTCCCAGACCCCGCCCCGAGATCATCGGAACGTAAGCCCCGCAGGCGGCGACGATCGGCGCAAGGATCAGGCTGACCGTATCGCCGATGCCCCCGGTCGAATGCTTGTCGACCACCGGGCCGGGCAGATCCCAGCGCAGCACCCGCCCCGAATCGCGCATGGCGCGGGTCAGGGCGACCCGCCCCCCCTCGCCCAGACCGGCCAGCAGCGCGGCCATGGCGAATGCCCCGGCCTGCGCATCGCTGACCGAACCATCGGCCAGCCCGCGTGCGATCAGCGCCGCGCCGTGGTCGTCCAGCCCGCGCCCGTCGCGGACCCCCGCAATCACCGGACGCGGATCGCTTTGGCTCATTCGATGCCCGACATGTGGCTGATGTCGAAGCGCCCCGGCAGAAGTTCGCCGATGGTGGTCGAAAGCGTCACCCCCGAGGTGGTCGCCAGCAGCACCGGTGTGTCGGGCTTGCCGAACTCGGCCAGCTTCTGGCGGCAGCCGCCGCAGGGCGGCACCGGGCTGGGGCTGTCGGCAATCACCGCGACCTCGATCAGCTCGGTCTCGCCGCTGGCGACCATCAGGGCGATGGCCCCGGCCTCGGCACAGGTGCCTTCGGGATAGGCCACGTTTTCAACATTGCAGCCACGATAGACCTGCCCCGAGGTCCCGCGAATGGCCGCGCCCACCTTGAATTTCGAATAGGGCGCATAGGCCCGTTCGCGCACGTCGCGCGCCGCATCCAGAAGCGTCACTTCCGCACCTTTTCACATAGCCGTCATTCGCCCCTTCATCATTGCGCCCGGCCTCGGGGTGTTGCAAGTCCAAGCCATTCGGACGCGCCCCCTGTTCGTCGCGTCAAAATTAGTTTAACGCTGAACCATCTTGAGAGGAGGTCGCATCATGGAAGAACGCAGGCAGGACAATGCACGGCAGGCCGCGCTGGATTACCACGAGTTTCCCCGCCCGGGAAAACTTGAGGTGCGCGCCACCAAACCGCTTGCCAATGGACGCGACCTAAGCCGGGCCTATTCGCCGGGCGTCGCCGAAGCCTGCCTGGAAATCAAGGCCGATCCCTCGACCGCGGCGCGCTATACCGCACGCGGCAATCTGGTCGCCGTGGTTTCGAACGGCACCGCCGTTCTGGGCCTTGGCAATATCGGGGCGCTGGCCTCGAAGCCGGTGATGGAAGGCAAGGCCGTCCTCTTCAAGAAATTCGCCAATATCGACTGTTTCGACATCGAGCTGGACCAGCCCGACCCGGAAAAGCTGGCCGAGATCGTCTGCGCGATGGAGCCCAGCTTTGGCGCGATCAACCTTGAAGACATCAAGGCCCCCGATTGCTTCATCGTCGAAAAGATCTGCCGCGAGCGGATGAATATCCCGGTCTTCCATGACGACCAGCACGGCACCGCCATCGTCGTCGGCGCAGCTGCGACCAACGCCCTGCGCATCGCGGGCAAGTCCTTCGAGGATATCAAGGTCGTCTCGACCGGCGGCGGCGCGGCGGGCATCGCCTGCCTGAACATGCTGCTGAAACTGGGCGTCCGGCGCGAGAACGTCTGGCTCTGCGACATCGCCGGCCTCGTCTACGAAGGCCGGACCGAGCAGATGACCCCGCAAAAGGCCGAATACGCCCAGAAAAGCGATCTGCGCACTCTGGATGACGTGATCGGCGACGCGGACCTGTTCCTTGGCCTGTCCGGCCCCGGCGTGCTGACGCCCGAGATGGTCGCCAAGATGTCCAAGCGCCCGATCGTCTTTGCCCTGGCGAACCCCACCCCGGAAATCCTGCCCGAGGATGTGCGCAGCGTCGCCCCCGACGCGATTATCGCCACCGGCCGCAGCGATTATCCGAACCAGGTCAACAACGTCCTGTGCTTCCCCTTCATCTTCCGCGGCGCGCTGGATGTCGGTGCAACCACGATCAATGACGAAATGCAGTTGGCCTGCATCGAGGGCATCGCGGCGCTGGCCCGTGCGACGACCTCGGCCGAGGCCGCCATGGCCTATCGCGGCGAAACGCTCAGCTTCGGCCCCGATTACCTGATCCCCAAGCCCTTCGACCCGCGCCTGATCGGCGTGGTGTCCACCGCCGTCGCCAAGGCCGCGATGGAAACCGGCGTCGCCACCCGCCCGCTGGATGACGTGAACGCCTATAAGCGCAAGCTGGACGGCTCGGTCTTCCGCTCGGCCATGATCATGCGCCCGGTCTTTGAGGCCGCGGCCACCGTGAACCGCCGCATCGTCTTTGCCGAAGGCGAGGACGAACGCGTGCTGCGCGCAGCCAATGCCATGATCGAGGAAACCACCGACGCGCCGATCCTGATCGGCCGCCCGGAGGTCATCGAGATGCGCGCCGAACGCGCCGGTCTGCCGATCCGCCCCGGCCGCGATTTCGAGATCGTGAACCCCGAAAACGACCCGCGCTACCGCGATTACTGGGGCACCTATCACGAATTGATGGCCCGCCGCGGCGTGACCCCCGAGGTCGCCCGCGCCATCATGCGCACCAACACCACCGCCATCGGCGCGGTCATGGTCCATCGTGGCGAGGCCGACAGCCTGATCTGCGGCACCTTCGGGCAGTATCACTGGCACCTGAACTACATCAATCAGGTGCTGGCCCGTGACGGGCTGCGCCCGCATGGCGCGCTGTCGCTGATGATCCTTGAGGACGGGCCGCTGTTCATTGCCGATACGCAGGTTCACCACACGCCCGATCCCCAGCAGCTGGCCGAAATCACCCTTGGCGCGGCCCGTCATGTCCGCCGCTTCGGCCTGACGCCCAAGATCGCGCTTTGCTGTCATTCGCAATTCGGCAATCTGGACACCGAAACCGGCAAGCGCATGCGCGAGGCCATGGCGATCCTTGACGCCAAGGGGCTGGATTTCGTGGTTGAGGGTGAAATGCACATGGATGCGGCGCTTGACCCGTCGGTGCGTGAACGGCTGATGCCGCATTCGCGGCTTGAAGGCGCGGCCAACGTGCTGGTCTTTGCCAATACCGACGCGGCTTCGGGGGTGCGCAACGCGCTCAAGATGAAGGCGGACGGTCTTGAAGTCGGCCCGATCCTGATGGGCATGGGCAACAAGGCCCATATCGTCACCCAATCGGTCACCACCCGTGGCCTGCTGAACATGAGCGTTCTGGCCGGCACCCCGGTCGGCCATTACGGCTAAGCCCTGCGGCGGATCGCCGCAGCAAAGCGATCCGCCAAACCCATCAAGAACCTTGCCCGACCGATCCTGACGCGCAACTCTCTTCCCGTCTTTGGGAGGAGAGCAGGAATGGGGTATCAGGACATCTATGCCGGTTGGCAGGCCGACCCGGAAGGGTTCTGGATGCAGGCTGCCGAGGCGATCGACTGGGTCAAAAAGCCCTCAAAGGCGCTCTTCGACGAAAATGCCCCGTTCTATGAATGGTTCTCGGATGGGATGGTGAACGCCTGCTGGAACGCGGTGGACCGCCATGTTCTGGCCGGTCGCGGCGATCAGGTCGCGATCATGCATGACAGCCCGGTCACGCTTTCGACCAAGGGCATCACCTTTCGCCAATTGCAGGACCGCGTGGCCTCGCTGGCCGGGGCGCTGCGCATGCGCGGCGTCGAAAAGGGCGACCGCGTCATCATCTACATGCCGATGATCCCCGAAGCGGTGGTCGCCATGCTGGCCTGTGCGCGGCTGGGGGCGATCCATTCGGTGGTTTTCGGCGGCTTTGCCGCGCATGAACTGGCGGTCCGCATCGACGACTGCACGCCCAAGGCGATGATCGCGGCCTCCTGCGGGTTGGAACCCGACCGCGTCGTCCATTACAAGCCGCTGCTGGATGCCGCCATCGACCTTGCCAGCCACAAGCCCGAATTCTGCGTCATCTTCCAGCGCGAACAGGAAGTGGCCAAGCTGGTCGAGGGCCGCGATTTCAACTGGCACGGCTTCCAATACGGCGTCCGCCCCGCCGAATGCGTCCCGGTCGAGGGCAACCACCCCGCCTATATCCTTTACACTTCGGGTACGACCGGCCAGCCCAAGGGCGTCGTGCGCCACACGGCGGGCCATCTGGTCGCGCTGCAATGGTCGATGAAGAACGTCTACAATATCGAGGCCGGGGACCGCTTTTGGGCCGCCTCGGATGTCGGCTGGGTCGTCGGCCACAGCTATATTTGCTATGGCCCGCTTCTGGCCGGGGCCACCACCGTCGTCTTTGAAGGCAAGCCCGTCGGCACGCCCCATCCCGGCGTCTATTGGCGCACGATCCAGAACCACCGCATCAAAAGCTTCTTCACCGCCCCCACCGCGCTGCGCGCCATCCGCCGCGAGGACCCGGAAGGGAAATGGATCAAGCGCTACAAGCTGCACGATCTGCAGGCCCTGTTCCTGGCCGGCGAACGCGCCGACCCGGATACGGTTATGTGGGCGCAGGAACATCTGGGCGTGCCGGTGATCGATCATTGGTGGCAGACCGAAACCGGCTGGCCGATCGCCGCAAACCCTCTGGGGATCGAGCCGCTGCCGATCAAACCCGGCAGCCCCTCGGTCCCGATGCCCGGCTATGACATCAGCGTGCTGGATGAGGGCGGCAACCCGGTTCCACCCGAGACGCTGGGCGCCATCGCCATCCGCCTGCCTTTGCCACCCGGCACCCTGCCGACGCTGTGGAACGCCGATGAGCGCTTCCGCAAAAGCTATCTCGACCACTTCCCCGGCTATTATGAAACCGGCGATGCGGGCTATCTTGACCGGGACGGCTACCTTTACGTCATGGCCCGCACCGATGACGTGATCAATGTCGCCGGGCACCGCCTGTCCACCGGCGCGATCGAGGAAGTCCTTGCCAGCCACCCCGCCGTCGCCGAATGCGCGGTGATTGGTGCGGCAGACCCGCTGCGCGGTCAGATCCCGCTGGGGCTGCTCTGCCTCAAGTCAGGTGTGAATATCCCCGATGAGCAACTGGTTTCCGAGGTGGTGAAACTGGTCCGCGAGCGTATCGGCCCAGTCGCGGCATTTCGTTCGGCCTGCGTGGTCAAACGCCTGCCCAAGACCCGCTCGGGCAAGATCCTGCGGGCGACGATGACCAAGATGGCCGACGGGCTGGATTTCAAACCTCCGGCAACAATCGACGACCCCGCCATCCTCGACGAGATCCGCGCGACGCTGGCCACGATCGGCTATCCCGCCATCGCCAAGACCGACTAGGGACGCGCCCTGCGCAGCTTAGGGTCTGGCTATTTGAAAACGGTGAGACCCCCAAGGGATTTCACCGTTTTCTAAATACCCATTCCGGGCAGTTCGACAGTCGCGGGCTTTCGACCTTACGCGATATCCGCGCCAAGCGCCTTCATCAGCGGCAGGAAGTCAGGGAACGAGGTCGCGATCGGGCTGCCATCGTCAACGCTGACCGGCTGCTCCGAGGCAAGGCCCGCGACAAGGAAGGACATGGCAATGCGGTGGTCCAGATGGGTGACGGCGCTGGCGCCGCCCCGCAACCCGCCGGAGCCATGAACGGTCATGGTATCTTGAGTTTCCTCGACCGAGGCACCGTTTGCGCGCAGGCCGGTGGCCATGGCCTCGATCCTGTCGCTTTCCTTGACGCGCAGCTCATGGACGCCCTGCATCACGGTCGTGCCGGTCGCGAAACAGGCGATGACCGACAGGATCGGGAATTCGTCGATCATGCTGGCGGCGCGCTCGGGTGGAACGGTCACGCCTTTCAGTGGCCCGTGGCGGACCAGCAGGTCGGCGACCGGCTCGCCGCCCTCTTCGCGCGGGTTTTCAAAGGTGATGTCCGCGCCCATTTCCAGCAGCGTGACGTAAAGCCCGTCGCGCGTCGGGTTGCGGCTGACGCCTGGAACGCGGATTTCCGATCCGGGCACGATCAGCGCCGCCGCTACCGGAAAGGCCGCGCTGGACGGGTCGCGCGGTACGGCCACGGGTTGGGGTTTCAGCTCGGGGCGGCCGGTCAGGGTGATCACACGCCCCTCATCCGTCACCTCGGTGGTGATGGTCGCGCCGAAACCGGCCAGCATGCGCTCGGTATGGTCACGGGTCGGTTCGGCTTCGATGACCACCGTCTGGCCCGGCGCATTCAGCCCGGCCAGCAGCACGGCGGATTTGATCTGGGCACTTGCCACCGGGGTTTTGTAGCGCACCGGGACGGATTCGGCCGCGCCCTTGATAGTCACTGGCAGGCGCTTGCCTTCACGTGCGGTGACTTCGCAGCCGAACAGCTCCAGCGGGTCGGTGACGCGGCCCATCGGGCGGCGCGACAGGCTGGCGTCACCGGTAAAGGTCGCGGTGATCGGGCTTGTCGCCATCGCGCCCATGATCAGGCGCACGCCGGTGCCGGAATTGCCGCAATCGATCACGCCCTCGGGCTCGGAGAAGCCGCCGACGCCGACGCCATTGACCTTCCACTCACCCTCACCCAGACGCTCGACCTGCGCGCCAAATGCCTGCATGGCCTTGGCGGTGTCCAGAACGTCCTGCCCTTCCAGAAGGCCAGTGATATGGGTTTCGCCCACCGACAGCGCGCCAAGGATGAGCGCGCGGTGGCTGATCGACTTGTCGCCGGGAACCTTGGCCTCGCCCTTCAGCGGACCCGAGCGGCGGGAGGTCATCGGAAGCGGTTCGGCGGAATGTGACATGGAGGGCCCCCTTGGCTTGTCGCGCAAGGTGATAGCGGTCACGGGGGCCGCTTGCAATCAGCCCCCGACAGATTCCGCCCCTGCCCTTCAGCCTTGGCGGCGGAAGGTCACGTAATGCGGCACGCGACCCTCGCGCAGCGCCTTTTGTTCGTAGCGCGTCGACAGCCAATCGTCCCAAGGCTCGGCGCTGTCATGGATCAGGTCGAAGCCCGCAGGCGGCACTTCCTCGCGCGTCTGGCGGATGTAGTCGGGAATGTCGCTGGCCACGCGGAATTCCGCACCGGGCTTCATCACGCGGGCAAGCGGGATCAGGTGCTCCGGCGTCACGAAGCGGCGACGGTGGTGGCGCGCCTTGGGCCAGGGGTCCGGATAGTTCAGGAAGGCCTTGTCGACCGAGTTTTCCGGGAACACGTCCATCAGGTCGCGCGCATCGCCGGGATGGACGCTGACATTTTCCACGCCCGCGGCGCGGATCTTGCCCAGCAGCATGGCGACGCCATTGATGAAGGGCTCGCAGCCGATGATGCCGATTTCCGGGTAGCGGGCAGCCATGTGGACCATGTGCTCGCCGCCGCCGAAGCCTACTTCCAGCCAGACCGGGCGGTCATCGCCAAAGATCGAGGCCGGCGAAACCGGCGCGCGGTCGGGATTGTCCTGCAGCGTGATGCCGCGCGGACGCAATGTCCCGAGGTCCTCGGACAGGTAGCCCTTCTGGCTTTGCCGCAGGGTCTTGCCGTGACGACGGCCATAGAAATTGCGGCGCGGGGGATTCGGATCGAATTCGGTCATGCCGCGCCCATAAGAAGGGCGCGGCGCGACGTCAAGTCATTCCGCAGCGAGTCGCGAAATGATCACCTGAACTTCGGGCTTCTTGCCGATCTCTTCCATCGAGACCTGACGGGTGATTTTGCGGATGGCTTCCTCAAGCCGGTCGTCATCCATCACCGTGCGGTCATCGGCGCGTTCGAGGAACTCGGCCAGCTCGCTTTCGATATTCCCGGCCAGCGGAACGCCCGCGCGGCCGGTTTCGGGCAGGCCGGACAGTTCAACCCAAGCGTCGGGCAGCGGGCTGTCATCCTCGTCCACGATGACCGAGACCATGACCTTGCCGTTCAGCGCCATGCGGATACGGTCGCGGACCACGCCGTCCATCGCACCGATCAGCACCGTGCCGTCCAGATACAGCCGCCCGGTATCGATCTGGTCGACCACGCGGGGGGCTTTCCCGGCCAGATCCACCATCATCCCGTTCGTCACCACCATCGAGGCGATGCCGCGCGATTCCGCCAGCTTCATATGCTCACGCAGATGCATGTGCTCGCCATGCATCGGGATGACCATCTGCGGCTTGATCAGGTCATGCACGGCCTCGATGTCGGGGCGGTTGGCATGGCCCGAGACGTGATACAGCCCGTCATCGGCGTCATAAAGGTCAACGCCCAGCTCGCTCAGCTGGTTCTGGATGCGGATCACGCCGCGTTCGTTGCCGGGGATGGTGCGGGACGAGAACAGGAAGCTGTCCCCTTCCTTCAGCTGGATACCCAGATAACGGCCGCGCGACAGTTGCGCGCTGGCGGCGCGGCGTTCGCCCTGACTGCCGGTGACGATCAGCATGACCTTGTCACGCGGCATCTCGGCGGCTTCCTCGGGGCTGACCACCGGCGGGAAGCGGTCCAGAATGCCGGTTTCGATCGCCACGGTGACCATACGGCGCATGGCGCGGCCCAGCAGGCAGATCTTGCGCCCCGAGGCAATGGCGGCCTCGGCCAGGGTCATCAGGCGGGCGACGTTGCTGGCAAAGGTGGTGGCCACGACCAACTGCGGCTGGGCCATCACCCAGTCGAGGATCGGGTTGGCCAGCACGGCCTCGGACCGGCCGGGATGGGTCGAGAAGATGTTGGTGGAATCGCAGGTCAGCACCTTGACCCCATCACCCTCGCGCGAAATTTCGCGCCACAGGATCGGGTCGAAGCGCTCGCCCACCACGGGGGTGCCGTCCAGCTTGAAGTCGCCGGTATGGACGATGCGGCCAGCGGGCGTGTCGATGACCAGCGCCGAGCTTTCCGGGATCGAGTGGCTGACCGGCACGAACTGCACCTGGAACGGCCCGGCGGTGATGACCTCGGGGCGCGGGGCGTGGATGTGGATCTGATCGATGGGCTGGCCCATCTCCTCCATCTTCAGGCGCGCGATGGCACCGGTGAAGCGGCGGCAATGGATCGGCTTCTGGACCTTGCCCCACAGCAGGCCAAGCGCGCCGACATGGTCCTCATGCGCGTGGGTGATGAAGATCGCCTCGATACGGTGGCGGTTCTCCTCAAGCCAGGCGACATCGGCCATGATCAGGTCGATGCCGGGTGCGGTGTCCATGTCGCCGAAGGTCACGCCCAGGTCGACGACGATCAGGCGTTCCTTGCCCGATTCGCCGTAGCCATAGACATAGGCGTTCATGCCGATTTCGCCCGCGCCGCCCAGCGGCAGATAGATCAGGCGTTCAGCCATGGGCCATCTCCTTGTTATAATCGTGGATCAGGCGCAGGCCGTGCATGGTCAGGTCATCCTCGATCGCGTCGAACAGATCAAAACCTTGATCGAACAACGGCGCAAGTCCGCCGGTGGCGATGACCTTCATCGCCCTCCCGCGTTCCTGCCGGATCTTTTCGACGATCCCCTGCACAAGGCCGATATAGCCCCAGAAAATGCCTGACTGAATGCAGGCAACGGTATTGGTGCCGATGACCTTCATGGGCATCGTCACGTCGACATGCGGAAGACTGGCCGCACCCATATGCAAAGCTTCGAGCGAGAGGTTCACGCCCGGAGAAATCACGCCGCCGACATAGGCGCCGTCCGTATCGACCACATCGAACGTGGTCGCAGTTCCGAAATCGACCACGATCAGGTCCGGCCCGTGGCGGTCGAATGCGCCGACCGTGTTCACCAGCCGGTCAGGACCGACGGTCGTGCCCTGATCGACGCGCGGCGCGACCGGCAGCAGGCAGTCGGGCTTGCCCACGACCAGCGGGCGCGTGTCGAAATAGCGGTTGCACAGAACCCGCAGATTGAACACGACGCGCGGCGCGGTGGCGCTGATGATGCAGTCGGTGATGTTCAGGTCCAGCTTCTGCAACGTCATCAGCGTCGACAGCCAGACGAAATATTCATCCGCCGTACGGCGGTGGTCGGTCGCGATCCGCCACAGGGCGCGGAAACGCTCACCATCCCAGACCGAGAAGACGGTGTTCGTGTTCCCGGTATCGATGCAGAGCAGCATTGCTCAGACTCCGAAATAGACATCCGCCGCGGGCAGGATCTGCCGGCCGGACGGAGTGTTCAGGACCAGCGCGCCGGTCTGGTCGATGCCCTCAAAGACGCCCTGCGTCTGGGTCGCGCCGGTGCGGGCGATGATCGTCTCGCCCAGACGGGCGGCGCGGGACAGCCAAGCGTTGCGGATCGGCGCAAAGCCATAAGTGTCCAGCTGCGCCAGCCATCGCGCGAAATGCGGGGCAAGCAGATCAAGGAATTCTTCGGCGCTGACGGCAAAGCCGGTCTCGCCCAGCACGGAAACCGGGGTGACGGCATGCGGCTCGACCGCGCCCCGATCCGGAGCGGCGGCAAGGTTCACGCCGATGCCGACGGCAAGCCCGGTCAGGTCATTCCCCGAGCCCGCGCTTTCCAGCAGGATGCCCGCGACCTTGCCGCCATTCAGCAGCACGTCATTGGGCCATTTGATCGAAAGCCGTGCCGAAGGACCGCAGGCATCGCCAAGCGCGTCATGCAGGGCCAAGGCGGCGACAAAGGAAATCTGCGCGGCAGCGGCGGGACCGCCCTTGGGCCGCAAGAAAAGCGTGCCGGCGAAGTTACCCGCAGGCATCACCCATTCTCGTCCGCGGCGACCGCGTGCGGCCGCCTGCTGATGTGCCATGATCCAGGCCGGACCGCTCAGCGACGGTGCAAGGCGCAGGACCTCGCTATTCGTGCTGTCGGTGCGGGCCAGCACATGCCGGCCCACGCCCTCGGGCCAGGTATCACTCAACGCGTTCGGGCTCGGCCGGCAGCGTTTCGGGGGCGGCAGTCGGGGCAATCTCGGCGGTGTGGCCGACCAGAGCCTCGGCGGCGCGGCCTGCAGCGGCATCGACGCCCAGCATGTTGATCGCGCCGAACAGCATGGCTGCAGCCGGGATCATCAGCGCCAGATACTGGACGGCGCTCATGCGGCTGGTCACGCCGTCGGTCTCGGAACCGAAATACATGTAGTAGACGATACGCAGGTAATAGAACGCGCCAATGACCGAGGCGATCACGCCCAGCACCGCCAGCCAGCCCATGCCCGCATCAACCGCCGCATTCAGCACGCCGAACTTGGCAAAGAAGCCCAAGGTCGGCGGCACACCGGCAAGGCTGAACATCAGCACCAGCATGGCCAGACCCTTGGCCGGGTCGGTCCAGGCGAAACGGTTCAGCGAGGCCAGATCGGTGACCGGCGTGCCGTCACGCTCCAGCGACAGGATGAAGGCGAAGGTGCCGACATTCATCACCGCATAGATGGTCATGTAGATCAGCATCGCCTGCACGCCCAGCGTCGAACCCGAGGCAAGGCCAACCAGCGCAAAGCCCATATGGGCGATCGAGGAATAGGCCATCAGGCGTTTGACATTGGTCTGGCCGATACCGGCGATCGAACCCAGGAACATCGACAGCACGGCCAGCGCCGCGACGATCTGGCTCCAGTCGCCGATGACCTGACCGAAGGCGTCAAAGACCAGACGCGCGATCAGACCCATCGCCGCAACCTTGGGGGCGGTGGCGAAGAAGGCGGTGACCGGCGTGGGCGAGCCTTCGTAGACGTCCGGGGTCCACATGTGGAACGGAACCGCCGACACCTTGAAGGACAGGCCGACCAGCATGAACACCAGACCGAACAGCACGCCCAGCGACAGGTGACCGGATTGCACCGCGTTGATGATGCCGCTGAAATTGGTCGTGCCCGAGAAGCCATAGACCAGCGAGGCGCCGTAAAGCAGCAGGCCGGAGGACAGCGAGCCCAGAACGAAGTATTTCAGACCGGCTTCCGACGAACGCACCGAGTCCTTGCGCATCGCGGCGATCACGTAAAGCGCCAGCGATTGCAGCTCAAGGCCCATATACAGGGTCAGCAGGTCGCCCGCCGAGACCATCAGCATCATGCCGATGACCGACAGCGTCACCACGATCGGGAATTCGAAGCGCAGCATGCGGCGGCGTTCGAGGTAATCGACGCTCATCGCAAGGACGGCGGCGGCCGAAACCAGCATCACCACCTTGGCAAAGCGCGAGAAGCCGTCATCGGTGAACATGCCGTAGAAGGCCTGCGCATCGGGACGGCCACCCAGACCCACCATGGCGGCGACGATCAGGAAGGCCGCGACCGTGGTCCAGAGCAGCGTCCGGGCCAGCTTGTCCTTGCCGAGATAGGCTCCGACCATGAGGGCGGCCAGCGCATAGGCTGCCAGCAGCGCCTCGGGCAGAATGGTCGTGAAATCGAGCGAGGTCATGTCCGCCCCCTAGTGGCTTGTCGCAGCCGCGGCGGTTTCCACCACCGGCTGGCTTTGGTTGTAGTCATTGAGCAGCGCGGCGACAGCCGGGCCGGTCACATCGGTCACAAGGCGCGGATACACACCCAGGATCAGCGTCATCGCGATCAGGGGCACAAAGATCCAGCGCTCGCGCGGGGTCATGTCGGTGATCGACTTCAGGCTTTCCTTCAGCAGCTGGCCCAGCGTCACGCGGCGATACAGCCACAGCGCATAGGCCGCCGAGAAGATCACGCCCGAGGCCGCGACCAGCGCCACCCAGGTATTCGCGCGGAACGTCCCCAGCAGCGTCAGGAATTCGCCGACAAAGCCCGAGGTGCCGGGCAGGCCCACGTTCGCCATGGTGAAGAACATGAACACGGCGGCATAGGCCGGCATCCGGTTGACCAGCCCGCCATAGGCGTCGATCTCGCGGGTATGCATCCGGTCATAGATGACGCCGACACAAAGGAACAGCGCGCCCGAGATGAAGCCGTGCGACAGCATCTGGAAGATCGCGCCATCGACGCCGACCTGGTTCGCGGCAAAGATCCCCATGGTCACGTAGCCCATGTGGGCGACAGAGGAATAGGCGATGACCTTCTTCATGTCCGACTGCGCCAGTGCCACCAGCGAGGTGTAGACGACGGCGATGGCCGACATCCAGAACACCACCGGCTGCATGATGTCCGAGGCGACCGGGAACATCGGCAGGCTGAAGCGCAGGAAGCCGTAGCCACCCATCTTCAGCAGAACCGCGGCCAGCAGGACCGAACCGGCGGTCGGCGCCTGAACGTGCGCGTCGGGCAGCCAGGTATGGACCGGCCACATCGGCATCTTGACCGCGAAGCTGGCAAAGAAGGCCAGGAACAGCAGCATCTGCATCCCGCCGATCACCGTCACGCCCAGCAGGCGGAAGGTCTCATGCGGGAAGTCGAAGGTCAGCAGCGTCGGAATGTCGGTGGTGCCCGCCATGCGATACATGGCGATCATCGCGACCAACATCAGCACCGAGCCGAGGAAGGTATAAAGGAAGAACTTGAAGGACGCATAGATGCGGTCCTTGCCACCCCAGATACCGATGATCAGGAACATCGGGATCAGGCCGGCCTCGAAGAACAGGTAGAACAGGACCAGATCCAGCGCGGTGAACACGCCGATCATCAGACCTTCCAGCACGAGGAAGGCGATCATGTATTCCTTGACCTTCGTGTCGACCGTCCAGCACGAAAGGATGGTCAGCGGCATCATGAAGGTGGTCAGCAGGACGAACAGGACCGAGATCCCGTCCACGCCCATCTTGTAGCGCAGGCCCATGATCCAGGCCTTGTCCTCGACGAACTGGAAGCCGGTATTGGCCGGATCGAACCCGAACAGAACGAAAAGCGAGATCAGGAAGGTGGCCGTCGTCGCCAGCAGCGCAAGCCATTTGGCATTGCGCGCCGCCGCCTCGTCCTGACCGCGCAGGAACAGAGCCATGATCCCTGCCGCAACGATGGGCAGGAAGGTGATGATGGAAAGAAGGTTCGTCATATCAGTGCGCGCCCCGCATCATCACCCAGATCAGCAAGCCCACGATGCCGACGACCATGGCGAAGGCGTAGTGGAACAGATAGCCCGATTGCACCCGGACCGCCGCGCGCGTCAGGCGCGGGATGATCCCCATGGCAACCCCGTTGATCGCCCCGTCGATCGTGGCCCCGTCGCCCTTTTTCCAAAGGAGACGGCCAAGGCACAGCGCCGGGCGGACGAAGATGAAGTTGTAGATTTCGTCGAAGTACCACTTGTTCAGCAGGAACTGGTAAAGCGCGGGCTGGGCCTTTGCCAGTTTGGCCGGAATCTCCGGGCTGCGGATATAGAAGATCCACGCCGTGAACAGGCCCAGAAGCATCGCGATGAAGGGCGAGACCTTCACCCAGGCCGGGGCGTGGTGCGCCTCGTCCATGATGTGGTTGTCAGGCGCCATGTAGATCGCGCCACCGACCGGGGCTGCGACTTCATGGGCGGTGGTTGCCGCATGCTCACCCTCGGCAGCCGGGGCGGCATGTTCGGTCGCGGTAGCAGCCGGGGCAGCAGGTGCTGCGTGTTCAGCCGTAGCGGTCTCGGTCGCGACATGCTCGACCGGGGCCGTGCCGTGTTCAGCCGGGACCGCCTCACCCTCGGTCGTCTCATGCGCGCCGGGGATGTGGAAGAAGCTGGTGACCTTGTGGTGGTCGCCAAAGAACGGACCGAACCAGACCATACCGGCAAAGACCGCGCCGATGGCCAGAACGCCCAGCGGAATGGTCATGATGGCCGGGCTTTCATGGGCATGTTCATGCGCATGGTGATCGCCGCGTTCCTTGCCGAAGAAGGTCAGGAAGATCAGGCGCCACGAATAGAAGCTGGTGAAGCAGGCCGCGATGACCAGCATCCAGAAGGCATAGGTATTGCCAGCCCAGGCGCTTTCGATGATCGCGTCTTTCGACAGGAAGCCTGCGAAGCCGATATGGGTCAGCGGAATGCCGACGCCGGTGATCGCAAAAGTGCCGATCATCATTGCCCAGAAGGTCAACGGGATCTTTTTACGCAGATTGCCATAGTTCCGCATGTCCTGTTCGTGATGCATCGCGTGGATGACCGAGCCGGCACCAAGGAACAGCATCGCCTTGAAGAAGGCGTGGGTCAGCAGGTGGAACATGGCGGCCGAATAGACGCCGACGCCCGCGGCCACGAACATGTAGCCCAGCTGCGAACAGGTCGAATAAGCGATGACGCGCTTGATGTCGTTCTGCACCAGACCAACCGTCGCCGCGAAGAAGGCGGTGGTCGCACCGACGATCACGATGAAGTTCTTCGCATCCGGGGCGAATTCATACAGCGGCGACATGCGGCAGACCAGGAACACGCCCGCGGTCACCATGGTCGCGGCGTGGATCAACGCCGAAACCGGCGTCGGGCCTTCCATCGCGTCCGGCAGCCAGGTGTGCAGCAGAAGCTGCGCCGACTTGCCCATCGCGCCGACGAACAGAAGGAAGCCCAGCAGGTTCGCTGCGTTCCACTCGCGCCACAGGAAATGCATGTTGGTCTGAGCGATTTCCGGCACTTGGGCGAAGATCGCATCAAAATGGATCGAGCCGGTCAGCCAGTACAGGCCAAAGATGCCCAGCAGGAAGCCGAAGTCACCGACGCGGTTGACGATGAATGCCTTCATCGCAGCGGCGTTCGCGCTTTCTTTTTTGTAGTAGAAGCCGATCAGCAGGTACGAGGCGACACCGACGCCCTCCCAGCCGAAGAACATCTGCAGCAGGTTATCCGCCGTCACCAGCATCAGCATGGCGAAGGTGAAGAACGACAGGTACGCAAAGAAGCGCGCCTTGTAATGCTCGTGGTGGTGGTCCCAGTTGTCGTCATGGGCCATGTAGCCCAGCGAATACATGTGGACCAGCGCCGAAACCGTGGTCACCACGATCAGCATGATCGCGGTTAGCCGGTCCATGCGGATCGACCATTCGGTGACGAAATCACCCGACACAACCCAGTCCATGACCGGGATGTGGCGCGGCACGCCGTCAAAGCCCAGGAACAGCACCCAGCTGAGCAGGCAGCACAGGAACAGAACCCCTGTGGTCAGATATTGCGCGGCTTTCTCGCCGATCAGCCGCCAGCCGAAGCCCGCGATAATCGAGGCTAGCAGGGGCGCGAAGAGGACGATCTTTTCCATGCCGTCTTAACCCTTCATCACGTTGACGTCTTCCACCGCGATCGTGCCGCGGTTGCGGAAGAAGACCACGAGGATTGCAAGGCCGATGGCGGCCTCGGCGGCAGCGACCGTCAGGATGAACATGGTGAAGACCTGCCCCACCAGATCGCCCATATGGGTCGAGAAGGCGACGAAGTTGATATTCACCGCCAGCAGCATCAGTTCGATCGACATCAGGATGACGATGACGTTCTTTCGGTTCACGAAGATCCCGAAAATGCCGGTGACGAAAAGTATCGCCCCTACGACAAGATAATGTGTCAATCCGATCATCTTCGTGGTCCCTCCGGGCCTTCGCCCGTTGAAAAATCCGTTCGCTGGATGGACCGCCCTGTGGCGGTCCCGATTGGCTAAGGTTCGCGCGAGGTGCGGGCTTACAGCCCCTGCCCCGGCTTCACGTCTTTCATTTCCATGGTCTTGGCCGGGTCGCGCCACATCTGCTCCAGCACGTTCTGGCGCTTGATGTCGCGGCGGTGGCGCATGGTCAGCAGGATCGCCCCGATCATCGCGACCAGCAGGATCAGGCCTGCGATCTGGAAGTTCAGCAGGTAGCGATCATAGATCAGCATGCCCAGACCTTTGGTGTTCTGCACGCCCTCGACGATGGGGGCGACACGCTGGCTTTCGGCGATCTCGGCCGGGGTCCAGCCCGAGAAGGCGATGCCCAGCTGCGCCAGCAGCACGATACCGATCAGCAAGGCCAGCGGCAGATAACGCGCCAGTTCCCCCCTGAGCGCGGCGAAATCGACGTCAAGCATCATCACCACGAACAGGAACAGCACCGCCACCGCGCCGACATAGACGACGATCAGCAGCATGGCGACGAATTCCGCCCCTTGCAGGACGAACAGGCCCGACGCGGAAAGGAAGGCAAGGATAAGCCACAGCACCGAGTGAACCGGGTTGCGGCTGATCACGACCATGAAGCCTGCGACGCAGGCACTGATCGCAAACAGGTAGAAAGCGAAGGTCATCATTCCTCGTCCTCCTCGGCATAGACGCTCTGGGCGATCTCGAGCGCCTTCTGCATCGCAGGCAGCCCGCCGAACATGCTCATCTGAAAGATCGTCTCGGCGATCTCGCGTTTGGTGGCGCCGGTCGCAAGCGCCTGACGGATGGTCAGACGCAGTTGCGGCTCGGCCAGCGCGCCCTGAACGGTAATCGCGCCGATTGTCAGAAGCAGACGCGTCTTGGCGTCCAGCCCCTCACGGTTGAAAGTCTTGCCGAACCACAGCTCAAGCATGTCCGCCGGCATGACGGGCACCAGCTTTTCCATCGCGCGCATGTCGAAATGTTCGAGCGCGGGATTCCACGCCCGCGCCATTTCCTGGCTAGATGCCATCATCTGCGCGAAAAGCTTGGTGAACGCGTCGGTCATCTGTAGGGCGCATCCAGTTGCAGGTTGCGCGCGATTTCCGATTCCCAGCGCTCGCCATTGGCCAGCAGCTTTTCCTTGTCATAGAAAAGCTCTTCGCGGGTTTCGGTCGCGTATTCGAAGTTCGGGCCTTCGACGATGGCATCGACCGGGCAGGCTTCCTGACAGAAGCCGCAATAGATGCATTTCGTCATGTCGATGTCGTAGCGCGTGGTGCGGCGCGAGCCGTCCTCTCGCGGTTCGGCATCGATGGTGATGGCCTGAGCCGGGCAGACCGCTTCGCACAGCTTGCAGGCGATGCAGCGTTCTTCCCCGTTCGGGTAGCGGCGCAGGGCGTGTTCACCGCGGAAACGCGGCGAAATCGGGCCCTTTTCATGCGGGTAGTTCAGCGTCGGCTTGGGCGACACGAAATAGCGCATACCCAGGCCGAAACCCTTGATGAAATCCCACATCAGGAAATATTTGGTCGCCCGCGCGAAATCGAAGGCCATCAGAAATGCTCCCCTTTTCTGGGTGCCGCGAAGCGGTCGAATGCGGCGACATACTCGCGCACCCGCGCGCCGTCCTTCGCATGCTCCGCCGTGTCAAGATTATTGGCGAGGAAATGGGCCAGTTCGATCTTGTCGGTCTCACTGGCTGTGGCGAATGCCTCGGCTAGCTTGTTGGAAGACATGTTATCCCCCGATCGCCCAGCGGGCCCAGAAGCCGCCGAAGACTTCGTAACGGGCCAGGATCGCGATCAGCACAACCCAACCCAGCGACAGCGGCAGGAACACCTTCCAGCCGATACGCATCAGCTGGTCGTAGCGGTAGCGCGGCACGATCGCCTTCACCATCGCGAACATGTAGAACCAGAACCACATCTTGATGACCATCCACCACCAGCCGTCGGCGATGAACGGGACGGGCGACAGCCAGCCGCCGAAGAACAGCAGCGAAAGCAGCGCGCACATCAGGTAGATGGCGATGTATTCACCGGCCATGAACAGCAGGTAGGGCGTGGACGAATATTCGACCATGTGGCCCGCGACCAGTTCCGATTCAGCTTCCGCCAAGTCGAAGGGCGGGCGGTTCGTTTCGGCCAGCGCCGAGACAAAGAACAGCACGACCATCGGCAAATGCGGCAGGAAGTACCAGTTCAGCAGACCCCAGTCGCCCTTCTGCGCATGCACGATCTCGGTCAGGTTCATCGACCCGGTCGAGATGATGATGCCGATGATGATCAGGCCCATCGAGACTTCGTAGGAAATCATCTGTGCGGCCGAACGCAGCGAGGCGAGGAACGGGTATTTCGAGTTCGAGGCCCAGCCGCCCATGATCGAGCCGTAAACCTCAAGCGAGGACGCGGCGAACACGAACAGGATGCCCACGTTGATATTGGCCATGACCCAGCCCTCGTCAAAGGGGATCACGACAAAGGCGAACAGCGCCAGCATCATCGACAGGAACGGGGCCAGGAAGAAGACGAACTTGTCCGCCCCGGCCGGGATCACGATTTCCTTGACGATGTATTTCAGCGCGTCGGCAAAGGTCTGCAGCAGGCCCCAGGGACCGACCACGTTCGGACCACGGCGCATCTGCACGGCGGCCCAGATCTTACGGTCGCCATAGACCATGAAGATCAGCGAGCCCATGACAAAGGCAATGACTGCCAGACCCTGCAAAAGCAGGATCAGCGCGAAACCGTAGGATGAGGCCCAAAACTCAGCCATGATCTTTCGTCCCTCTCATCACGCCGCGGGAATGCCGCGCGACTTGCATTCCTGCAAGGTGTCTTTCGTTGTCATCACCGTCAGCCCCATAGGTTTTTTCCCTGACAGGGTAAAAACCGAGCCGACGACGATCTTGCCATTGCGTTTGTCGCGCAATGTCCGAATGTGGCGAGCGTACGGCGTTCCGTTCGCATCCGCCCAATTGGCCAGCGCGCATGTGGCATAGGCGAACGCCGTGTCGGCGTCCACCCCACTGCGAAGATTTGCCGTCACTTCGATCAGGCTATCCCCGCTCTTGCGCTTGCTGGGCCATGCTTTGACGGTCGCGCCCTGGAAGTCCTTGGGCTCGGCCGTGAAACTTGCCGGAAGATTGAGCTTCAGCGGCTGTGTGCGGGCACGGAAATCGGCCAGTGCCTTTTCCTGCGCCGTCAGCCCGCGTGCACGGACCGGGCCCATATTGGGCACGCCCGACAGGTCAAGCTGCATGTTCTCGTTCAGCATCAGCAGGTCCGCTTCGGTCAGCGCGAAGGCGTCCTTCCCCTCGGGGCTGTCCAGCGTCATCTCGCTGACCGAGCCGTCGGGTTCCAGAATCAAGATCTCGCCCGATTTGGTCGAGACCCGCCCGCGCGAGATCACCTTCTTGCCGGGTGCGCCGGCATCGCTTTGCACGACCGTCACGTTCAGCTCTTCCGGCTTTGCGGGGGGCCGCGAGGCGTCAGTGCTGTCCGAGTCGCAGCCCGCCAACAGCGACGCCATCAGTCCGATCCCGAAAAGCGCTGCAAAGCGGCTCCCCATGCGTGTTTACTCCGCTGCCATTGCAGGCGCCTTGCGCGCCGCCGCCATTGCCGAAAGTTCCCCCATCAGCGGCGAGCTGCGCGCGATCGGGTTGGTCAGGTAGAAGTCTTTCACCGCAAGGCGGAAGGTCGCGCGACCCATGTCGCGCAGCTCCAGCGCCTGCCATTCATTGGCCGGGACCTGATCGATCTGCGCCAGATGCGGCACAGCCTGAACCAGCGCACGGCGCAACCCGGCAAGGCTGTCCCAAGGCTGGGTCTTGCCCAGTTCGGCCGACAGCGCGCGCAGGATCGCCCAGTTTTCCTTGCCCTCGCCCGGCGCGAAGTTTGCGCGCATGGCCAGTTGCGGACGGCCTTCGGTATTGACGAACAGCCCGCTTTCCTCGGTGTAGCAGGCACCCGGCAGGATCAGGTCGGCGCGATGCGCCCCGCGATCACCGTGGCTGCCCTGATAGATCACGAAGGGACCGGCGGCGATGTCGACCTCATCCGCGCCCAGATTGTAGATGACCTCGGCGCCCTCGATGGCGGCGGTCAGGCCACCTTCGGTCACGGCATCCACATCCAGCGCGCCGACGCGGCCAGCGGCGGTATGCAGGACCAGCAGCTTGCAACCGCCCAGTTCGCAGATGCGCATGGCATGGGCCAGAACGGCCTCGCCATCGGCTTCGCTCAGCGCGCCCTGCCCCACGATGACCAGACCCGGCGTGCCGTCGCTGGCCAGATCCTGCGTCAGCAGATCGGCCAAAGCGGCGCGGTCGGTGCCCAGATGGGCGTAATCGAAGGTCAGGTCCACGGCCTCGCCGATCAGCGCGACTTGCGCGCCATTGGCCCAAGCGCGACGCAGGCGCGAGTTCAGGACCGGCGCTTCCTCGCGCGGGTTGGTGCCGATCAGCAGGATGCGCTTGGCGCTGTCGATGTCCGCGATGCTGGCATTGCCGACATAGGCCGAGCGGTTGCCTGCGGGCAGGCGCGAACCGTCGGTGCGGCTTTCGACCTTGCCGCCCAGACCCTCAACCAGCTGCTTCAGGCTGAAGGCGGCCTCGACCGGGACCAGATCACCGATCAGGCCGGTGACCTTCTTGCCCTTCATCGCGCGGGCGGCAGTTTCCAGCGCCTCGGGCCAGGTGGCGGCGCGCAGGCGGCCGTTTTCACGGATATAGGGCTTGTCCAGACGCTGGCGGCGCAGACCGTCCCAGACGAAACGGGTCTTGTCGCTGATCCATTCCTCGTTCACGCCGTCATGGTTGCGCGGCAGGATGCGCATGACTTCGCGACCCTTGGTGTCGACACGGATGCTGGCGCCAAGCGCGTCCATCACGTCGATCGACTCGGTCTTGGTCAGTTCCCACGGACGGGCGGTGAAGGCATAGGGCTTCGAGACCAGCGCGCCAACCGGGCACAGGTCGATGATGTTGCCCTGCATGTTCGAGACCAGCGTCTCGTTCAGGTAGCTGGTGATCTCGCTGTCTTCGCCGCGACCGGTCTGGCCCATCTGGGTGATGCCCGCGACTTCGGTGGTGAAGCGCACGCAGCGGGTGCAGCTGATGCAGCGGGTCATGTGGGTTTCGACCAGCGGCCCAAGGTTCAGGTCCTCAGACGCACGCTTCGGCTCGCGGAAGCGCGAGAAATCGACACCATAGGCCATGGCCTGATCCTGCAGGTCGCATTCGCCGCCCTGGTCGCAGATCGGGCAATCCAGCGGGTGGTTGATCAGCAGGAATTCCATCACGCCTTCGCGGGCCTTCTTGACCATCGGCGAGTTGGTGCGGACTTCGGACGGCGCGCCATCCGGACCGGGACGCAGATCCTTGACCTGCATCGCGCAGGAGGCGGCAGGCTTCGGCGGGCCGCCGACAACCTCGACAAGGCACATGCGGCAGTTGCCGGCGATGGACAGCCGCTCGTGATAGCAGAAGCGCGGCACCTCGACCCCGGCCAATTCGCAGGCCTGGATCAGGGTCATGTTCGGATCGACCTCGATAATCTTGTCGTCGATCTTGAGCTTGCGAAGATCTGCCATCTTGTCTTTCCTTATCCGTCGCGGTGGCGAAGCGTCGCCTTGCCGGAACAAGCTCCGGCGGTTTCCGCACGATTCAAATGCTGGCCGAAGGCTGGCCCGGTTTTCATTTCAGC
Organism: Paracoccus sp. PAR01; assembly: GCF_014851995.1. Classification (NCBI taxonomy): domain Bacteria; kingdom Pseudomonadati; phylum Pseudomonadota; class Alphaproteobacteria; order Rhodobacterales; family Paracoccaceae; genus Paracoccus; species Paracoccus sp. PAR01. The sequence continues at coordinate 595,150 of NZ_JACVAW010000001.1, forward strand.
AGTCATGTCTGCGCGCAGGGTCATTATCACTTCACCCTGACGAAAGAACGGTGAACGACCTTGGCGATCCGCTCACGTTCGCCGCGCCGCAGGACGACGGTCATCGCGTCGCTGCCGCGATTGAAGGTGACGGTGCCATGGATCGCTTCGCCGGTATTGTAGAACAGCTCGCGATTGGCGGTCGTGGTGTAGCGGCTGCCATCCGAGCGCCAGCACTCGATATGGGCGTCCCGCGCATTGCCGGTGACGCGCAGGATCGGCTTGCCGGCGATATTGCGCGTGACCCATGTGCGCACGCCCGGCCCATCGGCATCGCAATTGATGTCGGTCGGCGCGAGCATGTCGAATTCAAGGTAGAATTTCTGCGCCGTCGGCGCGAACGGATCCGAGGGCTCACCGGCAAAGGCATCCGCCGCGATCATGGCAGCGGCGGACGCGGCCATGAGGGCCAGCCCAATGCGGTTCATCCACTTTTTCATTTCGCCACCAGGAAGCTGCCGATCAGGTTCTTGTCGGCGATCGCCTGCTTGCCGATCGCGCAGAAGCTTTGCGCGTCACCCTTTTTCGCACCATGGCGGGTCAGGTAATCCTCGGCGGTGGCATAGATGCGTTTCTTCTCGGCCTTGTCGTCCAGAAAGGCGTCGATCTGCTTGGCGGAATAGCCCTTCTGCTCGGCATAGCGCTTCAGCTTGCGGGCCTCACCATAGGCGTAAAGGATGCGTGCGTCGATGGTCGGGCATTCGCGGCGGATACGGTCGGCGATCCGGGCCGAGACCAGACGGTCGTTGATGTGCTTTTCCTGCGCCAGCGGTTCCAGCGCGGCGGCGGGACCGGCAGCAAGAAGCGTGGCCGCGATCAGTGCGGCGGCAATGGGTTTCATGGCAAATGCCTCCTTGTCATGGCGCTTCGTCATAACATCGGGGCCTTGCCCATTCCGCACACCAAGGCGCGAGCCGGTCGTGATCCCCCCGATAATCTCGGCGCGCAAACGCGCAGGGTCCCCCGAGGGGGACCGCCGTGCCGGATCATGTTGGGGGATGGCGACCATGCCCTGATTACTCCGCAGCCATGGCGCCCATGCGCCCGGTGCGTTTCGCCTTGATGCGATCCTCGATCTCCTCGCGGAAATTGCGGATCAGACCCTGGATCGGCCAGGCGGCTGCGTCGCCAAGGGCGCAGATGGTGTGGCCTTCAACCTGCTTGGTCACGTCGAACAGCATGTCGATTTCCTCGACCTCGGCCTCGCCGCGGACCAGACGTTCCATGACGCGCATCATCCAGCCGGTGCCTTCGCGGCAGGGCGTGCATTGGCCGCAGCTTTCATGCTTGAAGAACTTGGACAGACGCCAGATCGCCTTGATGATGTCGGTGTCCTGATCCATCACGATCATGCAGGCGGTGCCGAAGCTGGAACGCAACTCGCGCATGCCGTCATAGTCCATGATGGCGTTTTCGCACTGCTCGGCGGTCAGCACCGGGCAGGACGCGCCGCCGGGGATCACGGCCTTCAGGTTCTTCCAGCCGCCGCGGACGCCGCCGCCATGCTTCTCGATCAGCTCACGCATCGGGATCGACATGGCTTCTTCGACGACGCAGGGCGTGTTGACGTGGCCGGTCATGCCGAACAGCTTGACGCCCGCGTTGTTCGGACGGCCGAAGCCCGCGAACCATTCGCCGCCGCGACGCAGGATGGTCGGCACCACCGCGATCGATTCGACGTTGTTCACCGTGGTCGGGCAGCCATAAAGCCCCGCGCCCGCCGGGAACGGAGGCTTCATCCGGGGCATGCCCTTCTTGCCTTCCAGCGATTCGATCAGCGCGGTTTCCTCGCCACAGATATAGGCGCCGGCACCGTGATGCAGGTACAGGTCGAAATCCCAGCCCGAGCCGCAGGCGTTCTTGCCCAGAAGGCCCGCGTCATAGCATTCGTCGATGGCCAGTTGCAGGGCCTCGCGCTCGCGGATGAACTCGCCACGGATATAGATATAGGCGGCATGTGCGCCCATGGCGAAGCTGGCAATCAGCGCGCCCTCGATCAGGGTATGCGGATCATGGCGCATGATCTCGCGGTCCTTGCAGGTCGCGGGCTCGGATTCGTCGGCATTGATGACCAGATAGGACGGACGGCCATCCGATTCCTTGGGCATGAAGGACCATTTCATGCCGGTCGGGAAGCCTGCGCCGCCACGGCCACGCAGGCCCGAAGCCTTCATTTCATTGATGATCGAGTCGCGACCGCGCTGGATGATTCCGGCAGTGCCGTCCCAGTGGCCGCGCTTACGCGCCCCGGCCAGGCTGCGATCGCCCATGCCGTAGATGTTCGTAAAGATCCGGTCCTGATCGTTCAGCATCCCAAATTCATCCTTGTCCCTGCGAGGGCGCATTGCGCCGCCGCCAGATCCGCCAGGTCACCAGAAGCGACCAGATCAAGGCCCCCATCGCCACCAGATCGGCGAGAAAGGCGTATTTCGCGGGCCAGCCCATCTGGCCCCCCATCCATTGCAGACCCAGCCAGCCCAGCATGGTCACGGTGATCACCACCGCCACCAGCCGCATCTGGCCCGAATCCACGACCGTCGCACCGGCCCCTGCCGCGCGCGACGAGCTATCCTTTGCCGGGCGGGGCATCAAGTGGCCTCGCCGCGGTCGACCGCGCGGGAATGCTCGGTCTGATGTCCTTCGGCCAGCAAACGGGCCTGGCCCACCCAGTCATCCGCCTCGATCCGGCCACCCATCCGGCCCAGCCGGTGGGCGAAATCGGCAACAGTCGCCGCGTCCCAGGCCGCGATCTGCGCAAAGCGCGTCACGCCGTTTTCACGCAGCCAGTCCGACAGCTTCGGCCCGACCCCCTTGATCCGCCGCAGATCGTCTGCGGGTTCCTCGGCCTTGGCCGCAGCCGCCTTGGCGGGCGCGGGCTTTGGCGTCGGCGCGGGCTTCGCCGCCACCGGAGCAGCCTCGACCACTGGCGCGGTCGCGGCTGCAGGCTTGGCCGCAGGCATCGCCCCTGCCATGATCGGCATCTGGCTGGCCCCGGTCACCGGCTCGGACAGGCTGGCCGGAACCAGCATCGTCTCGGGCTCGCTGTCCAGCGCCTCGCGCCGCCAATCCTGCGCCGACACGATGTCATCGGACTGCGACAGTTCGGGGCGGTCGGCGCAAAGCAACCAGACCAGAGTCGCGCCGAACATGCCAAAGGTCAGCACCCCAAGGAAAAGTCCGGTAAAGAAGCCCCGATCCCCGATGCCCGAGGTGAACAACAAGACAACGACCCCGGCAATCGCACCCAAGATCCAGCAATTCCTGTTGCAAACCTTACGTTCCATCGTCGCCAGTCTCCTGTCTGTCCGAGGCGCGCGCCCTATCCGTCAGTCGTTGATAACACCCTTTTCCGAAGTGGTCACTTTGCCAGCCAAGGCGTTGTGACCGGAACCTCGGTGCCGTCGATGCGCTTGATCGTGTCGCCCAGACCCACTGCGATGGCGACGCTGCCATTATGCGCCTCGCCCGACAGATCCTTCAGGACCGTCGGCCCGCCCAGCGGCTCGACCGAGAAACGGCCGTTTTGCGGGCCGGGCTGCGGCACTTCGCCAGCGGCAAAGCTGTCGATCAGCGCGGCCAGTTTCTCGACGGTCAGGTCTTCGTAGAAGTCCTTGCCGATCTGGGCCATGGGCGCGTTGGTGCAGGCACCAAGGCATTCGACCTCTTCCCAGCTGAAGCGGCCATCGGCCGACAGCGTGTGCGAGGTCGGCGCGATCTTTTCCTTGCAGACGCGGATCAGGTCCTCGGCGCCGCAGATCATGCAGGTCGTGGTCCCGCAGATCTGGATATGGGCGACGGTGCCGACCGGGTACAGTTGGAACATGAAGTAGAAGGTCGCCACTTCCAGCGCGCGGATATAGGGCATCCCCAGCAGGGTCGCGCAATATTCGATCGCCGGGCGGGACAACCAGCCTTCCTGTTCCTGCGCACGCCACAGGACCGGGATGATCGCCGATTGCTGGCGACCTTCCGGATATTTGGTGATCTGGGCATTCGCCCATTCAAGGTTGGCGGGGCTGAACTCGAACGAGTCCGGCTGAACAGGGGAAAGACGGCGCAGCATCAGCGGTCAACCTCTCCGAAAACGATATCAAGAGTGGCGATGATCGCCGGTACATCGGCCAGCATGTGACCCTTGGACATCCAGTCGATGGACTGGAGGTGGGCAAAGCCCGGAGCCCGCAGCTTGGCACGCCACGGCTTGTTGGTGCCGTCCGAGACCATGTAGACGCCGAATTCGCCCTTGGGCGCCTCGACGGCGGCATAGACCTCGCCTGCCGGAACCTTGAAGCCCTCGGTGTAAAGCTTGAAGTGGTGGATCAGGCTTTCCATGTCGCGCTTCATGTCCGAGCGCTTCGGCGGGGTCAGCTTGCCGCGTGCCAGAACGTCGCCCGCGGGTTCCGCGCGCAGCTTCTGGATGGCCTGCTTCATGATCTTGGTCGATTCGCGCATCTCGGCCATACGGCACAGGAAGCGGTCATAGCAGTCGCCGGTCTTGCCGACCGGGATCTGGAAATCGAACTCGTCGTAGCATTCATAGGGCTGGCTGCGACGCAGGTCCCAGGCCATGCCCGAGCCGCGCACCATGACGCCGGTATAGCCCCATTTCAGCGCGTCTTCCTCGGTCACGATGCCGATATCGACCAGACGCTGCTTGAAGATCCGGTTCTCGGTCAGCAGCGTGTCAAGGTCATCGACCAGACGCGGGAAGCGCTCGCACCATTCCTCGATGTCATCGAGCAGGTCCGGGGTCAGATCCTGATGGACGCCGCCGGGACGGAAATACGCCGCGTGCAGACGGGCACCGCTGGCGCGCTCATAGAAGATCATCAGTTCTTCGCGAGCTTCAAAGCCCCAAAGCGGCGGGGTCAGCGCGCCGATATCCAATGCGCCGGTGGTCAGGCCCATCAGGTGGTTCAGAATCCGCCCGATTTCCGAGAAAAGCACCCGGATCAGGCTGGCGCGGCGCGGAATGACCGTGCCGGTCAGTTTCTCGATCGCCAGACACCATGCATGTTCCTGGTTCATCGGGGCCACGTAATCGAGGCGGTCCAGATAGGGCAGGTTCTGCAGATAGGTGCGGCTTTCCATCAGCTTCTCGGTGCCGCGATGCAGCAGGCCGATATGCGGGTCGGCACGCTCGACGATCTCGCCGTCGAGTTCCAGAACCATGCGCAGCACGCCGTGGGCCGCAGGGTGCTGCGGACCGAAGTTGATGTTGAAGTTGCGGATGCTCTGTTCGCCGGTCAGGGCGTCGATCGATCCGTCGTCATAGTTGTTCTTGTGGATGTCGCCGTCCATGGTCATCCCTTACATGCGATGCGTGGCGCGCAGTTGAGCTGCGCCGCTGCGGTCACTTCTTCGCCTCGGGCGCCTTCTCGTCACCCGGAAGCACGTATTTCGCGCCCTCCCACGGGGACAGGAAGTCGAACTGGCGATATTCCTGAACGAGACTCACGGGTTCATAGACCACGCGCTTCTCTTCGTCGTTCCAGCGCACCTCGACATAACCCGTGGTCGGGAAGTCCTTGCGCAGCGGATGGCCGCGGAAGCCGTAATCGGTGATGATGCGGCGCAGGTCCGGGTGCCCCGAGAACAGGATCCCGAACATGTCGAAGACCTCGCGCTCATACCAATCGGCACCGGGGAAAACCCCGGTCAGGCTAGGGGCGATCTCGTCTTCGCGCACTTGCGCTTTCACGCGGATGCGGTGGTTCTGGTACATCGACAGCAGGTGATAGACCAGATCGAAGCGCACCGGACGCGCCGGGTTGTCGACCGCCGTGATGTCGATCAGCGTCGAGAAACGGCAGTTCGCGTCGTTGCGCAGGAACTCGATCAGACCGATCAGCCCGGACGGCGTGACGTTTACCGTCAGCTCGCCATAGGCCACCTCGGTCGAAACGACGTCGTTCGGACGGCGCAGCGAAATATGCTCGGCCAGTTCCAGCAGGGCCTCGTCAGACATGGCTTACCTCACCAGAGTGCCGGTGCGCCGGATGCGGCGCTGAAGTTGCAGGATGCCGTAAAGCAGCGCCTCGGCAGTCGGAGGGCAGCCCGGAACATAGATGTCCACCGGCACGATGCGGTCACAGCCACGCACCACGGAATAGGAATAATGGTAATAGCCGCCGCCATTGGCGCAGCTGCCCATCGAGATGACGTAGCGCGGCTCGGGCATCTGGTCATAGACCTTGCGCAAAGCCGGGGCCATCTTGTTTGTCAGCGTGCCCGCGACGATCATCAGGTCCGACTGGCGCGGGGAAGCGCGCGGCGCGGTCCCGAAGCGCTCAAGGTCGTAGCGCGGCATCGAGGTATGCATCATCTCGACCGCGCAGCAGGCCAGACCAAAGGTCATCCAGTGCAGCGAGCCGTTGCGCGCCCAGTTGATGATGTCTTCGGTCGTGGTCAGCAGGAAACCCTTGTCCTGCAGCTCGCGATTCAGTTCGGCCGTGGCGAATTCACGATCTGCGCCGGCCGTATTGGCACCGGTCATCACGCCCATTCCAGCGCCCCTTTCTTCCATTCATAGGCAAAGCCAACCGTCAGGACGCCCAGGAAGACCATCATCGACCAGAAGGCCACTTCGGTCAGGCCCGCAAAGGCGACAGCCCAGGGGAACAGGAAGGCGACTTCAAGGTCGAAAATGATGAACAGGATCGACACCAGATAAAACCGGACGTCGAACTTCATCCGCGCATCGTCGAAGGCGTTGAAGCCGCATTCATAGGCGCTGACCTTTTCCGGGTCCGGGTTACGGATGGCAACGATGGCGGCGGCCAGAATCAGCACGATCGCCAGCGCGGAGGCCATTCCCAGAAAAACCAGGATCGGCAGATATTCTTGCAGCAGGTATTCCACTGGATTTGGGCTCCCTTTCGCTCGCAGGAACCCGGTTGGCGGCCCGCGATGGGTTTGGCTAAGCGCCCCTTTAGCTCTGCCTGCGGGCAGGGTCAACGGTGGCGGCTGCAATGTTCGGGATTGTAACCACATGGACCTGCCCCCGCCAACGATTTGCCGCGTGGCAAGGCGAGGTCACGTCAAAAACCAAGCAATTCAGTCGGAACCGATGCGTCCCAGATGGGTGTCGCGGAACCCGGTCGGCAGTTTCAGCCCATATCCCAGCGCCCGGTCAGCCCCGATATGCGCCAGCCACAACCCACCCGCGGCGATCAGGCCGACATGACCCGCAGCCACGCCCAGCATCATCAGCAGGAAGGGTACGGCATAAAGATGCGCGGCGTTATAGACCGCAGCCCCGACCCGGCGCCCGGCCAGATAGCCCAGCATGCCCAGATCCGGCGCGGCCAGCGCCAGCAACCAGACCCACCACGGCCAGCCAACCGAGGAAAAGCCCGCGACCATGACGCCGCCAAGCGCCATGCCCGCCCCCTCGGCCCGCTGCCAAAGCTTTGCGTTCATTCGGCGGCGCGCTGCCGCGCGGCCTCCAACATCGGACCCAGATAACGGCCGGTATGGCTTTCGGGGTTCTCGGCCACCTGTTCGGGCGTGCCGGTGGCGACGATGCGCCCGCCGCCATCCCCGCCCTCGGGGCCGATGTCGATGATCCAGTCGGCGGTCTTGATGACATCAAGGTTATGCTCGATCACCACCACCGTATTGCCCTGATCGACAAGGCTGTGCAGCACTTCCAGCAGTTTCCGCACATCCTCGAAATGCAGGCCGGTGGTGGGTTCATCAAGGATATACAGCGTCTTGCCGGTGGCGCGGCGGCTGAGTTCCTTGGACAGCTTGACCCGCTGCGCCTCGCCGCCAGACAGCGTCGTGGCCTGCTGGCCGACTTTGACGTAACCCAAGCCCACCTCGAGCAGCGCGTCCATTTTTTCGCGGATGGTCGGCACGGCCTTGAAGAACTCCTGCGCGTCCTCGACGGTCATGTCCAGCACGTCGGCGATGGACTTGCCCTTGAACTGGACCTCCAGCGTCTCGCGGTTGTAGCGCTTGCCCTTGCAGGTCTCGCAGGTGACATAGACGTCGGGCAGGAAATGCATCTCGATCTTGATGACGCCGTCGCCCTGACAGGCCTCGCAGCGGCCACCCTTGACGTTGAAGCTGAAGCGGCCCGGCTTGTAGCCGCGCGCCTTGGATTCGGGCAGCCCCGCATACCAGTCGCGGATATGGGTATAGGCGCCGGTATAAGTCGCGGGGTTACTGCGCGGCGTCCGACCGATCGGGCGCTGGTCGATGTCGATGACCTTGTCCAGCAGTTCCAGCCCCTTGATCGTCTCGCAGGGCGCGGGGGTCTGGCGCGCGCCGTTCAGGCGCAGGCTGGCAGTCTTGAACAACGTCTCGATGGTCAGGGTCGACTTGCCGCCGCCCGAGACCCCGGTGACGCAAACGAATTTGCCCAAGGGGAATTCGGCAGTGACGTTTTTCAGGTTGTTGCCGGTTGCGCCGACGACCTTGACCGCCTTGCCATTGCCCTTGCGGCGCTCATCGGGGATGTGGATCTCACGCAGACCGGACAGGTATTGCCCGGTCAGGCTGCTCGGGTCCGAGGCGATTTCCGCAGGCGTGCCCTTGGACACCACCTGCCCGCCATGCACGCCAGCGCCCGGCCCCATGTCGAAGACGTAATCGGCATGGCGGATCGCGTCCTCGTCATGTTCGACCACCAGCACCGAATTGCCCTGATCGCGCAGCCCCTTCAGCGTCGCCAGCAATCGGTCATTGTCGCGCTGATGCAGCCCGATCGAGGGCTCGTCCAGCACGTAAAGCACCCCGGTCAACCCCGAGCCGATCTGGCTTGCCAACCGGATCCGCTGGCTTTCACCCCCCGAGAGCGTGCCCGCCGCGCGAGACAGCGTCAGGTAATCCAGACCGACATTGACCAAAAACCCCAGACGCTCGCGGATTTCCTTCAGGATCGCATGAGCGATCTCGTTCTTCTGCTTGGTCAGATGGTTCGGCGCATCGGTCACCCAGGCCAGCGCCTCGCGGATCGAAAGCTGGGTGACATTGCCGATATGGCTGCCGGCGATTTTCACCGCCAGCGCCTCGGGCTTCAGGCGGAACCCTTCACAGGCGCCGCAGGGGCGGTTGTTCTGGTATTTCTCGAATTCCTCGCGCACCCAGGCGCTGTCGCTTTCGCGCAGGCGCCGCTCCATGTTCGGGATGATGCCCTCGAACTGGCGGGTGACCTCATAGACACGACCGGCATCGTCGAAGCGGAAGGGGATCTCATCCGCGCCCGAGCCGCGCAGGAACATTTCCTGCACCGAATGCGGCAGGTCCTTCCACGCGGTCTTCTTGTCGAAGCCATAGAACTTGGCCAGCGCATTGATGGTCTGGGTCAGATAGGCCGATTTCGACTTGGCCCAAGGCACCAACGCGCCCTGCGCCAGCGACAGCGCCTGATCCGGCACAATCAGCCGGTCGTCAAAGAACAATTCCATCCCCAACCCGTCGCAGACCGGGCAGGCCCCGTAAGGCGCGTTGAAGGAAAACAGCCGCGGCTCGATTTCCGGGATGGTGAAGCCGCTGACAGGACAGGCGAAGTTTTCGCTGAAGGTGATGCGTTCCGGATCGCCCTCGCCCTCGGCGGGCGCGGTTTCCAGCAGCGCGATGCCATCGGCCAGATCCAGCGCGGTGCGGAAACTGTCGGCCAGCCGCGTCTCCATCCCCTCGCGCACGACGATGCGGTCGACGACAACGTCGATATTGTGGCGGAATTTCTTGTCGAGGGTCGGCGGCTCGTCCAGATCGTGGAATTCGCCATTCACCTTGACGCGCTGGAAGCCCTGCTTCCGCAGCTCAAGGAACTCTTTCTTATACTCGCCCTTACGGTCGCGGACGATGGGGGCCAGCAGATAGGCGCGGGTGCCCTCGGGCATCTCCATCACCCGGTCGACCATGTCCTGCACCTGCTGCGCCTCGATCGGCAGGCCGGTGGCGGGGCTATAGGGCGTGCCCGCGCGCGCGAACAGCAGCCGCATATAGTCGTAAATCTCGGTCACCGTGCCGACGGTCGAGCGCGGGTTCTTGGAGGTGGTCTTCTGCTCGATGGAAATCGCCGGGGAAAGACCGCTGATATGGTCCACATCCGGCTTGCCCATCATGTCGAGGAACTGCCGCGCATAGGCCGACAGGCTTTCTACATAGCGTCGCTGCCCCTCGGCATAGATCGTGTCGAAGGCGAGACTGGATTTCCCACTGCCAGACAGGCCGGTGATCACCACCAGCTTGTCGCGCGGAATATCCATGTCCACGTTCTTCAGATTGTGCTCGCGCGCGCCGCGAACCTCGATGAACTTCTGTTCCATCGTCACGTCCTGATTCCGCCAAACGCATCAGATAGGCATCGGATGGAAAATGGCAACCTTGAAAGAACATCTCGCGAACATTCTTGACCCGTCCAGATTCCGTTTGCCCGAGCCGTCGGCATCTGCCAGCATTTCGATATGCACATACAAACACATCGAATCGCTTCCCTCCCCGGCCTGCTCGTCCTTGCCATGCTTTGGACGGGCAGCGCCGTGGCCGGAGAAAGCGCCCGGCTGAACACGCCGGACCACCCGCCGGTGACGCTGGACGCGGCCAGCCTTACGCAATTGCCGGTGACGGAAACCACCACCGTCTATCGCAGCTCCAAGGGCATCGAATCGGGCCTGTATAAGGGCGTGCTGCTGTGGGATCTGCTGGTCGCGCAGGGTGTCGTGACCGAGGATCACAAGGCCGCCCTGCGCCATACGCTGCTGGTCACGGCGGGGGACGGGCACCAAGTCGCCTTCTCCATCGGGGAAATCGCGCCCGAATTCGGCAATCGCCCGGTGCTGCTGGCCTATGAGATGAATGGCGCGCCGATCCCCGATGGCTTGCGCATGGTCGTGCCCGGCGATCTGCGCGGCGCGCGTCACATCAAGGATATCGTCACGCTGGACTATCGCTGATCAGCCGCCGGTATGGCTCATGTAGCGGGTCATCTGACCGGCGACATGCTGACGCGAATAGTCGAAATCATGGCCCTTGGGCTTGTGGCGGATCGCCTCGCGGATGGCGTCGCGCAGGGCGGTGTCGCTTTCACTGGCCCGCAGCGGCGCGCGCAGATCGGCGCGGTCTTCCTGCCCCAGACACATGAACAGCTCACCGGTGCAGGTCATCCGCACCCGATTGCAGCTTTCGCAGAAATTATGGGTCAGCGGCGTGATGAAGCCGACCTTTTGCCCGGTCTCATTGATCCGCACATAGCGCGCGGGACCGCCGGTGCGCTCAGACAGTGGCGTCAGGGTGAAGCGATCCTCCAACCGGCTGCTCAGGTCCGAGATTGGCCAGTATTGGCCCAGACGCTCCTGCTCGGACATGTCGCCCATCGGCATGACCTCGATGAAAGTCAGGTCGTGGTCGTTTTTCGCGCACCAGTCCAGCAGCGGGAACAGCTCATCCTCGTTGAAGCCCTTCAGCGCGACGGTGTTGATCTTGACGCGGATACCGGCGGCTTTGGCGGCCTCGATCCCCTCCAGCACTTGCGGCAACCGGCCCCAGCGGGTGATCTTGCCAAAGCGTTCCGGGTCCAGCGTGTCCAGCGAGACATTGACCCGCCGCACGCCGCATGAGGCCAGCTCATCCGCGAAACGCGCCAGCTGGCTGCCATTCGTGGTCAGGGTCAGCTCATCCAGCCCCTGCCCCAGATGCCGCGACATCGCGCGGAAGAATTCCATGATATTGCGCCGGACCAAGGGCTCGCCCCCGGTTACCCGCAGCTTGCGCACGCCCATGCCGACAAAGACCGAACACAGCCGGTCCAGTTCCTCAAGCGTCAGCAGATCCTTTTTGGGCAGGAACTGCATGTGCTCGGCCATGCAATAGGTGCAGCGAAAATCGCAACGATCCGTCACCGACACCCGAAGGTAGGTGATCGGTCGGGCAAACGGGTCGATCAGAGGGGCCTGCGCGTCCATACGCTCAAGATAAGAGCGGCGCGGCATCGGCACAAGCGTGTCGACTGGTTAAGATTGTCGCAACCTAAATCGAGGGTTCGGGTGGACAGTACGCCGAGGCCGGGGTTAGCCTTTCCGCGACATTCAATTGAAAAGAATGACGGGGACATGACCATGACCAAGCCATTCCTGCGCCTTTGCGGCCTTGTGACCATCCTTGCCCTTGCCGCCTGCACTCAGACGGGCGACAGCGCCAAGCCGCCCGCCAAGGGCACTGCCGCCGATGACGTGGGGGTTACCACCGAATCTGCCGCGATTGCGGGCGCGACCGCGCCGCGCAGCTCGGGCAAGACCGTGGGCACCTCGTCCATCGGCGTCGCTGGCGCGCAATCGGCGGCACAGCTTGATACCACCACCGGTGCCGAAAAGGCGCAGGCCGCAGCCCCCACGACCGCGGGGCGCAAGCTGGGCGTCACCATCGCCTCGCTGGGTGATCCGTCGCAATCGGGCTTCTGGATCAAGACGCCGCTCGTGAAATCCGAGGGGAATGGTCGCATCGTCAACCCGGCCACCGGCAAATCCGCCAATGTCCGGCTGATCCCGCTGGGTGGCCCGGCCAGCGCAGGCAGCCAGGTGTCGCTGCCGGCACTGCAGATGCTGGGGGTCAGCCTGACCGACCTGCCCTCGATCGAGGTCTACGAAGGCTGATCGTCAACCGGGGGCAGATCTTCGGTCCCCGGCTGATCGTCCATCCCGGGCAAGTCTCCGATCCGGCGCAGGGCCTCGCGTCGGGCAAAAGGCTTCAGCCGCGCTCCATGCGCTTCCAGCCAGTCGCGCACCCGCTGCGGTTCGTGCTTGGACAGGTCGCGCAGCCACCAGCCGATGGCCTTCTGGACGAAACCGTCGCGGTCATCGGCCAGACGCTCCAGCCAACCTAGTATCCGCTCGCGCTGCGCCAGTTCATCGGGCTTGGGGTTGCGCAGATGGGTCCAAGGCAGCGTGCCGACCAATGCCGCGCGACGCACCCAGAAGCTGGGATGCACCAACCATGTCTCGACCTCATCCAGACGTGAGGGATCGGCGACCAGCCGTTTCTCACCCGCCTTCATCACCTGATCGGCAATCGCCCAGCCGTTGAAATCCGGCACCCATGAGGCGATCAGCCGCCACGCCCCGTCATCGGGCCGGATCCGCGCCTGCGTCAGCAGTTTCGCCGCCGCCACCCGAGCTTCGTGGATATCGGTCTCCCACAGCGCCTGCGCCAGTTCCAGGCGGCCTTCGACATCCAGATCGGCACGCCAGCCCTTGGCCAGCTCATCGATCTCGGGGACGCTTACGCCCAGATAGACCCGTTTCGCCTTGTGATAGGCAGCCGCCTCGACCGCCTTCGCCTCATCGCCCAAGGATCGCAGCTCTGCCACTTGCGGAATCTCAACCATCACACACTCCTTCGCCGACCACGCGGCCTTTCGCCGCTTGAACCCGCGCGAGGGCAGTTTGTCAAACGCCCCCGCAGGAACCCCGCCCTGCCCCGGACGTTTCCCCAGCGGCAGAAGGGGATGATGATGTCACAGGAACAGCAGCTGTTCTGGCGTCGCATGGATGAGGTCAATGCCGGCATGCTGGGCACAAGGGACCGGCTGAAGCTGGTCCCGATGTCGCATTACGCCGCTGCCCATGGCCTTGCCCTGTGGTTCATCACCGCGCAAGGCACCGATCTGGTCGCAGAGCTGGCAGACGGCCCCAAGCCCGCCATCCACGTCGTCGGCGAGGATTCCGAGGGGCTATGGGCGCGGATCGAAGGGCAGCTGGAATTATCCGATGACCGCGAAAAACTGGACGAGATCTGGAACAGCACCGCCTCGGCCTGGTTCGAGGGCGGGCAAGAGGACCCCGACCTGCGGCTGCTGAAATTCAGCATCACCGAGGCCGAGATCTGGAACAGCACCGGCGGCCTCGGCTTTCTCTACCAGATCGCCAAGGCCAACCTGACCGGGACCAAGCCCGACATTGCCAACCATTTCCTGCTGAGGTTTTAGGCCGCGCTGACCCGCCAGATCACATCGCCCACATCGTCAGCCATCAGCAGCGATTTGCCATCCGGGCCGACCGCGACGCCAACCGGCCGGCCATAGGACTGCTTTTCATCCGGCGACAGGAAGCCCGACAGGATGTCGCGCGGCGGCCCCGAGGGCTTGCCATTCGCGAAGGGCACAAAGATCAGCCGATAGCCGCTAAGGATCGAGCGGTTCCACGACCCGTGCTGGCCAATCACCATCCCCGCGCCGAAACCGGGCAGCGTGCCCTCGGGCATCCAGCACAGCCCCAGCGAGGCGGTATGCCCACCGAGCGCGTAATCCGGCTGCACCGCGCTGGCGACCAGCCCGGCATTCTGCGGCACGCGGTCATCGACCGTCTGCCCCCAGTAGCAATAGGGCCAGCCATAGAAGCCGCCATCCTTGACCGAGGTCAGGTAATCCGGCGGCGTCTCATCGCCCAGACCGTCGCGTTCATTGACCACGGTCCACAGCGCATTGGTGACCGGCTCCCATGCAAGGCCGACGGGGTTGCGCAGCCCCCCGGCAAAGACCCGGGCCTTGCCGGTTTCAAGATCCAATTCCCAGATCGCGGCGCGGCCTTCTTCGGCCTCCAGCCCCTCATCGCCGATATTGCTTTGCGAGCCGACGCCCGCATAGATCCGCTTGCCATCGGTTGAGGCGATCAGGCTGCGCGTCCAGTGCCCGCCGGGCTTGAAATCGACCAGTTTCTTGCCATTGCCGACCAGCTTGCCGGTGCCGTGATCATAGCCGAAAGCCACAATCCCGTCGGTATTGCCCAGATAGAAAGTGTCGCCGACCAGCGCCATGCCAAAGGGCTGGTTCTGCTTTTCGACGAAAACCTCGCGATGTTCGGCGACGCCATCGCCATCCTTGTCGCGCCACAGGCTGACGCGGTTGGCGCTGATGCCCACGGCTTTCGCGCGGCGCATGGTGGCGATCATTGCGTGATCCATCAGCGAACGCGGCTTGCGGTCCGATTGCAGCGCCTCGGCCACCAGCACGTCACCATTGGGCAGGACCTCGATCCAGCGCGGATGCTGCAAGCCGCTGGCAAAGGCATTGACCTGCAATCCCGCTGCCGCGACCGGCTTTTGCCCTGCGGCCCAGCCTGCGGCAGTCGGCATCTTCAGGGTCATGATGCCCTGTTCGCGCGCCTTGGGAATCGCGGGGCTGGTACCCACGGCCTGCTTTTCCGGCGAATCCTTGCGACGCAGTGCCACCATCGCCGCGCCGACCAGCTCGGTCGCCTTGCCCATCAGATCCATCATGCCCTCCGAAAATCTCGCGCAAGGCTAACCCCTGCGGTCACGCGGTCAAGAGGCTGCGGAAAAGCCGCAGCAATTCCAGTGGCTTGCCGGGTGGCAAAAACCCAATCAAAACACTCAAGTATTTGATTTAATTGAGTTTCTTGACACTCCCGCAGATAACCCCTACATAGGCTTCAGGAAGCAAGCCAGCACATCGCCAGCCAGCATCCCAGATCCCCTACATCCGCAGCGACAGGCAGGCATCAGCCCACCCACAGCCACGCATGCAGGCAAAGGAAAATGCCGGGCGCTCAGGCCCGGCATTTCCATTTTCAGCTTCCCAGCAGCTTCTGCAGACTCGCCTTGGTCCGGGCGGGGTCCTCTTGATAGCCGATCAGGCCGGAATAGCGGCCCTCGGCATCGAACAGCAGCGTCATCGCGGAATGGTCCATGGTGTAGCCGTCCTCGGCCGGAACCTTGCGCGCATAGACGCGGAAAGCACGCGTGGCCTTGGCGATCTCCTCGGGCGAGCCGGTCACGCCGGTCACGCCATCCACCCAAGAGACATATTCCTTGAGCTTCTCGGCAGTGTCGCGTTCGGGATCGACGGTGACAAAGAACACGCGCAGCTTGCCGCCCACCGCCTCTTGCCAGCCGGCGACCTCGCCCAGCGTGGTCGGGCAGACATCGGGACAATGGGTAAAGCCAAAGAACACCGCCGAGGGCTGACCCTTCAGGCTGTCCTGCGTGAATTCCGTCCCGTCGGTGGCGACCAGCTTGTAGTCGCCGCGACCCAGATTGTCGGTCCCGGCCTCGGACAGCGTCGTCAGCCGGGGCGAGATCACCGTGAACCACGCCGCCGCCAGCGCGGCGATGCCGACCAATGCCCAAAGCAGCCAGCGGATCTTGCGCAAGGGATCAGTGGGCATGGGCATCCCCCTTGGCATTCATCGGCCCGACCTTCAGCGACAGATCGACCTTGCCTGCCTTTTCAAAGGTCAGGGTCAGCGGCAGGCTGTCACCCTCGACCAGCGGATGTTCCAGACCCATCAGCATCAGGTGCAGCCCGCCCGGTTTCAGCTCGACGCTGGTGCCGGCGGGGATTTCCACGCCTTCGGGCAGTTGACGCATTTTCATCACGTCGCCTTCCATCGCCATTTCATGGATCTCGACCTTCTTGGCCGCCGGGCTTGTCGCCGCGACCAGCCGGTCGGCCTCGGCCCCGCCATTGGCGACGGTCAGAAAGCCGCCGCCCACCGGCGCGCCCGGAGGCGTCGCGCGGCTATAGCCCTGCGTGATGGTCAGATCGCCGATCACCGCATCGCCTGCCGCTTCGGCATGGCCTGCCTCGGCGTGACCGGCATGGGCCGGGGCTGCTGCGGCGTGGTGGCCATGACCGCCCGCCTTCTTCTCGGTGATCTTCAGCGCGGGGGCGGGATAGGCGACATCCTCGGCCCCGGTCACGTCGATCCACGCTTCCTTGGCGTTCTGGCATTCCTGAATGGTCGGGAAATAGATCGTGCTGCCCGGCGCCAGATCCGGCCCGACCGAGCCGCGCAGGACGAATTCATCGTAGAATTCGTCGGGCAGTTCGCCACCGGTCCAGATGATTTCGCGCGCGCCTTTGGTCATGGGCGTGCCGTGATTGTCGAAGGGACGGGCGTAATCGCCGGTCACGACCTTCAGCTGCCAGCCGGCTTTCGGCATGGGCTTGGCATTGTAGAAGCCTTCGGGGATCTGGACGCGCAGCGTCTTGGTCGGCTTACCGTCGCAGCCATGGCCGATGCGGATCACCGCTTTGTAGGTCGAGCCAGCCGCAGCCTCGGTCTGTTCCAACGAGGCATGGGCAAGGACGGGGCCAGCGGAAAGCAGCAGCGAAGCGCCCAGCGCGGCAAGGGAAATGCGTTTGTTCATTCTAGGTCATCCGGTCAAACAGTCGGTCAGGCAGGGCATCCATCCGCCCCGCGATCAGGATCGTTCACAGGATGACCGGCGGCCCCCGCGCCTGCGGTGGAACCGCCTCGGCCAGAACCGGGGCTGCGGCGATGGGCCGCAGGAAATCCTGCCGGTCAGGGGTCCGGTCCGCCGGAACCGCCGTTCCCTCCGGGACCAGCAGGGATTGGGCGTGCAGGCTCCAGATACAGGGTTTCGCGCCCCGCTCGTCATCGCCAGCGGGAAGCGGCGCAAGGCTGCCGTCATCGGCCAGCGCCATCTGCACCGGCGCATCCTCGCCGCACAGGATGACCGTGACCTGCCCCTGCCCGTTCAGCGCGGGCATGGTCCCCGGCATGACCAGCGCATTGCACAGGAAGGGAATCAGCAGGGCAAGCGCAAGAAAACGCAGGGTTTCGCCCCACGCGCTGCTTTCCCTGAATGTTCCGGTTCTGCCTGCCATCGCCCTCATCCGATTGCGCCCATGTGCTGCCAGAAAAACGCGCGTCGCGAAAGCCCGCATCTTGTCCCAGCCTGTCCCATCGCAGCGGACGCTTGTTTTTTCACGGATTTCCGGCATCAAATCCATGTGCCGGGGATAGGGGACAGGAGCCAGCATGAAGACCTCGATCGCCACTGTCTCGCTTTCGGGCAACCTGACCCAGAAACTGGCCGCCATCCAATCCGCCGGTTTCGACGGGATCGAGATCTTCGAGCAGGATTTTATCGCCTCGGATTTCAGCCCGGTCGAGGTCGGGCGGATGGTCCGCGACCACGGGCTGGAAATCACCCTGTTCCAGCCCTTCCGCGATTTCGAGGGCCTGCCCGAACCGCATCGTTCCCGTGCCTTCGCCCGCGCCGCCCGCAAGTTCGAGCTGATGAACCAACTGGGCACCGATCTGGTGCTGTTCTGCTCATCGCTGCACCCGGCGGCGATGGGCGGCATCGACCGCATGGCCAGTGATTTCCACGAACTCGGCGATCTGGCCCAGCAATACGGCGTCCGCGTCGGCTATGAGGCGCTGTGCTGGGGCCGCTTCGTCAACGATCACCGCGATGCATGGGAGGTGGTCCGCCGCGCCGATCATCCGAATATCGGGTTGATCCTCGACAGCTTCCACACGCTGGGCCGCCGCATCGATCCCGCTTCGATCCGCTCGATCCCCGCAGACAAGATCTTCTTCGTCCAGATGGCCGATGCCCCGGCGATCGAGATGGACCTGCTGTACTGGTCGCGCCACTTCCGCAACATGCCGGGCGAGGGCGATCTGGACGTCACCGGCTTCATGCGCGCGGTGTTGGCCACCGGCTATGACGGCTGGCTGAGCCTTGAGATCTTCAACGACCAGTTCCGCGCGGGCCTGCCCCGTCTGGTGGCGCTGGACGGGCGTCGCAGCCTGATCGCGCTGCAGGACCGCGCACGTCGGGCCGAGCCTGCCTTGGCCGTGGACCTGCCCGATTTTCCGCCGCCCGCACCGGTCGAGCAGGTCGAGTTCATCGAGTTCGCCACCAGCGACGATGACGCGTCCGAACTGACCGCGCTTCTGACCGCGACCGGCTTTGCCCCGGCCGGTCGGCATGTGTCGAAACCTGTGACGCTGTGGCGGCAGGGCGGCGTCAATCTGCTGGTCAATACCGACGCGCGGGGATTCGCTCGCACCAGCTTTGTCGCCCATGGCACCACGGTTTCGGAAATCGGGCTGAAGGTGCCGGATGCCGCGGCCAGCCATGCCCGCGCCCTTGCCCTGCTGGCGCAACCCCATACCGAGGCCGCCGGTCCCGGCGAATTGACCATCCCCGCCATTCGCGGCGTCAGCGGCAGTGTGATCCGTTTCCTTGACGGCGGCGCCGATCTGTCGCGGATCTGGCAGGTCGATTTCCAGACCGATCCCCAGCCCCTGCCCGGCGCGGGCCTAACGGGCATCGACCACATCGCCCAGACCATGCCCTATGATGAGATGCTCAGCTCATCCCTGTTTTACACCGAGATCTTTCAGGCCGAGAAATCGCCGATGGTGGATGTGATCGACCCTGATGGGCTGGTCCGCAGCCAAGCGATCCGTTCCGGCCGGATGCGGGTGACGCTGAACGGGGCCGAGGCGCGGCGCACCCTTGCCGGTCGCTTCATCGAGGAAAGCCTCGGCTCATCCGTCCAACATATCGCCTTTTCCAGCGCCGACATCTTTGCCTCGGCGGCGGCGTTGGCCGGGCTGGGCTTCCCGGCCCTGCGGATCGGGGCGAATTACTACGACGATCTGGCCGCGCGCTTCGGGCTGGACCCAAGCCTGACCAAGCGTCTGCGCGCCGCCAACATCATGTATGACGAAGACGCGGGCGGGCAGTTCTTTCAGCTGTATTCGATGCCGCGCAAGGACGGGTTCTTTCTGGAAGTCGTGCAGCGGCAGGGCAATTATCAAGGCTATGGCGCCCCGAACGCGCCTTTCCGCATCGCGGCGCAGAAGCGCACGGCACGCCCGGCGGGCATGCCGCGCAGCTGATCATTCCCACCAGCGGTCGATCTTGGCGATGTCCTCGTCCGACCAGCCGAAGTGATGGGCAAACTCATGAACGACGACATGGCCGACCAGCGCCGCCAGCGTCACGTCGCCCCGGCTGGCCCATTCGTCCAGAATGGCGCGGCGGAACAGCCAGACCGTATCGGGGAAATGCTGCGGCGCGCTGCTCGTTTTTTCAGTCATCGGCACACCGTCATAAAGACCGGTCAGCTCCAGCGGATCGTCAATCTCCAGCTCATCCAGAAAGTCCTCGCTGGCGAAATCCTCGACCCGCAGCACCACCTGCGCGGCAGCTCCGGCGAACGCGGCGGGCAGGCTGGCGACGGCCTGTCGCGCCAGTTCCTCGATCAGCCCCGCATCAGGGGCGACGGCGTCTTTCCATTCGGGCATGTCAATCCTCGGCTTTGCCCCCCCGATATGGACAAAAACCGGGTTTTGTGAAAGAGCGAAGCCGACAGGAGACCCCTCGATGACCATCACACGTTTCGCTCCCTCCCCCACCGGCCACATCCATGTCGGCAACCTCCGCACCGCGCTGATGAACTACCTGATCGCGCGCAAGTCGGGCGGTACCTTCATCCTGCGGCTTGACGATACCGACCGCGAGCGGTCGAAGCAGGAATATGCCGACGGCATCCAGCGCGATCTGGAATGGCTGGGGCTGACCTGGGACCGGATCGAACGCCAGTCCGACCGCCTTGACCGCTATGCCGAGGCCGCCGACGGCCTGCGCAAGTCCGGCCGCCTTTACGAGGTCTTCGAGACCCCGGTCGAGCTGGACCTGAAGCGCAAGAAGCAGCTGAAGATGGGCAAGCCGCCGGTCTATGACCGCGCAGGGCTGAAGCTGACGGCTGATGAGATCGCCAAGCTGCGTGCCGAGGGCCGTGACGGCTACTGGCGCTTCATGCTGGATCAGGAACGCATCGAATGGCCCGACGGAATCCTGGGCGATATCTCGATCGACGCGGCTTCGGTCTCGGACCCGGTGCTGATCCGCGCCGACGGTCAGGTGCTGTATACGTTCGCGTCCTCGGTCGATGACGCCGATATGGGCGTGACCCATATCGTGCGCGGCGCCGACCACGTGACGAACACCGCGACCCAGATCCAGATCATCCGCGCGCTGGGGGCGACCCCTCCGGCCTTTGCCCATCACAGCCTGCTGACCGGCGCGCAGGGCGAGGAGCTGTCCAAGCGCCTTGGCGTTCTGGCGATCAAGGACCTGCGCGAAGCCGGCGTCTCGCCCGAGGCGCTGCTGTCGCTGATGGCGCGTCTGGGTTCCTCGCAGCCGGTCGAGCTGCGCATGGATCTTGACAGCCTGGCCAATGGCTTCGAACTGTCGCAATTCGGCGCCTCGCCGACCAAGTTCGATGCCGAGGACCTGTGGCCGCTGACCCGCGAGGCGAACCAGGCCCGTCCCTTCGACGTGGTCAAGGACCGCATCGCAGCGCTTGGCGTCCCTGCCGATCAGGCCGAGCGTTTCTGGCGCGTGGCGTCCCAGAACATCACCAAGCTGGACGATCTGGCGGGCTGGTGGGAGATCTTCTCGAAAGGGGCCGAACCTCAGATCGATCCCGAGGATGCCGATTTCATCGCGCAGGCGATGACGCTGCTGCCGCCGCCGCCCTATACCGACACCAGCTGGAGCGAATTCACCAGCGCCGTGAAAGAGGCCACCGGCCGCAAGGGCAAGGGCCTGTTCATGCCGCTGCGCAAGGCGCTGACCGGGCAGGCACACGGCCCGGACATGTCCGACGTGATGCCGCTTCTGCAAGTCGTCCGCGCCCGCGGCTGAAGCTCTCGTAGGGTGCGCTTAAGCGCACCCTACACAACGCCCTGCCCCATTGCCGGTATACGCCCGGTGTATAGTCGGCGTACGCGCGCTGCACGCAGATCACAGCGCGAATCCCAGCGAATGCTGACCCAAATCCATCCCGCCCCTTTGTTGATTTCGCACGCAAAGCACGCCCCTGTCGCGCGCCTAACGGCTATCCACAGCCTATCCACAGGGAAAATTGCTTGCGTGAAAAAAGTCGCGAAAATGCCCTTGACCCTCCCCGCCACTCGCCGTAGTTAGCCCGCACCGCGGCGGAGTAGCTCAGCTGGTTAGAGCAGAGGAATCATAATCCTTGTGTCGGGGGTTCAAATCCCTCCTCCGCTACCATTTCCCTTCATCGGGAAACCGCGAAATGGCCGGACCTTCGGGTCCGGCCATTTGCTTTTCAAACACCCAAACAGCCGCAATGAAAAAGGCCGCGATCTCTCGCGGCCGTGTTGGTTTTCCTGCTTGAGTCGGGACCGTCAGACCCGACCGTCCATTCGTACGAAATCCAGCACGCTGCCCTCGCCCGGCTGCAGGTCGCCCCATTTGTCGATCTGGAAATCGACCACCAGCGTCGCCGCCGTGGGATAGCGGCGGAACTCGGGATCGACCGGAGCCCGCGCCGGCAGCAGCGCCGCAAATTCGGCAATGCCCGGATTATGACCCAGCATCATCACCGTAGGCTCGGTCGCACCGCGCAGGATCTCCAGCATCTTATCGGCCGAGGCCTGATACAGCGTCGGTTCAAGCCGCAGATGGGGGCGCACCTCAAGCGGCGCCACGGCCACCCGCTCCCATGTCTCGCGGGTGCGGGCCGAGGTCGAGCAGATGACCTCCTCGGGCTCATAGCCGCGACTCGCCAGCCAATCCCCCAGCGCACGCGCCGAGCGCCGCCCCCGGTCATTCAGCGGGCGGTCGTGGTCCGGCTGTTCCGGATCGTCCCAAGAGGATTTGGCGTGGCGGGTGAGGATCAGCCGACAGTGTCCGAGTGGGGTCATGCGCGTGCCTTTGCCGCCAATGGAGTCAGTGAACGCAAACCTGCCACAGCTTTCGCCGGGCGGGCAAGGGACTCGTTTGTCGCAGTCGGCTTACAGCCCGCTTCCGCCCTGCCGCAAACCGCGCGGTTTGACCCGCGGTTCGGTCGAACGGATCAGCGAACCGGCACCATGTTCGGTGAAAAGTTCCAGCAGGCTGGCATTCGGAACGCGCCCGTCAAGGATGACCACGGCGCGCACGCCTTCCTCCACCGCCTTCAGCGCAGTTTCGGTCTTGGGGATCATGCCGCCAGCGATGGTGCCGTCAGCGATCATGCCGCGCACCTGCTCGGGGGTCATCTGGGTCACGACCTCTCCGCTCGCGTCCTTGACGCCCGAGACATCGGTCAGCAGCAGCAGGCGGTCGGCCTTCAGCGCCCCGGCGATCGCACCAGCGGCAGTGTCGCCATTGACGTTGAAGGTCTCATTGTCCTCCATCCCCGTCGCCACAGGGGCGATGACCGGGATCAGGCCCGCACTGTACAGGTCACGGATGATCTGGACATTCATCTCGACCGGGCGACCGACAAAGCCCAGTTCGGGATCGTCCGCCTCGCAGACCATCAGGTCGTCATCCTTGCCGGAAATGCCGACGGCGCGGCCGCCGGCATCGTTGATCGCCTGCACGATGCGCTTGTTCACAAGGCCCGACAGCACCATCTCGACCACCTCGACGGTCTCGCGGGTGGTGACGCGCTTGCCGCGCACGAAGCGGCTTTCGATGCCCAGCTTGTTCAGCAGCTCATTGATCATCGGGCCGCCGCCATGGACCACGACCGGGTGGATGCCCACCTGCCGCATCAGCACGATATCGCGGGCGAATTCGGCCATGGCCTCATCGTCGCCCATCGCGTTGCCGCCGAATTTCACGACGACGACCGCGCCCGAATATCGCTGCATATAGGGCAGCGCTTCCGAGAGTGTGCGGGCGGTGGCGATCCAATCACGGTTCATGTTCTGCTTTCTCATCAGGGGCCCCTGTTCGTCGGGCGCGAGACTAAGTCCAAGCCCCGCCAAGGTCCAGACCGGCAGGCCTTGGCCTGCCGAGGCCGGGCTTATTCCAGACCGGCGATGATGGCGCGCAAGGTGGCAATGCCATGGCCTTTTTCCGAACTGGTGATGACCAGCTCCGGATAGGCGGCGGGGTGCTTTTGCAGCGCCTCCTCGACCTGAACGACGACGGCCTCAAGTTCCTGACGGCTGATCTTGTCGGTCTTGGTCAGGACGACCTGAAACGGTACGGCCGCGCGGTCCAGAAGATGCATGATCTCGTGGTCGACATCCTTCACGCCATGGCGCGAATCGATCAAGGCAAAGGCGCGACGCAGGGTCGGGCGGCCAGACAGATATTTCTTCAGCAGCGCCTGCCACTTGGCGACAACGGGCACCGGGGCCTTGGCAAAACCATAGCCCGGAAGGTCGACCAGATAGGCCTGTTCGCCCAGGGTGAAATAGTTCACCTCTTGCGTCCGGCCCGGCGTGTTCGAGGCGCGAGCAAGGTGATTTCGCCCGGTCAGCGCATTGATCAGGCTGGACTTGCCCACGTTCGAGCGTCCGGCAAAGCAGACCTCGGGACGGTCGGCGGGCGGCAGGCCGTCCATGGCGACGACGCCCTTGAGGAAGTCGACTGGCCCCGCAAACAACTTCCGCGCAGCTTCGGCGGTGTCGAAATCGGGTTCGGGGGCAATGGGAAAGGAAACCTTCATGGGCGGATCTCGTCATTAAGGGCGATCTCGCCGCCCGTGACCACTTCGGCATAGATGCCGAACTGGTGGTGGCCGAATTGCTCGGTCAGCGCTGCGGGCATGTCGCAATCGAGACGGCCGGTTTCAGTATTGGCGCTGGTCGCGGCACAGCGGCCGATGGCCTCGGTCACGCGCAGCTCGACATCGCCGATGGTCAGAATCTGGCCAATCATGTCCTGTTCGGCATAAGCCTCCCAGCCGTCGACCCACAGGTTCGCGCGCCAACGCTCGATGCCCAGCGGCTGGCCAAGACGGGTTTCCAGATCACGCAGGCTCGACAGCGACAGGATCGAGACCCATGGCTGGTTCACATCGGTCCAGCCGGTCGGACCGCGCACCAGCCGCGTGGCGGCAGGCTTGTCAGCGGGCCAAAGCGGCGCAACCCAGTCCAGCAGGCGCGCGCCCTCGGTTTCTGGGTCGAAGCGCAGGTCGGGCAGGTCGGGATGGCTCAGGCGGATTGACCCTTCGGGCACGCCCTCACCCCAGCCCCCCGAAACGGCTTGCAGCGTGGCCGAGGCCACGCCGCGCAGGAAGCAGGATTTCGGCAGCCAGCGTTCAGGCTGCGGTCCGTCCCCGGCATGGCGTTCACCCGCCTCGGTCAGCATGGCCCAGACACGGTCGCCCGGCAGCCGGTGCGCCGCCCGAAGCGACGCAGCCGTCATGTCCTCGCCCCCGAGCGACTTGATCGGGTAGCGACGGATCCGGGCGATATGTCCGGTCATTTTCCGCCTTTCTTGTCATCGGCCTTGGGCCGCGTCGGCAGGGCAGACTTGATATTGCCGAAGAAGTCCGGGCGGTGGCCGTGCATCGACATGATCGTGTACTGCTGCGCGATGGTGATCAGGTTGTTGGTGATCCAGTACAGCACCAGACCCGAGGCGAAGCCGCCCAGCATGAACATGAAGATCCACGGCATCCAGGCAAAGATCATCTTCTGCGCCGGATCGGCGGGAGCCGGGTTCAGTTTCTGCTGCATCCACATCGAGATGCCCAGGATGATCGCCAGCACCGGCAGGGTGAAGCTGTGCAGGAAGCTGCCTTGACCCGGAGCCGCCCAGGGCAGCATGCCGAACAGGTTCCACAGGCTCGACGGATCGGGCGCGGAAAGGTCATGGATCCAGCCGACCCACGGCGCGTGACGCAGTTCGATCGTGACGAAGATCACCTTGTAGAGCGAGAAGAAGATCGGGATCTGCAGCAGCACCGGAAGGCAGCCCGCGGCGGGGTTCACCTTCTCACGCTTGTACAGCTCCATGACCTCTTTCTGGTACTTCATCCGGTCTTCGCCGGTACGCTCCTTGATGGCCTCCATCTGCGGCTGCAATTCCTTCATCTTGGCCATCGAGATGTAGGATTTGCGCGCCAGCGGGAAGACCAGCAGCTTCAGGATGAAGGTCAGGCCGATGATCGACCAGCCCATGTTGCCGATGAAGCCATGCAGCCAGTGCAGCAGGCGGAAGATCGGCTTGGTCAGGAAGTAGAACCAGCCCCAGTCGATCGAGTCGACGAAACGGTCGATGCCGGGAGCTTCTTGATAGCCGTTGATGGTTTCCCAAACCTTGGCGCCAGCGAACAGATAGCTCGCGCTGGTGCCGGTCGCGCCGGGGGCGACGGTCTGCACCGGCATCCGGGTTTCGGTCTGGAAGATGTCGGCGCCGGGGGCGTATTTCACCACGGCGGTGAACGAGCTGCCCGGCGCAGGGGCCAGCGTCGTCATCCAGTATTTGTCGGTAAAGCCGATCCAGCCGTTTTCCTTGACCTCGATCAGCTCGGCCGGGCCTTCGCCAGCGGCGGCGTCAAGCTCGGTGATGCTCTTGTATTTCTTTTCCAGCAGTTTGCCGTCGGTCATGCCGACAGCACCTTCGTGCAGGACGTAGTAGTTCTGCGTGTCGGGCTTGCCGTGGCGGGCAAGGATGCCATAGGGCGCGGCCGCGAAGGGCGCCTGACCCTTGTTTTCCAGCGACTGGCTGATGGTGAACAGGAACTTGTCGTCCAGCTCATAGGTGCGGCGGAAGATCTGGCCCGCACCGTTGTCCCAGCGCAGGGTCACCGGCTTGCCGGGGGCCAGCACATCGCCGGACTCAACGCTCCAGACCGTCGCCGGGCCGGGGACCAACGCCGGGTCGGTGCCAGCGGCAGGCATCCAGCCATAGACGGCGTAATAGGGCTTCTGCACCGTCACCGCAGCAGCGCCGCCGGGCGCGACGGGCGAGCCTTCGGCTTTCAGCCCAGCCTGCGCCGTCGGCGACAGCAGGCGGACATTGGGGGAATTCGGGTCCAGCGTCTCGTGGTAGCCGGTCAGCTCAAGATCGTCGATGCGGCCACCGGCCAGCGAGATCGTGCCTTTCAGCGAGGGCGATTCGATGCCGACGCGGGCGGCAGCCTGCGACGGATCGGCGCTGGCGCCCGCAAGGGCGGGGGCCGTGCCGGTCTGGCCAGCTGCGGGCGCAGCCGCGGTGCCGGGCGCGACCTGTCCGTCAACCGCCTGAGTCTGCGCAGTTTCCTGCACCGGCGGAGCGGGCTCCGGGGCGAAGAAGATCGACCAGACGAGAATGACGAGGGCGGAAAGCACCATCGCCAATATGAGGTTGCGGTTGTTGTCTTCCATTCCGGACCAGCCCTTCGTCGTCTATGACCCAATGGGTTCGGGCCGCTTCAACAGAACCGACCACCAAAGGTCAAGGGAATTTGCCCGGTGCCGCGCCGTGGCAGGACGCTTCCCGGTCATTCCGCCGCACCGGCCCGGCGCATGCGAGGCCGGTTTTTGCCCCCGTTCCCCCAAGATTGCAAGAAGAACAGGGGCGCGGGGACCCGCCCCGCGCCCATTTCCCCGTGATCGAGACCTGACAACCGATGAACAAGGGGAGAGTTTCGGACCTAGCGGCCACGCCCCAGCGGAAGGGCCCGCGGCAATGAGTGGCGATGGCTAAGCAGAAAGGGCTCGATCGCGTCGGCTTCCATGGCGGGCGCGACGGCGCTGCCCTGCACCGCGCTGAAGCCGATCTGTGACAGGAAGGCGCGTTCGTCCAGCACCGCGACCTCATCGGCCAGAACCTCAAGCCGAAGGTTCTCGGCCAATGCCAGAATGGCGAGGATCATGCGCTGCTGATCTCCCCGATAGTGGCAACCGTCGACAAAGGCCCGACCGATCCGAACCCGTTTGACACCGAAGCCGCGCAGGTCGGCCAGACCCGCGCTGCCGGTGCCAAAATCGCCGACCGCCATGCGGCAACCGCCAGCCGCCAGCCGTTGCAGGTTGTCTTTCGCCGCCTGCCCCTTGGCCCCGGTGCCGATCGGCTCGCAAAAGACGATCTCGATGCGGTCCGGAGACAGATCCTGACGGTCCAGTTCCCACAGGATCGACTCGGCCAAGATTGAGTCGCTCAGGGCGCGCGCGGGCAGGCGCAAGGACAGGAAGGGAATGTCGTGGCCATCCCGATCCCAGCCGCACAGGGCCGACAGCGCCTGCCGCAGCGTGGCCAGTACTAATGCGCCCCAACCTTCATCGTTCAAGCTTGGCGCAATCTGGTCCAGCGGTGTCGGGGGCAGGTTGCCCTCAATTCGCCAGCCTTCAACGTCCAGCGCGATCAGCCGACCGGTATCGCAGCAAATCTGCGGCTGAAAGCGTGGCAATATATGCGGAGTCGTCTCAATCGACGAAATCATGGGCCTGAATGGCTGGTCGGGCAAATAGGACAGGATGCGGATGGTTTCGATCGGCCCGCCCTGCCCCGCCGAAGCCAAGGCCTCGCGTCCGAAATCGATCATCCGCGCCGGATCGCTTGCCATGTCGCCGCGCACGATCACACCTTCGGCCCAGATGGCGACAGGCATCTCGCCCAGATCGACGCTATCGGCACAGATCCGGCCCAGCAGGGCCACCCGCTGCGGCAGTGTTGCATCCGCCCGTGTCGACAGCAGGCCTGAAATCTCGGTCTGACCGGGTCGTCGCGCCTGCGGGTTCAGGCCCAGTTCGATCGTCAGGCGCAGCATCACGTGGTCAAGCATCCGCTCAAACAGCGCGGGACCAAGGCGGCGGCGCAAGGCCTCGCCCTCGACCAGCCGCAGCACCAGGACAGACCTGCTTGCGCCCGTCATCAGCGCAATGGGCAGCCGCATCGCCTGCCGGAGCCGCTCAACCGCCGTGCCAATTCCCAAAACCATAGCGCACCGAATCATGTTTCATGACCCGAAGCCTAGGTGGGGGAATCTTTTCGTTCGGTTAAAGCTCCCGCAGCTGCGGCACGTCCTCAGCCGGTTTTTCGTTAAAATCCGATGCATTCGGGATCAGCGAGGTGAAATCGAACAGCTTGGGATCAGGCAGATGCGAGGGGCGCACATTCATCAATGCGCGGAACATCACATTGCGACGGCCCGGGGCGCGCGTTTCCCATTCGTCCAGCAGCTTCTTGACCTGCATGCGCTGCAGGCCCTCTTGGCTGCCGCACAGATCGCAAGGAATCACCGGATAGTTCATGGCACGGGCGAAACGCTCGCAATCGGATTCGGCGATGAAGGCCAAGGGACGCAGCACGTTCAGGTCGCCCTCTTCGTTCAACAGCTTCGGCGGCATCGAGGCCAGCCTCCCACCGTGGAACAGGTTCATGAAGAAGGTCTCAAGAATATCGTCGCGGTGATGGCCCAGAACGACGGCCGAGCAACCCTCCTCGCGCGCGATGCGGTACAGGTTTCCCCGGCGCAGGCGCGAACACAGGCTACAATAGGTGCGGCCTTCGGGGACCTTTTCCTTCACGATGGAATAGGTGTCCTGATATTCGATCCGATGCGCGACCTCACGATCGGTCAGGAATTCGGGCAGCACGGTCGCAGGGAAACCCGGCTGACCCTGATCGAGGTTGCAGGCCAGAAGCTCGACCGGCAGCAGACCGCGCCATTTCAATTCGTGCAGGACCGCCAGCAGCGTGTAGCTGTCCTTGCCACCCGACAGGCAGACCAGCCAGCGGTCGCCGGGGCGGATCATGTCATAGGTCTCGATGGCAGAGCGGGTCTCGCGGACCAGACGTTTCCTCAGCTTCCGGAACTCGGTCGAGGTCGGCGCGCCGCGAAACAGCGGGTGGATGTCCTGATCGAAGGAATCGTCGGTGTCGAGTTCGTCCCGCATCGGTCCTGTCCTGGTCTTGGCGCTGTCGCGCAGGTTCATATCACGGATGACGCGCGGGCGTCAGTCCTGCGGCTCGGAACCCGGCACGGGATCGTAGCCATGCCCGCCCCAGGGATGGCAACGGCAGATGCGCCGGGCCGTCAGCCAGCCGCCCTTCAGCCCGCCATGCCGCTCCAGCGCCTCAAGAGCATAGGCAGAGCAGGTCGGCTGGAATCGGCAGCCATGGCCAACCCAGGGGCTGGCGATCAGGCGATAGGCATGGACGGGAAGTGCGACGATGCGGGCAAGCGGGCTCATGCCCGGCCCCGGCTTTCGCCGTGGACGCGTGACAGCGCCTGCTCCAGATCGCGCTTCAATTCGGCAAAATCGCGCTCGATCGTGGCGCCGGGACGCCCGACCAGCACATAATCCCAGCCGGGCCTGGCCTGCAGGGGCAGGATCTCATGCGCAAGCGCCCGCAGCCGGCGCTTGGCGCGGTTACGGGCAACGGCATTGCCGATCTTCTTTGAGCAGGTATAGCCGATCCGGACGATGCCCTCGGCCTCGCCCTCGGCCCGGCGACGGGCCTGCAGCAGAAAGCCGGGCATGCCCTGACGCCTTGCCTGCGCCGCGCGCAGGAAATCAGCCCGCTTGCGCAGGATCTCCGGCTTGACGGGATTGCCCCCGGAAATGCCGGAAGCCGCCCTGTCCGGTTGCCCTTGTGGAACATTCCGGTCAGCGGCGGCGACTTCGGCTGCACACGTCATGAGACTTAGCCCTACGCCTTTCGGCGAGGACTTACGCGCTCAGCGACTTGCGGCCCTTGGCGCGGCGGGCGTTCAGCACGCGACGGCCACCTTTGGTCGCCATGCGGGCACGGAAGCCGTGACGACGGGCGCGAACCAGGTTCGACGGCTGGTAGGTGCGTTTCGACATCTTGTAACTCCGGGTCAGGGCGGGTCAGGGTATGGGCACAAAGCCCACGCAAGACGCGCCGGTCTATTCGAGGCCCGCTGCATAGTCGGACCCCGAGCCTGAGTCAACCACATTGCCGATTATTTGCCGCGATGCAGCTTCACGGGGAACTCGCGCCCGGTCACGGATGTTTGATCGGGTGCGGTGCAACCTGATACTGCGCCGCCTACGCCACGGATTAGGGTAGAATACAAAAGGCTAACATGACCCTGAATACCCTTTCCGGGCGATTCGCACTTTTGACAGGGATCTTCGTGCTTCTGGCCGAAGTGCTGATCCTGCTGCCAGCGATTGCGAACTATCGCCTGGATTTTCTGGAATCGCGCCTGGAACGGGCGCAGATTGCCAGTCTCGCGCTGTTGGCGACCGATGAGTCGCTGGCCTCGGACCTCGAATCCGAGCTGCTTAGCAATGCCGGCGTGTTCAACGTCGTCCTGCGCCGCAACGAGGTGCGGCAGCTGGTGCTGTCCTCGCCCATCCCCGGGCCGATCGCGGCGACCTATGACCTGCGCGCGCAGCCGTTCTGGACCTCGGCCAAGAATGCCATGCAGCAGCTTCTGGACCCCGAGAATCGCGTCATCCGCGTCATCGGAGAGCCGGTCAATCAGGCCGGCCAGTTGATCGAGATCACCACCGACACCAAGCAGCTGCGCACCGAGATGATCGATTACGGGCTGCGGCTGCTGGCGATTTCGGCGGCTTTCTCGATCCTGACCGCACTTCTGCTGAACGTCGCAGCGCAGCGCATGCTGCTGGTGCCGATCCGGCGCGTCATCAACCACATGACCGCCTATGCCAATGCCCCCGAGGATGCGCGCTCGATCATCACCCCCACCGCGCGGCTGGCCGAGCTGAACGAGGCCGAGGCCGCGCTGGCCGCCATGCAGCACACCGTCACCTCGGCGCTGAAGCAAAAGGCGCGGCTGGCGCAGCTGGGACAGGCGGTGGCGCGGATTAGCCACGACCTGCGCAATATCCTGACCACGGCACAAATCTTTGCCGACCGGCTGGAAACCAGCGAAGACCCCGCCGTCCGCCGTGCCGCGCCCAAGCTGGTCAATTCGATCAGCCGCGCGGTGAACCTGTGCGAGACGACCCTGGCCTTTGGCAAGGCCGAGGAACCCGCGCCGTCGCTGTCGCGCTTCAACCTGTCGGCACTGGTAGCGGAAGTGACCGAGGCCGAGGCGCTGGCCGCCGAGACGGCGGATGATGCCCCTGCCATCGAATTCCTGACCGACATTCCCGCCGGGCTGACGATTCGTGCCGACCGTGAGCAATTGTTCCGCGTGCTGTCGAACCTTGTCCGCAACGGGCGGCAGGCGATCGAGGCCACCCGCAAGCCCGGCACCATCGAGATCGGCGCAGGCGAGGATGAGCAGGAATGGTTCATCCGCATCGGCGATACCGGACCGGGCCTGCCGCAAAAGGCGCGCGACTACCTGTTCCAGCCCTTCTCGGGCGGCTCACGCAAGGGCGGCACCGGGCTGGGACTGGCCATTGCCTCGGATCTGGTGCGCAACCACGGCGGCAGGCTGGAGCTGCTGCGCAGCGACGAGGACGGCACGCAATTCTGCCTGCACCTGCCCCGCGATCTGGCGGGCATCGCACTGCGCGAGGAGGCGGCCGTGGAATAGGGCGCGAACCGGCCGGGGGAATTATTTCAGCCCCTCGGACAAGAAAGGTGATTTTTAGCCTTGCGCCCCCCGGCCGCTGTCTCTAAATCACCGCCTCACAGCGGACCCGTAGCTCAGCTGGATAGAGCACCAGACTACGAATCTGGGGGTCGGGCGTTCGAATCGCTCCGGGTCCGCCATGTCACTTCCTTCGCAGGAGCGGCAGTTTTCCCATCAGGGAATGACTACCAAACCGCGCGAAGACAGGTGGTGAAAAGTTCAGATTGTGCCTTGCACCTGCAGGCCGGTCATTCTAGATCACCGCCATATTGCGGACCCGTAGCTCAGCTGGATAGAGCACCAGACTACGAATCTGGGGGTCGGGCGTTCGAATCGCTCCGGGTCCGCCACCTTCCCTCAAGACCAATGCAAAAAGCCGCCTCCTCGGGCGGCTTTTGCTTGTTCTGGTATCAGACCGTCAAAGGCTCAGGATTGCCGGGCCAGCCAGTCGGTGACGGGGCGCCGTAGGTTGGTTTCGCCAATGTCGCGGGCATCGTCGATCACGCGTTTCAGTTCATTCAGGTCCACGCGCCGGATCAGGTGCTTGACCGGCCCGATCGAAGCCGGACGCATCGACAGGCGGCGGAAGCCCAAGGCGGCAAAGGTCACCGCCTCGATCGGGCGGCCTGCATCCTCACCGCAGAAGGACACCGGCACGCGCGCGTCAGAGCAGCGCTGCAGGATCTGTTCCAGCAGCGCGATGAACGAGGTGTTGAGCGAATCGTAACGACGGCGGACGCGCTCATTCTCGCGGTCGGCGGCAAAGAAGAACTGCTTCAGATCATTGCCGCCCACCGAGATGAAATCGCACATCTCGAAGAACTTCTTTGGCGCGAAGGCCAGCGAGGGCGTCTCCAACATCGCGCCCACCCGCAGATCGGTCGGCACGTCATGGCCCAGTCGCTGCTCGCGCGCGAATTGCTCCATCAGCAGACGGTGGGCTTCCTCGAATTCGTACATCTCGGTGATGAAGGGGAACATCACATGCAGCGGACGCCCGACCGAGGCGCGGATCAGCGCCTGTAACTGCATCCGCAGCACGCCGCGCTTGTCCAGCCCCACCCGGATCGCACGCCAGCCCATGGCGGGGTTGGGCTCGTCCTGCGGCTTCATATAGGGCAGCACCTTGTCCGAGCCGATATCCAGCGTGCGGAACATCACCGGCTTGTTCTGGGCGTTCTCAAGCACCTTGGCATACAGCGCTGCCAGCTCGCCCCGGCGCGGGACGCGGGTGCGGGCCAGAAACTGCAGCTCGGTCCGGAACAGCCCCACCCCTTCCGCGCCCGAGCTTTCAAGGCTGGGCAGATCGGCCATCAGCCCTGCATTCATATAAAGCTGGATCGTGGTGCCGCAGGTGGCGGTGGCGGGCAGGTCGCGCAGGCCCGCATAGCGCTTCTGCGCCTCGGCCTGCATCGCCATCTTGTCGCGGAAGGCATTGGCGACGGTTTCCTCGGGGCGCAGATGGACGATGCCCATATCGCCGTCGACAAGGATCGGATCGCCGTTCAGCGCCTCAGAGGTGATGCGCTCGGCATGGATCACCAGCGGGATCGCCAAGGCCCGCGCCACCACCGTGGCATGGCTGCCGACCGAGCCCTCCTCCAGCACCACGCCGCGCAGCTTGCGACCGTAATCCAGCAGGTCGGCAGGGCCGATATTGCGGGCGACCAGAATCGGGTTGTCGGGCATCTCGGCCCCGGTATCGCCGCCCTGCCCGGTCAGGATGCGCAGCAGGCGGTTCGACAGGTCGTCCAGATCATGCAGCCGGTCGCGCAGATAGGGGTCTGCGGCGCTTTCCAGCCGGGCACGGGCCTGGCTCTGTTCCTTTTCGACCGCAGCCTCGGCGGAAAGGCCAAGGTCGATCGCTTCCTCCATGCGGCGCAGCCAGCTGCGGGAATGGGCGAACAGGCGATAGGTCTCCATCACCTCGGCGCTGTCGCCCGAGCCCATGTCGGTCGCGGCCAGCATCGTGTCCACGGTCACGCGCAGCATGGCGACGGCCTCGTTCAGCCGGGCCTTTTCCTTCAGCGGGTCTTCTCCGACCGGATTCGTGACCACGACGCGGGGTTCGTGCAGCCAGACGCGGCCCTCGGCCACGCCTTCTTGCGCGATGCCGCCGCGAAGCATGATCGGAAAGCGGTGCTGGGCGGGCATGCCATCGGTCGAACCAAGAAACGCGCCCAGTTCGACCATCTCGGCCAGCACCATGGCGACGACCTCAAGCCCGTAGACCTCATCGTCGCTGAAGCGGCGCACATCGCGGGACTGGACGACCAATACGCCCAGCTTTTCGCCGACACGCTGGATGGGAACGCCAAGAAAGCTGGAATAGACCTCTTCGCCTGTCTCGGGCATGAAACGGAAGCCGGGCTCTGACGGCGCGTCGGCGGTATTCACATAGCGCCCGGAACGGGCAACGCGACCGACCAGACCTTCGCCCAGACGTAGCCGGGTCTTGTGGACGGCGGCTGATTTCAGCCCTTCGGTCGCGCAAAGTTCAAGTGTTTCGGGGTCGCGGAACAGATAGATCGAACAAACCTGCGTCCCCATCGAATCGGCGATGTGATGGGTGATGCGGTCAAGCCGGTCTTGCCCGCCTCCGGGGGCTGCCAAGATCTCGCGAAGCCGCAAAAGCAGCTTGCGCGAGTCGCTGTCCTTGCGGTCGGGCACGGATCCTCCGATCACGGCCCGGTCGCTCACTCAGGCCTGTTCAAGTTCGAAGGCATCATGCAGCGCCTGCACCGCAAGTTCCATATATTTGCGGTCGATCAGCACCGAAATCTTGATCTCGCTGGTGGAGATGACCTTGATGTTGATGTTCTCATCAGCCAGCGCCTTGAACATATGCGCGGCGACGCCGGCATGGCTGCGCATGCCGATGCCCACGACCGAAACCTTGGCGACTTCGGTGTCGACGACCAGATCGTCATAGGCGATCTGACCGGCGGCCTTGGCCTCTTCCATCGCCTTCTTGGCGCGGGCGACCTGATTGACCGGGCACGAGAAGGTCATGTCGGTCACGTTGCCGGGGTGATCGTCGTAATCTTTTTCCGAGATGTTCTGGACGATCATGTCCACGTTCACGCCCGCTTCGGCCAGAGGCGCGAAAATCGCGGCCGAGATGCCCGGCTTGTCCTCGACGGTGACCAGGGTGATCTTGGCTTCTTCGCGGGAATAGGCGACGCCGTTGACGACTTTCGATTCCATGATTTCATCCTCATCGCAGACCAGGGTGCCGGATTTCTCATCCGTGTCCTCAAAGGACGACAGCACGCGCAGGCGGACCTTGTAGCGCATCGCCAGCTCGACCGAGCGGGTCTGTAGGACCTTGGCGCCCAGGCTGGCCAGTTCCAGCATCTCCTCGAAGGCAATCTTGTCAAGCTTGCGCGCCTTGGAGGTGATGCGCGGATCGGTGGTATAGACCCCGTCCACATCGGTATAGATGTCGCAGCGCTCGGCATCGAAGGCAGCGGCAAAGGCCACGGCGGTGGTATCCGAACCGCCCCGGCCCAGCGTGGTGATGCGACCCTCGGGCGACAGCCCCTGGAAGCCCGCGACCACGGCGACGCGCATGCCTTCGGCGAATTTCGTGTCGATATTCTTGCGCGGAATGTCGACGAAGCGCGCCGAGGAATGCTGCGCGGTGGTGTTGATCGGCACCTGCCAGCCCTGCCAGCTGCGCGCCGGCACGTCCATTTCCTGAAGCGTCAGCGCCATCAGGCCCGCGGTCACGTTCTCGCCCGAGGCGACGACCGCGTCATATTCGCGTGCGTCGAACAAGGGTGAGGTCGCCTCGACCCAGCCCACGAGTTCATTCGTCTTGCCCGACATGGCACTGACGATGACAATGACGTCATATCCGCGTTCGACTTCGCGTTTGACCTTCTGAGCAGCATTCTTGATGCGCTCAAGGTCGGCCACCGAAGTGCCGCCGAATTTCATCACCAGAAGCGGCATCCCTTGCCCCCCAGCAGCCACATATTTCGGGGCGTTCTAGGGGGGGCACGGCGAAAGGGCAAGGGAGGAAAGGACGTGGGATCATTTGCCGGCAGCCTTTTCGGGCCAATGCGGCAAACATCGCTGAACTATGGGAAAACTGGTCGGGGCGAGAGGATTCGAACCTCCGGCCTACGGTACCCAAAACCGTCGCGCTACCAGGCTGCGCTACGCCCCGAACCGAGGCTTGTCTAGCCGCTGCCGCGGGAAGGGGAAAGAGGAAATCGCAGTCGCCGCGCTTAGTTGCAGCGCGCGAGGGCCGTTTTCTGCGGCAGGGCGGGATGGGCCAGCACCATACCCGGCCGGATACCCAGTCGCGCAGCCTCTCCGCCCGCGACTTCCAGCACCATCAGACGGGCAGGAGCAGGGTCGCCCACCTGCGCGCCGGGAATCGAGGTCTCGTCCAGCGGGCGGGCATTGGGATGCACGTGACGCACGGCACCGCGCGAATCGATAAAGATCATGTCCAGCGGAATCAGCGTGTTGCGCATCCAGAAGCTGACCGATTGCGGTTGTTCATAGATGAACAGCATGCCCGCATCTGGGGCCAGTTCGCGGCGGAACATCAGCCCCTGCGCGCGTTCGTCGGGATCGTCTGCGATCTCGACCGTGACCGAGACCGGCGCGGCCCCGCCCAGAAAGATCGCCTTGTCGGTGCTACAGACCGGGGCCGCGGCAAGCGCCGCCACCGGTGAGGTCATCATCACGAGAACAGCTGCGACCAGCCAATTCATACCGCGCCCGCAACCAGCCGCATTTTAGCGAGCGCGGCCGCTCCCCCCAACATTGGCCCCTTGGCCTCCTGCGCTGCACGTTCCCATGACATGACCTGCGCGGCCATCAGCCCCCGCCGGCCATCGACGACGCGCAGCGCGATCGCCTCGCCCACCGCCAGATCGGAAAAACCGGAATGGCGCAGGACCTCGACATGCAGGAACACGTCGGCCTTTTGTTCAAATATATTGGCAAAGCCAAAGCCCTTGGCCTTGTCGAACCACTTCACCCGCGCCGGCAGCAGCGGCAGGCGCGCGACCTCATCGGGGGTGGCGGCGCAAAGATCGGCAATGGCGGGCATCGGCTCGCTGGCCGGGGCGTCGATCGACAGCACCTCGACCGCCTGCACGCCGCGCGCAGTATTCTGGACCATGGCGCGAACACGCGCGCCCTCGGCCACCGAGCTTTGTCCAAAATTACGCAAAACGTTGGAATGCAGCAGGATATCCGATCCGCCGTCAGGATCGGTCAGAAAACCGAAACCCTTCCCGCCATCGAACCATTTGACGACTCCGACTATCTCTCGGAGCTGATCGTCGCCCACACTCATGCGTCCACCCTACTCATGGCCCTGATCTTGCTCAGACGTGTCTTAGGGATCAATTCACAACGCAAAGATGAACGGGTCCCGGACTGCTCAGTCCTGGTCAGGTTTTCCATACCATGTATAAAACATTCCCTCTCATCAAGGGTTAAGACGTGTTACCAACCATAAACTTTGATCTGATACATTAGTGGAACTGCGCAAATCGCTATTATGTTTGGCAAAATCACGGCGAATCCACTGAAATCTGTCGTGTAGACGGAAGGCACCGTCTGCCCAGAATTCGATCTGAACCGGACGAATTCTGTATCCGCCCCAGTGCGGAGGACGTGACGGTCGCAACCCCAGATTGATACCCTGCTTTGCAGCCTCAGCCATCAGGGCCGCCCGGCTTTCCAGCGGTCGGCTTTGCTTCGACGCCCAAGCCCCGATCCGCGACTGCAGGGCACGTGAGTCGTAATAGGCATCGGCCAGCTCCGGCTCGACCCGACTGACATGGCCGCGCACCCGAATCTGACGGCGCAGGCTTTTCCAGTGCATGACGAAGGACGCGACGCCGGTGGCCTCGATCTGGCTGCCCTTGGCGCTTTCGAAATTGGTATAGAAGACAAAGGCGCCGTTTTCACCCTCGCCCTCGATCTCTTTCAGCAGGACCATGCGCACATCGGGCAGCCCTTGGGCATCGACCGTGGCCAGCGCGATGGCATTGGCGTCATTGGGTTCGGTTTTACTGGCCTCGGCCAACCAGTCGCGCGCAATGACGAAAGGGTCATCCCCGGCAAAAATTCCCGTGCGATCAGTCATGGTGATACTGCTTGATGCCTCCTTGCAGTTGTCCTAATCCTGCCGAAACGTAGAAGCGCTAGGGGCAGCATCATGTCAAGTGAAGCCGGTATGGGGCTGATGAAAGGCCGTCGCGGCCTCATCATGGGGCTCGCAAACGACAAGTCAATCGCCTGGGGCATCGCCAAGGCGCTGGCCGACCAAGGGGCCGAACTGGCCTTTTCCTATCAGGGCGATGCTCTGAAGAAGCGCGTCGAGCCGCTGGCCGCGCAGCTTGGCTCGGACCTGATCGCGGAATGCGACGTTGGGGATGAATCCTCGATCGACGGGCTGTTCGCCGCCATTGCCGAGCGCTGGGACAGCATCGACTTCATCGTCCATGCGATCGGGTTCTCGGATAAGGAACAGCTGCGCGGGCGCTATGCCGACACGACGCGCGACAACTTCCTGCTGACCATGGACATCTCGGTCTATTCCTTCACCGCCGTGGCGCGTCGCGCGGCCGCGATGATGCCGAATGGCGGCTCGATGGTCACACTGACCTATTATGGCGCAGAACGCGTCATGCCGCATTACAACGTCATGGGCGTTGCCAAGGCCGCGCTGGAAGCCAGCGTCCGCTATCTGGCCGAAGATCTGGGCAAGGACGGCATCCGCGTGAACGGCATCTCGGCCGGTCCGATCAAGACGCTGGCGGCATCCGGCATTGGCGATTTCCGCTATATCCTGAAATGGAATGAGCTGAACTCGCCCCTGCGCCGCAACGTGACGCAAGACGAGGTCGGCAAGTCGGCCCTGTATCTGCTGTCGGATCTGGGTTCGGGCGTCACCGGCGAAACCCATCACGTCGATGCGGGCTATCATGTCGTCGGCATGAAGGCCGTCGACGCGCCCGACATCGCCACCACCAAGAAGGACTGATCCCCAGCCATGAGCGTCGAGCAGGTCATTGCGCTTGTCTCGGCGCTGTCGCTGGCGATCCTGACGCCGGGCCCGGCGATCATCGCGACGGTGCAGACCGCCTTCGCGCATGGTCGGGCCCGCGCCCTGCCCTATGCACTGGGTCTGGCCACGGGCGCATCGCTATGGTGCATTTTTGCGCTGGCGGGACTGGCGGTGCTGTTCAAGCTGCACCCGCCGCTGTTCATGGCGATGAAGATCTTTGGCGGAGTTTACCTGCTGTGGTTCGCATGGGCGCTATGGCGCGCCTCGACCCAGCCGCTGCCTCAGGCCGCAGGAGGCACCTCCAAGGGTTTCTGGGGCGGGATCGCGCTGAATCTCTCGAACCCCAAACCGGCGCTGTTCTATGCGGCACTGATTCTGTCGGTGTTCCCCGAGCCGATGGCTCCGCAGCGTCAGGCCTTGATTTATGCGATATGTCTTGCCACCGAGCTGTTCTGGTACACGCTTGTTGCAGTTCTGATGTCGACAGCGGGGATGCGGAGGCGCTATTTTGGCGCAAAAATCTGGATCGACCGGGCTGCGGCCATTGCGCTGGCACTGCTGGGCCTGATGTTGATCATCAAGCACTGAAAGGACTGAACGAATGAACGACCGCCTGCCGCATGAGCGTGGCTTCCATATCAGCTGGGACCAGATGCACCGCGATGCGAGGGCCTTGGCATGGCGCCTGGACGGACGCGAATGGCGCGCCATCCTTGCGATCACCCGTGGCGGCCTTGTCCCCGCGATGATCGTCGCCCGCGAGCTGGACGTGCGCACCATCGACACGATCTCGGTCAAATCCTACAAGGCCGTCGGCGCCGAGGCCAAGCAGGGCGAGATCCAGGTCCTGAAAGCCCCCGACCATGAGCTGATGGCCGATGGCGAGGGCATCCTGGTCATCGACGATCTGGTCGATTCCGGCCGCACGCTGGAGCATGTCCGCAAGCTGTATCCCAAGGCGCATTTCGCCACCGTCTATGCCAAGCCGAAAGGCCGCCCGATGGTCCAGACCTATGTGACCGAGGTTAGCCAGGACACCTGGATCTTCTTCCCCTGGGACATGGCGCTGCAATACGTCCAGCCCTATCGCGGCGAAGACTGATCCCCGCAACGCCTGCGCGCGTTGTACGCAACCACATCGCGATATGTCTGAAAACCCCGGCAAGTGCTGGGGTTTTTTGCTGTGACCCACGGACACTGCGCGTAGACGGGCTGTAGAGCGAGGGTACACTTCCCCTACGACAACTGGTCCCAAAGCCATCGGGCCGTCAAATCCAATAGGACTACTTGTGGACCATTCTTTAAAGGGGCCGTCATGCCTCGCTTGCTCAACTCCTCGCCCCTGGCGTTGGGGCGGTCCCAAGCTTCCAGGGAAAGGACGCCGACGTCCAGATCCCGGTCAAAAAAAACCATATCTGACCGACGACAATGGATGTGGGCGTTTACCCGGTCAACGACGTGATACCCCGGCCAGCCCACAGTCGGACAGCGTGCCATCCGGGCTCCAACGTGGCCGTCGGGCTTAGATGTCGCCCGGTGGCAACATGGCTCGCCAAAAACATCCTGACCAGCCGTTCCGCCTTGTTCCGACCATGTCGCATGACCATTCAGACTGCGATTTTGGATAGCGAAAGCATGAACCATGCCCATCAACGGCACGCCCGGTGACGATATCATTCGCGAGAATTGGGGCGACGAGAGCAGCCGCGATACCATCAATGGCTTTGCCGGAAGCG
This sequence comes from Paracoccus sp. PAR01, assembly GCF_014851995.1. Taxonomy (NCBI): domain Bacteria; kingdom Pseudomonadati; phylum Pseudomonadota; class Alphaproteobacteria; order Rhodobacterales; family Paracoccaceae; genus Paracoccus; species Paracoccus sp. PAR01. The sequence continues at coordinate 635,969 of NZ_JACVAW010000001.1, forward strand.
ACCTGATCTATGGCCTGCTCGGGCACGACGCCGTTTACGGCGGTCCCGGCAATGACACAATTTATGGTGGAGAAGGCCGTGATACGATCTCTGGCGGAACCGGAGATGACGATCTTTATGGCGGCTCGCAGACCGACACACTGCTGATCCGGGCGGATCTGGGCACCTTTCGGATCGATCTGTCGAATACCGAACGCCAGGATACCGGGCAGGGCCGCGATCTGATTGTCGACTTCGAGGCAATCAAGGCAGTCGGCGGAGCAAACTTTTGGTTGCGCGGCAGCGCACATGTCATGGAGACACTGCAAGGCGGCAGCGGCAATGACACGCTTATCAGTGGCGGCGATCTGGATATCCTGAGCGGTGGAGCCGGAAACGATCTGCTGATTATGGGAGGCAACTATCCCATCCCTCGCGGATGGGTCGATGGCGGTGCAGGCGTGGATACGCTGCGCGGAGATAGCCGCACCAATACGCTTGATGGCCATAACTTTACCTCGATCGAGATGATCGAGGGCATGGGCGGCCATGACAGAATCTTGGGCGGACAGGGCGGTCAGATCCTGAACGGAGGGACGGGCAATGATACATTGACTGCCGGCGGAGCCAATCAGGTCCTCGATGGCGGGGCGGGCTTTGATACCGTCCATATCTATGGCCGCGTCAATCTGGCGCTGACCGGGCCTCAGACAATTGACGGTTACGGCGGGATTGTCCTGAGAAACATTGAGGCGGCGGCAGCTCTGTCCGGCCAAGATGATCACATGACTGGCAACAGCCTCGGCAACCGCCTTAGCAGCTACTACGGCAATGACACCCTGCTCGGAGGTGGCGGCAATGACACGCTCGACAGCGGCAATGACAATGACCTGATCAATGGGCAGGACGGTAACGACCTGCTACTGGGCCGGGATGGCCGTGATCGGCTGGATGGCGGCGCGGGCAATGATACGCTGGATGGCGGACGCGGCGTTGATACGATGACTGGCGGACAGGGGGTGGATGTCTTCGTCTTCGCGACCGGAGTTACCGGCAAAGGGACCAATCGCGATCAGATCACTGACTTTCAGCGGGGGATCGATGATCTGGATCTGCAAGGGGTCGACGCCAATTCGGCGGTAGCGGGTAATCAGGCGCTGGACCTATCGGGGGGCGCGGCACGTGCGCATGCCGTCTGGCAGGTCCGTAGTGGTGACATGACGCTGATCAGGGGCGATGTGAACGGCGATACCATCTTCGATTTCGAGATCCAGCTAAACGGCAGCACTCGTCTGGGATCCGGAGATTTTCTGCTCTGACGTTCCGCGCGGTCAACCCATACCGTGCGGGATAATGGTCCTGTCATTTGGCCTGCCGCCGGTTTTTGGACGGCGGGTCACGCACAGGTTGCTACGCTCCGGCGTGACACCAAAAACTTAGCCTACCATCTTCAACGCAGTCGAATACGGCTCTCGCATTTGATGATGCAAGATCGCACGAACCTGCCGAGATACCCTACCTAGAACGCCAGCGTCTTGCCGTCATAGTCCAGAAAGCTGCCGGTAGTGTGCAGGTCCAGCGCGTCGAAGCGGGCGATAAGGCCCTGCACCGAGGTCTCGACGGTGATTTCGGCGCCTGATCCACCCATATCGGTCTGGACCCAGCCGGGATGGTAGATGCCGACCGCGATGCCTTCATGCCGCAGGTCGGCGGCCAGATTGCGCCCAAGGTTCAGCACCGCCGCCTTGGAAGCGCGATAGATGTAGCTGCCGCCGGGCGCGCGGGTATCCGAGCCCATCTGCGACGAGATGATGGCGATCTTGCCACGGGCCTTGCGCAGCGCGGGCAGCAGTGCCTGCACCGTCAGGAACACGCCGGTCACGTTCACGGCGAAGGCGGCGGCCCAATCCTCGGGCGGAAAGCCGTGATCCAGTTTTTGCCCGCGATCCAGATAGACCCCGGCATTGCAGACCAGCAGGTCCAGCGGACGCGCGCCCAATGCGGTGACCAAAGGCGTCAGCCCATCGGGTTGGGCCACGTCGCAGGGTACCAGATCGCCAGTGGCCTTGCGGCTGGTGCCGATGACATCATCACCGCGCGCCGCCATGGCTGCCAGCAGCCCTGCTCCGATCCCTCGGTTTGCGCCGGTGATGATCGTTGTCATCGCGCTACCCGTTCCCGCGCACGAAACGTGCGGCTTCTTCGGCGGCGCGGCGCAGGGCGTTGGACTTGTTCACGGTTTCCATGAACTCGGCCTCGGGGTCGCTGTCATAGACGACGCCGCCACCGGCTTGGATGTAAAGCGTGTGATCCTTGACCACGCCGGTCCGCAGCGCGATGCACATGTCCATCTCGCCATTGGCGGCGAAGTAACCCACGCCGCCAGCGTAGACGCCGCGCTTTTCGGGCTCCAGCTCGTCGATGATCTGCATGGCGCGGACCTTGGGCGCGCCCGAGACCGTGCCTGCGGGCATCCCTGCCAGCAGCGCGGACAGGGCATCCTCGCCTTCGCGCAGCTCACCCACCACGTTCGAGACGATATGCATGACGTGGCTGTAGCGCTCGACGATGAATTGCTCGGTCGGTTTCACCGTGCCCATTTTCGCCACCCGGCCGACATCGTTGCGGCCAAGATCCAGCAGCATCAGATGCTCGGCCAGCTCCTTCTGGTCGGACAGCAGATCGGCTTCCAGCGCATTGTCTTCCTCGGGGGTGGCACCGCGTTTGCGGGTGCCCGCGATGGGGCGCACCGTGACCTCGCCGCCACGCAGGCGCACGAGGATCTCGGGCGAGGCACCGACGATCTGGAAGCCGCCGAAATTCAGGTAGAACATGAAGGGCGAGGGGTTCGTGCGGCGCAGGCTGCGATAAAGCGCAAAGGGCGGCAGCGGGAAATCCATCGCCCAGCGTTGCGAGGGCACGACCTGAAAGATGTCGCCCGCGCGGATATAATCCTTGGCCTTCTCGACCGCGGCTAGATAGGCGGGTTTGCTGAAATTGCTGCGCAATTCGCCGACCTTCAGGTCATGGCCAAGCGCGCGCGGCTCGCTGGGCTGACGGTCGAGCGAGCGCAGCGCCTCCATCAGGCGCTCGGCGGTCTGGGCATAGGCGGCGCGGGCGGGGGTGCCGTCCTGATGCCATGCGGGGGCGCAAAGCAGAACCTCGCCCTTGACGCCGTCCAGCACGGCCACGACCGAGGGGCGCATCATCACCGCATCGGGCAGGCCCAGCGGGTCGGGATTCACATCGGGCAGGCGCTCGACCAGACGGATCATGTCATAGCCAAGATAGCCGAAAAGGCCCGCTGCCCCGGCAGGCACGCCGTCGGGCATGTCGATGCGGGATTCGGCGATCAGCGCGCGCAAGCTGTCCAGCGCCGGGCGGTCATCGGTGGTGAACTCATCCGAATAGCGCGCCGTCCGGTTGATCCGGGCGACGCCGTCGCGGCAGTCCCAGATCAGGTCGGGCTTCATGCCGACAAAGGAATAACGGCCCCGCACCTCGCCGCCGGTCACGCTTTCCAGCATGAAGCTGTTGGGCGCGGCCTCGGCCAGCTTCAGCATCAGGCTGACCGGGGTGTCCAGATCGGCGGCCAGACGGATGGTCAGAAGCTGGTTGCGCCCCTCGCTCCAGCCGCGTTCGAAATCGGTAAAGTCGGGAGAGATGTCCATCACTGCATCTGCGTGTTCACCGCGTCGATCGCGGTCTGGTTCACGGTCACGCCGCTTTGCGCCTGAACGGCGCGGGTGAAATAGTCGAACACATCCTGACGCATGGAATCGCCCAGACGGTTGGCGATGCTGTCGCGCATCTGCCCAGCCTCGGGGGCGTCGGTCGCGGCGGCATGGACCTGATCCAGCGTGACAAGGAAGACGCGATTGTCGGCATCGACGATCTCGGCCTCGCCCGGCTCGGTGATTTCAAAGGCCTTGCTGACGACTTCCTGCGGCACGCCGTTGATGAAGCCGCCACGGGTCAGGCCGGTTTCCGCATGGCCCTTTTCGGGGGCTTGCTGGGGGATGACCGGGGTCGGCGCGGGGGCCGCACCCACCGCCTGCGCGACCGGGGCGGTCGCCGCCGCCGGAGCAGGATTCGCGGGCTCGATCGCGGCGGCATTGGCCAGCTTGCGTTCCTCGGCCAGCGCCATCAGCTGGCGCATGGTTTCGTTCTGCAGCCAGTCGGCGGCAACGCGGTCCTTCACCTCGGCGAAGGGGATCAGTGCCGGAGGCTCGATCTTGTCCAGACGCAGGGCGAAGATGCCGCCATCCTCGAAGGTGTAAAGCTCGGGGAAGTCGGACTGGGTGACCTCGGCGGCGTGCTGGCGGAATTCGGGATAGGCCGCGATGCTGCCCGGATCGTCGCCGGTGCTGGCGGTCCAGTCGATCTGCCCCAGCTGCATGTGGGTTTCCTTGACCAAATCCTCCAGCGTCGCACCACCGGCCATCAGGTCGGTGATCGAGGCCGATTGCTCATCGATCTGGCGGCGGGCGCGGTCGATCGCGGCCTCAAGGCGCAGATCGCCCTTGGCCTGTTCGAAGGTGACGTCGACCGGCTCAAGAATGGCGTTCATCGAGTACAGCGCCGGGCCCAGATCGCTGCTGACCGGACCGGCGATGCCGGGTTGGTCCAGCGCAAAGACGGGCGCACCCGCCGGACCCAGATCGGCCTGCGAAACCTCGCCCAGATCCAGATCGGCCAGCGTCAGGCCACGTTCGGCGGCCAGCTGTTCAAAGCTGATCTCATGCTTGTCCAGACGGGCCTTGGCCTCTTCGGCGGCGGCGACGGTCGGAAAGACCAGACGCTCGACCATGCGGCGCTCGGGCTGCTGGTATTCGTCCTTGCGCTGCTCATAAAGGTCGCGCAGGGCCTGATCGTCGACCTCGACGGTCTTTTCGATCATCTCGGGGGTCAGCCAGACATAGGTGATCTTGCGGATCTCGGGATGGGTGAAGCGGTCGGCATTGGCCTTGTGCCATGCTTCCAGCGTCGCATCGTCGGGCGTGGCGATCGGCGCGGCCAGATCGGCTGCGGTCAGTTCCTGCCAGTGGATGTCGCGGGTTTCCAGCAGCCAGCCCAGCGAGCGGTCGGTGACCGGCTGCGAGGCCTTGATCCCGGCCAGCGTCGCCTGTTGCAGGATGACGCGTGCCGCATCCATGCGCAGGTCATGTTCGAAATCGGCTTCGCGGATGCCTTCGCGCTGCAGCGTGTCGGCATAGCGGGCGCGGTCGAACTTGCCGTCGATGCCCTTGAAGGCGGCGGCATTGGTGATCTGTTCGGCCACGGCGTGATCGCCGACCGAGATGCCCAGACGGTTCGCCTGATCCTCAAGCGCGGCCGAGACCATCAGCCGCGACAGGGCCATCTGATCCAGCCCCATGGCCTTGGCCTCGGCAGCGGTCGGCTGCTTGCCGGTACGTGCCGCGAAATCCTGCATTTCGTTGCGCAAGGCCCGCGCATAGTCCTGCGAGGACACTTCGACCTCGCCCACCGATCCGATATCCGCCGTGCCGCCCGAGAAATTGGTGACGCCGAAGCCTCCAAGCCCCAGGACCAGCATCCCCATCAGCAACCAGACGATGGTCGATTTGCCCTTGCCGCGCATTAGCTGTCCTGCCCGTTTTTTTCGTCCTTGCAGTCTTTAGGGTGCTGCGGGCCCCACGGCAAGTGCCGCGACCCTGACGGACGCGGCACGCCTGCTCACAAGCGCGCGGGGCGCGCGCTTAGCCGCGAAAACTCGCAAGCCGATGCATCAACGTACCGATCCCGGCGACGTCGGCATTGGCAAAGGCGATGCGGACATGGCGCGCGCCGTCCGCGTCGCCCTCGGGCATGAACATGGTGCCGGGCAGCAGCAGCACGCTCGCCTCGCGCACCAGCCGCTTGGCCAGTTCCGGCGAAGGCAGGTCAAAAGGATGCTCGACCCAGGCGAAATAGGCCCCGCAGCCCTTGACCTTCCAGCCCTCCAGCGATGCCATTCCGGCATCCATCGCCGCGCGGCGGGCAAGGATCTCGGCCCGCTCACCGGCCAGCCATTCGGTCAGGTTCGCCATGCCCCAAGCCGCACCGATCTGGCCGATCTGGCTGGCGCAGATGGCGACGGTATCCAGGAACTTCTCGATCTCGATCATCCGGGCTTCGCTGGCCACCACAGCGCCGATGCGGTGCCCGGTCAGGCGGTAAGCCTTGGAAAAGCTGTACAGATGGATCAGCGTGTCGCCCCAATCGGGATCGGCGAACAGGTGATGCGGCGCGCCGCTGCGGCTGTCGAAATCGCGGTAAGTCTCATCCACGATCAGCGCCAGATTGCGCGAGCGCGCCAGATCAAAGAAGGCGCGCAGCGTTTCCGCCGGATATTCCGCCCCCGAGGGGTTGTTCGGGCTGACCAGCACGATGGCGCGGGTGCGGTCGGTGATCAGCTTTGCGGCCTCGGCGGCATCGGGGATCATCCCCTGCCCGCAATGCAGCCCGACCGAGCGGATGCCCTGCATGTCCAGCCACATCTTGTGGTTGAAATACCACGGCAACGGCAGGATGATTTCATCGCCCGGCCCGGCCAGCGTCTGGATCGTGGCGCAGAAGGCCTGATTGCAGCCCTGAGTGATCGCGACCTGCTCGGGGCGGATCACGCCGCCATAGGCGCGGCTCCAATCCGTGGCCACGGCCTCGCGCAGCTCACTGCGGCCCAGCACCGGGCCGTAGAAATGCGCGTCGGGCTGGTTCAGCGCGGCTTCCGACATGGCACGGCGCAGCGGCTCCGGCGGCGGATCGACCGGGGCGGCCTGGCTCACGTTGATCAGCGGGCGCTCGGGGGTGAAGGTGACGCCTTCCAGCCAGCGCCGCGCCTCCATTACGGGCGGGCGGAAGGTGGCGGCAATGGCGGGGTTCAGGGGAAGCATCGGATCACTCGTTTGCCCCGTTCAGGCGCAGGGCGCCGAAATCGGGAGGGGTGGAAAGGTTCAGGCCCTGTTCCGGCGCGGGCGCACTGGCCGGTTGCGGATCGGGCTGCGGTTCGGATGGCAGTGCAAAGACCGGCTCGTCAGCCGGCGCCGCCAGCCCCTGCGGGGCCGCGCGTGACGCGGACTGCATGGCGGCGGGGCTGTCGGGCGGGGTGTCCGGCAGCGCGATCGGGTCGGGGGCCGGGGCGGACATGCCCGAAACTTCGGGGACTTCGCCCCGCGCCTCGGGCGGCAGGGCGGGATCGGCGGGTGCGGGCAGGGATTCGGCCTGCGGGGCCGGGGCGACAGGAGCCTCGACCGATCGCGGCGCGACCGCGGCCATCGGCGCGGGTGAGACCGGGGCGATATCGGTGCCGCGCGCGAATTCCGATCCTTCGGGCGGGGTCATATCCTCGACCACCGGGGATTGGGACGGGGCGGGCACCGGAGCGGCGGGCGGGGGCGAACTGTCTGGGATAGCTGGCGGATCAACCTTGACCACCGGTGCTGGTGGCGGGGCGGGTGTAATCGCCTCGGGGGTCGAGGTCTGGTCGCGCCGGGCCGGTTGCGGCAGGATCAGCGACAAAGCGGCCAAGGCGGCGACGCAGGTCAGCGCCCCGTGAAACAGTCCCGCCGCAAATCCCTTTGCCATGCGCGATACGGCCCTCCGCCCCTGTTTTTATTGCCCGCGGGGTTGACCCTTGTGCAGGCTTTGCACCATCTATAGCCGCAGATTTTCCGGGGTTCACCCCCCAATGCAAGGCCCTGCCATGATCCTGCTCATCGACAATTACGACAGCTTCACATGGAACCTCGTGCATTACATGGGCGAGGCAGGAGCCGATGTCAGGGTCTGGCGAAACGATGCGCTGACCGTGGACGAGGCTTTGGGCATGGGCGCGCAGGGGATCGTGATCTCTCCCGGTCCCTGCGATCCGGCACAGGCCGGGATCATCGTCCCGCTGATCCGGGCCGCGTCGGAACGTGCGATTCCGCTGTTCGGCGTCTGCCTTGGCCATCAGGCCATTGGCGAGGCATTCGGCGGCAAGGTCGTCCGCGCCAGCCGGATCGTCCACGGCAAGACCGATGCGATCAGCCATGACGGCACCGGGGTTTTCACCGGCCTGCCCTCGCCCTTGACCGCGACGCGCTACCATTCGCTGACGGTGGAACCCGAAAGCCTGCCCGACTGCCTGCGCGTCACCGCGACGGCGGCGGATGGCACGATCATGGGGCTGATGCACCGGACCCTGCCGATCGAGGGCGTGCAGTTCCACCCCGAAAGCATCGCCTCGGAATATGGCCACGACATGATCCGCAACTTCCTGCGCCGCTGCTCGAACATGGAATCGGCGGCATGAGCGCGTCGGATATCCGCCCGCTGATCGGCATCGCCGCCGAACGCCCGCTGACCGGGTCCGAAGCCGAGGCCGCCTTTTCGGCGCTGTTCGAGGGTGCGGCCACCCCCGCCCAGATCGGTGGCCTGTTGATGGCGATGCGCGTGCGCGGCGAAACGGTCGAGGAAATCGCCGCCGCCACCCGCGCCATGCGCGCCCGCATGAACCGCATCAAGGCCCCTGACGACGCCATCGACATCGTCGGCACCGGCGGCGACGGCAAGGGCACGCTGAACATCTCGACCGCGACGGCCTTTGTCGTGGCGGGTGCGGGCGTGCCGGTCGCCAAGCATGGCAACCGCAACCTGTCCTCGAAATCTGGCTCGGCCGACGCGATGACCCATCTGGGCCTGAACGTCATGACCCCGCCCGAGGTCGCGGAAAGGGCACTGGCCGAAATCGGCATCTGCTTCATGATGGCACCGATGCACCACCCGGCCATGCGCCATGTCGGACCGGCCCGCGCCGAATTGGGCACGCGCACCATCTTCAACCTGCTGGGGCCGATGACCAATCCCGGCTCGGTCCGCAGGCAGTTGACCGGGACCTTCGACCGGATCTGGAACCGCCCGATGGCCGAAACCCTGCGCGAGCTGGGCAGCGACATGGCGTGGCTGGTCCATGGCTCGGATGGCACGGATGAGATCTCGATCGCCGGGGTGACCTGGGTCGCGCAGCTGAAAGAGGGCGAGATCACCGAATTCGAGATCACCCCCGCCGATGCCGGGATCGACAGCCACCCGTTCGATGCCATCCTTGGCGGCGATCCGGCGCAGAATGCGGGTGCCCTGCGCGGGCTGCTGGCGGGCGACCGCGGTGCCTACCGCGATGCGGTGCTGCTGAACTCGGCCGCCGCCCTGCTCATTGCGGGCAAGGCCGCCGATCTGCGCGAGGGGGCGGCAATGGCGCGCGACTCCATCGACAGCGGCAAGGCCAAGGCCAAGCTGGAGGCCCTCGCCGCACATGTCGGCGCGCCCGAGGCATGAGCCTGCCCGAAGCCTGGGCCGGACTGCCCTTTTTCGATCAGGACTGGCCGGGCATCAGCGCCCGGCTGGACGGTCAGGACTGGCTGCCGGGCGCGTCCCGCGTCTTTGCCGCGTTGGAGCTGACCCCGCCCGAAGCTGCCCGCGTCGTCATTCTGGGTCAGGACCCCTACCCCACGCCGGGACATGCGAACGGGCTGGCCTTTTCGGTCACGCCGGAAACCGCGCTGCCGCGTTCGCTCAAGAACATCTACACCGAGATGCGCGAGGATCTGGGCCACGCCCCACCGAATGGCGACCTCAGCCATTGGGCGCGGCAAGGGGTCTTGCTGCTCAACACCTCGCTCTCCGTGCTGCCCGGACAGGCGGGGGTGCATGCGAAATGGGGCTGGGACCGTCTGGCGCGTCAGGCCGTTGCCCGCGCGCAGAAGGAACGCCCGCTGGCCTTCATCCTGTGGGGCGCGCATGCGCAAAAGGCGCTGGCCGGTCTGCCGCGCGCACAGGATCTGGTGATCGAGACCGCCCATCCCTCTCCCTTGTCGGCCCGGCGCGGGTTTTTCGGCTCGCGTCCGTTCAGCCGGGTCAATGACTGGCTGGCGGCCCGCGGCGATATGCCCATTGACTGGGCCCTTTCCGAAACAGCCGTCGCAGGGTAAAAACGCGCATGGATATTCTTGACCGCATCAAAGCCTACAAGCTTGAGGAAATCGCAGCCGCCAAGGCCGTTCGCCCGCTGGCCGGGGTCGAGGAAGCCGCCCGCGCCGCTGATGCTCCGCGCGGTTTCGCCCGTGCGCTGTCTGACAAGGCCGCGACCGGCCATGCCCTGATCGCCGAGATCAAGAAAGCCAGCCCGTCCAAGGGCTTGATCCGCCCCGATTTCGACCCGCCGTCGCTGGCGCAGGCCTATGAGGCCGGTGGTGCCGCCTGTCTGTCGGTGCTGACCGATGGCCCCAGCTTTCAGGGCGCGCCGGAATTCCTGACTGCGGCCCGCGCCGCCTGCAACCTGCCCGCTTTGCGCAAGGATTTCCTCTATGACACCTATCAGGTGGCCGAGGCCCGCGCATGGGGTGCCGATTGCATCCTGATCATCATGGCATCCGTCGATGACGCGCTGGCCGCCGAGCTTGAGGACGCAGCGCTGCATTGGGGCATGGACGCGCTGATCGAGGTCCATGACCGCGAGGAACTGGACCGCGCGCTGCGCCTGAAATCGCCGCTGATCGGGGTCAACAACCGCAACCTGAAGACCTTCGAGATCAGCATCCAGAACACGCTGGATCTGGCCCCGCATGTGCCGTCCGACCGCGATCTGGTCTGCGAAAGCGGGCTGTTCACCCCTGCCGACCTGAACCTGATGGCGGGTGTCGGGGTCAAGCGCTTCCTGATCGGCGAAAGCCTGATGCGGCAGGCCGATGTGACCGGGGCCACTCGCAATATTCTGGGCCTTGCCGCATGACGCTTACGCATTTCGACGCGCAGGGTCAGGCCCATATGGTCGATGTCTCGGACAAGGCCGAGACCGCGCGCGAGGCTGTGGCCGAAGGTGTGGTGATCATGTCTGCGGACACCCTTGCGCTGGCGCAGGGTGGTGCGGCCAAGGGCGATGTCATGGGCGTCGCGCGTCTGGCCGGGATCATGGGGGCCAAGCGCACCTCGGATCTGATCCCGCTGTGTCATCCTTTGCCGATCACCAAGGTCGCCGTCGAACTGGCGGCCGAACCCGATCTGCCCGGCATCCGCGTCACCGCCACCGTCAAGACCGCCGGCAAGACCGGGGTCGAGATGGAGGCCCTGACCGCCGTCACCACCGCCTGCCTGACCGTCTATGACATGCTCAAGGCGGCGCAGAAGGACATGCGGATCGAAGGCATCCGCCTGCTGTCCAAGACCGGCGGCAAATCGGGCGAGTTCCGCGCCCCCTGAGTTCCGCTCCTGAAAGGGTCCCCCATGATCAGCGTCGACGAAGCCCGCTCCCTTGTCCTTGCCTTGGCGCAACCGCCCGAGTCCGAGGAAATCGCGGTCGCCGAGGCGCTGGGTCGTGCGATGGTCGCCCCCGCCGTGGCGCGCCTGACCCAGCCGCCCTTCGATGCCTCGGCCATGGACGGCTATGCGCTGCGCTCCTCGGATCTGCCCGGCCCGGTCGAGGTGATCGGCACGGCGGCGGCGGGCGAGCCCTTTGCCGGGGAAACTCCGCCCGGCTCGGCCATCCGCATCTTTACCGGGGCCGAGGTACCGCCCGGCTATGACCGCGTGGTGATGCAGGAACATGTCACGCGCGAAGGCGGCCGCATCACGGTCGAGGGTGCGAGCGCGAATTTGAATATCCGTTTGCGGGGCAATGATTTCACCGAAGGCACGGCGTTCCGGCCGGACCGGGCGCTGCGAGCCTCGGATCTGGGACTGATCGCGGCAATGAACGTGGCGCGGGTCAGCGTCGCCCGCCGCCCTCGCGTCGCGGTGCTGGCGGGCGGGGATGAATTGGTCCGTCCCGGCCAGCAGCCCGGCGCGGGACAGATCGTCAGCTCGAACGACATCGCGATTGCGGCGCTCGCGCGCGAGGCCGGGGCCGAGCCCTTTATCCTGCCCCTTGCCCGCGACACCGAAGACAGCCTGCGCGCCCGCTTTGCCGAGGCCGAAGGTGCCGACCTGATCGTGACCATCGGCGGCGCCTCGGTCGGCGATCACGACCTGATCGCGCGCGTGGCCGAGGGGCTGGGGATGGAGCGGTCCTTCTACAAGCTGGCGATGCGCCCCGGCAAGCCGCTGATGGCGGGCCGGATCGGCGAGACGGCGATGCTGGGCCTGCCCGGCAACCCGGTTTCGGCCATTGTCTGTGCGAAGCTGTTCATGCAGCCGCTGATCCGCGCCATGCAGGGCCTGCCCACGGGCGACGGCGTGGCACAGGCCGTGCTGGACCGCGACCTTCCCCCCGAGGGCGACCGCCAGCATTACCTGCGCGCGCGGCTGATCCCCGGCGAAAGCCTGCCCCGGATCGCGCCGTTTGAGGATCAGGACAGCGCCCGCCTGTGGGTTCTGGCCGAGGCCGACGCCCTGTTGGTGCGCCCTGCCCATGACCCGGCACGCAAGGCTGGCGAGCAGGTCAGCTTCATCGCGCTGTAAGTCACAGCGTGGTTAACCGCTTATTTACGCGAATCGGCATAGTCATTGACGCAAGGGTTTGATTGTTCTAGAACATTCAAGGAACATCATGACAAATGCGGCAGAGCAGGAAAAGACGATGCTGACCAGGAAGCAAATCCAGCTGCTTGAATTCATTCAGGCGCGCATGGCCCGCGACGGCGTGCCTCCGTCCTTCGATGAGATGAAACTGGCGCTGGATCTGCGGTCGAAATCGGGCATTCACCGTCTTGTGACGGCGCTTGAGGAACGCGGTTTCATCCGCCGTCTGCCGCATCGCGCCCGCGCGCTGGAAATCCTGCGTCTGCCCGATAACCTCAGCAAGGGAACCGGCTTCCAGCCCCGGGTGATCGAGGGCGTCGTGCCCGACCGCCCCGTGCCTCAGCCCCGCAACGCCATGCCCATCGCGATTTCGGCGGTGGAACTGCCGGTGATGGGGCGCATCGCTGCAGGCGTCCCGATCGAGGCGATCTCGGAAGTCTCGCATCACATTGCCGTCCCCAGCACCATGCTCAGCGCGCAGGACAGCCACTATGCGCTTGAAGTAAAAGGCGATTCCATGATCGAAGCCGGGATCAACGACGGCGATGTCGTGGTGATCCGCGAACAGACCACCGCCGAAAATGGCGATATCGTCGTGGCGCTGGTCGAGGGCTTTGAGGCGACCTTGAAGCGCTATCGCCGCAAGGGCGGGATGATCGCGCTGGAGGCCGCAAACCCGGCCTATGAAACCCGCGTTCTGCCCGAGGACAAGGTGCGCGTGCAGGGCCGTCTGGTCGGCCTGATCCGCAGCTACTGAAAGAAGGCCCGAACCACGGGCCTGCCCATGTCGCGCATCATGAAAAACGCGGGCCGCGACGGCCCGTGCGGCGTTGCGGCCACGCGACGGCTGCGATAGTCATATGCCCAAACCGACAGGTCTCAAGGATACTCCATGCGCCTCATGACGCTTCGCATCATCGCCCTTGTCATGGCGTTCGCCCTGCCCGCGCGCGCCTTCGACACCAATGCCAGCGCCGCCTGGGTCTATGATGTCGCGACGGGCACGGTCCTGATGGAGAAGAACGCCGACACCCCGCTGCCCCCGGCCTCGATGTCCAAGCTGATGACCCTGAACATGCTGTTCGAGGCCCTGCATGATCGCCGTGTGACCATGGATCAGACCCTTCCGGTGTCGACCAAGGCATGGAAGATGGGCGGATCGAGGATGTTTGTCGAACCCGCCGACCGGCCGAGCGTCGAGGAACTGATCCACGGCATCATCATCAACTCGGGCAACGATGCCTGCGTCGTGGTCGCCGAGGAACTCGCCGGGACCGAGGAAGCCTTTGCCCGGTCGATGAACCAGCGCGCCAAGGAACTGGGCATGACGAAATCGCATTTCGCCAATGCCTCGGGCTGGCCGGACCCCGAACATGTCATGTCGATGCACGATCTGGGCACGCTGGCGCTGCGACTGATCACCGAATTCCCCGATCTTTACCCGAACTTCGGCATGACCCAGTTCAGCTACAAGGGGCGGGTGCCCTCCAACAAGAACAACCGCAACCCGCTGCTGCATCTTGGCGGCGGCGACTGGAAGGCTGACGGACTCAAGACCGGCCATACGCAGGAAGCGGGCTACGGTCTGGTCGGCTCGGCGGTTCAGGGCGGACGGCGCATCATCTTTGTGATTTCCGGCCTGCCCAGCGATCGCGCCCGCGCCGAAGAGGCCGAGCGGATCGTCAACTGGGCCTATCGCCAGTTCACCATGCGCACCATCGTCCCCAAGGGTGAAATCGTCGCGCAGGCTCCGGTCTGGCTGGGTGACCAAAGCAAGGTCGGCCTGACCACCGAAGACGGCGTCAAGGTGCTGCTGCCCGCCGGCTCGCAATCGGGCGTCACCGCCGAGGCCGTTTTCAACGGCCCGATCGAGGCGCCGATCACCAAGGGCGACAAGCTGGGTGAGTTGCTGGTCAACATCCCCGGCGCCGGACAGTCGCGCCTGCCGCTGCTGGCGGCCAGCGATGTCGGCCGCGCGGGCGTGTTCGGGCGGCTGCAGAACGCGGCCTCGCGCCTGAGCCAGCACGCCATGCAGGCCGTGAACAACTAAGCCGCTGGCCGGGATGTTCATCAGCTTCGAGGGGATCGACGGTTCGGGGAAATCGACGCAGGCGCGGCGGCTGGCGGATACGCTGCGCAGCCGTCGCGTGACGGTCTCGCTGACCCGCGAACCCGGTGGCAGCGAAGGGGCCGAGCAGATCCGCAAGCTGCTGGTTGAGGGTCGCGGCGAACGCTGGTCCCCGGAAACCGAGCTGCTGCTGTTCACCGCTGCACGACGCGACCATGTCGAACGCCTGATCCAGCCCGCGCTCGCGCGGGGCGAGACTGTGATTTCGGACCGCTTCGCCGATAGTTCGCGGGTCTATCAGGGACTGGTCCGGGCCGAAAACCGCCAGCTGGTCGAAGATCTGCACCGTCTGGTCATCGGCATCGAACCCGACCTGACCTGCATTATCGACACCGATCCCGCCACCGCCCGTGGCCGCGGCGCTGAACGCGGCGGAACCGAGGACCGTTTCGAAAGCCTCGGGCTGGAATTCCAGAAGCGCCTGCGGGCGGGTTTTCTGGCCTTGGCGCAGGAGTTTCCCGACCGCATCCGGCTGATCGACGGCAGCGGTTCGCAGGACGAGGTCGCGGCCCGCGTCCTTGCCGCCCTGCCATGAGCGACGAGGATATCCCCGAACCCGACCGCGCCCCCGGTGCCCCGCATCCGCGCGAGGCAAGCCAGGTTCTGGGTCAGGATCAGGCGGTCGCGGATTTCCTTGGCGCGGCCCGTGCGGATCGCCTGCATCACGGTTGGCTGCTGACCGGCCCGCGCGGCACGGGCAAGGCAACCCTGGCCTGGGCCCTGGCGAAATGGCTGTTGTCCGGCGGCGCGCCGGACCGGCTGTGGACCGACCCCGAAGCCCCGGTCGTGCGCCGCATCCGGGCGCTGTCGGAACCCCGCCTGATGCTGGTGCGCCGTCCTGTCGATGAAAAGACCGGCCGTATCCGCACCGAGATCACCGTGGATGAAATCCGCCGGCTGCAATCCTTTTTCCACATGTCCGCGGCCGAGGGTGGCCGCCGTGTGGCGATCATCGACGCCGCCGATGAGATGAACCTTGCCGCCGCCAATGCGCTGCTGAAGCAGCTTGAGGAGCCGCCGAAAGGTGCGGTCCTGATCCTTGTCGCGCATCAGCCGGGTCGCCTGCTGCCCACCATCCGCTCGCGTTGCCGCGAATTGCGGCTGCTGCCGCTGGACCCCGATGGCATGGCCGCCATTCTGCTTGATCTGGGAATCGAGGGCGATCCCGCGCGGCTGGCTGCCCTTTCAGGCGGTTCGGTCGGAGAGGCGGTTCGCCTTGCCGGTCAGGGCGGACTGGACCTGTATCAAGCCATCGTCCGTCTGTTCGCCGATTACCCCCGCATCGACCGCCGGGCCGTGGCGGCGCTGGCCGACACCGCCGCAGGCCGCCCCAGTGCCGATGGCGACCCTTTCGATCTGATCGTCACGCTGATCGACCGCTTCCTGACCCGTGCCGCACGCGCGGGCCTTCTGGGTCCCCCCTATCCCGAAGCCGCCGAGGGCGAGGCCGAGGTTCTGGCCCGCATTGCGCCCGATCAGCGGGCAGCGCAGCTTTGGGCGGCAGCGCAAGCCGAACTATCGGCACGTGCGCGATTGGGCCGGGCGGTCAACCTTGACCCTTCCGCGCTGGTGATGGATATGCTGATCGGGCTTGCGAACCAGCCCGCATCCTGAAGCCTGCCACAATCGGGGAGCCTGTCCGATGTCCGAAACCCCCGCTTTGCCCGAGCTTGTCGACAGCCACTGCCATCTGGACTTCCCCGATTTCCAAGGCCAACAGGCCGAACTGATCGCCCGCGCCAATGCACTTGGCGTGCGCCGCATGGTCACGATCTGCACCCGCCTGCAGAACGAACCCGCCGTCCGCGCTTTGGCCGAGGCGCATGAAGGTGTCTTCTATGCCGCGGGCACGCATCCGATGTATGCCGCCGAGGAACCTCTGGTCGCGGTCGAGGAACTGGTCCTGCTGGCGCGTCACCCGAAATTCGTCGGCATCGGCGAGACGGGCCTTGATTACCATTACACCGCCGAAAGCGCGATCATTCAGGCCGAAAGCCTGCGCATCCATATCGAGGCCGCGCGACGCACCGGTCTGCCGCTGATCATCCATTCGCGCGACGCGGATGCCGACATGACCCGTATCCTGACCGAGGAGCACCGCATTGGGGCCTTCGACTGCGTGATGCATTGCTATACCAGCGGCCCGGAACTGGCCCGCGCCGCGCTGGATCTGGGCTTTTACCTGTCCATGTCGGGGATCGCCGCCTTCCCGCGCTCGACCGAGATCCGCGAGATCTTCGCCGCCGCCCCCCTCGACCGCATTCTGGTCGAAACCGACGCGCCCTATCTGGCCCCCCCGCCCTATCGCGGCAAGCGCAACGAACCCGCGCATGTCGTCCATACCGCCCGGATCGGGGCCGAGGCATTGGGACTGTCCGAGGCCGAGTTCCGCGCCCAGACCACCGCGAATTTCGACCGCCTGTTCGCCAAGGCCGCTGCATGATCCGAGCCATGATCCTTGGCTGTGGCTCATCGGGCGGCGTGCCGCGGCTGGGCAACCGCTGGGGTGAGTGCGATCCGCAGAACCCCCGCAACCGCCGCCGCCGCTGCGCGCTGCTGCTGGAGCGCGAAGGACCGATGGGGGTGACGCGCGTCCTGATCGACACCGGCCCGGACCTGGTGCCGCAACTTCTGGATGCCGGCATCGGAGAGCTGGACGCCGTCGTCTATACCCATGCCCATGCCGACCATATCCACGGCATCGACGATCTGCGCCAGATCGTCTTCAACATGGGCAAGCGCATGCCGGTCCATGCCGATGCGCGCACCGCCGCAGCACTGATGCAGCGCTTCGGTTATGTGTTCGAGACGCCGCCCGGTTCCTCCTATCCGCCGATCTGCCAGATGCATCTGATCGAGGGGCCGATCCGCATCACCGGCGCGGGCGGCGCGCTGGAACTGATCCCGTTCGAGGTCGATCACGGCGATACCGAGGCGCTGGGATTCCGCATTCCCGCCGATCGCGGCGGGCTGGTCTATCTGCCCGATGTCAAGGACATCCCCGAGGCGGCCTGGCCCGCGATCATCGGCGCGCAGACCTTCATTTGCGACGGCTTGCGCCGCAAGCCGCATCCCAGCCATGCCCATCTGGCGCTGACGCTGGACTGGATCGCACGCTCTGGCTGCGCCCATGGCGTGATCACCAACATGCATATCGATCTCGATTACGACGATGTCATGGCCGAGACGCCGGACAATGTCATCCCTGCTCATGATGGACTGGTGCTACATCTGACATGACCATTCTTTTCGACGTCATTCTTCCGGTCTTCATCGTCATCGGCTTTGGCTATCTGGTTGCCTGGCGAAAGATGTTCACCGAGGTCGCCGTCGACGGGCTGATGCGATTTGCCCAGAACTTCGCGGTGCCGGTGCTGCTGTTCACCAATGTGGCGCGGCTGGATCTGGCGGCGAACTTCAACCTTGGCATGTGGATCGCCTTTTATACCGGGGCGTTCCTGTCCTATTTCCTAGGCTGGGGCGTCTCGCGGTTCTATCTCAAGCGCAGCCCCGAGGATGCGGTGGCGATCGGCTTCTGCTGCCTGTTCTCGAACTCGCTGCTGCTGGGCATTCCGATCATGGAACGCGCCTACGGGCATGAGGCGCTGGCCGGCAACGTCGCCATTATCGCGATCCATTCGCCACTGCTTTACACCTTTGGCATCACCATGATGGAGATCACCCGCGCGCGCGGCCAAAGCCTGCGCGTCGGCCAGATCGCGATGCGAGCGCTGTCGGGCGTTCTGCATACGCCGCTGATCCTGGGGATTCTCAGCGGCGCGGTGATGAATGTCCTGCTCAGCGCCGGGTTGGTCATGCCCGAGGGCTTCTGGGCCGCCGCCGACATGATGGCCCGCGCGGCGCTGCCCGCGGCGCTGTTCGGTCTGGGCGGCGTTCTTTATCGCTACCGCCCCGAGGGCGACAGCACTGCCATCGCACTCTGCTGCATCTGCTCGCTGGTGATCCATCCGGTCACCACCTATGGGCTGGGGCTGATGTTCAAGCTGCCGACCGAGGCGATGCGTTCCGCCGTGATCACCGCCAGCATGGCGCCGGGGGTGAATGCCTATCTGTTCGCGGCGATCTACAATTCCGCGAAACGAGTCGCAGCCTCGACGGTGCTGGTCTCGACCGCCTTGTCGATGCTGACAATCTGGTTCTGGATCTCGGTCCTGCCATAGAGGCAGGCGCGCTGCGGCGGGCGGACGGTCCGGGCGGCACCAGCAGCGGCCTCCGGCGGGGGTATTTCGGAAACGAAGAAGCTGCGACCGCCATGAAAACGCCGCGCCCCTCGGGCGGCGGGTTCAGGGCCGGGGTGTGAGCCGCTCAATGCGGCGTGACGCCCCGCAGCCGCTCGGACCGGCGGCGCAGCAGTTCCACCACCGTCAGCAGCGCGACCGAGAAGATCACCAGCAGCGTCGCCACGGCTAGGATCGCGGGTGAGATCTGCTCACGGATGCCGTTCCACATCTGACGCGGAATGGTCTGCTGGTCGGGGCCGGCGATGAACAGGACCGCCACAACCTCATCGAACGAGGTGACAAAGGCAAACAGCGCGCCCGAGATCACGCCGGGCAGGATCAGCGGCATGATCACGCGGAAAAACGTCGTGCGTGGGTTGGCGCCAAGGCTGGCCGCCGCCCGCGACAACGACTGATCGAACCCGACCAGCGTCGCCGTCACCGTGATGATGACAAAGGGGATACCCAGAGTCGCATGGGCCAGAATCACGCCCAGATAGGTCCCGGCAAGCCTGCCGCATTGCGGGTTCAGCCCGATCCAGGTCAGTGGCTCGCAGGGGTTCGAGTAAAAGAAGAACATCCCCGTCGCCGTGATGATGATCGGCACGATCATCGGCGAGATCAGGATTGCCATGATCACCCGGCGATAGGGCATTTCCGGCCGTGACAGCCCCAGTGCCGCCAGCGTCCCCAGCACCGTCGCCACGATCGTCGCGAAGAAGCCGATGATCATCGAGCTTTTCGCCGCCTGCACCCATTTCGCGTTCTGCCAGACATCCGCCCACCAGCTCAGATCACGTGGAGCCTCGGGCTTGACCATGCCGAAGGTCAGCAGGCTGTCATACCAGCGCATCGAATAACCCGTCGGGTCAAAGGACAGCATCTTGTCGGTGAAGGTGAAATAGGGCTCGGCGTTGAAGCTCAGCGGGATGACCACGACGATCGGCGCGATCAGAAAGAAGAAGATCGCCGCGCAGATCGCGAGATAAGCGTAGTGCCAGGCCCGCTCCAGCTTGGTCGCATAGGTTGGAAGCGCCATGTCGATTACCCCAGTTTCAGATTGTCGATGCCGACAAGGCGGTCATAGACCCAGTACAGGATCAGCACCCCGCCCAGCAGCAATGTGGCCAGCGCCGCCGCCAGCGACCAGTTCAGCGTCTGCGTCATATGCATCGCGATCATGTTCGAGATCAGCTGCCCGGACGAGCCGCCGACCAAGGCAGGCGTGATGTAATAGCCGACCGCAAGGATGAAGACCAACAGCGCCCCTGCCCCCAATCCCGGCAGGGTTTGCGGGAAATAGATCCGACGGAAGGCGGTCCAGCTGGTCGCGCCCAGCGAACGCGCGGCGCGGACATAGGACGGATTGATCGTGCGCATCACCGAATAAAGCGGCAGGATCATGAACGGCAGCAGGATATGGGTCATGGCGATGATCGTGCCGGTCTGGTTGAAGATCATCTGCAAGCGCTGATCGTCGCGGATCACCCCCAACCAGACGAGGATATCGTTCACCACGCCCTGCTGCTGCAACAGCACCATCCAGGCCGTGGTCCGGACCAGCAGCGAGGTCCAGAAGGGCAGCAGGACAAGGATCATCAGCAGGTTCGACTTGCGCATCGGCAAGGTCGCCAGCAGATGCGCGATCGGAAAGCCCAGCAGGAACGTCGTGCAGGTGATGATCAGCGACAACCAGAAGGTGCGCAGGAACAGCTTGAGGTAAATCCGCTGCTGCTCGGCCACCTGCACGATATTGCCGTTGTCGTCCCGCGTCCGGTCCATCGCGGCCAGATAGAAGTTGCCGGTATAGGGCGAGGACGCCTCGCGCATCACCGACCACAGCCGGGGGTCGCCCCATTTCTGGTCGATGTCCAGTATCGCGTCACGATAGGGCGGCTCAAGCCCGTCCCTGACCTTGCGGCCCGCCCCGGTGAACAGTGAACGCGTGCCCGCCATGTCGTAATTGATCCGCGTGCCGACCACGCCGATGGTCTTGGCCTCGGCCGCGGCCTGCAGATCGGCAGCCAGCGCGCCCCATGCCGCCTCATCGGGTTCGGTGCCGCGCGGGTTGGCATCGAACCAAGCGCTCAGCTGCGGCATGTTCGCGGAAAAACCGTCATTCTTGATCGAGCGTTGCAGCATCTGGCCGATCGGCAACACGAAGGTGAGCAGGATAAAGGCCAGCAGCGGCAGCACCAGCAGAAAGGCCCGCCGCCGCGCCCGGCGCGAGCTGCGCGCCAAAGCGCGGGAAAGCGGCTGTCCGTCGGCGGTCTGCAGCGTGCCCTCGGGCAGAAGGCCGACGGCCTCGGTCACGATCGCGGCATGGGGGTCAAGGGCTTTGGCCATCCTGGTCCTTCAAAGGTCGTCAGTCGGTCGAAGGGCGCCGCCGCCCGGAATGGACGGCGGCGGAATTGGGTCAGCTTGCCGCCAGCCAGGAGTTGAACTGCTCGGTCAGCTCGGCGTTGTGGTCGGCCCAGAATTCCGGGTCATCCATGACGGCGGTCTTCATGTGATCCGCGACGGTCGGCATATGCGGGGCCATCTCGGTCTTGCCGTCCTGGTACATGCCGACCAGCGCCGCCGAGCTTTTGCGCGCCGGGCCATAGGCGATGTATTTTGCCTGATCGGCCAGACGCTGGGTGTCGGTCGCGAATTTCAGGTATTCCATCGCGGCTTCGGGGTTCGGCGCGTCCTTGGGAATGGCGAACATGTCCATGTCCATGTACTGCCCGTCCCAGATGATCTCGAAGGGCTTGCCCTCGCCGACCATGGCGTCGAAGAAGCGACCGTTATAGCCGGTGGCCATCACCACCTCGCCATCGGCGAGCAGCTGCACGGGCTGCGCGCCCGCTTCCCACCAGACGACATCTTTCTTGATCGTGTCGAGTTTCTTGAAGGCCTGCGCGACGCCTTCGGGGGTTGAGAGCGTCTCATAGACCTTGTCGGGCGCGACACCATCGGCGATCAGCGCCAGATACAGGGTGCGCTTGGGGTTCTTGGGCAGGCCGCGCTTGCCGGGGAACTTGGTCGTGTCGAAGAAATCGGCGGCGGTCGACGGTTTCGTATCCGCGAACTTCGTGGTGTCAAAGGCGATGACCGTGCCCCAGTAGATGTTCGCGACCGCGCAATCCTGCAGCGCGCCGGGCAGGAAGTCATCGGCAGCAGTGGTCCCGTCGGGCGCGGCGGGCAGCGATGCCGGGTCGATCTCGACCAGCGCACCTTCGTCGCACAGGCGGATCGCGTCCGAAACCTCGATGTCAAAGACGTCGCCGGTGACGTTCTTGGCCTCGACCTGCGCCTTGAGCGGCGTGGCCGGGTTGTCGGCGGCGATCATGTTGACCTTGATGCCGGTCTTTTCGGCGAAGGGCTTGTTATAGGCTTCGACCTGCGACTTCTCATAGGCGCCACCCCAGGAGACGACGTTCACCTCCTTGTTCTGGGCCTGGGCCGCAAAGGCCAGACCGCAGAGGGCCGAAGTCAGAATCAGTGTTCTTCTCATGGCTTTCTTAACTCCCTGTTTGCGTATCCGGCTCTTTGGCCGTGATTTTTGACACCCGGCGGGTGCAGAAAAGGCCGCGGCGAACCTGCCGCCGCGGCCAAAAAATCAGCTGGCGAGCCAGGCGTTGAAACGCTCGTTCAGCTCGGCATCGTGATCGACCCAGAAGTCGAGGTTGGAACCCAGCGCCGCCTTCATGTTGTCGGCGGTGGTCGGCAGGTTCGGACCCATCGGAACGTCGGTGCCGTTGATATTGCCGACCAGCGCGGCAGCCGATTTGCGCGGCGGGCCGTAGCTGATGAACTCGGCAGCGCGGGCCTGCGGCTCGGGCGAGGTCGAGAAGGCGACAAATTCCTTGGCTGCTTCAAGGTTCGGCGCGCCTTTCGGGATCACCCAGCCTTCCATCTCATAGATCTGGCCGTCCCAGACGATCTTGAAGGGCTTGCCCTCGCCCTGCGCGGCGTTGAAAATCCGGCCGTTGAAGGCATAGGCCATGCTGACCTCGCCATCGGCCAGAAGCTGCGGCGGCTGCGCGCCGGCTTCCCACCAGATCACGTCCTTCTTGATGCTGTCGAGCTTCTTGAAGGCGCGGTCGACGCCCTCGGGCGTGCCCAGAACCTGATAGACCTCGGCGGCGGGGACGCCATCGGCCATCAGCGCGAATTCCAGATTGAACTTGGCACCCTTGCGCATGGTGCGCTTGCCGGGGAACTTGGCGGTGTCGAAGAAATCGGCGGCACCGCTGGGCTTGGCATCCGCGAACTTGCTGTCGTCATAGGCCAGGATCATCGAATAGACATCGGTGCCGACAAAGCAATCCGTCACCGCGCCCTCGATGAAATCGGCCGAGGCGGCGGTGCCATCAGCGGCCGGGACCAGGATCGAGGCGTCGATCGGCTCAAGCAGGCCCTCGTCGCACAGGCGCACGGCATCGGCATATTCGACCGAGGCCACGTCGGTGGACACGTTGCCCGCCTCGACCTGCGCCTTGATCGGGGTGGCCGGGTTGTCGGCATCGGCGACCTTGACCTTGATGCCGGTCTTGGCCTCGAACGGCTTGGCATAGGCCTCGACATGGCTGTTGCCATAGGCGCCGCCCCAGCTCAGCAGGTTCACTTCCTTGTCCTGAGCATAGGCACCCGAGGCAATCGCCACCAGCGCCGAGGTCAGGATGAGCGTCCGTTTCATGTAGTGCTCCCTCACATTGGATAGAAAATTCTTGTTGAAAATCAGACCGGGTCCAGCGCGCGGGCATCTTCGGGATGCCAGCCGATGCGGATCGTCTCACCGGGGGAGAGCTTCACCTGCCCCAGCGTGTTGCGGTATTTCATGACAAAATTGTCGTGACCCGCCACCTTCAGCCGCGCCCGCAGGATGTCGCCCATATAGACCACGTCCTTGACCTCGGCCTCCAGCGTATGGGCGCCGGCGGGCATCAGGCTGGGCTTGAACTCGATCCGCTCGGGCCGGATCGAGACGGTGGTGGGCTTGCCGATTTCGCAGATATTCCCCGGAGTCGCGTCGATCAGATCCCCATTGCCCAGCCGCACCAGCGCCTTGCCGCCTTCGAGCTGCTCGATATTGCCCTGCAGCGCGTTGTTTTCACCGATGAAGCCCGCGACGAAGCTGTTCTCGGGCTTTTCATACAGCACCGGAGGCGGGGCCAGTTGCTGGATGCGGCCATCGTTGAAGACAGCGATGCGGTCCGACATGGTCAGCGCCTCGCCCTGGTCATGGGTCACATAGACGACCGTGATGCCCAGCCGGTCATGCAGCGCCTTGATCTCATACTGCATATGCTCGCGCAGCTGCTTGTCCAGCGCGCCAAGCGGCTCGTCCATCAGCACCAGTTCCGGGTCAAAGACCAGCGCCCGGGCCAAGGCGATCCGCTGCTGCTGGCCACCCGAAAGCTGGGCCGGACGGCGGGCGGCAAATTTCGACATCTGCACCATGTCCAGCGCGCGGGCGACGCGGGTATTGCGCTCGGACGAGTTCATGCCGCGCACTTCCAGCGGGAAGGACAGGTTCTCGCCCACGGTCATGTGCGGGAACAGCGCATAGCTTTGGAACACCATGCCAATGCCGCGCTTATGCGGCGGCACGTCGTTGATGTTGCGCCCGTTCAGGCGGATTTCGCCATGAGTCGCGGTCTCGAAGCCTGCCAGCATCATCAGGCAGGTGGTCTTGCCCGATCCCGAGGGCCCCAGCATCGTCAGGAACTCGCCCTTGCCGATGCTGAGGTTCAGATCCTTCACGACAAGGGTCTGACCGTCATAGCTTTTCTGCACATGATCGAAGACGACGAATGCGTCGTTACCGGCTGCGACTGCCAAATGCGGGACTCCCTGTTTCTCGTGGTTCTTGTTTTCCGCAATTCAAGCCTAAGCGGGGGCGATGCGGTATGGCAACTGGCATGTGCAGATGTTGTGCAGCGGCCCAAGCCTGCCCCAAAATCGGGCAGAGGCCCTTGGCCGGCTGCGCATCTTACGCCACTGCAGGAATGCGCTTTGGCATCCAAGCCGTTCATGTGGCTGGGGTTTTGCGCGGGCCCGCAATCGGGGATTCGGGCAGGTCCGCGCCCAAGCAATCGACAGCACCCGGATGCCGTCACGGCACTGGCGCAAACGTGCCATTTCTTTGTCGCAGCCTTGTCATGATCGCGAAAAAGACGAAAGCCGCGCAGCCATTCAAGGCTGCACGGCTTTCATTGCTTTGGTGCGGTCGAGAAGACTCGAACTTCCACTCCGGTTAAGGAACAGCGACCTCAACGCTGCGCGTCTACCAATTCCGCCACGACCGCATCTTCGTAGCAAGCGCCTCTTAGACGGTTGCGCGGCGGATGAAAAGGGGTCTTTTGCAGCCGCCGCGAAGTTCTTTCATTCCGCCGCCACGGCAGCTTGCGGAATGTAGTTGAGGATCGGGGCCAGCCAGCGTTCGGCCTCGGAAACGGTCATGCCCTTCCTCGCGGCATAGTCCAGCACCTGATCGTGCTCGACCTTGGCCACGCCGAAGTAATAGGCGTCGGGATGGCCCAGATAGAGGCCGGAAACCGAGGAACCGGGCCACATCGCCATCGATTCGGTCAACTCGACCCCGGTGGCCGCCGTGGCGTCCAGCAACCGGAACAGGGTCAGCTTTTCCGTATGGTCGGGCTGGGCCGGATAGCCGGGCGCGGGACGGATGCCGGGATAGGGTTCGCCGATCAACTCCTCGGGGGCGAAATCCTCAGTCGAGTAGCCCCAGTATTGCTTGCGGACGCGCTCATGCATCATCTCGGCCAAGGCCTCGGCGAAGCGGTCGGCCAGTGCCTGCACCAGAATGGCCGAGAAATCGTCATGCGCGGCCTTGTAGCGGTTGGCGATGGCCTGCTCCTCGCCCCCCGCCGTCACGACGAAACCGCCGACATAGTCGCGGGCACCTTCGGGCGCGACGAAATCGGCCATGGCCACGTTCGGACGCCCGTCGCGCTTGGCGATCTGCTGGCGCAGGGTGTGCAGCGTCGCCAGTTCCTGTTCGCGGTCGTCCGCAGTGAACAGGCGGATATCGTCACCCAGCCGGTTCGCTGGCCAGAAGCCGATGACGGCGCGGGGCTGGAACCATTTCTCATCGATGATGCGCTTCAGCATGGCCTGCGCATCGGCGAACAGTTGCCGCGCGACTTCGCCCTGTTTCTCGTCCTGCAGGATGCGGGGATAGACGCCCTTCAGCTCCCATGTCTGGAAGAACGGGGTCCAGTCGATATAGCGCGCGATCTCGGCCAGATCGAAATCGTCGATCACCTTTGACCCAAGGAATTCCGGGGTCTTGGCCTCATAGCCGGTCCAGTCGATCTTGACAGCATTGTCGCGGGCCGAGGCCAGCGGCAGGCGCTTCTTCTCGGCCTCGGCGCGAGCATGCTTGTTCGCCACATCGGCATATTCGGTGCGGATGGTGTCGACATAGGCGGTCTTCTGGCCGGAAAGCAGGCTGCCCACCACGCCCACGGCGCGGCTGGCGTCAGTGACGTAGACCGTCTGCCCCTTGGCATAGCGGGGGTGGATTTTCACGGCGGTATGCACGCGGCTTGTCGTCGCGCCGCCGATCAGCAGCGGAATGTCGAAGCCCTCACGCTCCATCTCGGCTGCGACATGCACCATCTCATCCAGAGACGGCGTGATCAGGCCCGAAAGGCCGATGATGTCGACGTTTTCAGCCTTGGCGATCTCAAGGATCTTGGCTGCCGGAACCATGACGCCAAGGTCGATGATTTCGTAATTGTTGCAGGCCAGAACGACGCCGACGATGTTCTTGCCGATGTCATGGACATCGCCCTTGACCGTCGCCATCAGCACCTTGCCAGCGCTGGTCGAGCCGCCCTTCTCGGCCTTTTCGGCCTCCATATAGGGCAGCAGATGGGCCACGGCCTGTTTCATCACGCGGGCAGATTTCACCACCTGCGGCAGGAACATCTTGCCCGCGCCGAACAGGTCACCGACGACGTTCATCCCGTCCATCAGCGGGCCTTCGATGACATGCAGCGGACGCTCGACCGACAGGCGGGCTTCCTCGGTGTCTTCGTCGATATATTCGGTGATGCCATTGACCAGCGCATGCGCCAGACGCTGCGCCACCGGCCATTCGCGCCAGGTGAGGTCCTTTTCACGGGCCTTGGCACCGCCCTCGCCGCGGAAGCGCTCGGCAATGTCCAGCATGTTTTCCGTGGCCGTGCGGCCATTGGCGGGCTTGCGGTTCAGGACCACATCCTCGCAGGCCTCGCGCAGGTCGGCCGCGATCTGGTCATAGACGGCCAGCTGCCCGGCATTGACGATGCCCATGTCCATGCCCGCCTGAATGGCGTGATACAGGAACACGGCATGCATCGCCTCGCGCACGGGTTCATTGCCGCGGAAGCTGAAGGACAGGTTCGAGACCCCGCCCGAGATATGGGCATGGGGCAGCGATTGCGTGATCCGCCGGGTCGCGCCGATGAAGTCCATGCCGTAATTGTCGTGTTCCTCGATCCCGGTCGCCACGGCGAAGATGTTCGGGTCAAAGATAATGTCCTCGGGCGGGAAGCCGACCTTGTTCACCAGCAGGTCATAGGCGCGGGCGCAGATCTCGACCTTGCGGTTTTCGGTGTCAGCCTGCCCGGTTTCGTCAAAGGCCATGACCACGACGGCGGCACCGTAGCGGCGGCACAGATCCGCCTGTTTCAGGAACTGCTCCTCGCCTTCCTTCAGCGAGATCGAGTTCACCACCGGCTTGCCTTGGACGCATTTCAACCCGGCCTCGATCACCTCCCATTTGGAGCTGTCGATCATCACCGGAACGCGGGCAATGTCGGGCTCGGCGGCGATCAGGTTCAGGTAGTCGATCATCGCCTGCTTCGAATCGATCAGGCCTTCGTCCATGTTGATGTCGATGATCTGGGCGCCGTTCTCGACCTGATCGCGGGCGACATCCAAAGCGGGGGCAAAATCGCCATTGGTGATCAACTTGCGGAAACGGGCCGAGCCGGTGACGTTGGTGCGCTCACCCACGTTCACGAAGGGGATCTCGTCGGTCTTGACGAAGGGTTCCAGCCCCGACAGGCGCAGGCGCGGCTCGATTTCCGGCAGCGCGCGCGGCGGGATATCGGCCACGGCGCGGGCAATCGCCGCGATATGTTCCGGGGTCGAGCCGCAGCAACCGCCGACGATATTGACCAGCCCCTCGCGCGCGAAATCGGCGACTTGGGCGGCCATATCCTCGGGCGACTCGTCATATTGGCCCATTTCGTTGGGCAGACCGGCATTGGGATAGGCGCAGATCAGCGTATCCGCGACGCCCGAAAGTTCGGCAAGGTGCGGGCGCATCGCCTCGGCACCAAGGGCGCAGTTCAACCCGATGGTGATCGGCGTCGCGTGGCGCAGCGAATACCAGAAGGCGGTCGGCGTCTGGCCCGAAAGCGTGCGCCCCGACAGGTCGGTGATCGTGCCGGAGATCATCACCGGCAGGCGCAGGCCCTTTTCCGCGAAGACTTCTTCACAGGCAAAGATCGCGGCCTTGGCGTTCAGCGTGTCAAAGATCGTCTCGATCAGGATGATATCGGCACCGCCGTCGATCAGCCCGTGGATCTGCTCGGCATAGGCAATGCGCAGTTGATCGAAGGTCACCGCGCGATAACCCGGATTGTTCACATCCGGGCTGATCGAGGCCGTGCGGTTGGTCGGCCCAAGCGCCCCTGCAACCCAGCGCGGGCGGCCATCCTCGGCGGTGGCGCGGTCCAGCGCCTGACGCACCAGACGCGCGCCGTGGAAGTTCAGGTCATAGACCGCGTGCTCCATGCCGTAATCAGCCTGCGCGATGGTGGTCGAGGAGAAGGTGTTGGTTTCCACGATATCCGCGCCCGCCTTGGCGTAGCGGTAATGGATTTCCTCGATCGCCTCGGGCTGGGTCAGGATCAGCAGGTCGTTGTTGCCCTGCTGGGGATGATCGCCAAGCGCGGGCGGGTGACAGCCGCAGGCGCAGGCGCCGCCATGACCAAGGAAATCGCCCTCGCCAAAGCCAAGCTGCTGGATCTGCGTCCCCATCGCCCCGTCCAAAATCAGGATGCGGTCGCGGGCAGCCGCGCGCAGGGCTTCGAAGACAGGCGAAAGAGGCAGGGTCATGGCGGATTCCGGGCTAGGTGAACCGTCTTTATAGACGTTCAGGGTCATTTAGTGAAATTCAACATCCGCACAATGATGATGAGCAGGATTCATCATAGCGCCGCCCCTCTTGCAGCGGGCGCGCTTTGCCGCCAAATGACGGCCATGACCGAATGGATCACCGCCCCCGGACTGACCGATTACGACGACGCCGTCGCCTTCATGGAGGCGCGCGCCGCCGCCATTCACGCGGGCGTGGCTGATGAGCTGATCTGGCTGGTCGAGCATCCGCCGCTTTACACCGCTGGCACAAGCGCCAAGGCAGCCGACCTGCTGGATGCGCGCTTTCCGGTCCACGCCGCCGGGCGCGGCGGGCAATATACCTATCACGGGCCGGGCCAGCGCATCGTCTATGTCATGCTGGACCTGAACCGCCGCGGGCGCGACATCCGCGCCTTTGTCGCCGCGCTGGAGAACTGGGTGATCCAGTCGCTGGCCGAATTCAACCTGAAGGGCGAAATCCGCGACGGCCGCGTCGGCGTCTGGATCGCGCGGCCCGACAAGGCCGCCCTGCCCGACGGCACGATGCGCGAGGACAAGATCGCGGCCATTGGCGTCAAGCTGCGCAAATGGGTCAGCTTCCACGGCATTTCCATCAACGTGGAGCCCGACCTCACGCATTATGCGGGCATCGTGCCCTGCGGAATCTCGGGTCATGGCGTGACCAGCCTTGTCGATCTGGGCCACCCTGTCGGGCTGGACGATCTGGACGTGGCCTTGATGCGGACCTTTCCGCAGAATTTCCCGCCGATCCAAGGCTGATTTTATCCCGCACCAACAAGCAGCTTTACGCTTCTTGCGACTTTTTGACGGTATCCTGACGCCCTCGCCCATGATAGCCAATTCGCATCAGGGGGAGGGAGAGGTCCCATCCGCTTTCAGGACAACGACCCAGAGGAAATGCCATGAAGACGACCATTTTCGCCACGCTCGCCGCCGTCGCACTTGCTGCCCCGGCCATGGCTCAGGACGCCGCGAATGGCGAAAAAGAGTTCAAGAAGTGCAAGGCCTGCCACATGATCCAGTCGCCCGACGGCACGGATGTGGTCAAGGGCGGCAAGACCGGCCCGAACCTGTTCGGCGTCGTCGGTCGCAAGGCCGGGACCCAGGAAGGCTTCAAGTATTCCGACGCGCTGGTGAAGCTGGGCGAGGCCGGCGAGGTCTGGACCACCGATGATCTGGCCGCCTACATCACCGACCCGAACAAATATGTCGAAGAAAAGGTCGGGGATAAGACGCTCAAGACCAAGATGACCTTCAAGATGGCCAAGAATCAGGCCGACGTGGTTGCGTTCCTTGCCCAGCATTCGCCCGAGGCGGGTGCGGCCCCCGCAGCGGATGCAGCAGCAGCCCCGGCAGCGGCTCCGGCGACCAACTGACCTCGCGACCTGTCGCGGTCCTGCAACAGGGGCGTTCCCAGCGTGCCTCGTCACCCTTGGGAACGCTCTTGGCAGCAGCAGCCGCGATTGCCGGGTCAGATTTTTCATTCTAGAACTTGAGCCGAGTCCGTCGGCCCCGAACGGCCGGCCCGCG
This sequence comes from Paracoccus sp. PAR01, assembly GCF_014851995.1. Classification (NCBI taxonomy): domain Bacteria; kingdom Pseudomonadati; phylum Pseudomonadota; class Alphaproteobacteria; order Rhodobacterales; family Paracoccaceae; genus Paracoccus; species Paracoccus sp. PAR01. Next base: position 666,509 of record NZ_JACVAW010000001.1, read on the forward strand.
CATGTTTAGGGAGTTCAGCATGGCAGACGCAGCCGTTCACGGCCACGGAGACCATCATGACACCCGCGGCTTCTTTACCCGCTGGTTCATGTCAACAAATCACAAAGATATCGGTATCCTGTACCTGTTCACGGCCGGTCTCGTCGGCCTGATCTCGGTGTCGTTCACCGTCTACATGCGGATGGAACTGCAGCATCCCGGCGTGCAGTTCATGTGCCTTGAGGGCGCGCGCTTCATCGCCGACGCTTCGGCGGAATGCACCCCGAACGGCCATCTTTGGAACGTGATGATCACCTATCACGGCGTCCTGATGATGTTCTTCGTCGTGATTCCGGCGTTGTTCGGCGGTTTCGGCAACTATTTCATGCCGCTGCACCTGGGTGCGCCGGACATGGCCTTTCCGCGCCTGAACAACCTGTCCTACTGGATGTATGTCTGCGGCGTCTGCCTTGGCATCGCCTCGCTGCTTGCTCCGGGGGGAAGCGACCAGCCGGGTTCGGGCGTGGGCTGGGTGCTGTATCCGCCGCTGTCGACGACCGAGGCCGGTTACTCGATGGACCTTGCGATCTTTGCCGTCCACGTTTCGGGGGCGTCGTCGATCCTTGGCGCGATCAACATCATCACCACCTTCCTGAACATGCGCGCGCCGGGCATGACCTTGTTCAAGGTGCCGCTGTTTGCATGGTCGGTCTTCATCACCGCCTGGCTGATCCTGCTGAGCCTGCCGGTTCTGGCGGGCGCGATCACCATGCTGTTGATGGACCGCAACTTCGGCACGCATTTCTTTGATCCCGCCGGTGGCGGCGACCCGATCCTGTATCAGCACATCCTGTGGTTCTTTGGCCACCCGGAAGTCTACATCATCGTCCTGCCGGGCTTTGGCATCATCAGCCACGTCATCTCGACCTTCGCCAAGAAGCCGATCTTCGGCTATCTGCCGATGGTTCTGGCCATGGCCGCGATCGGTATCCTGGGCTTCGTCGTCTGGGCCCACCACATGTATACCGTCGGCATGTCGCTGACCCAGCAAAGCTATTTCATGCTGGCCACCATGACCATCGCCGTGCCCACGGGCATCAAGGTCTTCTCGTGGATCGCGACGATGTGGGGCGGCTCGATCGAGTTCAAGACGCCGATGCTTTGGGCATTCGGCTTCCTGTTCCTGTTCACCGTCGGCGGCGTGACCGGCGTCGTGCTGTCGCAAGCCCCGCTCGACCGCGTTTACCACGACACCTATTACGTCGTGGCCCACTTCCACTACGTGATGTCGCTGGGCGCGGTCTTCGCGATCTTTGCCGGGGTCTATTACTGGATCGGCAAGATGTCGGGCCGCCAGTACCCGGAATGGGCAGGCAAACTGCATTTCTGGATGATGTTCCTTGGCTCGAACATGATCTTCTTCCCGCAGCATTTCCTGGGCCGTCAGGGCATGCCGCGCCGCTACATCGACTATCCGGTCGAGTTTGCCTATTGGAACAACATCTCGTCGATCGGGGCCTATATCTCGTTCGCCTCGTTCCTGTTCTTCATCGGCATCGTTTTCTACACCCTGTTCCGGGGTCAGCGCGTGAACGTCCCGAATTACTGGAACGAGCATGCCGATACGCTGGAATGGACCCTGCCCTCGCCGCCGCCCGAACACACGTTCGAGACGCTGCCGAAGCAGGAAGACTGGGATCGCAGCCACGCGCATTGATCCCGCGATGCCTTACCAATGGCAAGACATGGCCCCGGAGCGATCCGGGGCCATTTTTCGTCTGGAGGTCTGGCCCTATCGGTCGCTGCCCCGACGGGGTTTCGTCTGGGTGATCGCGCTGACCGCCGCCGGGCTGGCGCTGCCGCTGCTGGCCCTGCTGGGAACGCCGGAACTATGGGGGTTGCTGCCCTTTGCCGGTCTGGCGGTCTGGGGACTGTGGCACGCCATAAGCCGCAGCTATCGCGACGCGGGCATGCGAGAAGTCATGTTGCTTGATCGGGGCAGTCTGACCCTGACGCGTTCCGACCCCGGCAGACCGGATCGGGTCTGGCAGACCAATCCCTATTGGGTCCGCGTGGCTTTACGCCATAACGGCCCGGTCGAGGACTACCTTGTCCTGACCGACGGCAAGCGCGAGATCGAACTGGGGGCGTTCCTGTCACCCGAGGAACGCCAAAGCCTGCATGCCGAGCTGGAAAGGCGCCTAGAGACGCTGCGAGGATGAGGCCGTCTGCCATTCCGGCAGCGGAAAGATCCGGTCATAGGCCCAGTTAAACACGAAGGCATAGACCATGTAGAAGACCGCGAACGAGATATCCATCACCAGCGCCTGCCAGAACGTGACGCCCAGATACCACATGACAAAGGGCAGCAGCATCAGCAGCAGACCCGCCTCGAACAGGACCGCGTGAAAGATGCGGACCACGCCGCTTTTCAGCGTCGTTCCGGTGAAACGCTGCAAGATCACGTCGAAGACGTAGTTATAGATGATATTCCACGTCGTCGCGATGGTGGCACCGACCAGCGCGACCACGCCCATCTCATGCACCGGCATGTGAAAAAGCAACGCGCCCAGCGGCGTGGCGATAAGCAGGCCAAGAATTTCAAAGCTGAGTGCGTGACGAATGCGATCGCCGACCTTGCGCATCATGACCTCCGGAAATCTCGGGTCGTCCCGAACAAAAACAGCCCGGTGAACGGGGGAGGTCGTCCTCGCTTGCGTTGGACCTATACCGCGTCTTTCAACGGGTCAACCAAGCCCCGGCGCATAGCCGACCCGCATGTGGCGCAAAAGGCCCGCTTGCGGGCGGGCCTTTGCATCAGGTCACCCGTCGATGCGGATCACCTTGTTTTCCGGGTCATAGGGACTGTCCTCGGTCACCACCGCGTCCCATAGCTGAAGCTGCATCCGCACCTTCAGCTTCGTCCCCGGCTGGGCCAGATCGGGGCGGACATAGCCCATGCCGATCTGCTTGCCGAAAGCCGCCGAATACCCGCCCGAGGTCAGCCGCCCGACGCGGGTACCGTCCAGGAACAGCCCCTCGCGGCCCCAGGGATCGGCGTCGTCCGGCCCGTCGATCAGCAGGGTCACGCATTTGCTGCGAATGCCCTTGTCCAGCATCGCCTGCTTGCCACGGAAGTCCTTGTCCAGATCGACGAAGCGGTCCAGCCCGGCTTCGAGCGGGGTGGCGTCTCGGCCCAGTTCGGTGCCAAAGGCACGATAGGATTTTTCCTGCCGCAGCCAGTTCTGCGCCCGCGCGCCGACCAGCTTCAGCCCGTGCTTTTCGCCAGCCTTCAGCAGCAGGTCCCACAGGTAGCGGCCGAACTCGATCGGGTAATGCAGCTCCCAGCCCAGCTCACCGGTATAAGCGACGCGGATGGCGCGGACCGGGCACATGCCCAGTTCGATATTGCGCATCGTCAGCCACGGGAAGCGCTTGTTGCCAAGGACGGTCGCAGGATCGGCGTCGCGCACGATTTCAGACAGGATCTTGCGGCTGTTCGGCCCGGCAATGGCATAGACACCCCATTGCGTGGTGATGTCCTGCACGATCACCTGCCCGAATGCGACGCGCTTCTCCTCGGCCAGCTTTCGCAGGTTGTCCGAGTCGTAATCCGTCCATGCCCCCGCCGAGATCAGGTAATAGTCATCCTCGGCCAGCCGGACGATGGTGTATTCGGTGCGCGTGGTGCCGGTCTCGGTCAGGGCATAGGTCAGGTTGATGCGCCCGACCTTGGGCAGCTTGTTGGTGGTGAACCAGTCAAGGAAAGCCGTCGCGCCGGGACCGGTGACGCGATGCTTGGCAAAGGCGCTGGCATCGATCAGGCCCGCGGTCTGGCGGATCGCCTCGGCCTCGGCTTTCGCAAATTGCCACCAGCCACCGCGACGGAAGCTGCGCGCGGCATGGTCGTCGAAACCGGAGGGGGCGTAATAGTTCGGGCGCTCCCAGCCGTTCACCTGCCCCATCTGCGCGCCTGCCGCGATCTGGCGATCATAGGCAGGGGCGGTGCGCAGCGGGCGGCAGGCTTCGCGTTCCTCATCGGGATGGTGCAGGACGAAGACATGCTCATAGCATTCCTCGTTCTTTTTCGCGGCATATTCGGTGGTCGTCCAACCGCCGAAGCGGCGCGGGTCAAGGGCGGCCATGTCGATCTCGGCCTCGCCCGCCGTCATCATCTGGGCAAGGTAATGGCCGACGCCGCCAGCGGCGGTGATGCCAAAGCTGAAGCCCTCGGCCAGCCACATGTTGCGCAGGCCGGGTGCCGGACCGACCAGCGGGTTGCCGTCCGGCGTGTAGCAGATCGGGCCGTTGAAGTCGTCCTTCAGACCCACCGTCTCCGAGGTCGGAATCCGGTGGATCATCGACATGTATTCTTCCTCGATCCGCTCCAGATCCAGCGGGAACAGATCGGCGCGGAAGCTTTCGGGCACGTCATACAGGAAGCGCGCCGGGGCGTTGCGTTCATAGGGGCCAAGGATCCAGCCACCGCGCTCCTCGCGCACATACCATTTCGCGTCCGCATCGCGCAGGACCGGATGTTCCGGATTGCCTGCCGCGCGCCATGCGGCCAGCGCCGGGTCGGGTTCGGTCACGATATACTGGTGTTCCACGGGAATCGCCGGGATCTTGATGCCCAGCAGCCGCGCCGTGCGCTGCGCGTGGTTGCCGGTCGCGGTCACGACATGTTCGGCATGGATCTCGAACACCTCGCCCGAGGGGATCAGGTTGCCGCCCTTTTCCACCATGCGCTCGCAGGTGACGATCCATTCGTCACCGGTCCACAGATAGCCATTGACCTGAATCCGCCGCTCGATCCGCGCGCCAGCCATGCGGGCGCCCTTGGCCATCGCCTGCGTCACGTCGGCAGGGTTGATATAGCCGTCGGTCGGGTGGAACAGCGCGCCTTTCAGATCTTCGGTGCGGACCAGCGGCCAGCGCTCCTTGATCTGCGCGGGTGTCAGAAACTCATGCTCGACCCCGATGGTCTCGGCGGTGGCAGAATACAGTTGGTATTCGTCCATCCGCGCGTCGGTCTGGGCCATGCGCAGGTTGCCGCAGCGGGTAAACCCAGCATTCAGCCCGGTCTCGGCCTCAAGCCCGGCATAAAGCTTGACCGAGTAGTCGTGGATATGGCCGGTCGCATAGCCCATGTTGAACAAGGGTAGCAGCCCCGCCGCATGCCATGTCGAGCCCGCGGTCAGTTCATCGCGCTCAACCAGCATGGTGTCCCAGCCAGCGCGCGCCAGATGCAACGCGATCCCGCAGCCGACCGCGCCGCCTCCGACCACCAGAGCCTTCACATGGGTATTCATGGCCAGCATTCCTTTCGCGCGCGAGCTTCCCTGACCGAGTTGTGACAGAGCGCGCGGCCTGACCGGCATGACGCCCGCGACATTCTGTCGCCGAAAAACGACATGACGCAAATCAGCGACGGAACGGACGCAAACGCCGCGCGCGCCCTAGACCATATTGGGCAGGACCAGATCCGGTGGCCGGTGGCCGTCGATGAAAGCCTTGATATTGATGATGACCTTTTCGCCCATCTCGATACGCCCTTCGACCGTAGCCGAGCCCATATGCGGCAGCAGCACGACATTGGGCAGCGCCCGCAGGCGCGGGTTGATGTCATGGCCGTGTTCGAACACATCAAGGCCCGCCCCCGCGATTTCGCCGGCACGCAGCATCCGGGTCAGGGCGTTTTCGTCGATCACCTCGCCGCGCGAGGTGTTCACCACCACCGCCGTCGGTTTCATCAGCTTCAGACGGCGGGCATTCAGCAAATGAAAGGTCGCCGGGGTATGGGGCGCGTTCACGCTGACGATATCCACGCGCGCCAGCATCTGGTCGAGGCTTTCCCACCATGTCGCCTCCAGCGCGGATTCGACCTCGGGGCGCAGGCGATGGCGGTTGTGGTAATGCACACCCATGCCAAAGGCCCGCGCGCGGCGGGCCACTGCCTGACCGATCCGGCCCATACCAAGGATACCCAGCTGCCTGCCGCCGATGCGCCCGCCCAGATGGTTGGTCGGCGACCAGCCCTGCCAGCTGCCCTCCTGCATCTCGGCCATGCCCTCGGGCAGACGGCGGGTCACGGCCAGGATCAGCGCCATGGTCATGTCGGCGGTGTCCTCGGTCACCACCCCCGGCGTGTTCGAGACCGAGATCCCGCGCGCGCAGGCCGCCCTCACGTCAAGGTGATCGACGCCCGCGCCGTAATTCGCGATCAGTTTCAGCCGGTCGCCGACATCCGCCAGCATCTCGGCGTCGATGCGGTCGGTGACGCAGGGCACGAAAATATCGCAATCCTGCATGGCGGCCAGCAGTTCCTCGCGGGAAAGCTTGCGATCCTCGTCGCTCAGGACGACATGGAACAGTTCGGCCATCCGCGTTTCGACCAGTTCGGGCAGACGGCGGGTCACGAAGACCTTCAGCCGCGCATCGGCCGGGCCTGTGGCTGGCATGGCTCTTCTCTCCCCCTCGTGGCCCTTGCTGTCTTCCCAAGCCGGGCCTCATTTGGCAAAGTGCCTGCGTCGAGGGGCAGGCACAAGACCCCGGAAGAACAGGACGGGCAGATGAATCACAGAATGGTTCTGGCGGGCCTTGCGGCTCTGGCGCTGGGTGTCGGATTGGCCACAGGGGTTCAGGCACAGGCCACCGATCCGGGCGAGAATCTGGATGCGCAGCAGATCCCCGAAGTCTCTGCCGATGCCGAGATCAGCCGCCATGCCGAAGGACAGCGCGACCCGCATCGAGGCTCTGTCACCAACCTGCCCCTGCCCCGCTATGTCAGCCTGAAAGGCGGCGAGGGCAATGCCCGTCGCGGTCCCAGCCTGTCACATCGCATCGACTGGGTGTTCCGCCATGCCGGGATGCCGCTGCGGGTGGTCGCGGAATTCGGCCATTGGCGCCGGGTCGAGGATCAGGACGGCGCGGGCGGCTGGGTGCATTATTCGCTTCTGTCAGGGGTTCGGACGGCGATCGTGCGCAAGGACATGCTTGAACTGCTGGCCAAGCCCGACGAACGCGCCGATGTCGTCGCCCGTGCCGAAGCCGGGGCCATCGTGCGCCTGCACGAATGCAACCCCGAATGGTGCCGCGTTTCGGGCGGCGGGGAAAAGGGCTGGGTGCCCAAATCCACGATCTGGGGCGTCGACGCGGACGAAACCCGCGAGTGATACCGCACCCGATGCGGGCCGCCCCATGGGCGACCCGTGCCGGACGACGATCCTACATGGACTGACCGATCAGCGAGCTGGAGCTGGCCGAGGCCTTCATGCACTGGAAGTAGGTCAGCGTGATCGAATCCTCGGTCATGCGCAGCGTGCCGTCGGGCAGCGTCTGCAGATCGACCACCCGGTTGCCGGCTGCAGGCGAGCCTTCGCAGGACAGGGTAACGCGGGTCTTGCCAATTTCCTGAGTCGAGCCGGTAGCGGTGCAGGTCGCAGCAGGGAACCTGAACTTGTTGCCGTCGATCACCAGGCTCTTGTCGCTGGTCACGTTATCGCATTGCGACTTCAACAGATTATAGGTGCCGTTCAGCGCGCTCGACTGTGCCACCGGACCGGGAGTCGGCTCGGGCTTGACGGGAGCGACCTGATCGCAGGCGGCAAGGCCCACCAAGGTTGCGGCAGCGGCGAAGGCAAAGAGCAGCGTGGTCCGTGTCATCTCGTTTCTCCCGTTGAATCATGAGGCAACCTCAATAAGGTCGCGTCCTTTCAACAAAGCGTGAACCCCCGGTTTTCGTTCCCTGAATTTCAACCAAAGTTCATCAGCGGGCAGAGAATCCCCCTTCGAGAGGATCCATTCCTCAAGTTTCCGGGCGGTTTCAGGGTCAAAGGCATCGCCTTTTTCCATGAAGGCCTCAAAGGCGTCGGCATCCATGACCTCGGACCACATGTAGCTGTAATAGCCCGCCGAATAGCCATCACCCGAAAAGACATGCGCGAAATGCGGTGTCGCATGGCGCATCGGGATGGCGGCAGGCGCACCCAGTTCCTTCAGGATCTCGACCTGGCGCGCCATCGGATCGGCCGGAGGCTGGCCGCGATGGAAATCCAGATCGACAAGCGCGCTGGCCAGATATTCGGTCGTGGCAAAGCCGGAATCGGCATTGCGGGCGGCAAGGATGCGGTCGCGCAGGGCGGCGGGCAGCGGCTCTCCGGTTTCGGCATGGCGGGCATGGCGGTCCAGCACCTCGGGCTGTTCCAGCCAATGCTCGAACAACTGGCTGGGAAGTTCGACGAAATCCCGCGCCACGGACGTGCCCGAAATCGAGGGCCAGCCAACATCCGACAGGATGTGATGCAGCGCATGGCCGAATTCGTGGAACAGCGTATGCGCGTCATCCCATGACAGATAGGCGGGCGCACCGGGCTGCTCGGGCGGGGTGAAGTTGCAGACATTGACGACAATCGGACGCTGCCCCTTGCCGATATGGTGCTGCTGCTGCAACGACGAACACCATGCCCCCGAGCGTTTGCTGGGCCGGGCAAAGAAATCGCCAAGGAACACTGCCATCTGGCGACCGTCACGGGTGATTTCCCATGCGCGGACATCGGGCGACCATAGCGGGGCCTGAAACTCGCGCATCTCCAGCCCGAACAGGCGGTTCGCGGTGTCGAACACCGCGCCGATCATCGCATCCAGCGTCAGGTAGGGCTTGACCGCGGCATCATCCAGATCATGCAGGGCCTTGCGGCGGCGTTCGGCATAGAAGCGCCAGTCCCAGGGCTCCAGCGCGCCGTTGACGCCGTCATCGTTCAGCATGGCCTCAAGCTGGCGCCCGTCGGCCTCGGCACGGGATTTGGCGGGGTCCCAGACCTGACGCAGCAGCGCCTCGACATTCTCGGCGCTGCCAGCCATTTCCGGCTCCAGCTTGTAGCTGGCGAAATCGGCGTAACCCAGCAGTTGGGCACGTTCGTGGCGCAGTTGCAGGATCTCGGCGGCGATGGGGCGGTTGTCGGTCTTGGCACCGCCTGCCCCCGAACCGTCGCCGCGCGCGGTCCATGCCCGCCATGCCAGTTCGCGCAGGGCGCGGTCGCCCGCATGTTCAAGGAAGGGCACGATCAGCGAGCGGTTCAGCGTCACGATCTGGCCCGAAAGCCCACGCTCCTTGGCGGCGGCCCGCATCGCGCGCAGCAGCCAGTCAGGCAGGCCCGCCAGCCGGTCATCGGCGATGGCCATGGTGAAGTCGCGCTCATCGGCCAGCACGTTCTGGGCGAAATCGGTGGACAGCACCGCAAGACGCTCGCGGATCGCGGCCATGCGGTCGCGGGCCTCGCCGGTCAGACCGGCACCCGAGCGGCGCAATCCGCGCAGGGTCAATTCGGTCAGGCGGCGATCCTGCGGGGCAAGCGTGTCCTTCTCTTGCATCACGGCTTCGACCCGGTCGAACAGGCGCGGGTCCATGCTGACCTTGGAGCCATGCGCCGCCAGACGGGGTGCGATCTGGCGCTGCAGATCCTCGCGCGCAGGGTTCGAATCGACACTAGCCAACGTGTAGAAAACCGCGCAAAGCCGGTTCAGCGGGTCCTCGGCGGTTTCCAGAGCGGCGACGGTGTTCTGAAAGCTGGGCGGTTCGGGGTTGGCGGCGATCGCCTCGACCGCCTCACCGGCCAATTGCAGGCAGGTGTCAAAGGCAGGGGCGAAATCCTGATCCGAGATCAGGTCGAAACGCGGCAGACCCAGCGTGCCGGTCCAGTTGGTCAGTTCGGGGTTCATGCGGGGCCTCCTGAATGGTTGCCCGCGAGTGTTTCACCCCTGAGGGAAATGTCCAGAGCCGCAGACCGGGCAATCGTCGCGCCGCGCCAGTTTCATGGTGCGGTTTTCGCCCCATAGCCCGTCAAAGATCATCATCCGACCGCGCAAGGGCTCACCCGCACCGGCGATGATCTTGATCGCCTCCAGCGCCATCATGCTGCCGATGACGCCCGGCAATGGCCCGACCACGCCCGCCTCGGCGCAGGCAGGGGCCAGCCCGGCGGCCGGGGCCTGCGGAAAGATGCAGCTCATGCAGGGCGCGCCGCGCTTGGGGTCCCAGACGGTGACCTGCCCCTCCCATTGCGCGATGGCGCCTGCGATCAGCGGCACACCCGCCGCGACGCAGGCCGCATTGACCGCCTGTCGCGCGGCAAAAGTGTCGGTGCCGTCGATCACCAGATCATGTTCCGCGATGAGACCCGCGTCGGCATCCGAGATGCGACGATCCAGCACGGTCACGGTGACATGGGGGTTCAGGGCGCGCATCGCCCCGGCGGCCGCCCCGGCCTTGGGCTGACCATCATCGCTGACGCGAAAGATCACCTGACGTTGCAGGTTCGAGATGCTGACCCGGTCGTCATCGGCGACGGTGATCCGCCCGACCCCAGCGGCGGCCAGATACAGGCAGACCGGCGCGCCCAGCCCCCCGGCCCCCACGATCAGCACCCGTGCCCGGCGCAAGGCCGCCTGACCGGGACCGCCCAGCTCGCGCAGGACGATATGGCGGGCATAGCGGTCAAGCTCGGCGTCAGACAGCGGACCGGCAGGGGTGGCGGCGGGTTTGGTCTCAGGCAAGGGGATCGCCTTTCTGTGCAGGTGGCGCAATGCCATGCGGTAGGCCAGCACGATGGCGACAATGCCCCCGCCCAGCAGCCAGAGCCGCAGGTCGCCCCCGACCAGACGCGCCGCACCGGAACCCGGCGCGACGGCCAGCAGCAGGACGCTCGCCGCCCAAAGCAGGGCGACGATAGCCCAGCCGCGAACGGCAGGCCAGCCAAGGATGGCCCCCGCGGCAAGCACGGCAGCCATCGCAATCAGGATGAGCATGAAATCAGGCCCGGCCGGTCGAGCCGAAACCGCCCGCGCCGCGAAGGGTTTCCTCAAGCGCCTCGGCCATCACGTAGCGCGCGCGGGTCACCGGCGCGACCACCGCCTGCGCGATGCGCTCACCATGCTGGATGGTGTAGGGCTGCTGGCCAAGGTTGATCATGATGACGCCCAGCGGCCCGCGGTAATCGCTGTCGATCGTGCCGGGCGTATTGGGCAGGGTCACGCCATGCTTCAACGCAAGGCTGGAGCGGGGGCGGATCTGCATTTCGAACCCTTCGGGGATCTGCACGCGCAAGCCGGTGGGCACAAGGCGGATCTGGCCGGGCTCAAGCACCAGCTCAGCCCCGCCCAGATCGGCCCGCAGGTCAGCGCCTGCGGAACCGGAGGTCTGGTATTCGGGCAAGGGCAGCGCCGTATCGGCGCCCGGTTCACGCAGAACCAGAATCGTCACATCCGCCGCCATATTCCTGCCTTATTTCGGAGCGATCATCATGACCATCTGACGCCCTTCAAGCTTGGGCATCGATTCGATCTTGCCCGCTTCGCCGACATCGCCGGCCACGCGGTTCAGAAGCTCAAGCCCCAGCTGCTGGTGCGCCATTTCACGGCCACGGAAGCGCAGGGTCACCTTGACCTTGTCACCCTCGGTCAGGAACTTCATGACCGAGCGCATCTTGACCTCGTAGTCATGGGTATCCGTGCCGGGACGGAACTTGATTTCCTTGATCTCGATGATCTTCTGCTTCTTGCGGGCTTCGGCTTCGCGCTTTTGCTGTTCATACTTGAACTTGCCGAGGTCCATGATCTTGCAGACCGGCGGCACGGCATTGGGCGAAATCTCGACCAGGTCCAGCCCGGCGTCCTGTGCAAGCTCCATCCCGCGGGCGGGCGTCACTACGCCGATATTCTCGCCCTCAGCGCCGATCAGGCGGATTTCGGGGACTCGAATGCGGTCGTTGACGCGGGGGCCGGTGTCGCGGGTGGGCGGAGCGTTATGCGGTCTGCGGGCTATGGCTGTGATCCTTACATGGCCAAATTGTTTGCGCGGTTAGATAGTCGTGCAAATCGCTCATTTCAACAGGATTCGCTTGGCAACGGGCAGGTTTCGCACCGGTCCGTGACGGCTTTCGGGGCAAAGTCGGCTTTACCCCGGACCAACCCCATGCATAGATGATGCCCGCGCGAACAAACCGAGCCGCCGTCAATGAGCCATCCGCCCCTTGCCGAATTCCTGACCCAGTCCCCTGACCGCCTGCAAAAAGGCCCGATTGCCCTGCTGCTGATCGAGGATTCCGCAGCCGTCATGCAGACGCTGACCCATCAGCTGAAATGCGGCTTCCGGCTGATCCTTGCGCTGTCGAACGAACCGCTGCCCCCGCATGCGCTGCCCGACGATCCCGATGGCCGCATCGTCAACCTGCAATTCGACGCCCGTCAGCCCCGCGCACATGTCGCAGCCGTCAATGCGATGATCGACGCGGTGCCCACCGATACCTGGCTGCATTACGGCTACAACGCCGAATTCCTGTTCTATCCCTTCTCGGAACACCGCACCGTCGGCGAGATGCTCGCCTTTCACGCCGAGGAACGCCGGCGGGCGATGCTGACCTATGTCGTCGATCTTTACGCCCCCGATCTGGAACGCTTCCCCGACGCGGTCAGCATCAACGAGGCGATGTTCGACCGCAGCGGCTATTTCGCACTTGGCCGCAAGGACCGCGACGGCAACTTTCTGGAGCGGCAGTTGGACTTCCACGGCGGGCTGCGCTGGCGCTTTGAGGAGCACATCCCCGCCGACCGCCGCCGGATCGACCGGATCGCGCTGTTTCGCACTCAGCCCGGCCTGCGCATTCTGCCCGACCACCGATTTAACGTTGCGGAATACAACACCTATTCCTGCCCGTGGCATCATAACCTGACCGCGGCCATGGCATCGTTCCGCGTGGCCAAGGCGCTGGCCCGCAATCCCGGTTCGCGGCGCGAAATCCGCAGCTTTGCCTGGCGCAATTCGCAGCCCTTTCGCTGGCATTCCCAGCAGCTGATGGATTTCGGGCTGATGGAGCCCGGCCAGTGGTTCTAAGCGCGAATTCTCAGCACAGCCTGAGGATTTGATGGTTAACCCGGCGTAAACCGGCAACCCTTGCGCCTCTGGCGGGCTGAATGGTAGACCCTGCGCAAGTTTCGTGCCGGGTTCCCCGGTGCGGCAGCATATTCTGACCCGACTTCCATCGAGGAGACCAGCGCGCATGACGATGACCCGGACCAGCTTTGACAAGGACGACCTGCTGGCCTGTGCCCGTGGCGAGCTGTTTGGCCCCGGCAACGCGCAGCTCCCCGAGCCGCCGATGCTGATGATGGACCGCATCACCGAGATCTCGGGCGATGGCGGGCTGCATGGCAAGGGCCATGTCGTCGCGGAATTCGACATCAACCCGGACCTGTGGTTCTTTTCCTGCCACTTCCCCGGCAACCCGATCATGCCGGGCTGCCTTGGCCTTGACGGGCTGTGGCAGCTGACCGGCTTCAATCTGGGCTGGCGGGGTTGGACCGGCCGCGGCTACGCGCTTGGCGTGGGCGAGGTCAAGCTGACCGGCATGGTCCGCCCGGATCGCAAGATGCTGCGTTATTACGTCGACTTCACCAAAGCCGTGCAGACCCGCCGCCTGACCATGGGCGTCGCGGATGGTCGCGTCGAGGCAGATGGCGAAGTCATCTATCTGGTCAAAGACATGAAAGTCGCGCTGTCGGAAAGCTGACTTCACCACCGAATTCAGGAGAGCCCCCATGCGCCGCGTTGTCGTCACTGGTCTAGGCATCGTTTCCAGCATCGGAAACGACAAGAACGAAGTCCTTGCCGCGTTGAAAGCCGGAAAATCCGGCATCACCGCCAATGAGGACATGAAGGAATACGGCTTCCGCAGCCAGGTTGCCGGCGCGGTCAAGCTGGACCCCAAAGAGCTGATCGACAAGCGCGTGCTGCGCTTCATGGGTCCGGGTGCCGCCTATGGCTATCTGGCCATGCAGCAGGCCATCGCCGATGCGGGCCTTGAGGAAAGCGACGTGGTGAACCCGCGCACCGGCCTGATCGCCGGTTCGGGCGGGCCGTCGACCTCGAGCATGTTCGCGGCGCATCAGCTGGTGCTGAACTCGGGCGCGCCCAAGAAGATCGGGCCTTTCGCGGTGCCGAAATGCATGAGCTCGACCATTTCGGCCAACCTGTCCACCGCGTTCCGCATCAAGGGCGTGAACTACTCGATCACCTCGGCCTGCTCGACCTCGCTGCATTGCATCGGGAACGCTGCTGAACAGATCGCTTTCGGCCGTCAGGACATCATGTTTGCCGGCGGCGCCGAGGAACTGGACTGGACCCTGTCCTGCCTGTTCGACGCGATGGGCGCGATGTCGTCCAAGTATAACGACCAGCCGGAAAAGGCCTCGCGCGCGTTTGACGCGAACCGCGACGGTTTCGTCATCTCGGGCGGCGGCGGCATTCTGGTGCTTGAGGAACTCGAACACGCGAAAGCCCGCGGCGCCAAGATCTATGCCGAAGTCACCGGCTATGCCGCGACCTCGGACGGGCATGACATGGTCGCGCCCTCGGGCGAAGGCGGCGAGCGCGCGATGCGTCTGGCGCTGGAAACCCTGCAACCGGGCCGCAAGGTCGGCTATATCAACGCGCATGGCACCTCGACCCCAGTTGGTGACGTGGGCGAGGTTCAGGCCGTCCGCCGCGTCTTTGGCGAAGGCTCGACCCCGCTGATCTCCTCGACCAAATCGATGACCGGTCACAGTCAGGGCGCCACCGGCGCACAAGAGGCGATCTACTGCCTGCTGATGCTGGACAATGACTTCATCGCGCCCTCGATCAATGTCGAGACGCTGGACCCCGCCATTCATGAAGGCGAAATTGCAACGCGCCTGATCGAAAATGCCGGACTGGATACGGTTATGACCAACTCCTTCGGCTTTGGCGGTACGAATGGCTCGATGCTGCTGTCCAGATACAACGGATAAGAAACATGTCGGATTTGATGAAGGGCAAACGCGGTCTCGTGATGGGGGTCGCGAATGAGCGCTCTATCGCATGGGGCATTGCCAAGGCGCTGGCCGATCAGGGCGCGGAACTGGCCTTTTCCTATCAGGGCGAGGCTTTCGGAAAGCGGGTCGAACCGCTGGCCGCCAGCGTCGGCTCGGATTTCCTTGTCGACGTGGACGTGAATGACGACGCATCGCTGGACGCGGCCTTTGGCCAGATCGAGAAGCGCTGGGGCAAGCTGGACTTCGTCGTCCATGCCATCGCGTTTTCCGACAAGAACGAACTTGCCGGGCGCTTCATCAATACCTCGCGCGATAACTTCAAGAATTCGCTGACGATTTCCTGCTATTCGCTGATCGACGTGGCCCGCCGTGCGCGGCCGCTGATGACCGATGGCGGCTCGATCATCACGCTGACCTATGGCGGCTCGAACCGGGTGACGCCCTTCTACAACGTGATGGGCGTGGCCAAGGCGGCACTGGAATCGGCCGTGCGCTATCTGGCCGACGATCTGGGCCCCGAGGGTATCCGCGTCAATGCGATCAGCCCCGGCCCGATGAAGACGCTGGCGGGCGCGGCCATCGGCGGCGCGCGCAAGACCTATCGTCATACCGAGGCGAATGCCCCCCTGCGCGCCAATGCCACGCTGGAAGCCATTGGCGGGACGGCGGTCTGGCTGTGCTCGGATTGGGGTGCCTGCACCACCGGCGAGATCGTTCTGGTCGATGGTGGCTATCACGTGCTGGGGATGCCGCATTCGGAAAACCTGTGATGGATGTCAGCCACTTCACCGCCAGTGACGGCGCCCGCCTTGCCTTTCGGGATCAGGGTCAGGGACTGCCGGTGCTGGCGCTGTCGGGGTTGACCCGCAGCGGCGCCGATTTCGATTATCTGTCCCCGCATCTGCAGGGCGTGCGGCTGATCCGGCCCGACTATCGCGGTCGGGGCGGATCGGAATGGACCGGGGCCGCCAGCTACACCGTCCAGCGCGAGGCGCAGGACGCGCTGGAGCTGCTGGACCATCTGGGCGTCGGCAAGGCCGCGGTGCTGGGCACCTCGCGCGGCGGCATTATCGGCATGTTTCTGGCCGCGACAGCCAAGGATCGGATGCTGGGCCTGTGCCTGAACGATGTCGGCCCGATCCTGCACCGACCGGGGCTGGAAAAGATCAAGGATTATGTGGGTCGCAACCCCGCCGCCAAGACCCATGAGGAACTGGCCCGCAAGCTGCCCCGTCTGATGACCGAGTTCCGCAATGTCCCCGACAGCCGCTGGCTGTCCGAGGCCACGCGCCATTACATTGCGACCCCGGACGGGCTCAAGATCAGCTACGACCCCGAATTGCGCCAATCCTTCCTTGAAGGATTCAACGGTCCCGATATCGACCTGTGGCCGCTGTTCAACGCCGCGGATGGCTTGCCGCTGGCCCTGATCCGGGGCGCGAATTCCGACCTGCTGTCACCCGAGATTGCGGCGCAGATGCGCGCGCGCCGCCCCGACATGATCTTTGCCGAGGTCCCCGATCGCGGCCATATCCCCTATCTGGATGAGGCCGAGGCCCTGAGCGGCATCCGCGACTGGCTGGCGCTGATGCAGCAACCGGGCCGGGGCGCCTAAGCCCTACTTGGCCGTCGCCGCGCCCACCGTGGCACCTGCCACGGCACCGACAGGCCCACCGACCACGGCACCACCAACTCCACCGGTCGCGGCGCGGGTAGTGGCGTTTTCGCCGCAGGCCGAAACAGTCAGGATCACGCCCAGAACAAGGGCAGCGGACAGGAACTTCATCACGTATTCCTTTCCTTGAGATGCGCGACAACATGCCGCCTTTCTCAGGGATTACGCCCGGCAGCCGGTTCGGGTTCCCCCGCCTCACAGACCCGTCAGCGGCTGCGAGGTGACCACCTGCCAGACAGTTTCCTGCATCCGCCGCGCCAATTCGGCAGACGGCGCGCGGGCATCCGAACCATCCGCGAGCTTCAGCTGATACGGCAGCCCGACCGGGCTTTTGCCATAGATCACCGCGTAATGTGTCAGCGCGACCAGATAGACGCCCAGATCATTCACATGGATATCGTCGGTGAACAGATCCTCGCGGCGCCTGAGTTCGGCAATACCGCCCGACGATTCGGCCTCAGTCACCAGCCGCGCCATGACCTGCCCCGCCGGGATCAGCCAGACCGGACGCCCGGCCCCGCGCGCGGCGGACCACAGAAGCTGGCTCCACAGCCCGTCCAGATCGCCGGGGATCCGCCGCAGCCAATCGGGCTGGTCCTTCAGATTGTGCCAGCTTTCATACAGGAACAGATCGATATCCGGGTTTCCGGCCACTGCCTCGGCACTCCATTTGCCGACAGCGGCCAGCGAATCCTTGTACATGATCGCGTCGCGCAGGCTGACCATCTCGGTCATGACAAAGGCATCGTATTCGCCGCTGGCCAGCGCCTGATGCGCGTCGCGGTAATGGGGCGTGGCGTTTTCCTGATCGAAGCCGTTGACGGCCTCGGGCCCCTTGAAATGCTCGCTCAGCGCTGCGCCCCAGCCCAGTTGCAGCGCGTAGTCATGTCCAGCCAGCTGCGCCAGCATCGCGGGCATGTCGCGCCCGACAAGGCTGTGGCCAAGGTGATAGACCCGCTGCGGCCCCTGCGGCAGCACCCGCGGTTCCTGATACAGCGCCCGCACATCCGCACCGTCGTCATGGCGCGGTATCGCCTGCGGCATCAGCCGCCACGCCCCCCCCAGCAGGATGGCAATGGCCAGCACCACCAGACCCAGACGGGGCAATGCGCCACCGCGCCAACGAAACGCCAGAAGCAGCAAACCCGCCGTCACCAGCGCCAGCCCAATAAGGAAAATATACCGCAAACCCGCGCCCCGAACCGATGAACCCGCGCCAAGGCTAGCAGCGCCATGTCAAAATTCGACGAAAAAAGGCCGCCCCGAAGGGCGGCCCTGTCATTTCATCGGGGTGAAGGCCTTAGCCCTCGGCAACCTTCTTGCGGTTCCAGCGGATCGAGGACCACAGCGAGATCCCGATCAGCGTCGCACCGCCAAGGCCGGTGATGACCTCGGGGATATGCATCAGGGGCTGCACGAACATGATGATCGACAGCGCGATGATCGCGTAGAAAGCACCGTGTTCAAGGAAGCGGTACTCGGCCAGCGTGCCGCGCTCGACCAGCATGATGGTCATCGAGCGGACATACATCGCGCCGATGCCAAGGCCGATGGCGATGATGAACAGGTTGTGGGTCAGCGCAAACGCACCGATCACACCGTCGAAGCTGAACGAGGCATCCAGAACTTCCAGATACAGGAACGCACCCAGACCACCCTTGGCACCCGCCTGCAGCGTCTGCTGTTGCGTGCTGTCCAGAAGACCGCCCAGAACCTCGACCAGAAGGAAGGTCAGCAGGCCCCAGATCGCCGAACGGAAGAAGACCTCGGATTCGGCCTCACCCAGGAAGCGCGAGAAGATCAGCACGGTGACCAGAACGATTGCGACCTCGATGCCGCGAATCGTGGCGTAGCGCTGCATCTTGTCCTCAAGCCAGCGAACCCAGTGCACGTCTTTTTCATGGTCGAAGAAGAAGGACAGGCCGACCATCATCAGGAAGGTGCCGCCAAAGGCCGCGATCGGCAGATGCGCGTCATGCATGATGGCCGAATACTGGTCAGGCTGCGTTGCTGCCAGCACCATCGCCTGCCACGGGCCGATATTGGCCGCGACCACGACGATCAGCAGCGGGAAGACGATCCGCATGCCGAAGACGGCGATGACGATGCCCCAGGTCAGGAAGCGATGCTGCCATTCCGGTGTCATGTCCTTGAGCTTGTTGGCGTTGACGATGGCGTTGTCGAAGCTCAGCGAGATCTCAAGCACCGCAAGCACGGCGCAGATGAAGAAGACCGACAGCGTCCCGCCGACGGTTCCGGTCGCTTGCCAGCCAAGCACCGCGCCCAGCGCCAGGCCGATGGCCGTGACGATGAAGGACCAGCGGAAATAGCTAAGGGTTGAGGATTGGGCTCCATTCGCGTTTCCCCCCGCGAGAGGGTTGCTTCCGTGCTGCATGTGAGAACTAAGGTCCAGGCGGCTGGTCAAAGATCGGTGCCGACATCACGAACGTGCCGCCACGTTTCGCCAGAGGGGCCCGGACACCAAACTGTATTCACGCTTTCGCGAATTCCGGGAAAATGGCGACTCCATTCCTGAAACGCAAGCCTGATCTTCTGTTTTTGCGCTATCAGCCCTCAGGTTTCCGCCAAAGGCAGGCTGATCCGGGCGCAAAGCCCCTGCCCGCCCGCACCATCGACCAGCGTCAGGCGCCCCCCGAACAGCGCCGCAATCTCATCGACGACCGGCAGGCCCAGCCCCATGCCCGGCCCCTGCGTGCGACCGCGCGCGAAACGGTTTACGGCCGCAGCGCGGGCCTCGGGCGGGATGCCCGGCCCGTCATCCTCGACCTCCAGCACGGCATTCGCATCCTCACGCCGGACCCGGACCGTCACCATGCCCCCCGCCCGGCCATGCAGTATCGCGTTCGAGATCAGGTTGCGCAAAGCCTCGCCCAGCAGCAGGGGTTCGGCACGGACAAGGACCTGCGCCTCCTCGCCCTCATAGCCCAGATCGATCCCCATTTCGGCAGCGGCAGGGATATGGTCGGCGGTCAGGTCGCGGGCGAAACCGACCAGATCCATCTGGCCTACATCCCGCCCCGAGGTCGCATCGACCTTGGCCAACAGCAGCAATTGCGCAAGGATACGCTCGGCATGCGCCACGGCGGCATCGCCCTTTTGCGCGGCTTCCTGCGCCTCGGCCAGACTGCCCGCCCGCGCCGCCAGCGCCAGTTGCGTGCGCACCACCGCCAAAGGCGTGCGCAGCTGGTGGCCCGCATTGCCGGTGAAATTCCGCAACCCGTCCAGCGCCGATTTCAGCCGCGACATGAACAGGTTGATGGTGCCGACCAGCCCGCGCACCTCGGATGGCACGCGGGTCTCGACCGGGCCCAGATCGTCGGGGCTGCGTTCGGCAATCGCCTCGCCCAGACGATAAAGCGGCTGCAAGGACACGGTAACGGCGATGCCGACAATCCCCACCGCCCCAAGGATCATCAGCGCCAGCCGCAAGGCCGACCGCATCAGGATCGTGCGCGTCAGTTCGACCCGCGCCCGCGTGGTTTCCGCCACGGTGACGACGAAGGGCACCTCATCGATGCCGGTCGATGCGGCGCGGGCAAGGCTGGCGACGCGCACCGGTTCACCGCGGAAAACACCGTCGGAAAAGGCCGGATCGGCCCCTTGCCGGGCGCGCGCCACCGGCAGGTCGGCATAGCCGGTCACCAGATGGCCGGGCGGGCCGTCGACACGGTAGAACACCCGGTCCTCGGCCGCCGAACTCAGCATCTCCAGCGCGCCGTAAGGGATCTCGATGGCGATGCGGCCGTCCTGATCCAGCGAGGCGCGTTCCGCGATGACCAGCGCGGAACCGGCCAGGACCCGATCGGCCAGCGCATTCGCCATGCGCTCGGCCTCGCGCCCGGTATCGATCAGCGCCAATGTCCCGAATGCCGCCGTGGCGACCAGCAGCCACAACAGCAGCCGCCGTCGGATCGAGAACGGCCTACGCCCGGTCAAGGAAATAGCCGATGCCGCGCGCCGTCTTGACCGTCACCCCGGCGGGGGCAAGGCGTTTGCGCAAGCGGCTGACATATTGCTCGATTGCATTGGCGGACAGGTCGTCTTCCAGCGAGGTCAGGGACTGCACGATGGTTTCACGGGGAACGACCTTACCCGCACGGGTGATCAGCAGTTCCAGCAACCCGCGTTCACGTGCCGGCAGGTCCAGCGGTTGATCGCCCACCCTAAAGCTGCGGCTGTTCTGGTCGAAACTCAGCCCGCCGAAGCTGACCGTCGCCGTGCGCAGCCCCGCCTGACGCCGCAGAAGCGAGCGGATGCGCGCCTCGAACTCGCCGATGTCGAAGGGCTTGATCAGGTAATCGTCAGCGCCAAGGTCCAACCCCTTCACCCGGTCCTCGGGCGCGCCGCGCGCGGTCAGGATCATCACGGCGGCGGGATTGCGGCGGGCGCGCATGGCGCGCAGCACCTCCAGCCCGTCCATCTGCGGCAGGTTCAGGTCAAGGATGACCAGATCGAAGCTTTCGGCGGCAGCCACGGCCTCGGCCGAGGCACCGTCATGGACCACGTCCACCGCATAGCCCGATTGGCGCAGCAGGGCATGCAGCCCCTCGGCCAGTGATAGATTGTCCTCGACCAGCAAGATGCGCACGACGTCCCCCCAATGGCTGCGAACCTATCCCCGCGCGCGGCGCTTGTGAACGGGGCGCGGCTTTGGCAATGTCGCGCGATCATGCGCCTGCCCGCCCTGCTGCCAGCAATCGCCGCCCTTCTGACGCTGCTGACCGGCGCGGCTGCGGCCCAGACCACGGTGTTTCCCGCACGGACGGGCAGCGCCGGGAATGAGCTTTCGGTCTATTCCTCGCTGGACAATGATCTGGCCGCACCGCTGATCCAGGCCTTTCAGGCGCGCCATCCCGATGTCTTGGTCCGCTACCGCAACCTGCTGACCGGCGATCTGCATGACCGCATCGTGGCCGAGACGCAATCGGGCGAGGGCACGGCGGATTTCGCCTTTTCCTCGGCCATGGACCTGCAGATCAAGCTGGCCAATGACGGCTTTGCCCGCGCGGTCGAAACGCCCGACACCGCCGATTGGCCCGACTGGGCGAACTGGCGCGACACCGCCTATGCGCTGACCTTCGAGCCTGCCGTCTTTGCCTATCACAAGCCCAGTTTCGCGGGCCGCGCACCGCCCGCCACCCGCACCGACCTGATGCGCTGGATGGCCGAGCATCCCGATCAGGCGCAAGGCCGGATCGGCACCTATGACATCTCGCGCTCGGGCGTGGGTTACCTGTTCATGGCCCGCGATCAGGAGCTTTACCCCGATATCTGGTCGGTCGTGGCTGCGATGGGTCGGGCGGGTGTGCAGCAATTCGCCACCTCGGGCGAGCTGCTGGAGCGGATCTCGGATGGCAGGCTGGCGGTTGGCTACAACCTGCTGGGCTCCTATGCCGCCGAATGGTCGCGCCGCCACCCCGAGGTGGGCGTGATCCTGCCGCGAGATTTCACCGTAGTCGTGTCGCGGGTGGCTCTGGTGCCCGCCGCCGCCCGCCGCCCCGATCTGGGCACCAGCTTTCTGGCCTTCCTGATGTCCCCCGAGGGGCAGACGCTGCTGTCCCAGACCCTGCGCCTTTCCGCCGTCAGCCTTGAAGTCGCGGGCCAGCAAAGCCCGGCGGGCGGCATGCAGGATCTGGCCGGGCTGCGGCTGAAACCGGTGCCGGTCAGCCCCGGCCTGCTGGCCTATCTGGATCAGGCGACACGGGCAAAACTGCTGGCGCGCTGGAACGAGGCAATCGCGGGTCATTAACCTTTCTTGAATTTCTGTCCGCCATGTCAGGTCCATGACAGGTTCCTGTGATGAAACGGTTTCCGGACCGGCCCGTGTGCCGCTCCAAGGAGGACACCCCCCGCTTTGGGAGAGGCTGGGGGTCAGGTCAGAAAAAACAAGACATGCGACCGGGCGGCCATGACCGTCGCGGCGCCCTGCGGAGGAATGTCATGAAGCAATTCGTTCTCGCCAGCCTGCTTGCCGGCTCGGTCGCCATGCCCGCCATGGCCGATTACACCATCATCGCCCCCGCCAATCCGGGCGGCGGCTGGGACCAGACCGCCCGCACCATGCAGACCGTGCTGCAGGAAGAAGGCATCTCGAAATCGGTGCAGGTCCAGAACGTCCCCGGCGCCGGCGGCACCATCGGCCTTGCGCAATTCGCCAGCCAGAACAAGGGCAACCCCGACGCGTTGATCGTCGGCGGCTATGTCATGGTCGGCGCGATCCTGACCAACAACTCGCCCGTCTCGCTGAAGGACGTGACCCCGATCGCGCGCCTGACCGGCGAATATGAGGCCATCGTCGTCCCCGCCGCTTCGCCCATCAAGGACATTGCCGGACTGATCGAATCGCTGAAAGCCGATCCGGGCGCGGTTAGCTGGGCTGGCGGCTCGGCTGGCGGCACCGACCATATCGCCGTTGGCCTGATCGCCAAGGCGGCGGGCGTCGATCCGACCAAGATCAACTACATCGCCTATTCCGGCGGTGGCGAAGCGCTGGCCGCGATCCTTGGCAATCAGGTGACCGCAGGGATTTCCTCGCTGGGCGAATTCGACGCCCAGATCAAGGCAGGCACGCTGCGTCTGCTGGCCTTGTCCTCGCCCGAGCGCATCGCCGGTGCCGACGCGCCAACCCTGAAGGAAGCGGGTCTGGACGTCGAGCTGCAGAACTGGCGCATGGTCGCCGCTGCTCCGGGTTTGTCGGACGAGCAGAAGGCCAAGGTGACCGCCGATGTCGAGAAAATGGTGAAATCCGAGAACTGGCAGAAGCAACTGGCCGACAAGGGCTGGTCGGACACCTACCTGTCGGGCGCGGATTTCGACGCCCAGCTTGAAAAGGATGTGACCTCGACCGGGACCGTCCTCAAGGACATCGGTCTGGTGAAATGAGCGTAAACGAACCGCAAAAACAGCGCCGCCGGGATACGGCGGCGCTGGTCATCGCCGCCGGTCTGGCCGTCGTCGCGGGCGTGATGCTGTGGGACAGCGCACGCCTTGCCGATCTGGGCGGCTATTCCGGCGTCGGTCCGGCCAGCGTCCCGCGCGTCGTGGCTTACGGGCTGCTGGGGCTGTCGGTCTGGACCGTCTTTGCCGCGCTGAAGGGCGACTTCCCCGAGCGTCCCGAACAGAACGTGCCCCCGGTCCTGTGGATCATCGCGGGCCTTGCCGCGCAACTGCTGCTGCTGCATGTCGCGGGTTTCTCGATCGCCACGGGCATCCTGTTCGCCTTTACCGCGCGGGCCTTTGGCAAGCGCAATCTGGCGATGACGATCCCGCTGGGCATCGTCTTTGCCTTTGCCGTCTGGGCGGTCTTCTCCCAGCTTCTGATGCTGCATCTGCCTGCGGGTCCGCTTGAGCATCTGATCTTTCGGGGGGCCTGAGACATGGGTGCATTCGATTTCCTGATGCAGGGTCTGGCCACCGCGGCCGAGCCGATGATGCTGCTTTACGCGCTGATCGGCGTGACCTTGGGCACCGCCGTCGGCGTGCTGCCCGGCATCGGCCCGGCGCTGACCGTGGCGCTGCTGCTGCCCGTCACCTACCGGCTGGACCCGGCAGGCTCGCTGATCATGTTCGCGGGCATCTATTACGGCGGGATGTATGGCGGTTCGACCACCTCGATCCTGCTGAACACGCCGGGCGAAAGCGCCTCGATCATCACCGCGCTTGAGGGCAACAAGATGGCCCGCAAGGGCCGTGGCGGCCCGGCCTTGGCCACCGCCGCCATCGGGTCCTTTGTCGCGGGGCTGATCGCAACCTTGCTGCTGGCCTTCCTTGCGCCAAGCATCGTCAAAGTGGCGCTGGTCTTTGGCCCGCGTGAATATTTCGCGCTGATGGTGCTGGCCTTTGTCACCGTTTCCGCTGCCTTCGGGGATTCCGCGCTGCGCGGGCTGACCTCACTGTTCCTTGGTCTGGCGCTGGCCTGCGTCGGCATCGACCAGCTGACTGGTCAGGCGCGCATGTCATTCGGCGTGCCGGAACTTCTGGACGGGATCGAGGTCACCACCATGGCCGTCGCCATGTTCGCCATTGGCGAGGCCCTGTTCATCGCCGGTCAGAAAAACCAGCAAGACGATGAGGTCACCGCCGTCAAGGGCTCGGTCTGGATGAGCCGCAGCGACTGGGCGCGCTCGTGGAAACCGTGGCTGCGCGGGACCTTCCTTGGCTTCCCCATCGGTGCCATGCCCGCGGGCGGGGCCGAAATCGGCACCTTCCTGAGCTACGCCACCGAGAAAAAGCTGTCCAAGCACCCCGAGGAATTCGGCCATGGCGCCATCGAAGGCGTCGCCGGTCCCGAGGCCGCGAACAACGCATCCGCCGCCGGGACGCTGGTGCCGCTGCTGACGCTGGGCCTGCCGACCTCGGCCACGGCGGCGATCATGCTGGCGGGCTTCCAGCAATTCGGCCTGCAACCGGGGCCGCTGCTGTTTGCCACGAACCCGACGCTGGTCTGGGGGCTGATCGCCTCGTTGCTGATCGCCAATGCCATGCTGCTGGTCCTGAACCTGCCGCTGATCGGGCTGTGGGTAAAGCTGCTGACCGTGCCGAAACCGTGGCTTTACGCGGGCATCCTGCTGTTCGCGACGCTGGGCACCATCGGTGCAAACCCGTCCAGCTTCGAGCTGGGGATGCTGCTGGGCTTTGGTGTGCTGGGCTATGTGATGCGGCTTTTCGGCTATCCGATCGCGCCGATTGTCGTCGGTCTGATCCTTGGCCCGATGGCCGAGCAGCAGCTGCGCCGCGCATTGGCAATCAGCCAAGGCGACTGGACCGTGCTGGTGCAATCGCCCATCGCCGCGACCCTGCTGGGCATCGCCGCCTTGGCGCTGATCGTGCCGCTGATCCTACGCGCCCGTGGCAAGGGTCAGGTTCTGGCCCAACTGGGCGGCGACGAGGACTAAGGTCCCTTCGCAACAAAATCGGGCCGCCATGTCCTGTGGGCATGGCGGCTTTGACCCTTTGCCACGTTGTGCAAACCGGCGGGAGCGCCCATCTGACTGGTACCGAAACATTCAGGACCAGACAGGAAAAACGATGACCGTCCTTCATTCCATCCGACAGGCTTTCAGCACGCTCCGCGCGGCGATCCATGCCGCCTCGGCCGTGGAAATGCACCGTGTGCCGACGGCTCGTGACCTGAACAAGCTGGGCATCGACAAGGCCGCTTTTCAGCGTATCCACCTGTAAGCACCCCCCTTCTTCCTCCCTCCCTCTCTTCTGCCCAATTCATGCCGCCCGTGTCCTGCGACCGGGCGGTTTTTTTTCGTGCCCGATTGTCAGAGAATTGTCGCATGACTGTCGGCCCGCCGTCATGCCCCACTGCGATAGGGTCCGCGATACGAGGCGCGGACAGCGCCCGTGCAAGCGATCATCAGCTAGCCAGAGGCCGCCATGACCAAGAAAACCACGCTTGACCTGTCCTGGGACGAATTCGACGAGTTGCGCGATCCGCGTCCCACCCGCCAGCAATTCGACGAGGTTGTCGACCGCGCCATCTCGCGCCGTGGTTTTCTCGGCGTGCTGGCGGTCGGCTCGGGTGCCGCGGTCTTTGGCTCGGCGATGCTGGGCGCGACCTCGGCCCGCGCGCAGGCGGCGGCCTTCAAGTTCGAGCCGGTCGCCGCAGGCACCGGTTTCGAAATTCAGGTGCCCAAGGGCTATGCCTGGAAGCCGCTGGTGCGCTGGGGCGATGCGTTGGTCACCGAGGCCAAGGACAGCTTCTCGGCCGAAACCGGGGTTTCCCTTGCCATGTCCGACAAAGTCTTTGGCGAGAATACCGACGGGATGGAGCTGTTCGAGGTCGACGGCAAGCAGGTCATCGCCGTCAACTCGGAATATGTGAACCCCGAGATCAACCTGCCGGTTGAGGCCGAAGGCACCCCCCGCACCGCCGAGGAAGTCCAGCTGCTGAAAAACATGCAGGGCGTGACGGTGATGGAAGTGGCCGATACCGGCGCGGGCTACGGCGTCGTTCTGGACAGCCCCTATAACCGCCGCATCACCAATGACACGCCGATGACCCTTGGTGGTCCGGTTGCGGGCACGGATTTCGTGAAGACCGCCGCCGACCCCGATGGTCGGGCGGTTCTGGGCACGCTGAACAATTGCGGCTCGGGCCGCACGCTGTGGGGCACCTATCTGACCTGCGAGGAAAACTTCAACGGCTATTTCGGCATGACCGCCGAGCGCGAGCAGACCCCGGCCGAGAAGCGCTATGGCCTGAAGGGCGAAAGCCAATATGCCTATGAAAAGTTCGACGCGCGCTTCGACCTGACCACCAACCCCAATGAGCCGAGCCGCTTCGGCTGGGTGGTCGAGATCAACCCTGCCGACCCGAAATCGACCCCGGTGAAGCACACCGCCCTTGGCCGCTTCAAGCATGAGAATGCCGAGATGGTGCAGGCGAAAGACGGTCGCATCGTCGTCTATCTGGGCGATGACGAACGCGGCGAGTTCATCTATCGCTATGTCTCGAACGGGACCTGGGCCGAGGGTCAGCCCACCGAAGGCCTGCTGTCCGACGGCACGCTTTACGTCGCGCGCTTCAACGACGACATGAGCGGCGAATGGCTGGCGCTAACGCCCGAGACCACCGGCATGACCCTGCCCGAGTTGCTGGTCTATGCCCGTCTGGCCGGCACCAAGGTCGGCGCGACCACCATGGACCGCCCGGAATGGATCGCCGCCCATCCCGCGAAATGCGAGGCTTACTGCGCGCTGACCAACAACTCGAAACGCGGCGGCGAGGCGATGCCGACGAACGCCGCCAACCCGCGCGAGGCCAATGAATTCGGCCAGATCGTGCGCTGGCGTCCCGAGGGCGAGGATCATGGTGCCGACAAGTTCGCCTGGGATCTGTATGTCATGGCCGGCAACCCCAATGTCCACAAGGACGCCTTTGCCGGGTCGCCCAATGTGAATGCGGGCAATATGTTCAACTCGCCCGATGGCATGGCTTTTGACAGCGAAGGCATGTTGTGGATCCAGACCGATGGCGAGGACAGCAACGAGGGCAACTTCGCTGGTATGGGCAACAACCAGATGCTGGTCGGCAATCCCGAAACCGGCGAGATCGCCCGCTTTCTGACCGCTCCGAACGGCGCCGAAGTCACCGGCCTGTGCTGGTCGGCGGATAAAAAGGTTGCTTTTGTCGGCATCCAGCATCCCGGCGGCAGCTGGCCAGACGGCAATGGCAAACCGCGTTCCAGCGTGATCGCGGTCTGGCGCGAGGACATGGCGACGATCGGCTGACGTCATACGTTACGCCGGGGCGCTGCCCCGGACCCCGGGATATTTGGGCAAGAAAGAAGCCGGGTCGCAGCAATGCGGCCCGGCTTTTGCATGGCTGAAGCGAGGCTGCAACAGTCGCGGCCTGTCGGCAGTGGCCGGGCGAATTTCGTTTCCAGACCCGCAGGATGATGAGAGCATCGCCCCGCAATGCACTAATTTGACGAACTATCCTTGTGATTGGAGTCCTGAAATGCAGAAGCAATTGGGCGCGGAAGCGCTTGGCACGTTCTGGCTGGTTTTCGGCGGTTGCGGCAGCGCCATTCTGGCAGCCGGTGTGCCTGATCTGGGCATTGGATTTTTGGGCGTTTCGCTCGCGTTCGGTCTGACGGTCGTCACCATGGCCTATGCGGTCGGCGGGATCTCGGGCGGGCATTTCAACCCGGCGGTCACGATCGGTCTGGCCACTGCGGGGCGTTTCCCCGGCGGGCGGGTCGTCCCTATATCATCGCGCAATTGATCGGCGCGATCCTTGCGGCGGCAGTGCTTTATGTCATCGCCTCGGGCAAGACCGGGGCAAATCTGGGGTCATTCGCGGCGAATGGCTATGGCGCGGCCTCTCCCGATGGCTATTCGATGCTGTCGGGGCTGGTGATCGAGATCGTGCTGACCGCGTTCTTCCTGTTCGTCATTCTGGGCGTGACGCATGGGCGTGCGCCGGTGGGCTTTGCGCCACTGGCCATCGGCCTGACCTTGACGCTGATCCACCTGATCTCGATCCCGGTGACCAATACCTCGGTCAATCCGGCGCGCTCGACCAGTCAGGCGCTGTTCGCAGGTGGCACGGCGATTTCGCAACTGTGGCTGTTCTGGGTCGCGCCGATCATCGGTGCGGTGATCGGCGCGGTGATCTGGAAAGCGGTGGGCGAGACCGACTAGGTCCCGCCCCAGGCGGTCATTCGACCGTCACCGACTTCGCGAGGTTGCGCGGCTGGTCCACATCCGTGCCCTTCGCGACAGCGGTGTGATAGGCCAGATATTGCATCGGCACGGCATAGAGGATCGCCGCGAAAGCGCCCCCTCCGGAAGGCAGGGTCAGGCTGGCACGGATACCGTGCCCGCCTTTCTCGATCCCCTCGGCGTCGGAAATCAGCAGTACTTGCCCGTGGCGGGCCATGACCTCTTGCATGTTCGAGACGGTCTTGTCGAACAGCGCGTCGCGCGGAGCAACGACCACCACCGGCACATTGCGGTCGATCAGCGCGATCGGGCCGTGCTTGAGTTCGCCCGAAGCATAGCCTTCGGCGTGGATATAGCTGAGTTCCTTGAGCTTCAGCGCTCCTTCCAGCGCCACCGGATAAAGCGGCCCGCGGCCCAGATACAGCACGTCCTGCGCCTCGGAGAGCCAGCCCGCAAGGCGGCGGCATTCGTCGCTGACGGCCAGCGTCTGGTTCAGCAGCCCCGGCAGCGCCCGCAGATCAGCCAGATGCGCGCGCAATTCGCCATCTGTCAGGCGACCCCGGTCATGGGCGGCTTTCAGCGCCAGCACGGCAAGGACCGCAAGCTGGCAGGTGAAGGCCTTGGACGAGGCCACGCCGACCTCGATCCCGGCCAGCGTCGGCAGGGCAATGTCCGCGTCCCGTGCGATGGCAGAGGTGCCGACATTGACCACGCCGACGGTCTTGGCGACCTTGTCGCGGGCGTAGTGCAGCGCGGCCAGCGTATCGGCCGTCTCGCCCGACTGGCTGATGAACATGGCCCAGCTGCGGGGCGACAGAGGCGGCTCGCGGTAGCGGAACTCGGAGGCCACATCCAGATCGCAGGGTAGCCCGGCGATGCTTTCGAACCAGTAGCGGGCAACGCAGGCGGCGTAATAGGCGGTGCCGCAGCCCACCAGCGTCAGCCGGTCCACGTCGCTGAAATCAATCGCCTCGGGCAGGACGATGCGACCGTCCTTGATGTAATGCTCAAGCGCATCGCCCAGCACGGCGGGCTGCTCGGCGATTTCCTTGGCCATGAAATGGCGGTAGCCGCCCTTGTCGATCTGGGTCGCGCCCACGTCGATCTGCTGGATCTCGCGGTTGGCGGGTTGGCCTGCGGCGTTGAAGATCTGGGCCCCTTGCCGGGTGATGATCGCGTGGTCGCCGTCCTCAAGGTAGGTGATGCGGTCGGTGAAGGGCGCCAGCGCCACCGCGTCCGAGCCGATGAACATCTCGCCCTTGCCATGGCCGACGGCCAGCGGACTGCCCTTGCGGGCGGCGATCATCAGGTCGCCCTCGCCCTGGAACAGGAAGGCCAGCGCAAAGGCGCCATGCAGGCGCGACAGCGTGGCGCGGGCGGCCTCAACGGGGCCAAGACCCTGATCCATGTGCCATGCGGTCAGCAGGGCGACGGTTTCGGTATCGGTGTCGGATTCGGGCGTCAGGCCCAGCGCCACGACCTCATCGCGCAGCTCGCGGAAGTTTTCGATGATGCCGTTATGGACGACGGCCACCGGGCCGCGGCGATGCGGATGGGCATTGGCCTCGGTCGCGGCACCATGGGTGGCCCAGCGGGTATGGCCGATCCCGGCATGGCCGGGCAGCGGTTCATGCACCAGCCGGTCGGACAGGTTGACCAGCTTGCCGACAGCGCGGCGGCGGTCAAGCTGTCCCGAGGCATCGACGGTGGCGACGCCGGCGCTGTCATAGCCGCGATATTCCAGACGCTTCAGCGCCTCGACCAGTTGGGGCGAAACTTCGTGATTGCCCAGAATGCCGATGATTCCGCACATGTTACTGCCCCTTCTTCTGGCGCAAAGCCTGCATCAGGCGGGTGGCAAGGCCGGGTTTCGTCACCTGACGGGCGCGGCCAATGGCCATCGCGTCATCGGGCACATCCTCGGTGATGACCGAACCCGAGCCGGTCATGGCGCGGTTGCCCACGCGCACAGGCGCGACCAGCATCGTGTCCGACCCGATGAAGGCATTGGCCCCGATTTCGGTCCGGTGCTTGCCGACGCCGTCGTAATTGCAGGTCACGGTGCCCGCGCCGATATTCGTGGCCTCGCCGATATGGGCATCGCCCAGATAGGTCAGGTGGCCGACCTTGACGCCTTCGTCCAGCACCGAGTTCTTGATCTCGACGAAATTGCCGACATGCACGTCGCCGCCCAGCTCCGCGCCGGGACGCAGGCGGGCAAAGGGACCGACCGTCGCGCCCGAGCTGACATGGCAGCCTTCCAGATGACAGAAGGGCAGGATCTCGGCCCCGCTTTCCACGGTGACGCCGGGACCGAAGACCACGTTCTGGCCGATGATCGCATCGCGGCCGACAAAGGTGTCCAGCGCGAACCAGACCGTGGCCGGATCGGCCAGCGTCACCCCATCCTCAAGCGCGCGGATGCGGGCGCGGGACTGGAATGCGGCCTCGGCGGCAGCCAGTTCCTCGCGGGTGTTGATGCCAAGGGTTTCGGCTTCGGGGCAGGTCACGACCTCGACCCGGCGGCCCTCGGCGCGGGCAAGGGCGGGGATGTCGGTCAGGTAATACTCACCCGCCGCATTGGCATTGCCGATCCGGGGCAGCAATTCGCGCAGCAGCCCGGCATCGGCGGCCAGCACGCCGGAATTCACCAGACGGATGGCGCGCGTGGCCTCATCGGCGTCCTTGTACTCGACGATCCGCTCCAGCCCCTCGGGGCCGGTCACCAGACGGCCATAGCGGCCGGGATCGGCAGCCTCGAAGCCCAACACCACGACATCGGCGGAATGGGCGGCCAGCGCCAGCAGCGTGTCCTCTCCGATGAAGGGGGTGTCGCCATACAGCACGATCACCCGGCCTTCGAAGCCCTCAAGCTGCGGCAGCGCCTGGCTGACGGCATGGGCGGTGCCAAGCTGCTCTTCCTGCAGGGCGACCAGCGCCTCGGGGTCCAGCTTGCCGACCGCCTTCTTCACCGCATCCGCGCCGTGGCCGGCGACAACCACGACCCGCTCGGGTTCGACCGCACGACCGGCGGCCAGCGCATGCGCGACCAGAGGCACGCCGCCCAGACGGTGCAGCACCTTGGGCAGGTCCGACTGCATCCGACTGCCCTGACCGGCGGCCAGAACGATGAGAGCGACGGGATTGTCTGACATGACGGCCTCTTGCCTGTTTCTTATCTGATCTTGGCGTTCTACCTATGGGGCGGCATCGGGGAAAGACCCCGGCGCATCACACATCTTGACGGAAGGTTACAGCATGGCGGGAACGGTGGTCTTCGATCTGGACGGGACGCTGGCCGATACTTCGGGCGACCTGATCGCGGCGGCCAATGCCTGTTTCACGGATCGCGGCCTTGGCCAGCTTCTGGACCCGGTCGCGGATGCGCTGATCGCCTTTCACGGCGGCCGCGCCATGCTGCGCGCGGGCTATGCAAGGATCGGTGCCGACACCCTGCTGCCCCCCGGCGCCGAGGATGAGGATTATCCCCGCCTGCTTGACCATTACGGCACCCGCATCGCCGTCCATACAAGGCTTTATCCGGGAACCGAGGCCGCGCTGGATCGTCTGGCCGAGGCCGGCCACCTTCTGGCGGTCTGCACCAACAAGCCCGAGGCGCTGGCCGAAATCCTGCTGCGAGAATTGGGCATCCGCGACCGCTTCGCTGCGATGATCGGCGCGGATACGCTGCCGGTCAGGAAGCCCGACCCCCGCCCCTATGCCGCCGCGGTCGAGGCGGCGGGCGGCGCGGTCGCGCATTCCTTCCTTGTCGGAGACACCGAAACAGACCGCAAAACCGCCGCCGCTGCGGGGGTGAAAGTTGCACTGGTCGCCTTTGGCCCCGAAGGCGAGGCGCTGACCCGTCTGGCCCCGGAAGCGATGCTCAAGCATTTCGATGACCTGCCCGCCCTGGCGCAGGACTGGCTGGGCGCATGATAAAGGGGGGCCAATAGGCCCCCCGTTGGCGCGATCCCGGTCGGATCACTCGGCTTCGTTGGCCGGTTTCGCGTTGAGATGGCCGTAATTCTGCGCGCCGATCGACTCATACAGGTCAAGCTGGGTTTCGAGGAAGTCGATATGACCTTCCTCATCGGTGATCAGCGCTTCGAACAGATCCTTGCTGACATAGTCCTTGACGGATTCGCAGTGGTCGCGTGCCTCGACGTACAGCGTGCGCGCGTCATATTCGGCAGCCAGATCGGATTCCAAAGTTTCCTTCAGGTTCTGGCCGATGCGCAGCGGGTCCAGTTTCTGCAGGTTCGGATGTCCCTCAAGGAAGATGATGCGCTGGATCAGCCGATCCGCGTGATTCATTTCCTCAATGGATTCGGCACGGGACTTCTCGGCGATGCGGCCGTAGCCCCAATCTTCTTGCAGGCGGTAATGCAGCCAATACTGGCTGACAGCGGTCAGTTCAGACCGTAGCGCTGCGTTGAGATACTCGATGACCTTGGCGTCGCCCTTCATGGATTGCTCCTTTGCGCGTGGCTCTTAGACCCCGAAGAATGGGGGGCACGGCCAGATTATCGCAATGACGCATCGTGTCTAGGAACAAGGGCATGCAGCTGCCGCAATCGGGCCGCTTGCCAAGGGTATGATAGACTTTTCCGGGGGTTATGATCGCTTCTGGATCGGCTGCACGCATCCAGTCCACCGCCGCGCGGATGTCATGGTCGGAGATCTGGGAGCAGTGGCAGATGATCATGGGACTCACCTCAGGAATGCGCAAAACTTACTGATTCCGTGCGGCATGTAAAGCCTGAGCTTTTCACTTTGTGATTATCCGCCGCCTTGACGCTGGAATTCAGCGGCGCGAGAAGCCCCCTATGAAGCTTGACGATTTCGATTTTCACCTGCCCGAAGGGCTGATTGCCACCCGCCCCGCGCGCCCGCGCAGCGCGGCCCGTCTGCTATTGGCCAAGGGCGACGCGATCAGCGACCTGCATGTGCGCGACCTGACCGACCTGCTGGGTCCGGGCGATCTGCTGGTGCTGAATGACACCAAGGTCATCCCCGCGCGCCTGACCGGTAGCCGCACCCGCCAGACCCCGCAGGGCGAGGCCGTGGCCAAGGTCGAGATCACGCTGTTGGAGCCCGATGCCAATGGCGGCTGGAAAGCGCTGGCCAAGCCCCTGCGCAAGCTCAAGCAGGGCGAGACCATCCATTTCGGCGAGGCACTGTCCGCCGAGGTCACCGAGATCGCCGAGGCCGGGCTGACCCTGCGCTTTGACGCTACCGGCGAGGCCTTTGACGCCGCGCTGAGCCAGGTCGGCGCGATGCCCCTGCCCCCCTATATCGCCGCACTTCGCGCCCCCGATGAGGCCGACCGCGAGGATTACCAGACCGTCTGGGCCCGGAATACCGGTGCCGTCGCCGCGCCCACCGCCAGCCTGCATTTCGACGCGGATCTGCTTGAGGCGCTGAAGGCGCGCGGCGTCCGCTTTGTCCATGTCACCCTGCATGTCGGCGCGGGCACCTTCCTGCCGGTCAAGGTCGAGGACGTGACCACCCACAAGATGCATGGCGAATGGGGCGAGGTGACGCCGGAAGCGGCCGAGGCGATCAACGCCACCCGCGCCGCCGGCGGTCGCGTGATCCCGGTCGGCACCACCGCGCTGCGCCTGATCGAATCCGCCGCCTCCGAGGACGGAATCGTCCTGCCCTTCCGCGATGTCACCGAAATCTTCATCTATCCGGGTTATCGTTTCCGGGTGACCGACGCGCTGATGACCAATTTCCACCTGCCGAAATCGACGCTGCTGATGCTGGTCAGCGCGCTGATGGGGCAGGACCGCATCCGCGAGATCTATCGTCACGCCGTGGATTCGGGCTATCGCTTTTTCAGCTATGGCGATGCCTCACTTTTGATTCCCTAAGGGATTTCGACATGCTGACCGTGCTGCGAACCACATGGCCCCTGCTTCTTGGCATCCTGCTGCTGATGGTCGGCAACGGGATGCAGGGCACATTGCTGGGCATCCGCGGCGCGATCGAAGGCATCAGCACCACCCAGATGTCGGTGGTCATGTCGACCTATTTCGGCGGCTTCCTGCTGGGCTCGCGCTTGGTGCCGGGGATGATCCAGAAGGTCGGCCATGTCCGCGTCTTTGCCGCGCTGGCCTCGATGATCTCGTCCGTGCTGATCCTTTACGCGGTCTGGCCGCACTGGATCTTCTGGGCGGTGCTGCGGCTGTCGATCGGCTTCTGCTTCTCGGGGGTCTACATCACCTCGGAAAGCTGGCTGAATGCCAGTGCCAGCAATCAAACCCGCGGTCAGGCGCTGTCGGCCTATATGATCGTGCAGATGCTGGGCATCATCACGGCACAGCTTCTGATGAATATCAGCGATCCGGCGGGCTACATGCTGTTCGTCATCCCCTCGGTTCTGGTCAGCTTCTCGTTCCTGCCGATCCTGCTGTCGCGCCAACCCGCGCCGCAATTCGCGTCGATTCAAAGGATGTCCTTCGCACGGCTGTTCCAGGTCTCTCCGCTGGGCTGCATCGGCATGTTCCTGATGGGCGGGGTGTTCTCGGCCATCTTCGGCATGGCCTCGGTCTGGGGCTCGCTCAAGGGGCTGACCGTGACCGAGATCTCGGCCTTTGTCGCCGCGATCTACATGGGCGGGCTGGTGCTGCAATATCCGGTCGGCTGGTTCTCGGACCATAATGACCGGCGGATGATCGTGATGGTGCTGTCGCTGGTCGGGCTGATCGTCAGCTTCGTCACGCTTTACGTGCAGCCGGGCATCTGGGGTCTGCTGCTGACCGCGGCGCTGATCGGGGGCGTCGCGAACCCGGTCTATTCGCTGCTGATCGCCTATACCAACGACTTTCTGGACAACCGGGACATGGCCGCGGCCTCGGCAGGGCTGCTGTTCATCAACGGCGTCGGCGCGATCACCGGGCCGCTGATCACCGGCTGGCTGATGTCGCAGCTGGGGCCGGAGGGCTTCTGGGTCTATATCGGCTTCCTGCTGACCCTGCTGACGATTTACGCGGGCTGGCGCATGTTGCGCCGCGCGGCCCCGGCCATGGACCAGAACTTTGCGGTCATCGCCCCCTCGGCCACCACCGTCGCGATCGAGGCCGCGCTGGAAAACGCTGGCCCGGACGAGGCGCAGAAACCCGCTACGTGACCTTGCGGCCCGGCCCGGCCAATGCAACCATCCCCGCAAATATGGAGGGATGGCATGACCCAAAGCATCGCAACCCCGGACCAGATCGTCCGGTTCTGGCTGGATGAGGTCGGCGCGCAAGGCTGGTACACGCGGTCAGACACACTCGATCAAACCATCCGCGACCGCTTCATGGCGACATGGGAACAGGCGGCAACGCTGACCCCGGACTGGACCGGAACCGCCGAAGGTACGCTGGCCGCGCTGATCCTGACCGACCAGTTCCCGCGCAACATGTTCCGCGAGGATCCCCGCGCCTTTGCCACCGACGCCCTCGCCTGCGCCATCGCGGATGCGGCCATCGCCAACGGGTACGATCTGCAGATCCAGCCCCCCGCCCGGCAGTTCTTCTACCTGCCCTTCGAGCATTCCGAGGATCTGGCCGATCAAGACCGCGCGGTCGCGCTTTTCGCCGAGTTCATGCCCGGCGAGAATGTGCACCACGCCGAACTGCACCGCGACACCATCGCCCGTTTCGGCCGCTTCCCGTGGCGCAATGCGGCGCTGGGGCGCGATCCGACACCAGCGGAAATGCACGTGATGCAGGCAGGCGGCTATGGCGCGCTGGTCTCGGGCAAGCTGTCGCTTGCCGATCTCGAGTAAATGGTTTAACGCTCAACTATCTTTTTCCAGAGGGGGAATTCCATGGCGCAATCCTTCGACATGGTGGTGATCGGCTCGGGTCCGGGCGGTTATGTCTGCGCCATCCGCGGAGCCCAGCTTGGCCTGAAGGTCGCAGTGATCGAACGCGAGCATCTGGGCGGCATCTGCCTGAACTGGGGCTGCATCCCGACCAAGGCGCTGCTGCGTTCGGCCGAGGTCTTCCACCTGATGCACCGCGCCAAGGAATTCGGCCTGTCCGCAGGCAATATCGGCTATGATCTGCCCGCCGTCGTCCAGCGCTCGCGCGGCGTGGCGAAACAGCTGGCCAGCGGCGTCGGCCACCTGCTGAAAAAGAA
Organism: Paracoccus sp. PAR01; assembly: GCF_014851995.1. NCBI lineage: Bacteria > Pseudomonadati > Pseudomonadota > Alphaproteobacteria > Rhodobacterales > Paracoccaceae > Paracoccus > Paracoccus sp. PAR01. The sequence goes on from NZ_JACVAW010000001.1 coordinate 703,341, forward strand.
CAAGGTCACCGTGATCATGGGTGAGGCGACGCTGGCCGGCCCCGGCAAGATCTCGGTCAAGACCGACAAGGGCACCGAGGAAGTCACCGGCAAGTCCATCGTGCTGGCCACCGGCGCGCGTGCCCGCGAATTGCCGGGTCTTGAGCCCGATGGCGATCTGGTCTGGAACTACAAGCACGCGCTGAACCCACCGCGGATGCCGGGCAAGCTGCTGGTCATCGGCTCGGGCGCAATCGGCATCGAATTCGCCAGCTTCTTCAACACGCTCGGCGCAGATACGACGGTGGTCGAGGTCATGGACCGCGTGCTGCCGGTCGAGGACGCGGAAATCTCGGCTTTGGCGAAGAAGCAATTCGTCAAGCAGGGCATGAAGATCATCGAAAAAGGCACGGTCAAGAAGCTTGACCGCGCCAAGGGCAAAGTCACCGCCCATATCGAGATCGGCGGTAAGACCGAAACGCATGACTTCGACACCGTGATCTCCGCCGTCGGCATCGTCGGCAATGTCGAAAACCTTGGCCTCGAGAAACTGGGCGCCAAGATCGACCGCACCCATGTCGTGACCGATGAATATTGCCGCACCGGCGTCGAAGGACTTTTCGCCATCGGTGACGTCGCCGGCGCTCCTTGGCTTGCGCATAAGGCCAGCCATGAAGGCGTCATGGTCGCTGAACTGATCGCCGGCCAACACCCGCACCCGATCAAGCCGAACTCGATCCCCGGCTGCACCTATTGCAACCCGCAGGTCGCCTCTGTCGGTCTGACCGAGGAAAAGGCCAAGGCAGAAGGTTACGACATCAAGGTCGGCCGCTTCCCCTTCGTCGGCAATGGCAAAGCCATCGCCCTTGGCGAACCGGAAGGTCTGGTCAAAACCATCTTCGACGCGAAAACCGGCGAGCTGCTGGGTGCCCATATGGTCGGTGCCGAAGTCACTGAACTGATCCAAGGCTATGTGATCGGCCGCACGCTGGAAACCACCGAGGCCGAGCTGATGGAGACGGTCTTCCCGCACCCGACCCTGTCCGAGATGATGCACGAATCCGTGCTGTCGGCCTACGGACGCACCATCCACTTCTGACGCTAAAAGGGGGCCGCAACGCCCCCTTTCTTCGTTTTGGAAATACCCCACGGGGGGTCCGGGGGTGTGAAACCCCCGGCACTATGGCCGGGGTCCAAGGCCCCCAGCGCTCAGGCCGAAAGCGGCATCCGCGCCTCGACCATACCCGCATACCAACTCGACCCGGCCGGGATCGCATCATCGTCGAAATCATAGGCGGCGTGATGCAACATGGCGGTGTCGCCATTCCCGACAAAGATATAGGCGCCGGGACGGGTGTTCAGCATGTAGCTGAAATCCTCGCCCGCCATCAGCGGGGCCAGATCCATGTCCACCCCGCCCGCGATCTGGCGCGCCACCTCGGCGGCATGCTGCGCCGACGTGGGATCGTTCATCGTCACCGGATAGCCACGCTCATATTCGACATGCGCCTGCGCGCCAAAGGCCGCGGCGACATTTTCGGCCACGCGCTTGATGCCTTCTTCAAGCTGGTCGCGCACGGCGGGATCAAGACTCCGCGCCGTCCCCTTCAGCTTCACCACCTGCGGGATCACGTTATGCGCCGTCGAATCCGTCTCAACCACGCAGACCGAGACCACGCCGCTTTTCAGCGGATCGATATTGCGCGAGACGATGGATTGCAGCGCCACGATGATCTGGGCTGAAACCAGCGTCGTGTCGATCGTCTCATGGGGTTTGGCGGCATGGCCACCCCGGCCGGTGACGATGATGTCGAACTGGTCGGCAGCAGCCATCATCGCACCCTCGCGGATGGCAAAGCTACCGGTCGGCAGGCCCGGCATATTGTGCATGCCATAGAATTCCTGAATGCCCCAGCGATCCGCCAGCCCGTCCTGGATCATGGCAAGACCGCCGCCGCCGCCCTCTTCGGCGGGTTGAAAAATCACCACGGCGGTGCCGTCGAAATTCCGCGTCTCGGACAGGTATTTCGCCGCCCCCAGCAACATCGCGGTATGGCCGTCATGACCACAGGCATGCATGATACCCGGCGTTTTCGAGGCGTAGTTCGCGCCGGTGATCTCGGTGATCGGCAAGGCGTCCATGTCGGCGCGCAACCCGATCACGCGGCCCTGCGTGTCGCGATTGCCCTTGATGACGCCCACAACGCCGGTCCGGCCAATGCCCTCGACCACCTCATCGACGCCAAAACCGCGCAGCAATTCGGCCACCTTGCCCGCCGTGCGATGCACCTCATAAAGCAGTTCGGGATTTTCGTGGAAATCCCGTCTCCATGCGGTGATCTCGGGCAGAAGTTCGGCGAAACGGTTCTTGACGGGCATATGACATCTCCTTCGCTGGAAGCTTGGCGGTTTTGCCAAGCCGCCGCAAGGGCTGCCACCCGCTCAGATCGAGGGGCCAAGCTCGATCTTCGATCCGTCTGAAAAACGGGCAAAGCGGAAGCGGGTCAGATCATGGCCCACGGGCTTGCCCAGCATCAGATCGGCCATGACGCGGCCAATGCCCGGCCCGATGCCGAAACCATGCCCGGACAGGCCCGTCGCGATGAAAAAGCCGGGAATCGGGCTTTCGTCCAGAATCGGAACCTGATCCGGTGTCACGTCGATCATCCCCGCCCATGCGCGGGCGATGGCCGGCTTGCCCAGTTTCGGGAAAGCCGCTGCGAAATCGCCGCGCAAACGCTCGATCCGGGCCATGTTGGGGGCGGGGTCCAGCACACGCATCCGCTCAAACGGCGACACGTCGTCTGCCCCCCAGCGCCGGGCCGTGCCCCATGCGTCGGGAAAGCCTTTCGGGGCGGCAGGGCTAAGGCGGGTATGGCTCAGGTCACGCCGGATCTGCGGCAGGAACGCCCGCAGATTGCGGAAGGCCGCCGGACCGATCCAGAAGTCATGACCGATGCCCGGAGCCAGCGTGTAACCGCCATCCGTCCGCCGCCGAAAGGCAAAGCCCGCATCCGCCGCGTTTCCGGCATGGAAATCCGGCATCTCCTCGGTCGCTGCAACCGTCGCTCGGACCGATAGCTGCGGAAACCACAGACCGGAATTGCCCGCGAACAGCGACGACCATGCGCCCCCGGCCAGCAGCACCAAGGGCGCGGCGATCCTGCCCTTTTCGGTCACCACGCCCGAGATCCGCCCGCCCGAGGTCTCGACCCCGCGCACGGCGCAATCCTCGCAGATGGTCACGCCCGCATCAGCGGCCAGTCCGGCAATGGCGGGAACGGCGGTCCAGGGCTCGGCGCGGGCATCGCTGGGCGTGGTCAGCGCCCCGACCCAGCCCGTAGCATTGGGCAGGATCTGGTCAAGCTCGGCCCGGCCCAGCAGGTGCGTGTCCAGTCCATGCGCGCGGGCATGGGGCAGCCAGCTTTCATAGCTGGCCAGATCGGCTTCGGATGCCGCCAGATAGGTGGTGCCGGTGCGGCGCAGGCTGACCACCTCACCCAGCCGCTGGTCCAAGCCCTGCCACAGGCGCAAGGCCTCGACCATGATCGGCAATTCGCCGGGATCGCGGCCCTGCTGGCGCACCCAGCCCCAGTTGCGAGAGCTTTGCTCTCCGGCGATGCGGCCCTTTTCGCACAGGGTCACGCGCTGCCCGGCCTCGGCCAGATATAGCGCGGTCATCACCCCGGCGATGCCACCGCCAATGATGACGACATCGGCCTGTGCGGGCGGAGTTGCGGGAAAGCGCGCGGGCGCTGCGAGGGTAATCGGGCCACCGGTTTTCATGGCCCAAGGCTTAGCGGGCGCTCTGCCCTTCGGCAAGAACCGCCGCAAGAAGGTCCAGAGATTTGCGCGGCAGGATCAACAGCATCGCACCATCGGTTTCGATCACCACCGGACCCGTCGCCTCGTTCGAGGTCCCGACCCGGCCCATTGGCGCAAATTCAAGCCCGTCGATTGGCCAGCGCAACCCGGTCGAGCGGCCCGTCGCCTGCCCCATCGGGAACAGCGACACCCGCGTCCCCGGAGCAAGATCCAGTGCGATCCGGGGCGGACATAGTGCGATCACGTCATCCCCGGCGATCAGAATGCAAGGCGGGCCAATGCGGCGAGAAAGCACGTTCAGCGCGGCCAGAAAATGGTCTTGCCGCGCGCCCGAAAAACCCACCGCCAGAACAAGCGGCGCGTCGATCCGTATCAGGCATTTTTCGAAGTCGGTGCTGTCCTGTTCCGCAATGTGATGCAGGCGATCCGCCGGAATTGCCTTATGGGCAGCATCGGACAGGGAATCGAAATCGCCAAAGACCGCCTCGGGGGTCAAGCCATGGGCCAGCGCGCGATCCGCACCACCATCGGCGGCGGCGATCACCGGGGCCAAAGCCCGCGCCGCATCAATATCCGCCTGCGAAAACGGACCGCCGCCGATCAAGGTGACCGGCTGGCGGCTGGCAAGGACGGTCATTCGCCCTTGCCGATGCCGGTGAAGACCCGGCGAAAGGGCAGGATCCACAGGATGCCCAGCCCGATATAGACCGCCAGCTCGACAATGATCGGCTGGCGTCCAAAGGCGCGATCCATCCAGTTCACCAGCGTCACGGCCACCACGATATACAGTGGCAGGCCGATCAGCAGGATCACCAAGGACCAGCGTTTGCGCGCCTTCAGGTTCATCTCAGTCCGCGAAGGGATCGGTGACAAGGATGGTATCGTCACGCTCGGGCGAGGTCGAGAGCAGCGCCACCGGGCACTGGATCAGTTCCTCGATGCGACGGACATACTTGATGGCATTCGCCGGCAGATCGGCCCAGCTGCGCGCACCTTGGGTCGATTCCGACCAGCCGTCCATTTCCTCATAGATCGGCGTCACGCGCGATTGCAGCGCGGCGGCGGTCGGCAGGTGGTCGTAACGCACGCCGTCGATCTCGTAGCCGGTGCAGATCTTGATGGTCTCGAACCCGTCCATCACGTCCAGCTTGGTCAGCGCGATGCCGTTCACGCCGGAAATGGCGCAGGTCTGGCGGACCAGAACCGCGTCGAACCAGCCGCAGCGGCGCTTGCGCCCGGTGACGGTGCCGAATTCATGGCCACGTTCGCCCAGACGTTGGCCGTCGGCATCCTCCAGCTCGGTCGGGAAGGGGCCTTCGCCGACGCGGGTGGTGTAGGCCTTGACGATGCCCAGAACGAAGCCGATGGCGCTGGGGCCCATGCCGGTCCCGGAAGCGGCCATGCCCGACATGGTGGTCGAGGAGGTCACATAGGGATAGGTGCCGAAATCGATGTCCAGCAGGCTGCCTTGCGCGCCTTCGAACAGGATGCGTTTGCCGGCCTTGCGGTAGTCGTTCATCACCTTCCAGACCGGCTGCGCGTATTGCAGCAGGCGGGGGGCGATTTCCAGCAGCTTGGCGCGCAGCTCGGCCCGGTCGATCGGGGTCGCGCCAAGGCCCTGACGCAGCGCGTCGTGATGCGCCAGCAGACGATCAAGGCGGGAATCCAGCGTTTCCTCATCGCCCAGATCGGCGACGCGGATGGTGCGGCGGCCGACCTTATCCTCATAGGCCGGGCCAATGCCGCGACCGGTCGTGCCGATTTTCGAGGCACCGGCAGCGGCTTCGCGCAGCTGGTCCAGATCCTGATGCAGCGGCAGGATCAGCGGGGTGTTTTCCGCGATCATCAGGTTCTCGGGGCCGATTTCGACCCCCTGAGCCTCAAGTTTCGCGATTTCGGTGAACAGCGCCCAGGGGTCCAGCACGACGCCGTTGCCGATGACCGCCATCTTGCCCTTGCGCACGATGCCCGAGGGCAGCAGCGACAGTTTGAAGACCGTTTCGCCGATGACCAAGGTGTGGCCCGCGTTATGGCCCCCCTGGAAACGCGCGATCACGTCAGCGCGTTCGGACAGCCAGTCAACGATCTTGCCCTTGCCTTCGTCGCCCCATTGCGCGCCGACGACCACCACATTGGCCATATTGGATCCCTTCCGCGGTCATGAAATGCCGCTGATGGTATAGACATTGAAGGCGCTGGATTAAAGCGCAATTACCCCTGCGCATTTTTTGGGCGAACTGCCGGATTTTTGGCCGGTCGAAAGAGATGGGATGGCCAACCGCGCCGCTCCATTGCGAATTCGTCGCGGCTTTGCCCATGGTTCAGGCAAGAGGCCATGATGCTGCACCAGAACATGTCACCCGTATTGCCCCGCGCCCAAGGCACGCTTCGTGCCGGATTCGCGCATTCGCGCGGCGCGACCCGGATTGCGCGCCTGCATCAGGCCGGCAGCGCCAAGGCCATGCTGCCCCCCGCCCCCGGCTGCGAGATGGTGCTGCTGAACACCTCGGGCGGGCTGACCGGCGGCGACCGCATGCAGATCGCGGTGACGCAGGGTGCCAACACGCAGCTGACGGTGACGACGCAGACGGCGGAGCGCGCCTATCGCTCGACCACCGGGCGGGCACGGGTCGAAGCGCGGTTCGAGGTCGCGGACGCTGCGCATCTGGACCTGCTGCCGCAGGAAACCATCCTGTTCGACCGCGCGGCGCTCCTGCGGCAGCAGGAAATCGCGCTGACCGGAAGCGCCACCTGTCTGTGGGTCGAAACCCTGATCCTTGGCCGCGCCGCGATGGGGGAAACCGTCCGCACGCTGGACCTGACCGACCGCCGCCGGGTGACCCGTGATGGCCGCCCGGTCTTTATCGAAAACCTTCGGCTGGACGATGCCGCGCTGGCGGGCGACAGCCCCGCCACGCTGGCCGGATGCCGCGCTTTTGCGACGCTGGTGCTGGTCGCCCCCGACGCCGCTGACCGCCTAGCGCCCGCCCGTGCGGCCTTGGGCCCCGACGGCGCGGCCAGCGCCTTTGACGGCAAGCTGGTGGCGCGGCTGATGGCTGATGACGGCTGGCCGCTGCGGCAGGCCCTGATGCGGCTGATCCGGGCGGTCCGTCCCGGTCCCCTGCCCCGCGTCTGGCAGATTTGAACCTGATGAGGACAAGATGAACCTGAGCCCCCGCGAAAAGGAAAAGCTGCTGGTCTCGGTCGCCGCCATGGTGGCGCGGGGCCGGCTGGCACGCGGCGTCAAGCTGAACCACCCCGAGGCCATCGCGCTGATTACCGATTTCGTGGTCGAAGGCGCGCGGGACGGACGCTCGGTCGCCGATCTGATGGAGGCGGGCGCCCATGTCATCACCCGCGATGACTGCATGTCCGGCATCCCCGAGATGATCCATTCCGTGCAGGTCGAGGCCACCTTTCCCGACGGCACGAAACTTGTCACCGTCCACGACCCGATCCGCTGAGAGGCCATGATGAAACGTATCCTTCCCTTGCTTCTGATGCCCACGGCGGCCCTTGCCCATCCCGGCGCGCATGGCCATAGCGCCCCCTTCACCGAGGGCTGGACGCACCCCTTGGGCGGCACCGACCATGTGCTGGCGATGGTGGCGGTGGGGCTTTGGGCCGCGACCGGATCCGACCGCCGCGGCGTGTGGGCGCTGCCCTTGGCCTTTGTCGCGGCGATGCTGGCGGGCGGGGCGATGGGTGCTGCCGGTATCGGCCTGCCAGCGGTTGAGCCGATGATCCTTGCCTCATCCATCCTTCTTGGCCTTGCCGTCGCGCTGGCGCTGCGTCCGTCGCTGGGTTTTGCCTTGCCGGTGGTGGCGCTGTTCGGGCTGTTCCACGGCCATGCCCACGGGGCTGAAGGTCCGGCGACCGGAATGCTGGCCTATGCGGCGGGCTTTGCGCTGGCGACCGGCGGCTTGCATCTGGCGGGGATCGGTCTGGGTCGTCTGGGCGGCGCACGCGTCCTTGGCGCGGCCACGGCGGCGGCGGGCGTCGCCTTGGCGGTGATGCCATGATCCCCGGCGAGGTCTTCCCTGCCGAGGGCGAGATCACCCTGAACAAGGGCGTCGAGGCGATCACCCTGATGGTCGCCAATACCGGCGACCGCCCGGTTCAGGTCGGCAGCCATTACCATTTCGCCGAAACCAATCCGGGTCTCAGCTTCGACCGCGATGCGGCGCGAGGGATGCGGCTTGACATAGCGGCAGGCACTGCCGTCCGCTTCGAGCCGGGCCAGAAGCGCGAGGTCCGGCTGATTCCCATTTCCGGGGCGCGCGCGATCTGGGGTTTCAACGGTCAGGTCATGGGTCCGCTGGACTGACCTGCCAAGGGAGGGAACGGACGATGTGCAATGCCTGCGTGATCGAACATGTCAAGGAAACCATGCTGAGCCGGCGCAGCCTGTTCATGGGCGCGGCGGCCTCGGGTGCGGCGGCGATTGCCGCCAGCGCGATCAGCGCCCGGCCCGCGATGGCTCAGGCCAGCGGCAAGGTCGTCGACCTGACCTATGTCTTTGACGAGAAGTTCCCGACCTTCGACGGCGCGCCCGGCATTGCCTATGAAGAGGCCGTCAACTTCGACAAGTCAGGCTACCAGTTGTGGAAGCTGACGATCGTCGAACATTCCGGCACCCATATCGACGCGCCGCTGCATTTCTCCAAGGACGGGATGTCGGTCGACCAGATCCCGGCGGAAAGTCTGATCTGCCCGCTTTGCGTGATCGACATCACCGCAAAGGCCAGAGACGACGCCAATGCCGCCCTTGAGGCCGAGGACGTACAGGCATGGGTTTCCGCCAATGGCGAGATCCCGAAAGGCGCCTGCATCGCGATGAATTCCGGCTGGGGCGCCAAGGTCGCCACGCCCGAATTCCGCAATACGCCCGATGGCAAGTTTGCCTTCCCGGGCTTTGGGAAATCCGCGACCGACCTCTTGGCCGAAATGGGTGTGGCGGCGATTGCCAGCGACAGCCTGTCGCTCGATCCCGGCAATTCGCCGGATTTCGCGGTGCATAACTCGTGGCTGCCCGGTGGCCGCTACGGGATCGAGAACCTCGCCAATGTCGACCAGCTTCCCGCCAAGGGGGCCACGATCTTTGTCGGCGCGCCGAAACATGCCCGTGGCACCGGTGGCCCGGCCCGTATTCTGGCGATGGTCTGATGGCGACCGTTCCGCTGCTTGCCGATGGCGAGGCGCCGCCCGAAAGCCTGGCGGTCTTTGACGAGATCCGCGAGGCGCGCGGCACCGATTACGTCAACAATTTCTGGCGCGCGCTGGCCCATGACCCGGCGCTTTTGCGCGCGACATGGGAACGCGCGGCGCATGTGATGGCGCCGGGCGCGCTGCATCCGCTGGTCAAGGAGCTGGTCTATATCGCCGTCTCGACCGCGAATGGCTGCACCTATTGCGTCCATTCGCACACGGCCGCCGCCCGCGCCAAGGGCATGACGCCCGACCAACATGCCGAGCTTCTGGCCGTGATCGCCATGGCCAGCCAGACCAATGCCTTGGCCACCGCGCTTGCCGTGCCGGTGGATGACCGCTTTCAGGAGAACTAGATGGCCCTGACCATTTCCCGCGCCGAATATGCCCAGATGTACGGTCCCACCACCGGCGACCGTGTCCGCTTGGGCGACACCGAAATCATCATCGAGGTCGAACGCGACCTGACCACCTATGGCGAAGAGGTGAAATTCGGCGGCGGGAAGGTCATCCGCGACGGCATGGGCCAGTCCCAGATCAGCCGCGCGGGCGGGTCGATGGACACGGTCATCACCAATGCCCTGATCCTTGACCATTCCGGCATCTACAAGGCCGATATCGGGCTGCGGGACGGTCGCATCGCCGGGATCGGCAAGGCCGGAAACCCCTACACCCAGCCCGGTGTCACGCTGATCATCGGGCCGGGCACGGAAATCATCGCCGGCGAGGGCCGTATCGTCACCGCCGGCGGCATGGACGCGCATATCCATTTCATCTGCCCTCAGCAGGTCGAGGACGCGATTTCCTCGGGCATGACCACGATGCTGGGCGGCGGAACCGGTCCGGCGCATGGCACGCTGGCGACCACCTGCACCCCCGGCCCGTGGCATATCGGGCGGATGCTGATGGCGATGGATTCGGTGCCGGTGAACATGCTGATCTCGGCCAAGGGCAATGCCTCGCGCCCCGAGGCGCTTGAGGAAATGGTCCGCGCCGGGGCCTCGACCCTGAAACTGCACGAGGATTGGGGCACCACCCCCGCCGCCATCGACTGCTGCCTGACGGTGGCCGACGCGATGGATGTGCAGGTCACCATCCATACCGACACGCTGAACGAATCCGGCTTCGTCGAAAACACCCTTGCCGCGATCAAGGGCCGCACCATCCACGCCTTCCATACCGAGGGCGCAGGCGGTGGTCATGCCCCCGACATCATCCGTCTGGTCGGCGCGCCGAATGTCATCCCCAGTTCCACGAACCCGACCCGCCCCTTCACGGCGAATACGCTGGAAGAGCATCTGGACATGCTCATGGTCTGCCATCACCTCGACAAGCGCGTCCCCGAGGATGTGGCCTTCGCCGAATCCCGCATCCGCCGCGAGACCATCGCCGCCGAGGATATCCTGCATGACATGGGGGCGTTTTCGGTGATCTCCTCGGACAGTCAGGCCATGGGCCGGGTGGGCGAGGTCATCACCCGGACATGGCAGACCGCGCATAAGATGAAGGTCCAGCGTGGGCGGCTGGCCGATGAGACCGGCCAGAACGACAATATCCGCGCCCGCCGCTACGTCGCGAAATACACGATCAACCCCGCCATCGCCCATGGCATCGCGCATGAGATCGGCTCTATCGAGCCCGGCAAGCGCGCCGATCTGGTGATCTGGGACCCGGCCATGTTTGGCGCCAAGCCCGAGATGGTGCTGGTCGGCGGCATGATCTCATGGGCGCAGATGGGTGATCCGAACGGCTCGATCCCGGTGCAGCCGATGTATATGCGCCCGATGTGGGGCGCGATGGGACGGGCGATGCAGGCATCAAGCGTGACCTTTGTCAGTCAGGCGGGGCTGGATGCCGGCTGCGCCGACGGCATGCTGAAAGGCGCGGTCGCCGTGCGTGGCACCCGTGGCATCGGCAAGGCCGACATGATGCTGAACGCCACCACGCCCGTGATTGAGGTCGATCCCGAAACCTATGAAGTGCGCGCGAATGGCGAATTGCTGACCTGCCAGCCCGCGACTGAACTGCCGCTCGCGCAGCGCTACTTCATGTACTGATCATTGCTGCAACGTAGCATTGCAAAAACCGCCATAGTTGAGACAGCAAATATGACCTATAGTCATCCTCATGGGAGGAAACCGTTCGCCAACACCGGAAGGGTTTCCAATGGCTATCCAATCGACCGAATTCGCCCCGTCGCTTCGCGCCCGCGTGGATGCAATCTTTGCCCGCATCGGTCAGGGCATGACCAACTATGCCGACCGCCGCTCGCGCCGCCGCGAGATCGAGGCGCTCGAAGCGCTGTCGGACAAGGAACTGGCCGATATGGGCATCGCGCGCGACCGGATCGTGCATTACGTCTTCCGCGACATGGTCTGGCTGTAAGCCACGCCCGGACGGGGGTGCGTCAATGAGCGCGCCCCTGATCAGCCTGCGCGCGACAGAAGTCCTGCGCGCGACCCCGGCCGAGGATACCGTCGTCCTTGACTATGAAGGCCGCTTCCTGCGCCGCAAGCGCCTGATTTCCCGTGCGGGTCTGTCCTTTCTGGTCGACCTGCCCGAGACCGTCAGCCTTGATCCCGGCGATGCCTTTCGCCTTGAGAGCGGCCAGTTGATCGGCGTCGTCGCAGCGATGGAGCCTTGCCTGCGCGTCGAGGGGCCACTGCCCCGCCTTGCCTGGCATATCGGCAACCGCCACACCCCCTGCCAGATCGAAGCCGACCATCTGCTGATCCGCGCCGATCATGTGCTCGAAGGCATGCTGCGCGGCCTTGGCGCAACCGTCACCGCCACCATGGCCCCCTTTGCCCCCGAGGGCGGCGCCTACGGCCACGGCCGCACCATGGGCCATGACCACGGCCCCGGCTTCCATTCGCACTGATGCTGTCCCGTCTGACCCTGATCCAATGGCTGTCCCCCGCCTTTCCGACCGGGGGCTTCGCCTATTCCCACGGCCTTGAACAGGCCATGGTGGACGGTGCCCGCGATGCCGATGCCGTGCGGGCTTGGGTGTCGGATGTGCTGCGGCGCGGCGGTGGCTGGACCGATGCCGTGGCTCTGTCCCTGACCGTGCGCGGCGAGGATGCCGACGAACTGGCCGATCTGGTGCGGGCGCAGGCCGGATCGGCTGAACGCCTGACCGAGACCATGGATCAGGGCCGCGCCTTCGCCCAGACGGTCGAGGCACTGACCGGTTCCCCCCAACCGCTGCGCCCCCTGCCCGTCGCCGTCGGTTTTGCTGTGCGCGGGCTGGACCTGCCGCACGCGGACATCATCGCCCATTACCTGCATGCCTTTGCCGCCAACCTGATCTCGGCGGCGACGCGCTTCCTGCCCTTGGGTCAGGCGCAAGCGCAACAGGCGCTGGCCGCCCTGCATCCGCTGATCGCTGAGGTAGCGGCGCTTGCGGTGCAGGCAGGGCGGGACGCGCTTGAAACCGGGTGCTTCGGCGCCGATCTTGCGGCCATGCGGCATGAAACTTTAGACGTAAGGATTTTCCGCACATGAGCCATAATGGCCCCCTGCGCGTCGGCATCGGCGGCCCCGTCGGCGCGGGCAAGACCACCCTGACCGAGCAATTGGCCCGCGCGCTGGCCCCGCGCCTGTCGATGGCGGTCATCACCAATGACATCTACACCCGCGAGGATGCCGAGGCATTGATGCGCGCGCAGGTTCTGCCCGTGGACCGCATCCGCGGTGTCGAGACCGGCGGCTGCCCGCATACGGCGATCCGCGAGGATGCCAGCATCAACCTTGCTGCCGTGGCCGATCTGCGCGCCGCCCATCCCGATCTTGAGCTGATCCTGATCGAATCAGGCGGCGACAATCTGGCGGCGACCTTCAGCCCGGAACTGGCAGACCTGACCATCTATGTCATCGACACCGCCGCAGGTCAGGACATCCCCCGCAAGCGCGGGCCGGGACTTGCGCGCTCGGACCTGCTGGTGGTGAACAAGACCGATCTGGCCCCCTATGTCGGGGTCGATCTGGACCTGCTGGAAAGCGATGCGCGGGTTGCCCGCGGGCCCCGGCCCTTTGTCATGGCGCAACTGCGCCACGGCAAGGGCATCGACGAGATCGTCGATTTTCTGGTGCGCGAAGGCGGGCTGGTTCTGGGGGCCGCAGCCTGACGGGCCGAACGCGGGCGCATCGCGGGCTGAAAGCTCGCAGTGGGTATTTGTGAAACGGAGAAATGCGCGGTCGCGCCTCAGGCGGCCGCCGCCTGAGCCTGTGGCACGAAGGGGGTGACCACCAGATCCGGGCCATCAAAGATGCAGAAGCTTTGCGGCGGCACCTCCAGCCAGTCGGATTCATCCGTTTCCAGAGGTTCCGAGACCACGGCGCGTCCGCCCCGCGTGTCCGACCAGCGGTGAAACAGTGTCGGCGCCTGATTGTCGCTGGCATAGCGCAAGGCATAGAGCCTTTCGCCATCCGAGAAGGCGGCGGTCAGGCGGACATGCGGCGCTTCGCCCTTTTGCCGGGCAAGGGATTCGAATTTCGCGGTGGCGATGGCCATCGCGCGGGCTGGGTCATTGTCCAGCCCCTCACCCAAGGCCATCAGGAACAGCGCCTCACTGTCGGTCGCGCCCTTGCGATGCGGGTAGTATTCGTCGGGGATCATCACCTCAGCATGGCGGCGGTAGCGGTCATAGCCGCCAAACTGGCCGTTATGCATGAAGCTCCATCTGCCGACGACAAAGGGATGGCAATTGTTGCGGCTGGTCGCGGTGCCGGTCGAAGCGCGGACATGGGCCAGAAACAGGTGCGATTTCAGCGTGGCGGTCAGGCTGCGCAGGTTGCTGTCGGACCAGGCGGGCATGATGTCGCGGTAAAGACCCGGTTCAGGGCGTTCGCCGTACCAGGCAACGCCGAAACCATCGGCATTGACCGGAGTATGGCAGCGCGTCGCGCCATGGCTTTGCCGGACCAGCGAATGGCCGGGCCGACAGATCACGTCCTCAAGATAGATCGGACTGCCGATATAGGCTGCCCAGCGGCACATGCCTGTCCCCTTTCGTGCTTTTTCCAAAGCTTGGCACGAAAAGCTTGAGAAATCATCAATAAGTCTTAGGCCGGGTTTTCCTCGACGATCACAAGATCGCGCTCGGCAGCACCTTTGGCGAATTCGAGGGCAGCCTGATACTCGGCCGAGCGGTAGCAGGCCACCGCATCCTCGACGCTGGGGAAGCGCGCGACGACATTGCGGGCGCGTTCATTGCCCTCAAGCTGCACATAGCGCGTGCCACGGGCAAGGAAGACCCCGCCATGCGCGGCGATGGCCGGACCGGCCAGCTTGGCATATTCGCCATAGCTGTCCGGGTTGGTCACGTTGACATGGGCAATCCAGAGCGCGGTCATGCTTTCTCTCCGATCAGGGTCTCGATAGCAGCGATGGCGCTGTCGGCGGCATCCAGGCTGGGTGCGCCGCCTTGGGCGCGGTCGGGACGGCCACCGCCGCCCTTGCCACCCAGCGCTGCGGTCGCGGCCTGCACCAGTTCGACTGCGGTGACACGGGAGATCAGATCGGGCGTGACGCCAGCGGCGACGGTCGCCTTGCCATCGGCCTCGGCCAGAACGACCACGGCACCCGAGCCCAGACGCGACTTCATCTCATCGACCAGCGGGCCGAGTTCCTTGCCGGAAACGCCATCGACGCGACGCGCGATCAGCTTGATGCCGTTGATTTCCTTGGGCGCATCGTCCGAGCCGCCGCCCATCGCCAACTGGCGCTTCAGCTGGGCGACCTCATTGGCCAGAGCCTTGCGCTCATCAGCCAGCGCGCGGACCTTGTTCACGACGTCACCGGCCTGCGCCTTGACGATGCCCGCGACCTCGGACAGTTCGCCGTCGACGCGGCGCAGGGCATCCATCGCAGCCTGACCGGTCAGCGCTTCGATCCGGCGGATGCCGGCAGCCGAGGCGGTTTCCGAGGTCAGCGCGAACATGCCGATATCGCCGGTGCGCGCGACATGAGTGCCGCCGCAAAGCTCCAGCGAATAGGTCCGACCATTCGCGCCCTTGCCCGAACCGACCAGCTCACCCATCGAGACAACGCGGACTTCGTCGCCGTATTTCTCGCCGAACAGCGCCTGCGCGCCAAGACCACGGGCGTCGTCCGGGGTCATGATACGGGTCTCGACCGGGGTGTTTTGGCGGATGAAATCATTCACCTCGCGTTCAACTCGGGCGATTTCTTCGGCAGTCAGCGCTTTGGCATGGCTGAAGTCGAAGCGCAGACGGTCCGGCGCGTTCAAGCTGCCTCGCTGTGCGACATGCTCACCCAGCGCGCGGCGCAGTGCCTCGTGCAGCAGGTGCGTGGCGGAATGGTTTGCGCGGATCGCACCACGGCGGTCGTGATCGACCGCAAGCTGCGCACCCTGAGCGCGGCTGATCGTGCCTAAGGTGACCTCGGCCACATGGATGAACAGACCGCCGGATTTCTTGGTATCGGTGATGCGGGCCGCGCCGGTCTCGGTTTTGATCAACCCGGTATCGCCGACCTGACCGCCGGATTCGCCATAGAAGGGCGTCTGGTTCACGACGATCTGGACCTGCTGGCCTTCGGTGGCCTGCTCGACCGCCGCGCCATCCTGCACCAGCGCAAGGATCTGACCTTCGCTTTCCTCGGTGTCATAGCCAAGGAACTCGGTCGCACCGTGCTGCTCGGCCAGATCGAACCAGATCGCGGCGTCCTTGGTTTCGCCCGAACCGGCCCATGCGGCGCGGGCCTTGGCCTTTTGCTCGGCCATGGCGGTGTCGAAACCGGCAGTATCGACCGCGCGGCCCTGTTCACGCAGGGCGTCCTGCGTCAGGTCCAGAGGGAAGCCGTAGGTGTCGTACAGCTTGAAGGCGGCCTCACCGGGCAGGTTCGCACCTTCGGGCAGGCGGGAAACCTCGTCGTCCAGCAGGCGCAGACCGCGATCCAGCGTCTGCTTGAAGCGGGTTTCCTCAAGCTTCAGGGTTTCCTCGATCAGCGCCTGTGCGCGGCCCAGTTCCGGGTAAGCGGTGCCCATCTGGCTGACCAGCGCCGGGACCAGCTTGTGCATGACCGGGTCCTTGGCACCAAGGATATGCGCATGACGCATGGCGCGACGCATGATGCGGCGCAGGACATAACCGCGGCCTTCGTTCGAGGGCATGACGCCATCCGCGATCAGGAAGCTGGTCGAGCGCAGGTGGTCGGCGATCACGCGGTGATGCACCTTGCCCGGACCATCGGGATCGTTCGAGGTCGCGTGCGCGCTGGCCTCGATCAGGCTGCGCATCAGGTCGGTGTCGTAGTTGTCGTGCTTGCCCTGCAGCAGCGCGCCGATCCGCTCCAGCCCCATGCCGGTGTCGATCGACTGCATGTCGAGGGCACGCATCGAGCCGTCCTCGAACTGCTCGTTCTGCATGAAGACGAGGTTCCAGATCTCGATGAAGCGATCGCCATCCTCATCCGGCGAGCCGGGCGGACCGCCCCAGATCTTGTCGCCGTGATCAAAGAAGATCTCGGTGCAGGGACCGCAGGGGCCGGTCGGGCCCATCTGCCAGAAGTTGTCGCTGGTCGGGATGCGGATGATGCGGTCATCGGACAGGCCCGCGACCTTCTTCCAGATATTCGCGGCCTCATCGTCGGTGTGATAGACGGTGACCAGCAGCTTGTCCTTGGGGATGCCGAAATCCTTGGTCAGCAGCTCCCATGCATAGGGGATCGCCTGCGTCTTGAAATAGTCGCCAAAGCTGAAATTGCCCAGCATTTCAAAGAAGGTGTGGTGGCGCGCCGTGTAGCCGACATTGTCTAGGTCGTTGTGCTTGCCGCCCGCGCGCACACATTTCTGCGCCGAGGTCGCGCGGTTGTAATCGCGCGTCTCAACCCCGGTGAACAGGTTCTTGAACTGAACCATGCCCGAGTTGGTGAACATCAGCGTCGGGTCGTTGCGCGGCACCAGCGGGCTGGATTCGACCACACGGTGACCGTTGCGTTCGAAAAAGTTCAGAAACGTCGAGCGAATATCGTTCAAGCTTGGCATGGCGCAATCTTCCCGGATGAGCAGAGTCCGCAAATAACCGAGGGGCGCGCGGGCGTAAAGCCGGAACGCTTAGGCGGGCGGCAAAGGAAAACGCGCCCCGTCGGGGCGCGCACGGCGATGGGCGGTGGATCAGTCCTCGGTCACGGCATCGTCGCCGTCATCGGTGGCTCCGAAATCCAGACCGTGGCTGGCGCGGATCTTGTCCTCGATCGCATAGGCAATTTCGGGATTGTCGCGCAGGAACTGCTTGGCATTCTCACGGCCCTGACCGATGCGCTCGTCGCCATAGGAATACCAGCTGCCGGATTTTTCGACCACGCCGGCCTTGATCCCAAGGTCGATCAGCTCACCAACCTTGGAAATCCCCTCGCCGAACATGATGTCGAATTCGACCTGACGGAAGGGCGGGGCCACCTTGTTCTTGACGACCTTGACCTTGGTCGAGTTGCCGACCACCTCGTCGCGATCCTTGATCGAGCCGGTGCGGCGGATATCCAGACGGACCGAGGCATAGAATTTCAGCGCATTGCCGCCGGTGGTGGTTTCGGGATTGCCGAACATCACACCGATCTTCATGCGGATCTGGTTGATGAAGATCACCATGCAGTTGCTGCGGCCGATGCTGCCGGTCAGCTTGCGCATCGCCTGGCTCATCAGGCGGGCCTGACTGCCCATCTGCATGTCGCCCATGTCGCCTTCGATTTCGGATTTCGGCGTCAGTGCCGCGACCGAGTCGACCACGACCAGGCTGACCGCGCCTGATCGAACCAGCGTATCGACAATCTCCAGCGCCTGCTCGCCAGTATCGGGTTGGCTGATCAGCAGCTCATCCAGATTGACGCCCAGTTTCTTGGCATATTGCGGATCCAGCGCATGCTCTGCGTCGACAAAGGCGCAGACGCCGCCCTTTTTCTGCTCTTCCGCCACGACATGCAGCGTCAGCGTGGTCTTGCCCGAGCTTTCCGGGCCAAAGATTTCGATGATACGGCCCTTGGGCAGGCCACCAATCCCCAGCGCGATATCCAGACCCAGCGAACCGGTCGATGTCGCCTCGATCTCGGCCACCGGATTATCACCGCCGAGCTTCATGATCGAACCCTTGCCGAACTGCCGCTCGATCTGGGCCAGCGCGCTGTCCAGAGCCTTCTGCTTATCTGCCGATCGCTTGTCGTTCATGTCGAAAAGTGAAGCCCCTGCCATGCTGTCCCCATGTTTATTTCACACCCCGCCCGCCGGGGTCAATCAGCGCCCGCCCGCGATTTGTTCACGGGATGTTCTAATCTGAGCAGTTTCTTTCAAAATTGCAAGAACAGCTTCGGGATATGCAGGTCAGCCT
This sequence comes from Paracoccus sp. PAR01, assembly GCF_014851995.1. Classification (NCBI taxonomy): domain Bacteria; kingdom Pseudomonadati; phylum Pseudomonadota; class Alphaproteobacteria; order Rhodobacterales; family Paracoccaceae; genus Paracoccus; species Paracoccus sp. PAR01. Next base: position 721,701 of record NZ_JACVAW010000001.1, read on the forward strand.
CTTGCGCGTGTCGTTGCAGCATCGCAGCGAAAGGTTAAGAAACAGTTTACAGCCCCCGGCCCGACCGCTATCCCCGTCAGGCTCGATACCACCGGGAGGCAGCCAGAATGTTGATCTTTTGGGAAAAGCGGCTGGTCTTTCTGGCGACTCCCAAGGCCGGTTCCACTGCGATCGAGGCCGCGCTGGAATCACTGGCCAATGTTGCCGTGCAGCGCCCCTCGCCGTTGAAGCACACCGATCTGCGGGCCTATCGCCAATATATCGAACCCTGGCTGCGTCATGAGACGGGCGAGAGCTTCACCACCGTCGCCCTCATGCGCGAGCCGATCAGCTGGCTGCAAAGCTGGTATCGCTTCTTGCTGCGCGACGATATCGACGACCCCGACCATGCCATGATCGGCGTCAGCTTTGCCGAGTTCGCGCGCGCCTATGCCAACCCGTCTCATGAATTTCATCGCCGGATCGGAGGGCAGGCAGGCTTTCTGACCCATCAGAGCGACCGTGCCGACCGCATCTTCCGTTACGAAGACATGGAATCGTTTACCCATTTCCTTGAAGACAATCTCGACTGCGCGATCAGCCTTCCTCGCGTGAACGTTCCGCCCGAGGTCGATGTGTCCCTGAATGAGGACGAGCAGGCGCGGCTACGCGAGGTCATGAGCCGCGACATTGCGCTTTACGATTCGCTCTGAGCGGACAACAGCACCGGCGCCCGTTGAAGTTGCTGGCTGACCAGCGAGGTCAGCTCGGTCAGCGAAAATGGTTTGGCCAGGAAGGCCGAGTTTGGCACCGGCACATGGCCTTCGCCAAAGGCATCCTCGGCATAGCCTGACATAAAGACGACACGCGTCTGTGGCCGGTCACGAAGGGCCGTCCGCACCCATGCCGGGCCGTCCATGCCGGGCATGACCACATCCGTCACGAAGACATCCACCGACAGGCGGTGATCGGTCAGCAAGGACAACGCCTCTTCGGCTGATGCGGCCTCGATCACCTTCAACCCCTGCAATTTCAGCGCTCGACTGGCAAAGGCGCGCACAGGGGCCTCATCCTCCACCAGAAGGACGGTGGCGTCGGGCTCATGCCGTGGAGCCGGGACATGGATGGCTTCCTGCGCGACTTCGCTTTCGACCGGGCGGTCATGCGCCGGGAAATACAACGCGAACGTGCTGCCATGCCCCAATTGGCTATCGCAGAAAATATAGCCTCCGGTCTGTTTGACGATGCCATATGCAGTGGACAATCCCAGCCCGGTCCCCTCGCCCAGACGCTTGGTGGTGTAGAAGGGCTCAAATATCTTGCCGAGATCGTCGTCGCTGATCCCACAACCCTGATCACGGACCTGCACCCGAACATATTCGCCAGCAGGAAGGCGCGCCTTGCCGATCTGCATTGCCCCATCGATCTGCAGGTTGTCAGTGGTGATCGAGATATCGCCGCCGTTCGGCATTGCATCACGGGCATTCACCACAAGATTCATGATGACCTGTTCCAACTGCCTGCGATCCGCGCGGATCATTCGCAGGGTCGGATCATGCTCAAAGGTCAGATAGATCCGTTCGCCTACCAACCGGTTCAGCAGATGTGTCAGGTCAGCCAGCGTGTCGCGCAGATCCATGATCTGCGGTTTCAATGTCTGCTTGCGCGAAAAGGCCAGCAACTGACGCACCAGTGCGGCGGCGCGATTGGCGTTCTGGCTGATCTGGTCCAGATCCGAATAATCGGGATCCGACTTGTCGCGACGCAGCATCAGCAGATCGCAATGCCCAGTAATGGCCGTCAGCAAATTATTGAAGTCATGCGCGATTCCGCCTGCAAGCTGACCGATCGCCTGCATCTTCTGACTTTGCACGAATTGCGCCTCGAGCGTCTTCATCGCGCTGGCATCCGAAAGCACGGCAATGACCTGATCGGCACCGTCGCGAGTCAATCCAACCTGAACAAAGCGGTCGCCGCCCGCAGCTTTCAGGTGCAGTACCTCCGAGCCGCCGGACATCCGACCTGCAGAAATATCGGCAACCCAGTCGCAGATCTCACGCCCCAGACCGTCAAGATGCGCTGCGATAGATTGGCCGGGCATAGCGTCACCCAGCAGGTCGCGAGCGGCCTCGTTCAGCCGAATTATGCGTGCGTCGCCTTGCAGAATAACGATGGCCACCGGAAGTCGGTCGAAGTCGCTGCTGACGGACTTGTTCGACTCGGGTTCAGGCGCAACATGCTTGGGCACAGCCTGCCAAAGCTGCAGCGCCCCCAGCCCCCGAACCAGATGCGAGCCAAGGCCCAAAAGTGAGGCCTGATAATCGCCCGACCTCGTCAGAATCAGCCGGATATCCTGCCAGGCCCTATCGGGCTCGGCATGCCCCAGCGCCAGATCATCTTGTATCCGCCCCCCGGTCAGCACGCCGTCGCGCGCGATCGAGGCCGCGTTCTGCGCAAGAATTGCACCGCCTTCCCCCACCAGAAATGCCGGATCGGCAATAGCCGCCAGCGTCCGGCGGGCAAGAAACAGCTTGCGCCGCTGCGAGACGATGGACGCAGCACGGCGCGCCCAATGCTCTCCTACCAGCAGGGCCAAGGCGATACCGGCGCTGATCACCCCGGCCGCAATACCAGCCTGCGGCACACCCTGTGTCATCAGATACCCCGCACCAAGCAGCACCGACACCAAGCCCAGCAACAGTGCAAGTTTCGCAAAGGGTATATCCGCCGTCATCACATCACCCGTTTTCTCAGGTGGTGATAGCATCCCGCCGATTAATCGGAGGTTAATTCCGCCTTAGGATCGCAAGGAAAAACCCGTCCGAGGCATCGAGCGGCGTGAATAGCCTGTGACTGACCAGACAAAAATCCGAGCGGTTCAGAAAGCCATTGATCTGGCGCATATTTTCCGCATCAAGGACCGAGCAGGTCATATAGGCCAGATGGCCGCCCGGCGCGACCAGGTGCGATGCCTCATCAAGGATGCGGGCCTGCAGCTCGGTCAGGCCGTCCAACCCTTTGGGGTCCAGCCGCCATTTCGCATCGGGCGTGCGCCGCCAGGTGCCACTGCCCGAACAGGGCACATCGGTCACGACCAGATCGAAAGAACCACGCAACTGACCGGGACGGGCCAGACGAACTTTCGCCCCAGCCCGTTCGGCGCGGCGCGGCAGGTCGGACATCCGGGCAGGATTGGCATCATGCGCCGTCACCTCGACCCCGACTTGCGCGGCGATAGCCAGCGACTTGCCACCCCCACCGGCGCAATAATCCAGCACCTTGCGCGCCTGCGGCAGTGCCGCACAGGCCAGTTGCGGCGACAGGTCCTGCAACTCGACCAGACCCTCCAGATAGGCGCGAGAGGCCGACAGCCGCCTGCCGCCTTGCGTGACCAGCAATGCGGTCGGCAGATCAGGCGAGGCCTCGGCGGCAATCCCATCCTGTGCCAGCGCTTCGATCGCCTGCTGCGGCGTCGCGCGCAGGGCGTTTGCCCGCAGCCAGACCGGCGCGCGATCACGCATGGCGGCAGCGATCGCTGCGGCGTCATTGCCCAGCGTTTCCCGCCACAAGGGGATGACCCAATCCGGCAGATCAAACGCATCGGCTTCCGATGGCGCGCGCGCCTGTGCCAGTTCCGCATCGTCCAGCGCTGCCGGAGCATGCCCGATGCCCGAGAAGATCGACTCGGGATCGGCGCCATCTTCACGACACATGCCAAGGATCAGACCGCGTCCGGTCAGCGCCCCACCCAGCGCCGCCCGAGAGCGTCGCCGCCGCAAACTGTCAAACACCAGATCGCGGATTGCGGCACGGTCGCCCGAACCGGCGAACCGACTGGCACGCGACCAGCGCAGCAGGGCAGCCTCGGCCGGGTCACCGGCAAGGATCTGGTCAAGGATGGTAATCGCGGCCTGTGCGCGCGCGGCAGGGGTCATGGCAATAACAATTCCTGGGAGGTTGCGCCCAAAAAGGCACTTGGCCCCGCATTGTCAATCCCGAAGCGCCGGATCTTCGGCGGGCGGGCCCTGCGCGAATAGCGGCCCGCCGGCCCGAGCGGCAATCAGCGGACCACGCGCCGCAACCAGCGTCGCCCCCCTGCCCTGACCGATGGCTGCCAGGGAACCCGGCTGTCCGGTTACCCCCGTGCCCAGCGGCGCCCCCAGCAACATCAGCCTTTGCCGCACCGCCTTGCGCTGACCCGAGGCGATCGACGCAAACTGGTTATAGGTCTCGGGCGAACCGCTCATGCCGGAAAAACCGCGCGCGTTCAGCATCTGATGCAGGGTATCGAACCGCGCCAGATAGCGGTCGGCATGTTGAGCTGTGCGGGAATGAAAGGCCCCGGCGGCCCGCCGCCAGTCACCGGTTTCGGCGAACAGCCCGGCAACGAAGCGCGCCGCATAGCGGGCATTTTCCAGCGGATCGAACATCTGCTCGACCGAGGCGAAATTCTGGCCGTGCCAGCGATAGTTCAGCTGGAAACACCCGATATCCAGATTGGTGCGCCCCTGTGCCAGCCGGTCATGGGCAAAGGCGATCGCGGATTCGGGGTCGTCAAACCATGTCCCCTCCCCCTCGGAATTCGCGCTCCACGCCCAGGGGCGGACGGCGCCGTCCATCCTGCGCCCGGTTTCGGTCAGGGTCAGCGCGCCAAGGATGTCCGAGGGAACGCCGGTTTCGCTGGCCGCCTGCATCGCCGCCCATTCGCAGACCTCGGCAGCAGGCAGCGCCTGCGCCCGCCCCGCAATCAGGGCAAGCGCCAGACATAGCACAAGAAACCGGATGATCGCCGCCATGCCCACCGCCCGAAATACCAAGGGCAGTCTAGGCGCGACAGCTTAAGATTCCGTTTCCGCAATGAAAAAGGGCGGCCAAAGCCGCCCCTTCAAACTCAGCCCAGACGGTAGTTCGGGCTTTCGCGGGTGATCTGCACGTCATGGACGTGGCTTTCCTTCAGCCCCGCCCCGGTGATGCGCACGAATTCGCAGCCGCCGCGCATCTCGGCGACGGTGGCGTTGCCGGTATAGCCCATCGCGGCGCGCAGACCACCGACCAGCTGGTGGATGACCGCTGCGGCCGAACCCTTGTAGGGAACCTGACCCTCGATCCCCTCGGGGACCAGCTTGTCCGAGGCCGCGTCCTTCTGGAAGTAGCGGTCGGCCGAGCCGCGCGCCATGGCACCCAGCGAGCCCATGCCGCGATAGGATTTGAACGAGCGGCCCTGATACAGGATCACCTCACCGGGGCTTTCATCGGTCCCGGCAATGGCCGAGCCGACCATGGCACAGCTTGCGCCCGCCGCGATCGCCTTGGCGAAATCGCCCGAGAACTTGATGCCGCCATCGGCAATGACCGGAATGTCACCCGCACCCGAAACCGCATCCATGATCGCGGTCAGCTGCGGCACGCCCACGCCCGCGACGATGCGGGTGGTGCAGATCGAGCCCGGCCCGATGCCGACCTTGATCGCGTCAGCGCCAGCCTCGATCAGCGCGCGTGCTGCGGCAGCAGTGGCGACGTTTCCGGCGACGACCTGAACCTGATTGGAATGGGCCTTGATGCGGCTGACGGCGCGGGCGACGCCCTCGGAATGGCCGTGCGCGGTGTCGATCACCACCATGTCCACCCCGGCATCGACCAGCGCGAGGCTGCGCTCATAGCCTTCCTCACCGACGGTCGACGCCGCGGCGACACGCAGACGACCCAGATCGTCCTTGCAGGCCAAGGGGTTCAGCACCGACTGCTCGGTATCCTTCAGGGTCAGCAGCCCGGTAAGCTTGCCTTCACCATTGGTGATCAGCAGCTTCTCGATCCGACGTTCCTTCATCAGGTTGATCGCCTGAGCGCGGTCGGCGGGCTCGTGCAGGATGGCAAGGTTGTCGCCGGTCATGATCGCGCCGACCGGGGTGCGGTCGTCGCTGGCAAAGCGCATGTCGCGGTTGGTGATGATGCCGACCACACGACCGGTTTCATCCACGACCGGGAAGCCGGTGACGTTGTAGCGTTCCTGCAGAGCTTTCGCATCGGCAATGGTTTGATTGGGCGTCAGGGTGATCGGGTTATAGACAATACCCGATTCGAAGCGTTTGACGCGGCGGACCTCGTCGGCCTGCTGTTCGGCAGTCAGGTTGCGGTGGATCACGCCGATCCCGCCCGCCTGGGCCATGGCAATCGCCATGCGGCTTTCGGTGACCGTATCCATCGCGCTGGAGAGCAGCGGAATATTCATCCGGATCTGCTTGGTGACAAAAGTCGTCACATCCGCCGTCGAGGGCATCACCGAGGAAGCCGCAGGTACGAGAAGAACATCGTCGAAGGTCAGAGCCTCACGAATCTGCATGGGAGCATCCTATCAGGGGTTCGTTTGGCAGTTTCCCATTTCATGGGCCGCGAGGAATGTCCAGCCTCAGAACGAATCTGGCGGTCAGTTTGCCGCATCGGCGGCCCTCCAAAGGCTGTTGTATGTGCGCCGCAGTCACACTCTTAGGATGTGAATGGGGGGTGCGACGTCGCGTCAACTGCCCGATAAGATTGACGTGAACGGAAAGCTTGCGAAATGCTCGATTGAGGCCCCCGCACGGGCCACGCATGGGAGGAAGACATGAAAAACACGATGACCGGGCTGGGCCTGTTGCTGATCAGCACGGCCCCGGCACTGGCAGGGGGAATCGAGCGCGCACCGCAGTCGCTGGCCGTTCTGTTCGAAAATGGGAATTATGCCGAACTGAGCTTTGGTGGCGTCAACCCGACCGTTCAGGGCCATGACATTCTGGGCTTCAAGACCGGAGACGTGGCGCAGGGCTATGGCTTCTATGGCCTCGCCTACAAGCACCAGTTCACCGAAAACCTGTCGGGCGCCTTCATCATGGAGCAGCCCTTCGGTTCGGACCTGCGCTACCCGCTGGCGACCGATGGCGGCTCGCCGGTCCTGGGCGGCACGCGGGTCGAGGTGAACTCGACCACCTATACCGCCGTGCTGCGCTACAAGTTCCAGAACAATTTCTCGGTCCATGGCGGTATCCGCGCCTCGCATGCCGATGGCGGCGTGACGCTGGACGGCGCAGGCTATCAGTCGACTGCGGGCTACAACCTGGACATCGACGGCGCATGGGGCATGGGCTGGGTCGCAGGCGTTGCCTATGAGATCCCGGAATATGCCGCGCGGGTCTCGCTGACCTATAACTCGCAGATCGACCACGACTTCGACCAGAGCGAAAGCGGCGGCCCGCTGCCGGTAACCATGGATGGTACGTACGAGGTCACCACGCCGCGCAGCTGGACCCTGGAAGGTCAGACCGGCGTGGCTGCGGACACGCTGCTGTTCGGCTCTATCCGCTGGGTGAAATGGTCGGAATTCAAGGTCGACAACTTCCTGTTCCCGATCGTGACCCCGCTTGGGGAAATCCCGCTTGTCGAGCTGGAAGACACCACCACCTACACCATCGGCGTGGGCCGCAAGTTCAACGAGAACTGGTCGGGTTCGGTCGCCTTCATCTATGAGCCAAGCGTGGGCGGGCTGATCTCGCCGCTGGCACCCTATGACGGGCGCAAGGGCATCCAGGTTGCCGCGATCTATACGATCGACAACATCAAGATCTCGACCGGGATCAACTATTCCAAGCTTGGTGATGCGGATCTGGGCGTCGGCTATTCCGGCAACAAGACCGAAGTCGGCAAGACCGATGACAACGAGCTTTGGGGTGCGGGTATCCGCGTCGGCTATTCGTTCTGATCCCTGCCCGAACATGAAAAAGAAGGCCCCGGTTCGCGCCGGGGCCTTTTCATATTCATCGCTGCGCCCGACCGCGATGCCGTGGCGGGTATTTGAGAAACGGTGAAATCAGGGCTTCAGCGCCTGCACCAGCGCGGTGAAATGCTCTCCGCGTTTTTCGAAATTGGGGTACTGGTCGAAGCTGGCGGCGGCGGGGGCGAGCAGCACGGTTTCACCCGGCTGGGCCTCGGCGCGCGCGCGGGCGACGGCCTGATCCATGGTTTCCGCGATTTCGTAAGGGGTCTGGCCGATCTGCAAGGCGAAATCGCGGGCGGAATGGCCGATCAGATAGGCCTTGACCACCTGACCCAGATGCGGCGCCAGTGCCTCGATCCCGCCGTCCTTGCCCATGCCGCCAGCGATCCAGCGGATGTTCTGGAAGGCGGTCAGCGCCTTGGCCGCGGCATCGACATTGGTCGCCTTGCTGTCATTGACCCAGCGGACACCGTCGATTTCGGCGATGGTCTGGCTGCGATGCGGAAGGCCGGTGAAGCTGTGGAAGGCGCGCTCGATCTCGCGCGGGGCAATGCCCACGGCGCGGATCGCGGCATAGGCAGCAGCGGCGTTCTGGTGGTTGTGCTCGCCCGGAAGGCCGGTGACCTCGCGCAGATCCAATGATGCGACCTGACGGCCCTTGCGGTATTCCGACAGGAAGCCCTTGCGGGCAAAAACCGACCAGCCGAAGCGTTCAAGCTTTTGTCCCGAGGAGATGCGGATGACGCGGTCGTCAGCCGGCCCCATGGCCAGTTGGTCGGCAAGGTAGCGCCCCTCGACCTCATCGACGCCGATCACGGCGCGGTCGGGGCCACCTTCGGCAAACAGGCGACGCTTGGCCGCGAAATAACCACCGGGGCCACCGTGGCGGTCCAGATGGTCGGGTGAGAGATTGGTGAATACCGCGATGTCCGGGGTCAGCGCGCGGGCAAGGTCGGTCTGGTAGCTGGACAGTTCGAGCACCACCACCTCGCCATCGATGGCCGGTTCCAGCGACAGGACACCGGTCCCGATATTGCCGCCGATCTGGGTCGGGCGACCGGCTTCTTTCAGGATATGGTGGATCAGCGCGGTGGTGGTCGACTTGCCGTTCGAGCCGGTGATGGCGATGACGCGGGGGGCCGTGTCGAACTGGTCCCAGTCGCGGGTCGCAAAGCTGCGGAAGAACAGGCCGATATCATTGTCCACCGGCACGCCAAGCTCATAGGCCTTGGCGATGACCGGGTGGGGTTTCGGGTAAAGATGCGGGATTCCGGGGCTGGTGATCAGGGCAGCGACGCCATCCCAGTTCGCGTCGCGGGTCAGGTCGAGGACGGTCATGCCATCGGCTTCGGCCTGAGCGCGGGTATCGGCGCCATCGTCCCAGACGACGACTGTGGCTCCGCCCTCGGCAAGGGCTGCGGCGGTGGCGCGGCCGGAGCGGCCAAGGCCGAGCACGGCGATGGTCTGGTTTTCGACGCCTTGGACGGGAATCATTCTTCACCTCAGGGACGGTGCGCTGAAGCGCACCCTACGGGACATTCGCAGCATCGTAGGGTGCGCTTCAGCGCACCGCAACGGCGGGCTTAGCGTAGCTTCAGCGTCGCCAGCCCGATCAGCGCAAGGATCAGCGCGATGATCCAGAAGCGGATCACGATCTGGGCCTCGCCCCAGCCTTTCTTCTCGAAGTGGTGGTGGATGGGGGCCATCAGGAAGACCCGCTTTCCGGTGCGCTTGAAATACAGAACCTGAATGATCACCGACAGCGCCTCGACCACGAACAGCCCGCCGACGATGGCCAGCACGATCTCGTGCTTGGTCACCACAGCGATGGCGCCAAGCGCACCGCCCAAAGCCAGCGAGCCGGTGTCCCCCATGAACACCGCAGCCGGGGGCGCGTTGTACCACAGGAAGCCCAAGCCCCCGCCGATCAGCGCCGCGACAAAGACCGCCAACTCACCCGTGCCCGGCACGAAATGCACGCCCAAGTAATTCGCGAAGTTCGCGTTGCCGACCATATAGGCGATGATGGCAAAGCTGGCCGCCGCAATCATCACCGGCATGATCGCCAGCCCGTCCAGACCGTCGGTCAGGTTCACCGCATTGGCCGCGCCCAGAATCACCAGAACGCAGAACGGCACATACAGGATCGACAGGTTCAGCAGCGCGTCCTTCATGAAGGGCAGCGCCAGCTGGCCGCTTAGCGCCGGCGGATGCAGATAGGCCGCAGCCACTGCAGCGCCCGCCGAGATGCACAGCCCGATCAACAGCCGCACCCGGCCCGACAGCCCGGCATGGTGCTGCTTGGTGACCTTGGCATAGTCATCGGCAAAGCCGATCGCCGCGAAGCCCAGCGTCACCAGCAGCACGATCCAGACATAGCCATTGTCCAGCCGCGCCCAAAGCAGCGTGCCGACGGCCAGCGCCGCCAGAATCAGCAACCCGCCCATGGTCGGGGTCCCGGCCTTGGAGAAGTGGTTCTGCGGGCCATCGTCGCGGATCGGCTGGCCCTTTTTCTGCTTGCGACGCAAGAGGTCGATCAGAGGTCGGCCGAAGAAAAATCCAAAGATCAGCGCCGTGAAGAAAGCGCCGCCCGCCCTGAAGGTGATATACCTGAAAAGGTTAAAAAAATCACCGCCGTCAGAGAGGGACGCAAGCCAGTAAAGCATTACTTGTTCCTTTCGCCAGGCGGCGTGCTTTGCCGCGTCCGCCGCAGGGCGTCAACCACTGTCGAGACTTTCGAGGATTTCGAGCCCTTGACCAGCACGATATCGCCGAGGCCTGCCAGCTCTCCGACCCGCGCGGCCAGCTCTGCTGCGGTCTCGGCATGGATGCCGCGGCGCGCCTCGGGCAGCGCGTCGTGCAGGGCACGCATGCGCGGCCCGGCGGTATGAACCACATCAACCGAGGCCATGGCCGGGTCATCCGCCATGCCGCGATGCATGGCGATCTCATCGGGGCCAAGCTCCAGCATGTCGCCAAGAATCGCCACGCGGCGCCCCCCGGTCAGCCGGGCCAGCGTTGCCAGTCCGGCCGAAAGCGAGGTCGGGTTGGAGTTATAGGCGTCGTCGATCAGGCGCAGACCGTCCAGATCCTCGACCGCGCCGCGACCCAGCGGCGGCCGCCAGTCGGACAGCGCCTTGGCAGCGACCGCGACATCGGCCCCTGCGGCCCCCAGTGCCGCCAGCACACCGACCGCGTTCATCACGAAATGCGTGCCGGCGCTGGCCAGGGTGAAATCGATCGTCTCGCCCAGCACCCGCGCCCGGACCTGCGTCACGCCGTCGACCGTCTCGGCCTTGATCGGGCGGGCCATGCCCTGCTGGCCAAAGCCGATGACGATGGCCCCCGAATCGTCGGCACAATCGCGCAGGATCTGGGTCACGGGCAGATCCTCGGGCACAATGGCCGTACCGGGTTGCAGTAGCCCCCGGAAGATTGCGCCCTTTTCGTGGGCGATGCCCTCGATCGCGCCGAAAGCCTCAAGATGGGCGGCGGCGACGGTGGTGATCATGGCGACATGCGGGCGGGCCAGACGGGCCAAAGGCTCGATCTCGCCGGGATGGTTCATGCCGATCTCGATAATGGCGAAATCGGTGTCGACAGGCATCCGCGCCAGCGTCAGCGGCACACCCCAATGGTTGTTGTAGCTGGCCTCGGCGGCGTGGATGCGCCCCTGCCCGGCCAGCGCGATGCGGGCCATTTCCTTGGTCGAAGTCTTGCCCACCGAACCGGTGATGGCGATGACCTTGCCCTGCATGCGCGCGCGACCGGCGCGGCCAAGCGCCTCAAGCGCCTCCAGCACATCGGGCACGACCAGCAGGGCCGCGTCATCCGCGATGCCTTCGGGGATGCGGCTGACCAAAGCCGCGCCCGCGCCCTTTTCCAGCGCCTGCGCCACAAAATCATGCCCATCCCGCGCAGCGGCCAGCGCCACGAACAGATCACCGGGCTGGATGGTCCGGGTGTCGATGGAAACGCCGGTGATCACGAAATCACGGGTGGCGCGGCCCCCGGTTGCGGCAACCGCGTCCTGCGAAGTCCAAAGCGTCATATCTTGCCATCCAGCGCCGCCACGGCAACCGAGGCCTGCTCTGCGTCATCAAAGGGATAAATGTCATTGCCGATGATCTGGCCGGTCTCGTGGCCCTTGCCCGCGATCAACAGCGCGTCGCCGGGTTGCAGGGCATCGACACCGCGCAGGATCGCCTCGGCCCGGTCGCCGACCTCGATGGCCTCGGGGCCTGCACCGGCCATGACCTCGGCGCGGATCGCGGCCGGGTCTTCGCTGCGCGGGTTGTCGTCGGTGACAAAGACCAGATCGGCGAATTCGCGCGCCGCCTCGCCCATCAGCGGGCGTTTCAGACGATCACGGTCGCCACCCGCACCAAAGACCACGATGATGCGGCCCATCACATGCGGACGCAGGGATTGCAGTGCCGAGGCCAATGCCCCCGGCTTGTGGCTGTAATCGACAAACACCGCCGCGCCATTGTCGCGCATCGCGGCCAGTTCCATCCGGCCACGCACCGTGGTCAGTTGCGGCAGCGTGTCAAAGACCCGCGACGGATCATCGCCCGCCGCGATCACCAGACCAGCGGCGGCCAGCACGTTTTCGGCCTGAAAACCGCCGATCAGCGACAGGCGGATCAGATGCGCCTGTCCCTGCCAGCTGAAACGCAGATCCTGCCCGGTCGCGTCATAGCGCTGACCAAGAATGCGCAGATCCGCCGCGCCGTCGCGTCCGACAGTGGTCAGGGCCAGCCCGCGATCCCGCGCGATCTGGGCCATCTGGCGTCCGCGCGGATCGTCGATATTGATGACCGCGCCTGCGCCTTCATCCAGAATATGGTTGAAAAGCAGAGCCTTGGCGGAGAAGTAGTCGTCGAAGTCCTTGTGGTAATCCAGATGGTCCTGGCTGAAATTGGTGAAGCCACCGGCCTTTAGCCTGACCCCGTCCAGACGCCGCTGATCCAGCCCGTGGGAACTTGCCTCCATCGCGGCATGGGTGACCCCCGCCGCTGCGGCCTCGGCCAGAACGCGGTGAAGGGTCAGGGGATCGGGCGTCGTATGCGCCAGTTTCGACTGATAGTCGCCCTGCACCCCCATCGTGCCAAGGCTGATCGCCTTATGCCCCAGTTCTTGCCAGATCTGCCGGGTGAAGGTGGCGACCGAGGTCTTGCCCGAGGTGCCGGTGATTCCGACCATGGTTTCCGGCTGAGCCGCGAACCACAGGGCCGCAGCCCCTGCCAGCGCCGCGCGCGGGTCTTCGGCCACGACCAGCGCGGCGTCGGATGCAGCCAGCTCGGCCGCGGCAATGTCCGCGCCCTGACGGTCGGTCAGGATCGCGCCTGCCCCCTGTCGCAGCGCATATTGGATGAACTCGCCCCCGTGACGTGCCGATCCCGGCAGGGCCGCGAACAGATGTCCGGGCCTTGTCTCGCGTGAATCGACGCTGATTCCCGTCACATCGGGGTCGCGCCCCTTGTCCCCTCGTAGCCCCAGAAGGGACAGTCGCATGGCCCGGTCAGTCACGGAAACCTCGTTTCTCAGTTCGAGACGAGCTTTATCCCATCCGCCAGCGGGCGTTCAACCACGGGAAGCGGGGTCTCGGTGATCGGGCGCAGGCCCAGAAGCGGCGCGAGGCGACGAACCATCTCTCCGGCGACGGGGGCCGAGGTCGCGCCGGCGGTGCGGCTTTCGCCGCCCGCACCGGTCGAAGTCGGCTCATCCAGTGACACCACCAGCACATATTCCGGGTTGCTGGCCGGGAAGACCGAGGCAAAGGTCGAGACCACCTTGTTCTTGTAATAGCCACCCGTGGGGCGCGGCTTGTCGGCGGTACCGGTCTTGCCGGCAACCTCGTAGCCCTCGACATTGGCGCTGCGACCGCTGCCCCGGACGACGACCTGACGCAGCAATTGCACGGCGGTCTGCGCGGCCTGCGGCGACAGGACCTGCTCGCCCTCCTTACGGCTCCGCTCATGCACCAAGGTCGGCGAGACGCGCTTGCCGCCATTGGCGATGGTGGCATAGGCGGTGGCCAGATGCAGCGGGCTGGCGGCCAGACCGTGGCCAAAGGACACGGTGGCCGAGGTAACGGCAGGCCAACGCTTGGGCACCAGCGGCTTGCCGGTCGGGGCCTCGCTCATTTCGACCGGGGTCGGCTCAAAGAAGCCCAGACGCTCAAGGAAATCGCGCTGACGTTCGGCGCCCAGCAGTTGCGCAACCCGCACCGTCCCCACGTTCGAGGATTTCACGATGATATCGGTCACCGACAGCGTGCCGTAATTGTGATTGCGGAATTCGTTGATCAGATACTTACCGATCCGCATCGGAGCATTGGCGTTGATCATCGTGTTGGCGTTGACCAGCTTGAGGTCCAGCGCCTGCGCCACCGGGAAAATCTTGAAGGTCGAGCCAAGCTCATACTGGCCCTGCACCGCGCGATTGAACAGCGGGCTGTCCGACGGGTCGCCGGTAAGCAGCGGACGCGGACGGTCATTCGGATCGAAATCCGGCAGGCTGGCCATGGCGACGATCTCGCCGGTCTTGACCTCCATCAGGATGCCGGTGGCACCCTTGGCCTGCATGACCTTCATGCCGTTCGACAGCATCTCCTCCATCGCGGCCTGAACGGTCAGGTCCACCGACAGGCTAAGCGGCGCGCCGTCATTGGCCGGATCGCGCAGCCAGCGATCAAAGGCCTTCTCGACGCCGGCGACGCCGACCACCTCGGCGCTGGCCACGTCTTCCTTGCCAAAGGTCGAGCCGCCAAGGATGTGACTGGCGATGCGGCCATTGGGGTAAAGGCGCATTTCGCGCGGACCGAACAGCAGGCCCGGCTCGCCAATGTCATGGACGGCCTGCATCTGCTCGGGCGAGATCTTCTTCTTGATCCAAAGGAAGCTACGCTTGCCCGAAAAATCCTCTTTCAACCGCTCGGCATTCAGGTCGGGAAAGATCGCGGCCAGCTTTTCGGCGGCGGCATTGGGATCGACCATCTGCCGGGGATGGGCATAAAGCGAATGAGTCAGCAGGTTCGTCGCCAGCACGCGGCCATGACGGTCGGTGATGTCTGCCCGCTGCGAGATGATCTGCGCGCCCGTCGCCTGCGCGCGCGGCTCGCTGGGCTGGCTGGCGGCCATCGCACCCATGCGAATGCCCACGGTGGCGAAGGCCGCGACAAAGGCCATCGCCATGATGAACAGCCGGCCCTGCGCGCGGTTCCGCGCCCCGTCCTGAATGACCGCGTGACGCTGGGCGAGGTTCTCGGCCTCGATCGCGTCGGGATTCTCGCCGGTTTCGCGGGCGCGAAGGATGCGCGCCAGAGGTCGCAGGGGGGTGCGGATCATGGCGTCCTCTCCTGTGGTCTGATGGGCGGGAAGCCCGCGGGACGTTCGACGGGCACATTGTCCGGGCTGGTGAGCAGCCCCAGCGGATCAAGCGGCGCGGCCGCCGGTTTCGGTGTGGGAAAGCTGACCTGCACCACATCGACATACTGGCTGGAATCAAAGGGCATCAGCTTGAGCTTGTCGAAGTTCAGGTTGACCAGATCCTGCAGCCGGTCGGGCCGGTTCAGAAAGGCCCATTCAGCGCGCAGCACGCCCAGATCCTCGCGGAGCGTGGCGATCTCGCGCTGGACTGATCCCATTTCGGTCAGCGCGGCCTGCGTGCTGTAATTCTCGCGATAGGCCCAGAACGCCATTCCCATCACTGCCAAGGTTGTCAGCAGATACAGGACCGAGCGCATCAGACCCCCCTTTCACTCAGCCGGGGCAGGCCCAGCATCTGGGAATCGACCCGACCCGCGGGGGCCGTTGTCCTGATCCCGACCCGCAGCAGCGCCGAGCGCGAACGCGGGTTGGCGGCCAGTTCGGAGTCATCCGGGCCGATGGCACGGCGGAACGGCAGGGTAAAGGCCGCTTCGTCCTGCGCCACTTCCGGCGCATGACGGCTGCCACCCCCGGCGCTGTTCGAGCGCGTCTGCATGAAGCGCTTGACGATCCGGTCCTCAAGCGAATGGAAACTGACCACGGCCAGCTTGCCGCCGGGACGAAGCGCGCGTTCGGCAGCCGACAGGCCCGCGACCAACTGGCCGAATTCGTCATTCACCCAGATGCGGATCGCCTGAAAGGTCCGGGTCGAGGGATGGCTTTGGCCGGGCTTGGGCCGAGGCAGGCAGCCACCGACAATATCCGAAAGCTGCCCGGTGCGGCTCAGCGGGCGCGCGGCCACGATGGCCTTGGCGATCCGGCGCGAGGCGCGCTCTTCACCGTACAGATACAGCACATCGGCAATGACCTGCTCGGGCATGGTGTTCAGCAGATCGGCCGCCGTCGGCCCGTCGCCGCCCATCCGCATGTCCAGCGGCCCATCGCGCATGAACGAAAAGCCGCGCTCGGCCTGATCCAGCTGCATCGAGCTGACGCCCAGATCCAGCACGACGCCATCGACCTGCTCACCCGCCAGCGCGTCGAGGTCGGAAAACGTGCCCTCGACCAGCTTCAGGCGGTCGCCATATTCCCCGGCCCATTCCTGCGCCATGCTGAACACCGAAGGATCGCGGTCGATGCCGATGACCTTGTCCGCGCCCTGTGCCAGAAGCCCGCGCGCATAGCCGCCCGCGCCGAAAGTGCCATCGACCCAGGTGCCGGAAACAGGTGCCACTGCCCGCAGAAGCGGGCCAAGCAGAACCGAGATATGGGGATCATCCACGCTCGACATCCTAGGCCTCGGCCTTGGGTGCTGAGGACAGCAGGGAAAGCGGGTCGGCGCCCGGTTCGAAATTGGGGACGAGGTCTTCCAGGGCGCTCTCCTGCGCTTCGTAATTCGTGGGGCTCCAGACCTTGAGGCTGTCACCCGATGAGATGAAGAAGGCGCTGTCGCTCAGGCCGATCCTGTCGCGCAGCTTCTGCGGCAGCACAAGACGACCGTCATTATCGATCTCGGTTTCTTCCGCATGTCCGTAATAGATGTTTTCAAGCAGGTTGCGTTCGGCACTGCCGCGCGGAAGTTCCGAGATCTGCTGATCGATCTCTTCCATCGCCTGCATGGTGAAAAGCTGAAGATGTTTCCAGTCGCGGGTGCCGAACACGATGACCAGACGCGCCCGCTTGCCGGTGCCCCAGTCGTCGTCACAGGCTTCAAAGACCCGTCGGAATTTGGCCGGGATCGAAACGCGACCTTTCGCGTCGACCTTGACCTCCTCGGATCCTCTGAACCTGCTGCGCGCCACTGGCCCGCACTCCTTCCACTGTCCCGACCTTTCCGGTCTTCTGAAAATGGAAAGGGCGGATCGGGCTGCTGCCACTGCCCGATCCGCCGCCCTCGTTCCCATCTCTGGGCCCCGTAGTTTCGGGGATCGATCCTGTGTTTGCGCCACCTGGGGGAGGTGCTGCTCGCGCGCCACAGGGCCGTTTCGGAAGCGGGTTGCCTGTATGAAGCCTGCTTGTCGCCTTCGGGGTCTTGTTGCCCCTTGAAGCCCGTTTCCGTGATGAAAGGGATGACATGGGATTGCATGGGACGCAATGGGTTTGTTTGGCGCGAAACCCTGTCTTGGCGGGGTTCCGCCCGTCGAATCCGGGGGAACGAATTGTCACCTCAGATTCACAAATGGAAGGTTTGGAATTCTTGCGGGACCAGACCACTACATATGGTAGTTAAAAATAGCTGCGGCAAAAATCCCACATTTTCCCAGAAAGCGGATGAAACGGGCTGCCAAGCGCCGGGATAGCCGTTATCAGGGCCGGCTGCGCGCTTCGGGATTCGCGGTAAATTCCGGCAACTCACATTGGCTCACGCCACGGTGATTCGTGATTCCCGCCTCATTCCCGTGAATTCCCAGCCGATGATCCCGGATGTCGGGCATGACAAAGGGGCCGCGCCGGGCCCCTTGCCTTATTCTACCTATGGGCGAATCGGCCTCAGGCCATCCCGCCGCCAATCAGCCGCTGTGCCAGACGCGTGAAAGCGTCCGAGACCGGGCCGTCCGTCGCCGCGATCGGTGTGCCGCCATCGCCCGCCAGACGCACCTCAAGGTTCAGCGGAATCTCACCCAGGAAGGGCAGGCCCAGCTGCTGCGCCTCGGCGGCGACGCCGCCATGACCGAACAGATGCGCCTCATGGCCGCAATTCGGGCAGATATAGGTGGACATGTTCTCGACCAGACCCAGAACCGGCGTCTTCAGCTTGTTGAACATGTCGATGGCACGGCGGGCGTCGATCAGCGCCACGTCCTGAGGGGTCGAGACGATGATCGCGCCGCTGACCTGCGCCTTCTGGCACAGCGTCAGTTGCACATCGCCGGTGCCGGGCGGCAGGTCCACCAACAGCACGTCCAGCTCGCCCCAATTCACCTGACCCAGCATCTGCTGCAGCGCGCCCATCAGCATCGGGCCGCGCCAGACCACGGCCTCGCCTTCCTTCATCATCAGGCCCAGCGACATGACGGTGACGCCATGGGCATGCAGGGGCTGGATCATGTCGCCCTCGCTGGTCGGGCGCTGCCCGGTCAGACCCAGCATGCGCGGCTGCGAGGGACCGTAGATATCGGCATCCAGCAAGCCCACCCGACGGCCGGCGCGCGCCAGCGCCACCGCGAGGTTCGAGGTCAGGGTTGATTTACCAACGCCGCCCTTGCCCGAACCGATGGCAAGAATGCGGGCAACGCCGCTGACCGGCGCGGGTCCGGCCTGCGGGGTCGGGTGGCGACCGATCTTGAGGCTGGGCGGCGGCTCACCCTGACCAGAGCGCGCAACGACTTCGGCCCCGGCAGGGGGCGCGCGGCGCGGCCCGGCGGGGGCAGTCATGACGATCTGCACCTTTTCAACACCGGGAATCGCCCGCAGACGGCGTTCGGCCTCGGCCTCGACGGGCGCCATGGCACGGGCGGCATCGGCATCGGCGGCTTCGATGACGAATCGAACCGTGCCGTTTTCAATGGAAAGTGCGCGCACGAGGTCGGCCGAAACCAGATTCCCGCCCCCCGGAACCGCGATCTGTTGCAGTTCGGAAAGCACACGTTCTCGTGATATCGTCATTTCGACCCCCGGAATTCAAAGCGTCCGCAGCATGTCAATTTTGACTGCCCTCGGCAAGCACGGCCCGATTGGTCGTGATAACCCACTGAAACCTAGCGCAACTTGCGCCGGATTATCATGGTTTCGTTGATACTGAACCAATGACTTCAGAAAAAGTTAATAGTTATGAAGGATTTGCGACCCCGTTAATCGAAAGCCATTCCGTTTCTGCATAGCAGCATCACGCCCCCGTCTCTTGTGCATTTGCAGCAGAAAGAGCATGTTCGCCCTAATAGAACGACGGGCTTTTCCGAAGTTCACACGATGTAAGAGTGGTTGATATGGCTGTTATCGAACTTAACCAAGGCGCGGCTCGCAAAAACGAAGTTGCCGAAGGACGTTTCGGGAACCTTCTGGCCGATCTGCGCGATTACTTCTCTCGCCGGGCGCTGTTTCGCCAGACCGTGCGCGAGCTGAACGACCTGACTGGTCGCGAGCTTGCCGATCTGGGGATCAACCGCTCGATGATCCGCAGCGTGGCTTACGAAGCCGCCTGGGGGTCGAAATAAAAGAATAGAATACCCGACCCTCTCCTCCTCCCTTGGGTCCGGGTTCAGGCGGCATCCTCTCCTCCTCCTCCCTTGAGGATGTCGCCGCCCTAATACCGTGAAGCCCCTCCTCCTCCCTGGGCTTCGCAGTTCAGGTGGCACCCTCCTCCTCCTCCCTGAGGGTGCCACCGACCTTATACCGTAAGGCCCCTCCTCCTCCCTGGGCCTTGCAGTTCAGGCGACACCCTCCTCCTCCTCCCTGAGGGTGTCGCCGACCTTATACGGTGAAGCCCCTCCTCCTCCCTGGGCTTCGCGGTTCAGGCGGCACCCTCCTCCTCCTCCCTGAGGGTGCCGCCGAAAAACCACCGTTCGGGAAATTCGAATGCGACGGCCCCTCCTCCTCCCTGGGTCGTCTGCTCGCGGTCGATGGCTCCTCCTCCCTGCCATGGACCGCACCCCATACGCGGCCCCTCCTCCTCCCTGGGCCGGCGTTACGCGGCGGTGCCCCTCCTCCTCCCTGGGCACCGCCGCTTTTCATTTCTGCACAAGACGGATATTGCCGGGACATGTTGTCCTATCAGCACGCCTATCACGCCGGGAATCTGGCCGACCTGCACAAGCACGCGCTGCTTGCGTGGATGCTGGATTACCTGACCGCCAAGCCAAAAGCCCTGAGCTATATCGAAACCCATGCTGGGCGCGGTCTTTACGACCTGTCCGGCCCGGAATCGGAAAAGACCGGGGAGGCACGCGCTGGCATCACCCGGGCGCTGGCCGAAAACTGGTTGCCCCAGGATCACCCGCTGCAAGCCGCGCTGGAGCAGATCCGCCATATGCACGGGCCGAATGCCTATCCTGGCTCACCGCTGATCGCGCGCTACTTCCTGCGCCCCGAGGACAATGCCCATCTGGCCGAGCTGCACCCGGCCGAGCATGAGGCCCTGTCCCGCGTCGGCGGCTTTGCCTATCTGCACAAGCAGGACGGCTTCGCGATGGCGCAGGCGGTTTGCCCGCCGATGCCGCGTCGTGGGCTGCTGCTGATCGACCCCAGCTATGAGGTCAAGGCCGATTACGACGCGGTTCCCCGCCAGATCGGGCTGCTGCATCGCAAATGGAACGTCGGCGTCATCGCGCTGTGGTATCCGATCCTGACCGATGACCGGCAGGCCCCGATGGTTCGCGCCCTGATGAAGGACCACCCCCAGGCACTGCTCTCAGAGGTGCGTTTCCCGCCCGCGCGGCCCGGTCACGGCATGGTTGGCTCGGGCATGTTCGTGCTGAACCCGCCCTATGGCTTGCAGGACGAGGCCCGAAGGATCGCGGCACTTTACCGCTGAGCCGCCAGACCCGCAGCCAAGCTGCGGTCGGTGGCATCCTCAGGGCCATCGGCCCAGGGACGGAAGCGCAGGCGAAAGGCCGACAGCGCAACCGGGCTGTCGGGATAGCCGATGGTGGTCAGGCTGGCGGTTAGCGGCAGGTCCGGTCCCGGCGCTTTCGGCCAGTCGGCCAGCCCCTGCAGGGCCAACCTGCGCCAGTCGAAACGCGGACCGGGATCGATCTTGCGATCCGGGGCCATGTCGGAATGAGCGATGATCGCGGCGGCGGGAATATCCCAGCGCGCCATGATCAAAGGCAACAATGCTTCCAGCGCCGCCATCTGAGGTTCGGGAAAGGGCCGGTCGCCGGGATTGACCAGCTCAATCCCGATGGAACGCGAGTTCACATCCTCACGCCCCCGCCAGCTTCCAGCCCCGGCATGCCAAGCCCGGCGATCCTCGGGGACCAAGGCCTCGGTCGCGCCGTCCTCATGGATCAGCCAATGGGCGCTGACCTCGGCTTCCGGGTCGCATAGACGCGCCCGGGCCGATGGCCCATCCGCCATGCCGGTATAGTGCAGGACGACCAGTTCCGGGCGCTGCCCGCGCCGGTCGCCGTGATTGGGCGAAGGGCTCAAAGCCCGTTCGACTGCCTGACCGGGCGCGGGTCCCAGCCACAGACGAAGCCGTCCCCGTCCGGGTCCATGCCACGCGGGTCCAGAAGCGGCCCACCATTGGCGATGAAGCCGCGCTGCGCCGCATCGACCGAAGGATAGTTGCTGCACAGCCGCGCCGATTGCGCGACCGAACCGCCGGTCCGCTTGTAAAGCGACGTGCCGGGATTTTGCTGTTCCTGATGGGCGTATTTCACCAGAACCGGCGTGGTCCCGGCATAGGGACCAGTGGTGGTGACAGGCGCGCGGCTGCCCTCGACCAGAACGGCCTTGGCGGGCGTGGTCGAGGTGGGCGTTGCACCCAGATCCAGAACCGAAGGGGCGTTGGCTGGCAGTTGGACCGGGATCACCTGCGGAACAGGACCCTGCCCGACCAATGCGACCTCACGCTTCTGCAAATAGGCCGCATAGGGCGTCCCATTGCGGATCGCGCTGTAATTCGGATTCCAGCCGGTATTCTCGTTACAGCCCGCCACCGCCAGAACCGAGGCCAGCATGGTCAGGATCGCCAGTCGTTGCATCACGCACCCTCCAGTTCCGGGCTGCTTACCACCAGCGCGCCGGTTTTGATGCAAATCCTGCCGCAGTTTCCAGTGATTGCGCAAGGTTCAACAGCCCACCCTCGTCCCAAGGACGTCCGATCAGTTGCATTCCAAGCGGCAAACCCTGCTTGTCCAGACCCACGGGAACCGAAATCCCCGGCAGACCGGCAAGGTTCAGCGTGACGGTAAAGACGTCGTTCAGATACATCTCGACCGGATTGCTTTTATCCGCCGTGCCCAGACCAAAGGCCGCGCTGGGGGTGGTCGGCGCCAGAATCGCGTCGATCCCGGCGGCATAGGCCTGATCGAAATCGCGCTTGATCAGCGCGCGGACCCTGCGGGCACGGTTGTAATAGGCGTCGTAGAAGCCTGCCGACAGGACATAGGTCCCGACCATGACGCGGCGCTGGACCTCGGGGCCAAAGCCTTCGGCGCGGGTGCGCTCATACATCTCGACCACGCCATCGCCTGCGCCCAGCTTGGCGCGGCGGCCATAGCGCACGCCGTCATAGCGCGCGAGGTTCGAGGATGCCTCGGCCGGAGCGATGACGTAATAGGCGGGCAGCGCGTATTTCGCATGCGGCAGGCTGATATCGACCACCTCGGCCCCGGCATCGCGCAGCATTTCCGCGGTGCGCGACCACAGCCCGTCGATTTCGTCCGACAGGCCGTCGATGCGATATTCCTTCGGGATACCGATCTTTTTGCCGCGGATGTCGCCGGTCAGGGCGGATTCGTAATCCGGAACCGGACGGTCGGCGCTGGTCGAATCCTTGGCATCGACCGAGGCCATCGCGCCCAGCATGATCGCCGCATCGCGCACCGTCTTGGTGATCGGCCCGGCCTGGTCCAGCGACGAGGCATAGGCGATCACGCCCCAGCGGCTGACCCGGCCATAGGTCGGGCGCAGGCCCACCGTGCCGGTGAATGCCGCAGGCTGGCGGATCGAACCACCGGTATCGGTCGCGGTCGCGGCAAGGCACAGATCCGCCGCTACCGCCGCCGCCGAGCCGCCCGAGGAGCCACCTGCCGTCCGGTCCACGCCATCACCCAGTTTCCACGGGTTGACGGTCGGGCCGTAAACGCTGTTCTCGGTCGAGGAGCCCATGCCGAACTCATCCTGGTTCAGCTTGCCCAGCATGACCGCGCCCTGATCCCATAGGTTCTGGGTCACGGTCGATTCATATTGCGGGACGAAGCCTTCAAGGATGCGGCTGGCCGATTGGCTGGGCACGCCTTTCACGCAGAACAGATCCTTCACGCCAACCGGAATCCCGGTCATGGCCTTGGCATCGCCCGCCTTGATCCGCGCATCGGCGGCAGCAGCCATGTCACGCGCCATCTCGGGCGTGTTATGGACGAAGGCGTTCAGCGCCCCCGAGCCCTCGATCGCCGAAATGCAGGCCTCGGTCAGTTCGACCGCGGTGGTTTCGCCCTTGGCCAGCGCGTCGCGAGCCCCGGCAATGGTCAG
Source organism: Paracoccus sp. PAR01 (assembly GCF_014851995.1). Taxonomy (NCBI): domain Bacteria; kingdom Pseudomonadati; phylum Pseudomonadota; class Alphaproteobacteria; order Rhodobacterales; family Paracoccaceae; genus Paracoccus; species Paracoccus sp. PAR01. Next base: position 744,996 of record NZ_JACVAW010000001.1, read on the forward strand.
TTTGTTCAGATCGCTCATTCCACCACCTTCGGCACGGCAAAGAAGCCTTCACGCGCATCGGGCGCGTTCTTCAGGACCAGATCCTGCTGTTCGCCGTCGGTGACGACATCCTCGCGCCGCTTCAGGCGCATCGGCTCGACGCCGGTCATGGGCTCGACACCCTCGACATCGACCTCGTTCAATTGTTCCATGAAATGCAGGATGCCATTCAGCTCCTGCGCCAAGGCCGGCAGGTCCGCATCAGCAACCGCGATGCGCGCCAGATGCGCGACCTTGCGGGCTTCGTCCTCTGTGATCGACATGGGGGCTCCTTTTCGCTTGGGCGTGGGTTTACCCCCCGCGCCGGGTCGGGGCAAGCGCCGGGAGGCCCTGCCCCGCATGGAACTTTACGACGGCGGCACCGCTTGGCAGGATGCCACGGCGAAGGAAAGGAACCCTCCCCATGAAACTGACCTGGCTTGGCCATTCCGGCTTCCGGCTTGAGATCGAGAACGCCGTGATCCTGATCGACCCCTGGCTGTCCGGCAATCCGGTCTTTCCCGCCGAGAGCCGCGATCAGGCCATTGCGGGTGCCACCCATATCCTGCTGACCCACGGACATGGCGACCATACCGGTGACACGCTGACCATCGCGCGCGAGCTGAAAATCCCGGTTGTCGGCATCTATGACCTGATCAGCACCTGGGAAACCCATCAGGGCATCCAGGGGGTCGGCTTCAACAAGGGCGGCACGGTCGATCTGGGCGGGGCCAAGGTCACCATGGTGAATGCCAGCCACTCCTCATCGCTCGAAGGCAATGAGGGCCCGATCTATGCCGGTCACGAATCCGGCTACATGATCGCGGGCGAGGGCCATGTGATCTATGTCTCGGGCGATACCGACATCATGGCCGATATGGGCTGGATGGGCGAATATCACCAGCCCGATATCGGCATCCTGTCAGCGGGCGGTCATTTCACCATGGACATGAAGCGCGCCGCATGGGCGGCACGGAAATACTTCAACTTCAAGACCGTGATCCCCTGCCATTACAAGACCTTCCCGCTGCTGGAGCAGTCAGCCGATGCCTTGAAGGCGGGCCTACCCGGTGTCGAGGTGATCGAGCCCGTGGTGATGGCACCGATCGAGTTCTGACCGCCGCGCCTGCGGAAAGCTCGGCATGGGTATTTGAAAAACGGTGAATATCAATCCAACCGCGTGACACTCACCGTTTCACGAATACCCGGCAGGGCAGCACGGGGAAATGACAAAAGCGCGGCCGAAAAGCCGCGCCATCATCATCAACCATTCGTCGCAATCAGGCGGCGAGGCGTTCTTCTGCAGCCTCATAGGGCAGCGGTTCAAAGCTGAAATAGCCATACATCTGTTCAAGGACGGCCATGGCTTCGGTCGCAGCCGGGGCGGCGGCACGGTTCAGCACGGCGATCTTGGCGGCGTCTTTCAGGGTCTCGGGGGTCGTCATCTGGCAGCTCCGGGATCGAACGAATCCAATCCTCCCTGCCCGGTCAGATAGCGTCGCGCCGCACCGAAATCCAGTGCGGCGCCGCGATTTCCTGGGCAATTGGCCGCATAGCGGCCATGCCCTGATGGCAAATCAGACGATGCGATCGACCATCATGTGCTTGATCGAAGCAATTGCCTTGGCCGGGTTCAGACCCTTCGGGCAAGTGTTCGTGCAGTTCATGATCGTGTGGCAGCGATAGAGCTTGAAGGGATCTTCCAGCGCATCCAGACGCTCACCGGTCGCTTCATCGCGCGAATCGATGATCCAGCGATAGGCGTGCAGAAGCGCCGCTGGCCCGAGGTAACGGTCGCCGTTCCACCAGTAGCTGGGGCACGAGGTCGAGCAGGACGCGCACATGACGCATTCATACAGACCGTCCAGCTTCTTGCGGTCCTCGATCGACTGGCGCCATTCCTTGTCCGGGGTCGGCGTCTCGGTGATCAGATAGGGGTTCACCGAGGCGTGCTGGGCATAGAAATGGGTCAGGTCCGGGATCAGGTCCTTGACCACCGGCATATGCGGCAGCGGATAGATGTTCACGTCCTTGCCGGTCACTTCGTCGATGCCAAAGATACAGGCCAGACGGTTGCCGCCGTCGATGTTCATCGCGCAGGAGCCGCAGATCCCCTCGCGGCAGGACCGGCGGAAGGTCAGGGTCGGGTCGATCTCATTCTTGATCTTGATCAGCGCGTCCAGAACCATCGGGCCGCATTTATCGAGATCGATGAAATAGGTGTCGATGCGGGGGTTTTCCCCGGTATCCGGGTCCCAGCGGTAGATATTGAAGCGGCGAACGTTCTTGGCGCCTTCGGGCTTGGGCCAGGTCTTGCCGACCCGCATGCGGCTGTTCTTGGGAAGGGTAAGTTGGACCATTGGGTAACTCCTGGTGGTCAGACCGCCGTCATGCGGTAGGCTGGGTAGCATGGCTGAGGGGCGACATCACGCGCTCCAGCCCGGTTGTTCTTGTAGCGGCCGCTTAGGCGGCTGGCCCGAGCGGCGACGGACACAGGCGTCGAACACCTCGGCGGGATCGCGCCCGTAAAGGTAATCCGACGAAACCTCGAAGCCGACATAGCCGCTGCGATAGCCGCCCGATCCCAACCCCAGACCGATCTCGGTGCGGGGTCCGGTGGCGTCGCGGGCGGCCTGAAGGCAGTTCCGCTCGGCCTGTTCGACCGGCACCGGCGCGCAGGCGGCCATCCCCAGAAAGCCGGGGATCAGGGCCATCAGCGCGCCGCGCCCTGCCATCAGGCGGCCGTCTTGGCCGCGGCTGCCGCACCCGCGATGCATTGCGTCGTCGAGGGACGGCTGACGATCGAGGCCACCGCATCGCTGGCCCCGGTCGCGCCCGAATCCGCGATGCCGGCCAGTTCGGCCGTGGTCGCGTTCTGGATCACGCAATCGGTATAGGGCGCGACATTCGCACCCGGCAGGCGCTTGGCCATCTCGCGGTTGATGACGACGCGCGCATTCGAGCGCACGGCCGCATCGGGCGCGGGTTTCGGCGGCTGGACCTGCGGCACGGGTGCCGGCGCGGTCGTCGGGCCTTGCACCACGCAGCCCGAAAGGGCCAGCGCGGCAACGGTCAGGACAAGAGGAAGACGCATCAATAAACCCTCGCTTTGGGTGCGATTTTTTTCAAATCGATCCCGCCTTCCTCGGCCGTGGTCAGAGGCTCGAGATGGACGGGGCGATAGGCCAGTCTAACATCGTTGCCTTCGATCCACGCAAGCGAGTGCTTGCGCCAGTTGGCATCATCCCGCTCGGGCCAGTCCTCATGGGCATGGGCGCCGCGGCTTTCCTTACGTGCCTCGGCGCCGACGATGGTCGCCAACGCGTTCGGCATCAGGTTGGTCAGTTCCAGCGTTTCCATCAGGTCGCTGTTCCAGATCAGGCTGCGGTCGGTGACCTTCAGGTCATCCATCTTGGCGGCGATGACCTTCATCTTCTCCATGCCCTCGGCCAGCGTGGCGTCGGTGCGGAAGACGGCGGCATCGGCCTGCATGGTCTTTTGCATCTCCAGACGCAGCTCGGCGGTCGAAATCGAACCGTTCGCGTTACGGATGCGGTCGAAGCGGTCCAGCGCCTTGTCGACCGATTCCGTATTGGTGACCGGGATCGGCGAGTCGCGGTCGACAACCTGACCGGCGCGGATCGCGGCGGCGCGGCCAAAGACCACTAGGTCGATCAGCGAGTTCGAGCCCAGACGGTTCGCCCCATGCACCGAAGCGCAACCGGCCTCGCCCACAGCCATCAGGCCAGGGAAGGTCGCGTCCGGAGCATCCTCGGTCGGGTTCAGCACCTCGCCCCAGTAGTTGGTCGGGATGCCGCCCATGTTGTAGTGAACGGTCGGCAGGATCGGGATCGGCTCGCGCGTCACGTCGACGCCAGCAAAGATCTTGGCCGATTCCGAGATGCCCGGCAGACGCTCGGCCAGGCTTTCCGGCGGCAGGTGCATCAGGTTCAGGAACATGTGGTCCTTGTGCTCGCCCACGCCGCGGCCTTCGCGGATTTCCATGGTGATGCAGCGCGACACCACATCGCGCGAGGCCAGATCCTTGTAGGTCGGCGCATAGCGTTCCATGAAACGCTCGCCTTCCGAGTTGGTCAGGTAGCCGCCTTCGCCGCGGGCACCCTCGGTGATCAGGCAGCCCGAGCCATAGATGCCGGTCGGGTGGAATTGCACGAATTCCATGTCCTGCAGCGGCAGGCCGGCGCGGGCCACCATGCCGCCACCGTCGCCGGTGCAGGTATGGGCCGAGGTGGCGCTGAAATAGGCGCGGCCATAGCCGCCGGTGGCCAGAACGACCATCTTGGCGTTGAAGACATGCATCGTGCCGTCATCAAGCTTCCAGCAGACGACGCCGGTGCATTTGCCATCGGTGATGATCAGGTCCAGCGCGAAGTATTCGATGAAGAACTCGGCTTTTTCCTTCAGCGACTGGCCATACAGCGTGTGCAGGATGGCGTGGCCAGTGCGGTCGGCGGCAGCACAGGTGCGCTGCACCGGCGGGCCTTCACCGTATTCGGTGGTGTGGCCGCCGAAGGGACGCTGGTAGATCTTGCCCTCTTCGGTGCGCGAGAAGGGCACGCCGTAATGCTCAAGCTCGTAGACGGCCTTGGGGGCCTCACGCGCCAGATACTCCATGGCGTCGGTATCGCCCAGCCAGTCCGAGCCCTTGACGGTGTCATACATGTGCCACTGCCAGCTGTCCGGGCCCATGTTCGACAGCGAGGCGGCAATGCCGCCCTGTGCCGCGACGGTATGCGAACGGGTCGGGAAGACCTTGGTCACGCAAGCCGTGCGCAGGCCCTGTTCGGCCATGCCCAGCGTCGCGCGCAGACCAGCCCCACCGGCGCCCACGACGACGACATCATATTCGTGCGTTTCGTATTTATAAGCAGCCATTGGGGAACCTCAAAGCACGACGATCGCGCCCAGGCCCATGCGGGCCAGCGCGTAAACGGCGGTGGCGATGACCGCCCAGCCGAAGATGACGGAAAGGATGATGGCGCCCTTGCGCACCCCACCCTGGAAGTAGTCGTCGATCATGATGCGCGTGCCCTTGATGAAGTGCAGCATGCCCACGATGACGAAAAGACCGGTGATCAGCGCCGGGAAGGGACGGGCGAAATAGGCCAGAACCAGTTCGCGCGGCAGACCGATGGCGCGGGCGATGGTGATCATGAACAGCGGCGTCAGGATCAGCAGCGCGACGGCGGTAACCGTCATCGCCCAGTGATGCTGGGTGCCTTCATGGGCCGAACCAAGGCCTTGGGCGGATTTGCGGGGGGTGATGTAACGCATGGTGCCGCCTTTCCTCAGAACGCGAAGAAAATGATCAGGGTCAGCACGGCCAGCACAACCGAGCCAGCGATGATCGCCTGACTGGATTTTTGCGCCTGCTCGATCTCAAGACCGTAACCCGCGTCATAGAACATGTGACGCAGACCGGCGAGCAGGTGGTACCACAGTGCCCACATCGAGCCGGTCAGGATGATGAAGCCCAGCCAGGACCGCACCAGCCAGTCGACGCAGGCGAAAGCGCCCGGCGAGGCCACGGCGGCGGCAAGCCACCAGACGATCAGCACGATGCCGGCAACCAGCGCATGACCGGTGATCCGGGTCATGATCGAGGTGACGGCGGCGAGTGGCAGGCGGTAAACCTGCAGATGGGGTGACAGCGGCCGGTTGCCCCGGTTGACGTCAGCCATGATGCGCTCTCCTGCGTTCAGGGGCCCAAGCTCGCGCGGCGGCTGGCGGCAAGGGCTGGCCGAGAAATTGGCTCTGCTTCTAGTCGTTTTGCCGTCACTGTCACGGGACGAAGCCGACGGAAAGGGGGATATTCACGAAAAATTGCGGTTTGTGATCACGCTGTTGCCGCCCGTGATCACAGCGGACAAGTACCTCTGCGGCTGGTTGCGGTATCAGTGACGGAGCGGAAACTTCACGCGGAAACCTGAGCGATTCCATCACGCAAAGCGCCACCCCCTGCGGGTCACTGCTGGCCCAGCTTCATCTCGGGGTGATAATCATCCGCGATTTCCTTGGTCACAGCCTGCGCGCAGCGCATGACGCCGCGCGCCGCGTCGAAGGCGATCGAGGGCGCGCCATGCAGTTCCCAGCCCTTGGACAATGCCGCGCTGACCTTGTGGCAGAATTCCGACGTGTCATCCTCGGTCAGCAGGCGGTAAATCTTGGGCATGTCAGCCTCCGAATGGGTTGTAGCCAAGCCCGCGATGGACCAGCCCCACCACCAGCATGACGATGACGGCCCCAACCACCGCCATGATTTCCTTTTTCACCGGGAAGGGTCCGGCGGGCGGGGTCCAGCCCGGCTCGGCCCGGTTGATAGCCGCCATTTCCGCCAAGGCCCAGAGCAGCAACCCACCGAACAGGATGAAACTGGGCAGGTCGCCATTGGGCAGCAGATGGGCAAAGGCCCATAGCGCAAAGCCGGTCAGCTGAGGATGGCGCAGGCTGCGGGTGATGCGGGTCTTCATCCCCGCCGCCGCGAACAGATAGAATGCCGCCAGCACCAGCAGGTTGTTGATGCCCTTCAGGGGGGCGCTCGCACCCCACCAATAGGGACCGTCGCTCATCCGGTAGCCAAGGATCATCAGCAGGACCGAGGCGATCAGCGCCGCCGTCACCAGCCGCTTGCCCTTTTCGCCCATGCCGGCACGGGTTCCTGGGGCGGCGCGCTTGAACAGGTGCGCGCCCCACCACAGGGCCACGCCAAGGATCAGGATCAACATCTGGCTATTCCCTTGCTGGATGCGTTTGCGGGCAGGTTGGCGTCAGGCCGTCATTTTGGCAATCGCCTCGGCCTTGGCCAAGGTGGCGCGGGCGGTCACGACATGCAGATTCTCGACAATGCGGCCGTCCAGAACGGCGACGCCCAGACCCTGTGCGGCGGCCTGCTCATGCGCGGCGATCTGGCGGCGGGCCAGATCGATCTCGGCCTCGGACGGGCCAAAGACCGCGTTGGCTATGGAAAGCTGGGCGGGATGGATCAGGGTCTTGCCGTCAAAACCCATGTCGCGGCCCTGCTCGCATTCGGCGCGCAGGCCCTCGTCATCCTTGAAGGCATTGAAGACGCCATCGACGATGATACGCCCATGTGCGCGGGCTGCCAGCAAGCACAGGCCCAGACCCGCCATCATCGGCAGCCGGTCGGCCCGGAAACGGGCGTTCAGCTCCTTGGCCAGATCATTCGTGCCCATGACCATGCCCTGCAGCCGGGGATGGGCGGCAATCTGTGCCGCGTTCAGCATGCCCGCGGCGGTTTCCAACATCGCCCATAGCGGCGTGTCGGGGATCAGGGCCGCGACCTCATCCAGATCCTCGGGACGCGACACCTTGGGGACCAGCACCGCATCGGCCCCGGCCGCGAAGGCGCGGGCGTCATCGGCACCCCACGCGCTGTCCAGACCGTTGATCCGCACGATGCGCAGCCGCCCGCCGTAATCCTGCCGCAAAGCCTGCGCCAGCAGCGCCCGCGCGGCGGGCTTTTCGGCAGGCGTCACTGCATCCTCAAGATCGAAGATGATCGCATCCGCAAGCAGGCTGCGCGCCTTATCCATCGCACGGGCATTTGCGGCGGGTATATAAAGGACTGAGCGGCAGGGTCGGGTCATCGTTACCTCGGGTCGGATGTCGTGGGCGACGCTGACGGCAAAGCGGTCGAATCGCAAGCCTTGGCCGGGCGCGTCACAGCGCCACCCAGATCAGCCGCAGCGATACAAGGATCAGCGCCCAGGTGATGAACTTGTAGAATACGGTCGAGGGCATGCGCCGGATGATCCACAACCCGCAGATCACGCCGATCACCCCCGGCACCATCAGCACTGCCGCCACCGACAGGTTATGCAGCGAAAGCTGGCCAAGAAAGGCATAGGGGACCAGCTTGACCGCATTGCAGATGGCGAAAAAGATCGTCGTCGTACCGGCAAAGACCATAGGCTCCAGCCGCAACGGCTGAGCATAGACCTGATAGGGCGGCGCGCCGGAATGCGACACAAAGCTGGTATAGCCCGAAAGCAGCCCCCAGAAGGTGCCGCGCCCCATGTCGGGCGCACGGCCAAGCCCCAGATGCGCAGGACGCAGCAGCGCGTTCAGCGCAAAGACCAGCCCGATCACCCCGATGATCAGACCGACAAAACTGTCATCGACCAGATGCGCCGTAGCCCAACCCAGCCCGATCCCTGCCACGGCGCCGGGCAGCAGCGTCGCCAGCACCCGCCGGTCAAAGCTGCGGCGAAAGGCGATCAGCCCGCCGATATCTGACGCTATATAGACAGGTAGCAATATCCCCGCCGCCTGCACCGGCGACATGACCAGCGACATCAGCGGGACCGAGATCACCCCCACCATCGCCAGTCCGCCCTTGGCCAGCCCGACCGCAAAGGCCGCGACGATTCCCAAGACCCAGCCCCAGACATCCAGTCCCATTGCGCATGCTCCCTGCCCCGTTGCCGGACTAGGCCATGGCTGGACGCGATGCAATGCGCAGGACCCTTGCGGCCTGCTATCGCTAACCTGCTGGGAAAGCAGGCGGGACCCTGCCGGATCACGGTGAAATATGCAGGATTTGACGGGCAAGGCTTGCGAATTGCCAAGCAAGGGAATACGCCACCGCGCGAACCAATCATGGAAATCGGAGGTTTACCATGGCCCGACCCAAGATCGCTCTCATCGGCGCAGGTCAGATCGGCGGCACGCTGGCGCACCTGGCCGCGATGAAGGAACTGGGCGACGTCGTCCTGTTCGACATCGCCGAGGGCACGCCTCAGGGCAAGGCACTGGACATCGCGCAGTCGGGCCCGTCCGAAGGCTTCGACGCCGTGATGAAGGGCGCCAATGACTATGCCGATATCGCCGGTGCCGATGTCTGCATCGTGACCGCTGGCGTTCCGCGCAAGCCGGGCATGTCGCGCGACGATCTTCTGGGCATCAACCTCAAGGTCATGAAATCGGTCGGCGAAGGCATTGCCAAGCACGCTCCGAACGCCTTCGTGATCTGCATCACCAACCCGCTGGACGCGATGGTCTGGGCTCTGCGCGAGTTCTCGGGCCTGCCGCATGAGAAAGTCGTCGGCATGGCCGGCGTGCTGGACTCGGCGCGTTTCCGTCACTTCCTGTCGCTGGAATTCGGCGTCTCGATGCGCGACGTCACCGCCTTCGTTCTGGGCGGCCACGGCGACACGATGGTCCCGCTGGCCCGTTACTCGACCGTTGGCGGCATCCCGCTGCCGGATCTGGTCTCGATGGGCTGGACCAGCCAAGAGAAACTGGACTCGATCGTCCAGCGCACCCGCGACGGCGGTGCCGAGATCGTTGGCCTGCTGAAAACCGGCTCGGCCTTCTACGCTCCGGCGACCTCGGCCATCGAGATGGCGGAAGCCTATCTGAAAGACCAGAAGCGCGTCCTGCCCTGCGCGGCCTATGTGGACGGCGCTTACGGCCTGAACGGTCTTTATGTCGGCGTCCCGACCGTGATCGGTGCCAACGGCATCGAGAAGGTCATCGACATCAAGCTGAACAAGGACGAGCAGGCGATGTTCGACAAATCGGTCGACGCCGTCAAAGGTCTGGTCGCCGCTTGCAAAGGCATCGACGGCTCGCTGGCCTGATCCGACGCCAGTCGTACAAGATGAAAACCCCGCGGCATCCTGCCGCGGGGTTTTTTCGTCCCTTTCGCACAGAGTCGCGACGCGTCGGACATGCTTGCGTTAACAATGGAAATATTTGCGATCACAGCCAGAATGAGTGTGATCACAAACCGCCGAAACAAGCGGATTTTACCGCCCGCACGGCCCTAATCGCTTTAGAGCACCATCCGAATGTGCAAAAAGCCCGCCAACCGATAATTGCGGGGAAGTAGCATGAACATCCACGAATACCAGGCCAAGGCGCTGCTGCGCCATTACGGCGCGCCGGTTTCCGACGGCCGCATCGTGATGAAGGCCGACGAGGCCAAAACGGCAGCTGGCGAGCTCGACGGGCCGCTTTGGGTCGTCAAAGCCCAGATCCATGCCGGCGGTCGCGGCAAGGGCCACTTCAAGGAAGCCGAAGCTGGCGAAAAGGGCGGTGTCCGCCTGGCCAAGTCGGTTGAAGAGGCCGAAGAGCTGACCCGCCAGATGCTGGGCCGCACGCTGGTCACGCACCAGACGGGCGACGCTGGCAAGCAAGTCAACCGCATCTACATCGAAGACGGCAGCGACATCGAGCGCGAGCTGTATCTGGCGCTGCTGGTTGACCGTCAGACTTCGCGCGTGTCGTTCGTCGCCTCGACAGAAGGCGGCATGGACATCGAGGAAGTCGCTGCCCACACTCCGGAAAAGATCGTGAGCTTCTCGGTCGATCCGGCTTCGGGTCTGTCGGATTTCCACGGCCGCCGCGTTGCCTTCGCGCTGGGTCTGACCGGTGGTCAGGTCAAGCAATGCGTGGCGCTGGTCAAAAACCTGTATCGCATGTTCATCGAAAAAGACATGGAGATGCTGGAGATCAACCCGCTGATCGTCACGCCCGAAGGCAACATCAAGTGCCTCGACGCGAAGATGGGCTTTGACAACAACGCCCTCTACCGCCAGCCCGACGTCATGGCGCTGCGCGACGAGACCGAAGAAGATCCGAAAGAACTGGCCGCCTCGAAGTTCGACCTGAACTACATCGCGCTGGACGGTGAAATCGGCTGCATGGTGAACGGCGCCGGTCTGGCCATGGCCACCATGGACATCATCAAGCTGTTCGGCGCCGAGCCGGCCAACTTCCTTGATGTCGGCGGCGGCGCGACCAAGGAAAAGGTCACCGAGGCGTTCAAGATCATCACCTCGGACCCGAACGTCAAAGGCATTCTGGTCAACATCTTCGGCGGCATCATGCGCTGCGACATCATCGCGGAAGGCATCATCGCCGCCGTGAAGGAAGTCGGCCTGCAGGTTCCGCTGGTCGTCCGCCTTGAAGGCACCAACGTCGAGCTGGGCAAAGAGATCATCTCGAAATCCGGCCTGAACGTGATCGCCGCCGACGACCTGTCGGACGCCGCTCAGAAAATTGTCAAAGCGGTGAAGGGGTAATTTTCCATGGCCGTTCTCGTAGATAAAAACACCAAAGTCATCTGTCAGGGCATCACCGGCTCGCAGGGGACCTTCCACACCGAACAGGCGATCGCTTACGGCACCAAGATGGTCGGCGGCGTCACCCCCGGCAAAGGCGGCTCCGAGCATCTGGGTCTGCCGGTCTACAACTCGGTCCACGAGGCCGTGGCGAAAACCGGCGCGAATGCGACCGCGATCTATGTCCCGCCGCCCTTCGCGGCTGACTCGATCCTGGAAGCCATCGACGCGCAGGTTCCGCTGATCGTCGCCATCACCGAGGGCATCCCGGTTCTGGACATGATGCGTGTGAAACGTGCCCTGCAGGGTTCGAACTCGCTGCTGATCGGCCCGAACTGCCCCGGCATCATGACCCCGGACGAATGCAAGATCGGCATCATGCCGGGCAGCATCTTCCGCCGCGGTTCGGTGGGCGTGGTCTCGCGCTCGGGCACGCTGACCTATGAAGCCGTGAAACAGACCTCGGATGTCGGCCTCGGCCAGTCCTCGGCTGTCGGCATCGGCGGCGACCCGATCAAGGGCATGGAGCATATCGACGTGCTGCGCATGTTCCTCGACGACCCGGAAACCGAGTCGATCATCATGATCGGCGAGATCGGTGGTTCGGCCGAAGAAGAAGCCGCCGAGTTCCTGGCCGAGCAGAAGCGCAAGGGTCGCTGGAAACCGACCGCCGGTTTCATCGCAGGCCGCACCGCGCCGAAGGGCCGTCGCATGGGCCATGCTGGCGCCATCGTCGCCGGTGGTAAGGGTGATGCGGAATCGAAGATCGAGGCCATGAAATCGGCCGGGATCATCGTTGCCGACAGCCCCGCCGGTCTGGGCGAAGCCGTTCTGAAGGCCATCGGCCGGTAACGTCTTCGTAAGACTTTTGACTTAGATGCAGCCCCTACCTACCTTGGGGCTGCGTCGAACCCCTTTCAGCAGGTGTCAGATTGCTCGTTCGTCCTTGCCAGACAGCTCGCATCACCCCGACCGGTTCCGGCCGGCGACCGGGCATGACCTGCGCCAACGCCTCCGGCCAGCGGAGCGCGGCATGAGCATGCAACCCCCTCCTCCGCCGCCGGAGCCAGACCAGTCGGCGGCCCGGAACTGGGCGCTTTGCGTCTCGACCTACAACCGGGCGGCAATGCTGCGCGACTGCGTGCGTCATGCGCTGGCCTCGGACCTGCCCCCCGCGGAAATCGTCATCGTCGATGCCAGCACGAGCTGGCAGGACAACCGCGCGATGATCGAAGCCGCCATCGCCGAGGCAGGCGGCTGCCCGCTGCGCTATGAACCGGCGCGGCGCAAATCCCTGACCGTGCAGCGCAACCAGGCGATTGCTCTGGCCGGGGCGGATATCCTGTTCCTCATCGACGACGACGCCATGCTGCACCCGGCCTGCGCGCGCCGTATCGTCGAATATTACCGCGCCGATGCGGATGCTCATGTCGTCGCCATCTCGGCTTGCAACACGCCCGCCGAATTCGTGCCTGCTGATGTGCAGGCGCTGAAGCAAACCAACCGCGCCGGCGATCTGGTCAAGGGCCGCCCGGCTCCTGTCCAGCGCGCGATCGACTTCGCGCTGCGCCATCTGCTGATGATCCCCGCCGATCAGCGCTTCGTCACCTATGACCGGCCTGACCAGCGCTGGCAGGGCGACGCTCGCCTGTCCGAGGGGCTGGCCCGCGTCGATTTCATCGTCGGCTTTGCCCTGACCCTGCGCCGCAGCATCGCTCTGCGCGAACCTTTCGACGAAGGGCTGGTCGGCAGCGCCATCGCCGAGGATCTGGACGCGAGCTATCGCTTTGGCCGCCACGGCATGCTGGCCTTTGCGCCCGATGCCCCGATCCATCACCTCGAAGCGGCGGCGGGCCGCGACAAGCGCCGGGTGAACACCGCGCTGGCGCTGCTCAATATCGGCTATTTTGTCCGCCGCAATTCGACCCGGCAGGGCCGCGACCTTGCGCGTTACGCGCTGTGGTACCTGCGCATGCTGCTGGCCGAGATCCCCAAGGATCTGGCTGGGCGGCGCTGGAGCATGCCGCAGGTCCGCGGCGCGCTTCTGGCCGGACGCAAGATCCCCGCCCTGCTGCGCCAGTCACGCGACGGCCTGCAGGACTGGTACGAGAATTTTCAGATGCAGCTGATGACCGAGACGACTTCCGGTCACGGCCCGAACCACGCGACCGCCCGTGATCAAGGCGTGAACGGATAGAATCCCCGGAGGCAATCCACATGAACGATCAATCCCCCAACGCAACATTCCACGATTCCAGCTTCCTTCAGGGCCAGAACGCGGTCTATGTCGAGCAGCTCTACGGCCAATGGGCCAAGAACCCGGCTGCCGTCGACGCAGCCTGGGACGAATTCTTCCGCAGCCTTGGCGATGACGAAACCACCGTCACCCGCGAAGCCAAGGGTGCCAGCTGGCGCCGCGCCGACTGGCCGCCGGCCCCCACCGACGAGATGACCTCGGCGCTGACCGGCGAATGGCCGATGCTGCCCAAGGCCGAGGCGAAAGCCGCGCTGGACAAGATCGCCGCGAAAGCCGGCGAAAAGGGCGTGCAACTGTCGGACGACGTGCTGAAGCGCGCCGTTCTGGACAGCATCCGCGCCATCATGCTGATCCGCGCCTTCCGCATCCGCGGTCACCTGCATGCGCAGCTTGACCCGCTGGGGATGCGCGAAGTTCCCGATCATGGCGAACTGAATCCGGAAACCTACGGCTTCACCGCCGCCGACATGGACCGCCCGATCTTCATCGACAACGTGCTGGGTCTGCAGATCGCCTCGATCCGCCAGATCACCGATCTGATGAAGCGCACCTATTGCGGCACTTTCGCCATCCAGTTCATGCATATCTCGAACCCCGAGGAAGCTGCTTGGCTGAAAGAGCGGATCGAGGGTTACGGCAAGGAAATCGCCTTCACCCGCGAAGGCCGCCGCGCCATCCTGAACAAGCTGGTCGAGGCCGAGGGCTTCGAAAAGTTCCTGCATGTCAAATACATGGGCACCAAGCGCTTCGGTCTGGACGGTGGCGAAGCCCTGATCCCGGCGATGGAGCAGATCATCAAGCGCGGCGGTGCGCTTGGCGTGAAGGATGTCGTGATCGGCATGCCCCACCGTGGCCGCCTGTCGGTTCTGGCCAATGTGATGAACAAGCCCTACCGCGCAATCTTCCACGAATTCCAGGGCGGCAGCTACAAGCCCGATGACGTGGACGGCTCGGGCGACGTGAAATACCACCTCGGTGCCTCGTCGGACCGCACCTTCGACGACAATACCGTGCACCTGTCGCTGACCGCGAACCCCTCGCACCTCGAGGCCGTGAACCCGGTCGTGCTGGGCAAGGTCCGCGCGAAACAGGACCAGCTGTCGGATCAGGTGCATCGTCAGGCCGTGCTGCCGATCCTGCTGCATGGCGACGCGGCCTTCGCCGGTCAGGGCGTCGTCGCGGAATGCTTCCAGCTTTCGGGCATTCGCGGCCACCGCACCGGCGGCACGATGCATATCGTGGTGAACAACCAGATCGGCTTCACCACCGCGCCGCATTTCTCGCGCACCTCGCCCTATTGCACCGATATCGCGCTGATGGTCGAAGCACCGATCTTCCACGTGAACGGTGACGATCCCGAGGCCGTGGTCCATGCCGCGCGCGTCGCGACCGAGTTCCGCCAGAAGTTCCACAAGGACGTGGTTCTGGACATCATCTGCTACCGCCGCTTCGGTCACAACGAAGGCGACGAGCCGATGTTCACCAACCCGGCGATGTACAAGACCATCAAGGGTCACAAGACCACGCTGCAGCTTTACACCGACCGCCTTGTCGCCGACGGCCTTGTCCCCGAGGGCGAGATCGAGGAAATGAAGGCCGCCTTCCAGGCGCACCTGAACGAAGAGTTCGAGGTCGGCAAGAACTTCAAGCCGAACAAGGCCGACTGGCTGGACGGCAAGTGGTCGGGCCTTGAGATCGAGGGTGCGGAATACAATGCCGGTGCCACCGGTATCGCGCCGGAAACCATGGCCGAGATCGGCACCGCGCTGACCCGCGCCCCGGAAGGCTTCGAACTGCACAAGACGGTTGGCCGTCTGCTGGAGACCAAGAAGCAGATGTTCGAGACCGGTGAGGGCTTCGACTGGGCGACCGGTGAAGCGCTGGCCTTCAGCTCGCTGCTGGTCGAGGGCCATCCGGTCCGTCTGGCTGGTCAGGACTCGACCCGCGGCACCTTCTCGCAGCGCCATTCGGGCATTGTCGATCAGGTCACCGAAGAGCGTTACTACCCGATGAACCACATCCGTGGCGGTCAGGCCCGCTACGAGGTCATCGACTCGATGCTGTCGGAATACGCGGTTCTGGGCTTCGAATACGGCTACTCGCTGGCCGAGCCGAACACCCTGACCCTATGGGAAGCCCAGTTCGGCGACTTCGCCAACGGCGCACAGATCATGTTCGACCAGTTCATCAACTCGGGCGAAAAGAAATGGCTGCGCATGTCGGGTCTGGTGATGCTGATGCCGCATGGTTACGAAGGCCAAGGCCCCGAGCACAGCTCGGCCCGGCTTGAGCGCTGGCTGCAGATGTCGGCCGAGGACAACTGGATCGTCGCCAACTGCACGACACCGGCGAACTACTTCCACATCCTGCGTCGTCAGCTGAAGCGTCCGTTCCGCAAGCCGCTGGTTCTGAT
Organism: Paracoccus sp. PAR01; assembly: GCF_014851995.1. NCBI lineage: Bacteria > Pseudomonadati > Pseudomonadota > Alphaproteobacteria > Rhodobacterales > Paracoccaceae > Paracoccus > Paracoccus sp. PAR01. The sequence goes on from NZ_JACVAW010000001.1 coordinate 760,792, forward strand.
GACCCCGAAATCGCTGCTGCGTCACCCGCTGGCGATCTCGAAGGCCGAGGAGTTCCAGACCGGCTCGAACTTCCACCGCGTGTTGTGGGACGATGCGGAACGCGGCCGTTCGGCGCTGACGCTGAAGCCCGATGCGCAGATCAAGCGCGTCGTGATCTGCTCGGGCAAGGTCTATTACGACCTGCTGGCCGCCCGCGATGCCGCCGGGGCCGACGATGTCTACCTGATGCGTCTGGAACAGTTCTATCCGTTCCCGGCTCAGGCGATGTCGAAGGAACTGGAGCGCTTCAAGGACGCCGAGATCGTCTGGTGCCAGGAAGAGCCCAAGAACATGGGCGGCTGGACCTTTGTCGAGCCGAACATCGAATGGGTCCTGAACCGCATCGGTGCCAAGCATTCGCGTCCGCGATATGTCGGCCGCGCCGCAGCCGCCTCGCCCGCCACGGGCCTTGCCTCGCGCCACAAGGCCGAGCAGGAATCGCTGGTGAACGAAGCCATCACCGTCGGGTCGTAAGATGGCTGTGGAACTGCGCGTCCCCACTCTTGGGGAATCGGTCTCCGAGGCAACCGTGGCCACCTGGTTCAAGAAACCGGGTGACACGGTCGCCGTGGACGAAATGCTGTGCGAGCTGGAAACCGACAAGGTGACGGTCGAAGTGCCGTCGCCCGTCGCAGGCAAGCTGGCCGAAATCATCGCCGCTGAAGGCGAGACGGTCACGCCGAACGCCCTGCTTGCCCAGATCATGGAGGTCGGCAACGCCGGCCCCGAGGAAATGTTGCCCAAGGCAGAAACGGGCACCAAGCCCCAGGAAGGACAGAAAAACATGAGCGGAAAATCCGTCGACGTCATGGTGCCCACGCTGGGCGAGAGCGTCACCGAAGCAACCGTGGCGACCTGGTTCAAGAAGGTCGGCGATACCGTCGCGCAGGACGAGATGCTGTGCGAGCTGGAAACCGACAAGGTTTCAGTCGAGGTCCCCTCGCCCGTCGCAGGCGTTCTGGCCGAGATCCTGGCCCCGGAAGGCGAGACCGTTGATGCGGTGGCCAAGCTGGCCGTGATCACCGAAGGCGCTGTCGGTGCCGCCCCGGCCAAGGCTGATGCGCCGAAAGCCGCTGCCCCGGCAGCCGCTCCGGCTAAATCGGGTGCCGATGTCGAGGATGCCCCCTCGGCCAAGAAAGCCATGGCCGAAGCCGGTCTGTCGCGCGACGCCGTCACCGGCACCGGCCGCGATGGCCGCGTGATGAAGGAAGACGTGGCCCGCGCCGCTGCTGCCCCGGTCGCTTCGGCTGCCCCGGCCCCGGCTGCCGCGCCGCGCGCGCCTTCCTCGGCTCAGGATGCGGCCCGCGAAGAGCGCGTCAAGATGACCCGCCTGCGCGCCACCATCGCCCGCCGCCTGAAGGACGCGCAGAACACCGCCGCCATGCTGACCACCTATAATGAGGTGGACATGTCGGGCGTGATGAACCTGCGCAACACCTACAAGGACCAGTTCGAGAAGAAGCACAAAGTGAAGCTTGGCTTCATGTCCTTCTTCGTGAAGGCCTGCGTTCACGCGCTGAAAGAGGTCCCGGAAGTCAACGCCGAGATCGACGGCGGCGATGTCGTCTACAAGCATTTCGTCCATATGGGCGTGGCTGTCGGCACCCCGAACGGTCTGGTGGTTCCGGTCGTGCGCGATGCCGACCAGAAGAGCTTCGCCCAGATCGAGAAGGAAATTGCCGAACTCGGTGCCAAGGGCCGTGACGGCAAGCTGACCATGGCGGAAATGCAAGGCGGCACCTTCACCATCTCGAATGGTGGCGTCTACGGCTCGCTGATGTCCTCGCCGATCCTGAACCCGCCGCAATCGGGCATTCTGGGCATGCACAAGATCCAGGACCGCCCGGTCGTCGTCGACGGTCAGATCGTCATCCGCCCGATGATGTATCTGGCGCTGAGCTATGATCACCGCATCGTTGACGGCAAGGGCGCCGTGACCTTCCTCGTGCGCATCAAGGAAGCGCTGGAAGATCCCCGCCGCCTGCTGATGGATCTCTGATCCGGTCCTGCGGAACATGACGGCGCGCAGTCCCGGTTTCGGGGCTGCGCAACTCTTTCCGGTCTGGTCCGTTGAACCGCGACGGACCGCCCGTTTTCGCCAAAGGCGGCTTCCGACCGCAACGCAGGAGTGAAGCCATGACCCAGATGATCGCCCATTACAAAGTCGCCGATTACGCCCGCTTCCGCACCGCCTTCGACGCGGATGCCGAGGATCGTGGCAATAACGGGTTGTCGCTGCTGCAGCTTTGGCGTGAAAGCGATACCGCAGCCTGGGCGCTTTTTCAGGTTGGGGATGCCCTGCGGGCGCGGGCCTATCTGGACGGCGCGGCCGGGGTTTTCAACAGTCAGGCCGGGGTTTCGGCCACCGAGTTCCACTTTGTCGAGACCGCCTGATGTCAGCTGAAACCACCGCCCTTGCCCTTGCCGCACTTTTGCAGGCCGTCCAGATCGGATTGGCTGGCGCCTCGATGAACCGCGATGCCGGCGTCGAGTGGAACACCAGCCCCCGTGACCAGCAGCCCGAATTCTCGGCCCGGACGGGACGGCTGCGCCGCGCGGTCGACAACCATTTCGAAGGGCTGATCCTGTTCACCATCGCCGTCCTTCTGGTGGCGCTGACCGATACCGACAGTCTGCTGACGGCGCTTTGCGCATGGATCTACCTGCTGGCGCGCGTGCTTTACATTCCCGCCTATGCCCTTGGTTGGTCGCCATGGCGATCGCTGATCTGGGCCATGGGCTTCCTGGCCACCCTGGTGATGATCGTCACCACCCTATTCTCATGAACCGACCCGGCGCGGACAGTCGCGCCGATGATGCAAGGAGTCCTGAATGTCCACCTATGACCTGATCGTGATCGGTGCCGGCCCCGGCGGCTATGTCTGTGCCATCCGCGCTGCCCAGCTGGGCCTGAAGGTCGCCTGCGTCGAGGGCCGCGAAACGCTTGGCGGTACCTGCCTGAACGTGGGCTGTATCCCGTCCAAGGCGCTGCTTCACGCCAGCCACATGCTGCATGAAACCCATGAAAACTTCGCCAAGATGGGCCTGATGAACGCCCATGTCGATGTCGACTGGGCCAAGATGCAGTCCTACAAGACCGAGACCGTCGGCGGGAACACCAAGGGCATCGAGTTCCTGTTCAAGAAGAACAAGATCGACTGGATCAAGGGCTGGGCCGAGATCGAAGCCGCGGGCCGCGTCAAGGTCGGCGATACCGTGTATGAAACCAAGAACATCGTCATCGCCTCGGGTTCCGAGCCCTCGACCCTGAAGGGTGTCGAGGTCGACAACGCGGCTGGCATCGTGGTCGATTCGACCGGCACGCTGGCTCTGCCCAAGATCCCGAAATCCATGGTCGTGATCGGCGCAGGCGTCATCGGTCTGGAACTGGGCTCGGTCTATGCGCGTCTTGGCGCGGAAGTGACCGTGGTCGAATTCCTCGATGTCATCACCCCCGGCATGGACGGCGAAGTCCAGAAGCAGTTCCAGAAGCTGCTGACCAAGCAGGGCATGAAATTCGTCATGGGCGCCGCCGTTTCGGGCACCACCGTCGATAACGGCGCGGCGAAAGTCACCTACAAGCTGCGCAAGGATGACAGCGAGCATGTGATCGAGGCCGAGACTGTTCTGGTCGCCACCGGCCGCCGTCCCTATGTCTCGGGCCTTGGTCTGGACAAGCTGGGCGTGGCGCTGACCGATCGCGGCTTCGTTGCCGTCGATGATCACTGGCAGACCAGCGTCCCCGGCGTCTATGCGATCGGCGACGCGGTTCCCGGTCCGATGCTGGCCCACAAGGCCGAGGATGAGGGCATGGCCGTCGCCGAAGTCGTCGCGGGCAAGCATGGTCATGTGAACTATTCGGTCATTCCGGGGGTGATCTACACCTCGCCGGAAGTGGCTTCGGTCGGCCTGACCGAAGAAGCCGCCAAGGAATCGGGCCGCAAGGTCAAGACCGGCAAGTTCCCCTTCATGGGCAACGCCCGTGCCAAGGCGCTGTTCCAGGCGGACGGCTTCGTCAAGATGATCGTGGACGCGGAAACCGACCGGGTTCTGGGCTGCCACATCATCGGCCCGAATGCCGGCGAGATGATTCACGAAGTCTGCGTGGCGATGGAATTCGGTGCCTCGGCGCAGGATATCGCGCTGACCTGCCATGCCCACCCGACCTGCTCGGAAGCGGTGCGCGAGGCAGCGCTTGCCTGCGGCGGCGGCGCGATTCACGCCTGATTTCGCGATTTCGGCGAAATATCACCGGATCGGCCACTTGCGGGTGGCGAGATTCTGCCGATGGGCCGCCCCTGACCGGGCGGCCCTTATCTTATTGTTTCCCTGAAGGGGAACCCCGTGTCTAACTCTGCCCAACCAAAAACCGAGGGCAGTCATGAAATCTCTGATCAGTCTCGTCATGCTGGGCGGCGTTCTTGCGCTGAGCGCATGCGGTGACAATTCGGTCGATCCTGACCGCCGCTATCTGGTCGCGCCCCGCGCCTCGCAGGCGGAAACCACCCGCCTGCACGCCAATGAAACGCCGGAGCTGCGCCGGCTGATCAACAAATATTCGGCCGAGTATCAGGTTCCCCCGGAACTGATCCATCGCATCATCATCCGCGAATCGCATCACCGCCCCGGCGCCCGCAACGGCCCCTATTACGGGCTGATGCAGATCCTGCCCGCCACCGCGCGCGGCATGGGCTATCGCGGTCCGGCTGGTGGTCTGCTGGATGCCGAAACCAACCTGAAATACGGCGTCAAATACCTGCGCGGTGCCTATCTGGTCGGCGGCGGCAATCACGACGCCGCAGTGAAATGGTATTCGCGCGGCTATTACTTCGAGGCCAAGCGCAAGGGTCTGTTGGAAGAAACCGGCCTGCGCTGACAAGGACTCCCCCGGAACGGAAACAGGCGGCCCATCGGGCCGCCTGTTTCCGTTCATACCTTGCGGTTGTAGCGGATGAAGGGGGACTTCACCGCCACCCGGTCGTAAAGCATCCGGCCCGCATAATTGTCCTCGGCCGTCAGCCAATAGACCGCCGGAACGCCCGCCTTATCGGCCGCGGCATAGACCTGCTCGATCAGCCCCCGCGCAACACCCTTGCCCCGTGCCTCGGGGGCGGTGAACAGATCCTGCAGATAGCAGACACCTTCGTCCCGCCACAGGTTCGGGTGAAAGACGTAATGGACAAGGCCCAGAAGCTGGCCGTCCACGTCCGCGACAAAGCCATGAAAGTCCCGCGCATCATCGGCCATCAACCGGGCAAAGGCCTTGTCGTAGAACTCGGCGGGACGTTCGTGAAAGCCGTAAAAGGCCTGATAGCCCTGATACAGCTGCTGCCAGCCCGCGCGATCCTCGGGACGCAGTTTGCGGATCATCTCTGCCTCCTCGCCATAAAGGCCAGGCGTTCGAACAGGGCCACATCCTGTTCATTCTTCAGCAATGCGCCATGCAGCTTGGGCAGCATCTCGCCCGCCGGACGCTTCAGGTCCTCGGGCGACAGATCCTCGGCCAGGATCAGTTTCAGCCAGTCCAGCAATTCGCTGGTCGAGGGCTTCTTCTTCAGCCCCTGCACCTCGCGCAGTTCCAGAAACTGGGTCAGCGCCTCATCCAACAGGCGCGGCTTCAGGTTCGGGAAATGCACATCGACGATCTTCTTCAGCGTCTCGGCATCGGGGAAGCGGATGTAGTGAAAGAAGCAGCGGCGCAGGAAGGCGTCCGGCAGTTCCTTTTCATTGTTCGAGGTGATGATGACGACAGGCCGGTGGCGGGCGCGAATCGTCTGACCGGTCTCGTAGACATGGAACTCCATCCGGTCGAGTTCCTGCAAAAGGTCGTTCGGAAACTCGATATCGGCCTTGTCGATCTCATCGATCAGCAACACGATCTTGGCATCTGCCTCAAAGGCCTGCCACAGCTTGCCCTTGCGGATGTAGTTGCCGATGTCATGGACCCGCGCCTCCCCCAGCTGGCTGTCGCGCAGGCGCGAAACCGCGTCATATTCATACAGCCCCTGCTGGGCGCGGGTCGTCGATTTGACGTTCCATTCGAGGATCGGCAGGCCAAGGCTTTGCGCCACCTGCCGGGCCAGTTCGGTCTTGCCGGTCCCCGGTTCACCCTTGACCAGCAGCGGACGTTCCAGCGTGATCGCCGCATTCACCGCGACCGTCAGATCCGGGGGGGCTACATATGACTCTGTCGAGGAAAACCGCATCCGCCTGTCCTTTGCGCAACATCCAGAAGCCTAGGGGGCAGGGCGTGTCTTCGCAACCGCAGCATGCATTCCTGCCGGAAAGGCCTAGTGACAAAGGCCCTACCATACTTTATGGGGGCCGCAAGGAGCTGGCATACAGGCGCCCGGCTCCCGGAGGACCTATGAAAGCCCAGACCTTTCTGCCCGAAGACTATCGCCCCGCCGAAGATGAACCCTTCATGAATGAGCGGCAGCTTGAGTATTTCCGCCGCAAGTTGATCGCCTGGAAGCAAGAGCTTCTGGATCAATCGGCTGAAACGCTCGAAGGACTGCAGGAAAGCGCACGCAACGTGCCCGATCTTGCGGACCGCGCCTCGGAGGAGACCGACCGCTCACTGGAACTTCGGACCCGCGATCGTCAACGCAAACTCGTCAACAAGATCGATGCAGCCCTGCGCAGGATCGAGACCGGCGACTACGGCTACTGCGAAAAAACCGGAGAGCCGATCAGTCTGAAGCGACTCGATGCCCGACCTACAGCGACCATGACGCTGGAAGCGCAGGAAAAGCACGAACGCAAGGAACGCGTCTACCGCGACGATTGACGAAACCGCACCCCCGAGTCCCGGCGGTGTCCGACGCCGCCGGAAGGGCGGTTTTTTTATGCCTGGGGAAACTGCCATGCCCGGTTCACTGAACCTGTCGGTGACCATTGTCGGCGCGGGAATCGCCGGCCTGACGGCGGCCTGCGCGCTGGCGCATCGCGGTGCCTCGGTGCGCGTTCTGGAACGCGCAGGGGCGATCCGCGAGGTCGGTGCCGGCCTGCAGATTTCCCCGAACGCCGTGCGGGTGATCGATGCGCTTGGCCTGTGGTCACGGTTCGAATCGATCAGCCTGCCCTCGACCCGCGTGGAGTTGCGCGACTCGGGCGGGGCGCTGGTCGCGCCGCTGGATCTGGCGCGCCACCGCCCGCATGACCGCTTCCGCTTTGTCCACCGCGCCCGGCTCGTCGAGATGCTGGAAACCGCCGCCCTTGAGGCCGGGGTCCGCATCGAGTTGGGCCATGACATTCGCACCCTGCCCACCGATTGCGATCTGGTGATTGGCGCGGATGGCGTGAAAAGCCGCATCCGCCCGCTGCTGAACGGGTTCGAGTCGCCCTTTTTCACCGGTCAATCGGCTTGGCGGGCGCTGATCCCCTCGGAACCAGACGCCCCCCCTGTCGCGCAGGTCTTCATGGGACCGGGGCGGCATCTGGTCAGCTATCCGCTGGCCGGAGGATTGCGCAATATCGTGGCGGTGATGGAGCGTCCCGACTGGCAGGACGAGGGCTGGTCCCAGCCCGGAGATCCGCAGGATCTGCGCGCGGCCTTTGCCCGCTTTGGCGACCCGGTTGGCGGCTGGCTGGAGCAGATCGATGAAGTCGGCCTGTGGGGACTGTTCCGCCATCCTGTCGCCACGCATTGGTTCCGCCCGGCCGGCCACGAACCGGCGGTGGCGCTGATCGGCGACGCCGCCCATCCGACCCTGCCCTTCATGGCGCAGGGCGCGGTCATGGCGATCGAGGATGCCTGGGTGCTGGCGGCCTGCCTGAACCGCAAGGATCTGACTGCCTCGCTGTCCCGGTTCCAGAGCCTGCGCCGCCCACGTTGCCAGCGCATTGTCGATGCGGCCAATGCCAATGCCCGCAACTATCACCTGACCGGCCCGGCCCGCACCGTCGCCCATGCCGGGCTGCGGATGATTTCCAGCATCGCGCCCGGCCAGTTGATCGGGCGCTTTGCCTGGCTTTACGACTACGATCCGACGAAGGTGGCCTAGGCCGCCTTCTCGACCGCCGCGACGATGCCCTCGACGACCTCGCGCAGGGCGATTTCGTCCTCGGCCTCGGCCATGACGCGGATCAGCGGCTCGGTGCCGGATTTGCGGATCAACACGCGACCCGAGCCGTTCAGCCGTGCCTCGGCCCGGGCGATCTCGGCCTTGACGGCTTCGGTCGACAGCGGATCGGCCCCGGCAGCATAGCGCACATTCTTCAGCATCTGCGGGACCGGGTCGAATTGCGCGACCAGCTCGGACGCCTTGCGGCCGCTATCGGACAGGGCGGCAAGGAATTGCAGGCCCGCGATCAGCCCGTCGCCGGTGGTCGCGTAATCGGTCATCACGATATGGCCCGACTGCTCGCCACCCAGATTGAAGCCCTCGGCCCGCATGCGTTCGACCACATAGCGGTCGCCGACGGCAGTGCGTTCCAGCCGCAGGCCGCGCCCTTGCAGGAAACGTTCCAGACCAAGGTTCGACATCACCGTCGCGACCAGCGCGCCGCCACGCAGCCGACCCTGTTCGGCCCAGCGTCCGGCCAGCAGCGCCATGATCTGGTCGCCATCGGCCACCTGGCCCTTTTCGTCGATGATCATCACCCGGTCGGCATCGCCGTCCAGACTGATGCCCAGATCCGCGCCATGTTCCAGCACCGCGCGGGCGCAGGCCTCGGGATGGGTGGACCCCACGCCATCGTTGATGTTGTGGCCGTTCGGGGTGACGCCCAGCGGAATGACCTCGGCCCCCAATTCCCACAGCACATCGGGTGCGGCGCGATAGGCGGCGCCATTGGCGCAATCGACCACGACCTTCAGCCCGTCCAGCCGGTGCCCGGCCGGGAAGGTGGTCTTGGCATATTCGACATAGCGTCCGCGCCCGTCATCGATCCGCTTGGCACGGCCGATATTCTGCGGCTGGGCCGGGGCGATGTCACCGGCGACGATGGCCTCGATTTCGGCCTCGGCCTCATCGGACAGCTTGAACCCGTCGGGGCCAAAGAACTTGATGCCGTTATCCGCCGCCGGGTTATGGCTGGCCGAGATCATGATGCCGACATCCGCCCGCATCGAGCGGGTCAGGAAGCCCACCGCCGGCGTGGGCACCGGCCCCAGCAGCAGCACATTCATGCCCGTCGAGGTCAGACCCGCGGTCAGCGCGTTTTCCAGCATATAGCCCGACAGCCGGGTATCCTTGCCGATGACGACGCGGTGGTGATCCTCGCCCTTGCGACGGAAATAGCGACCGGCAGCCGCGCCAAGACGCAGCGCCATTTCGGCGGTCATGGGGTAGCTGTTCGCCCGGCCCCGGACACCGTCGGTGCCGAAAAGTTTCCTGCTCATTTGTCCCCTCCGGTCACAGCCTGCCATAGGGCCAGACCCTGCCTTGTTGTTTCCACGTCATGGACGCGGTGGATTTGTATGCCCTGCGCGACCCCGGCCAATGTCACCGCCAGCGACCCGGCCGCCCGGTCCACCGCCCTCTCGACCCCAGCCACGCTGCCAATGAAACGCTTGCGCGAGACACCCAGCAGCACAGCGCAGCCCAGCCCGTGAAACAGCGAGATCCGCCGCAGGATGGCCAGATTATGCGCTTCGGTCTTGCCAAAACCAATGCCCGGATCGACGACGATCCGGTCGCGGGGGATTCCCGCCGCTTCAGCGCGTGCGATCCGCTGCGCCAGCGCGTCATAGACATCCAGCAGCACGTCGCCGTAGCTTGGATTGTCCTGCATCGTCGATGGGATGCCCTGCGCATGCATCAGGCAGACCGGCAGGCCCGAATCCGCCACCACCCGCGCCATGTCGGGATCGAAATCAAAGCCCGACACGTCATTGACCAGCCCTGCCCCGGCCTTGATCGCGGCCTGCGCCACCTGCGCTTTGCGCGTATCGACCGAGATCCCGGCCAAGCCCCGCATCGCCGCAATCACCGGGACGACCCGGTCGATTTCCTGCGGCACGGGCACGTCCTGCGCACCGGGACGGGTCGATTCCCCGCCGATATCCAGAATCTCGGCCCCTTCGGCCAACAGCGCGCGGGCATGAGACACGCCATCATAGCTGCCACCGTCCGAGAAACTGTCGGGCGTCGCATTGACGATGCCCATGATCCGCGGCCGGTCCATCGCCAGCCCCAGAACCGGGGCGCGCGGCGTGGTCAGCGCGTCCATGACCTCGTCGGAGGCAGTGTCAGTAATGCGCGCGGCCTCGCCCCGGCGCAGGATTTCGAATTGCGAAAAACGCACCCAGCCGCCGGCAAGCTGCCAGCGGCCATGTTCGGCGGGAATGGGGCGGTAATAGGTCTGGCTCATCATGTCCGTTCGCTTGGGCCGGTTGGTCCCGCGCGACCCGCGGGCTACAGGCGGCCCGTCGTCACGTGAAACATCGCCGGCAGTTCCGGCAGGGGCTCTCCCTCGGGCAGCGCCCAGTCAAGGCGGTTGGCCCCCAGCTTGTCGGCCAGCCAGATCGCCAGCGCATGCGGTTGCGGCGACAGGCGCGGCACGTCGCGCGTCATCCGCGCGGGGGCCCAGACCACGGCGCGCGCCTCGGCCGCGGCCCAATCCAGTTCGGTCCGGCTGTCGGCCACGGTCAGACCCAGCTTGCCCGCTAGAGCCCATGCCGCCTGATCCAGCGCCAGCAATGCGATCTCGCGGTCGTTGCCCCCCTGCGGGACGGGCAGACCCGGCGCGTCAGGAACAAGGACGACCGCGCCACTCGGCAGGTCGATCCCGGTCCCGTGAAAGATTACGCGGACGGGCGCTGCGGCATCCGCCGCCTTGACGCGGCCCTGCCTGCGCACCAGCGTGATGCCAAGCGCGCCGGGTACCCGGTCCAGCTTCTCGACCGAGACCTGAACCTGCGCAGCACGCGGATGGGACAGAACCTGCGCTGCGATCCGTTCGCCCACCGTCTCCAGCAGGTCATAGCGCCGGTCGGCCAGCACTGTGGCCACCGCCCCGGTCAGCACGTCATAGCTGAGGATGCGGTCCACCTCGTCATCGACGCCGGTGACATGGGCGCGCAGTTCCACATCGATATTGAAACGCAGCCGCTGAGGATGGCCCCTCTCGGTCTGGAAGGCGCCGATTTCCGCCGAGATGACGTAATCGCGCAAGTGGATGCGGTCGGGCTGGTCCATGGGGTGCATTTCACAGGAAAACGGCCCCGCCGCAAGGGACGGGGCCGTCACAGATCCGGTAGAATTAGATCAGTTCGAGGCCAGACGGCGATCCGAACGATAGAAGGTGTGGCTGCCGATGCGGGTCGTGCGCTCGAACTTGCGCGACCACGAGGGTTTCACGCCGCCAGTGTGGAAATAGGTCGCGCCATTGGTCAGGTTGCGCGGTGCGCCCTGCAGGGCGGCTTTCGCGATCTTCTGGGCGCGGTTGAAGGCGCCCTGCTCGCGGATGCGGCTTTTCTTGTAGGTGAACTGGCCCTTCTGGTTCACGACGCCGCAGACCGATTTGGGGAACTTCGGATGATCTACGCGGTTGAGTATGACCTCGGCCACGGCTTGCTGGCCTTTGTGGCCTTCGCCACGAGCTTCGAAATACAGGGCTTCGGACAGGCATTGCAGATCCGAAGTCTTGGGCGATTTGGTATCGGCGGTCGCCGGAGCGGCAACAACAGCAGGGGTTGCAAGGGCTACACACAGGGAAACGCGCGCCAGCCACGACATGATTGTCGACATGGTGATCCCGTTAAATGGATCCGGCTCACTGTCCGGTCGGTTACGTTCTCGGGCCGTTTTGGCCCCCTTCTCGCGACTCAGAGACCAAAGAACCGACGGGGTTTGCTACCTGTCCTTTTCGAGAATCGACTTATCCACAGGGATTCAAAGGGTTTTGGCGGAAACCCGCCGAGGCGAAAAACGCCCACAAGCAGATTCCGGCCAAAAGCGAAAACTGTTACGACTTTGCCGCAGGGTCGCTTTCGGCGCTTTCGCGGGCCATCAGGATCGATTCCTGCGCCGCGGCAAGCCGTGCAACGGGCACCCGGAAGGGCGAACAGGACACGTAATTCACCCCGGCGCGCAGGCAGAAGGCGATCGATTCCGGGTTGCCGCCATGCTCGCCGCAGACCGAGATGATGATGCCCGGCGCCTGCGCCCGCGCCCGCTCGGCGCCGATCGCGACCAGCTCACCCACGCCGTCGCGGTCAAGGATATGGAACGGGTCCTCGGCAAAGACGCCCTGCCCGACATAGGTGCCCATGAAACGCCCGGCATCGTCGCGCGACAGGCCATAGGTCATCTGGGTCAGGTCGTTCGTGCCGAAGGACAGGAAGGCCGCATGTTCGGCGATCTCGCCTGCCCGCAAGGCGGCGCGCGGGGTCTCGACCATGACGCCAAGGCGATAGGTGAAATCCTGACGGGTCTCATTGCGGACGGCGGCGGCGACGGCATCGATGCGGGTCTTGACCAGCTCGACCTCGCGCCGGGCGCTGACCAGCGGGATCATGATTTCGGGGACCACCGGCTCGCCATTCTTGCTGGCCTCGATGGTGGCTTCAAAGATGGCGCGGGCCTGCATATCGTAGATCTCGGGGACGGTGATCCCCAGACGCACGCCGCGCATGCCCAGCATCGGGTTGAATTCGGACAGGGCCTCGACCCGGCGGGTGACATCCGACAGCGGCAGGTCCAGTGATTCCGCCAGTTCCCGCATGCCCTCACGGTCATGGGGCAGGAATTCGTGCAAAGGCGGGTCGAACAGGCGGATGGTGACGGGCAAGCCGGCCATGATTTCGAACAGAGAGACGAAATCGCTGCGCTGCATCGGCAGCAGGCGTTCCAGCGACAGGCGGCGATCCTCGGGCTTGTCGGCAAAGATCATCTCGCGCATGGCGGGCAGGCGCTGGTCATCAAAGAACATGTGCTCGGTGCGGCACAGCCCGATGCCCTGCGCGTCGAACATCCGCGCCTTGCGGGCGTCCTCGGGGGTGTCGGCATTGGCGCGGATGCGGATACGGCACAGCGAATCCGCCCATTCCAGAAGCTGGGTGAAGCTGTCATCCAGCGCCGGTTCCAGCATCTCGGCCTCTCCGGCCAGCACCTCGCCCGAGGTGCCGTCGATGGTGATGAGTTCGCCTTCGTGGAAGCTGCGGGTGCCGACCTGCATGGTGCGGGCACGGGTGTCGATGGAAATGCCCGAAGCCCCGACGATGCAGGGCAGGCCGATGCCGCGCGCGATCACCGCCGCATGGCTGGTCATGCCACCGCGTTCGGTCAGGACGGCGACGGCGGCATGCATGCCGCGAATATCCTCGGGGACGGTCTCGCGCCGCACGAGAACGCAACGCTCGCCGCGTGCCTCGGCGGCTTGTGCGGCGGCGGCGGTAAAGACGATCTGCCCGGTCGCGGCGCCGGGACTGGCATTGATGCCCTTGGCGATGATGTCGCGGGGGGCGCGCGGATCGACCTGATAATGCAGCAGGTCGGACAGCGCGCGCGGTTCGACCCGCGTCACGGCTTCCTCGATGGGGATCACGCCGTCATGGGCCAGGGCGACCGCGATCCGGACGCTGGCGCGCGATGAGCGCTGGACGCGCACCGCGTCGATGATCGACAGGTTGCTGTCCGAAATGGCGAATTCGATCTGCATTTCCTCGCGCAGACGTTCGCGGCAGGCGACGCCGTAGCGGACCAGATCGGCAAAGACCTCGGGCGCCGCTTCTTCCAGCGAGGGGCCGCGCGGGTCACGGGTCAGATACAGCGTCTCGGTGCCTTCGCGCTGCGCCCGGCCCTGGGTCTGCCCACGGAAACGGCCAGTGATACCGGGGCCGCCGGTCACGCTGTCGACCAGCTGGATCGAGCCCGAACCGGTCACGCCCGGTCCGATCGCCAGCGCCATGTCCTGCACGATCAACCCCAGCGGCGCCTGCGAGGGCGCGCCCTTGGCCTGTCGCAGCAGGCGCGCCGTCGGTCCATCCCATGCCCGCGCCATCGAACGCAGCACCTCGGCCAGTTGGCGGGCGGGGTCCTGGGGGAATTCCTCATCGGTTTCGGATTCGTATGCCCGCAGCGCCGATTGCAGGTCGCCGCCATTATCCGAGAACATGTCCGGATCAAGCCGCGCGACATGGACCGCGAAGGATTGCACGAAACCCAGATAGATTGCATCGGCCGCAGGCTTGCCGCGCGACTGCACCAGTCGGGCATGGCATTCATTGTTGATGCCGACATTCAGGATCGTGCCGGGACCGCCCCAAGCAGGGTTCGCTGCCGAGGGCCGGACGCTGACCAGACCTTCGGCCCGCTCGATCAGCGCGGCAAGCGCGCCGCGATCGGGCAAATGCCCGGCAGCGATGCCGCGCACCGCCTCGGCCGAAATGGCGAAGCTGGTCGGGACGGGCAGATCCATCCGCACGAGGCGTTGCAGGCATTTCGCCCGCCAGCCGTGGCGCGCGACCTGAATCCCCGCCGTGGGGGTGATTTTGACGATGGCATCGGGATCGGTGAGTGCGGTCATGGTGCCCTCACATTAGGCGTGTGCAGCATTATGCCGCAAGCGCGAAGAAGGTAGCAGAAAGGGGGCTGCCGCCCCCTCGGTTCGGGCCTTGCGGCCCGCACCTTCACCCCTGCGGGTATTTGGAAAACGGTGAAATCAGCCCTCGATCCGGCCGAAATCCGCGATGAGCCGGCCAGCCTCGCGGATACGCGACAGCAGGTTCAGGCGATTACGGCGGACGATCTGGTGGTCCGTGTTGATCTGCACCGCCTCGAAGAAGGCGTCGATCGGGGCGCGCAGGCTGGCCATCGCCGACATCGCTGCCGGGAAGTCCTCGGCCTTGACCGCCGCTCGGATCGCCGGTTCGGCGGTGTCGAGGGCGGCGAAAAGCCCGCGTTCCTGATCGGTCTCGGCAAATTTCGGGTCGGCACCAAAGCTGTATTCGACGCCATCCTTGGATTCCGCCTGCGTGAGGATGTTCGAGGCGCGCTTGAGGCCCTGCAGCAGGTTCGGGCCGTCTTCGGTTTTCAGCACGTCCGAAAGCGCAGTGGCGCGGTTCACCAGCAGCACCAGATCGTCATTGCCCGGCATCGACAGAACCGAGTCGATGATGTCATGGCGGGTGCCTTGGTCGCGCAGATAGACCTTGAGGCGGTCGTGGAAGAAGGCCAGCAGGTCGGCGGCATCCGCGCCCGGATAACCCTTGCCGATGATCTCGGTCAGGTTCACGCGGGCCTTGTTCGTCAGCACCAGCCGGATCACGCCAAGCGCGGCACGGCGCAGGGCGAAGGGGTCTTTCGAGCCGGTGGGCTTTTCGCCGATGGCCCAGAAGCCGGTCAGCGTGTCGAGCTTGTCGGCCAGAGCCACGGCAACCGAAACCGGCGCGGAGGGCACGTCATCCGACGGGCCCAGCGGCGAATAATGGTCGCGGGCGGCATCGGCGACGGCGGCAGGGTAATCGGCGGCCAGCGCGTAATAGCGGCCCATCGTGCCCTGCAGTTCCGGGAATTCGCCGACCATGGCCGAGCGCAGGTCAAGCTTCGCGACCTTTGCCGCCTGCTCTGCCTGATCCGCGTCGGCACCGACCAGCGGCGCGATCTCGCGCGCCAGCGCCGCGATGCGGGCGATACGGTCGGCCTGAGAGCCGAGTTGGCTTTGGAAGGTCACGGATTTCAGGCCCTCGGCCCAATCCGCCATGCCCGTTTTCGCGATCCGCAGGTCGTTATCCCAGAAGAAGGCGGCATCCGACAGGCGGGCAGCCAACACGCGCTGGTTGCCCTTGAGGATGGTTTCGCCGTGGTCCGGGGTCTCGATATTGGCGACGGTGACAAAGCCCTCGATCCGGCCGGTTTTCGGGTTCCGGGCCGAGAAGAACTTCTGATGCTCCTTCATCGAGGTTTGCAGAACCTCGGGCGGCAGGGTCAGGAAGCGGTCCTCGATGGCACCCATCAGCGGCACCGGCCATTCGACCAGCCCCGCGACCTCGGTCAGCAGGCCGTCATCGGGGACGATCTCCCAGCCCCGCGCAAAGGCGAGGTTCGCGGCCTCTTGCCGAATGGCGGCCTCGCGCTCGGACGAATCCAGCATGACGCGGGCGCGGCGGAGTTTCGCGGCATAATCCTCGAAGCTGGACACCGTGATCTCGTCCGGGGCCATGAAGCGGTGGCCACGCGTGGTATTGCCAGCGGTGATGCCCTCGATCTCCAGCGGCACGGTATTCGCGCCTGCCTCATCCGTCAGGATGCAGATGATCGAATGCAGCGGACGCACCCAGCGCAGCGAACCCGCGCCCCAGCGCATGGATTTCGGCCAGGGGAAGTCGCGGATGGTCGCGGTCAGCACCTCGGCCACGATCTCGGCGGCGGGACGGCCCGGCTTCGTCAGAGTGGCGAACCAGACCTGACCCTTCTTGTCGTCGCGGGCTTCCAACTGATCGCGGGTCAGTCCGGTCGAGCGCAGGAAGCCTTCCAGCGCCGCCTCGGGCGCGTCGGTGCGGGGACCTTTGCGTTCTTCGCGGGTGGTCGGGCTTTCGGCGGTCAGGCCCTCGACGGTCAGGGTCAGGCGGCGGGGCGTCGAAAACGCACCGGCCGAGGCATAGGTCAGCCCCGCGCCGACCAGCCCGTCGGTTACCAGTTTCTTCAGGTCTTCACGCGCGCGGGCCTGCATCCGCGCCGGGATTTCTTCCGAGAAAAGCTCGATCAGAAGGTCGGGCATCAGTCCATCACTCCGCGTTCGGGGGTCTTGTCGTTGAATTGGTGCCAGCCATAGGCGCGGCCGTCGGGATAGACGGCGATCACGCGATCCACGTCAGGGCGGATCTCGGGCTGGGACAGATAGGCTTTGGCCACGCCGGATTGCAGATCGGCCCCGATTTGTCCGGCGTCAAAGCAGGAAAACCAGTTCGGGCCGACCAGCGGCGTGGGATTGGCAAAGGGTTCGGCACCCTCGGGCAAGGGTTGGTCTACGCGGAAGCAGCCGCGCCAGCGGATGGGCGAGCTTGAGGCGTCGATCGCCTCAAGCTCGCCAGCCTGCAGCGGGACAGCCTGACCGTTCGCCATGACGGTGATCGTGACACCCGCCGGGTCAAGCTGGTCGTAAAAGCCGTATTCCTGCGCATACCAGACCCCGACGCCCGCAAAGACTGCGGCGCCAAGGATCAGCAGCGCGGGAATGCGGCCGTTCACGTCACGCCCCAGCCGGGAAGGCCGGCAGCGGCGCGCCGGTCGCGGCCGAGGTGGTCACGAACAGGTCGGCGCAGCGCTTCGCCAGCGCGCGCACCCGGCCGATATAGGCCTGACGCTCGGTGACCGAGATCACGCCACGCGCGTCGAGCAGGTTGAACAGATGGCTGGCCTTGATCGCCTGATCATAGGCCGGATGCGCCATCGGGATATTGCGGCCCGCGCTGTCGGTTTCGGCGGCATCAAGGATGCGGGCGCATTCGGCCTCGGCATTCTTGAAA
The DNA here is from genome assembly GCF_014851995.1 of Paracoccus sp. PAR01. Taxonomy (NCBI): domain Bacteria; kingdom Pseudomonadati; phylum Pseudomonadota; class Alphaproteobacteria; order Rhodobacterales; family Paracoccaceae; genus Paracoccus; species Paracoccus sp. PAR01. The sequence continues at coordinate 778,248 of NZ_JACVAW010000001.1, forward strand.
TGCGTCAGCAGCATCTCGGTATCGGCCTGCTCGAAGTTCCAGCGGGAATATTCGCGCTCGGCCTGACGGAAGATGTCGCCGTAAGTCATCGGGATCGCGCTGGCGGGATCGTTGAACGGCATGTCCATGACATGCTCGACGCCCAGCACATACATCGCCAGACGCTCCAGACCATAAGTCAGCTCGCCCGAGACCGGGCGGCAATCATGTCCGCCGACCTGCTGGAAATAGGTGAACTGGCTGACTTCCATGCCGTCGCACCAGACCTCCCAGCCAAGGCCCCATGCGCCCAGCGTCGGGCTTTCCCAGTCATCCTCGACGAAGCGGACGTCGTGGATCATCGGATCCAGACCGATCGCCTTGAGCGAACCCAGATACAGATCCTGCAGGTTCGCGGGCGACGGTTTGATGATGACCTGATACTGGTAGTAATGCTGCAGCCGGTTCGGGTTCTCGCCATAGCGGCCATCGGTCGGGCGACGCGAGGGCTGGACATAGGCCGCAGCCCAAGGGCGCGCCCCCAGCGAACGCAGCGTGGTCGCCGGATGGAAAGTGCCCGCGCCAACTTCCATGTCATAGGGTTGCAGCACGGCGCAGCCTTGTGCGGCCCAATAGGACTGCAGGCGCAGGATCACGTCCTGAAAGCAGACGGGTTTCGCCGTCTGATTGTCCTGGGGGCTGGTCATCGCTGCATCCTTTTGCATAACTGGCAAGTAAGGTCAGCCGCCTTCTAGGCAGAGGGCGGCGCAGGGTCAATGAGAGGGAACTGCCCATGCGGCGCTTTGCGTTCATCTTCGGTGCGACTTTGCCGCTTGTCGGCGTCTTGCCCGCACTGGCCGAGGATGTGCTCATCCGTATCGAGGCCAAGCGCGGCACCGAAGTCGCCCGCAACTCGGCCGAGCGCTGGCGTGCCCAGTTCGACGATGTCGTGACCTTCCCGCTGGGCGACGGCTGGACGGGAATCGCGCTGGGGCCGATGCCCCGCGAACAGGCCACCTCGCGCCTGCAGACACTGAAGTCGGACGGCAAGGTTCCCGGCGACAGCTTCATTTCGCCCGCTGCCGGTCGCGATGTCACGCAGGTCGGCGGCCAGCCCGCCGCCGCCGTGCCGACCGCCGCGCTGGAAGCGACCCCCACGCCCGCGGCCCCCGCCGTGCCGGAAGCCGCACCTGCGGTCGGTTCGGCCTCGACCTTCCCCACGGATGCCGCTGCCGCCGCCCCCGTGATCGCCGCCGAACCCATGCCGGAGCCAGCGCCCGTCGAGTATTACCTGCGGATCGAATCCTCTCCCGATCGCGACAAGGCCGAGGAATTGCTGGCCAAACGCCGCGAGACCCTGCCCGAGGCCGGGCTGTGGACCCTGTCCAATGGCCGCTCGGCGGTGGCGATTGGCCCGATGGATGAGGCGACCGGCAAGGCATGGCTTGCCGCCTTCCGCCGCGCCAACGCCGTGCCCAAGGACGCCTTCCTTGCCCCGCTTGCGGACATGGGCGACCCGGCCGTTCCCGGTCACGCCCCCGAACTGGGCGCGCCCCCTGCCGAAGACGCCCCCAAGCCCGAAATGCCCGCGCTTGAGGATATCCAGCGCGCCCTGCGTTGGGCCGGGCATTACGACGGTGCCATCGACGGCAAGGACGGGCCGATGACCCAGACGGCCATCGCCGAGGAAATCGTGCGGCTGCGCGCCTCGCCCGATACCGCGTCTGCGATGCATGAACTCATCCGCCGCCGCGAGGCATGGCGGGCGGAAATGGGCCTGACCGAGCTGCGCGACACCCATACCGGGCTGGCCATGCCTGCACCGATGGACCGGCTGCAATTCGACCGGGCCGAGCGTGCGCTGTCGATCTATGGTCCCAAGGATGGCTCGGGCGCGGCGCTGATCCTGTTCTCGCAGCCCGGCGGTCAGCAAGAGATGCTGGACCTTGCCGGCCTTGTGACCGCGCTTGGCTGGGTTCCGGCCCCGAAGCGCGACGTGCGCAAAGGCAGCGTGACGCTGGACGGCCGCAATCAGACCCATATCAGCCATGCCGAGGGCAAGGTGATCGAGGACCGCGTGCAGGGCTTTGTCCTGATCTGGCCCGCGACCGACCCCGAGGAGCAGCGCCGCATCGCCGCGGAAATCTCGGATAATCTGGGCCGCTTCGCCCCCGCCGCGGGCGAGGCCCTGCCTGAAGCGCCCGCTATTCCGCCCGCCGAAACCGTCAGCGCCGCCCCCGCGACGATCCCCGTCCCCTGACGGTCAGCTGCGCCAGAAGCGCGGCAGGAACAGCACCAGCACGGTCATCAGCTCAAGCCGACCGATATACATGCCCACCGTCATCATCCATTTGGCGGCGGTGGGCAGCTGGTCGACCGCACCATTCGGGCTAAGCTCGGGCCCCCACAGCACACCGACATTCGCGATCGAGGTCCATGCCCCGGTCAGCGCCGTGCGCGGATGCAACCCGGTCATCGCCAGCCCCATGATCAGCAGGCCAAAGGTCAGCATGAACAGGGTAAAGAAGGTCATCACCGAATCGACCACGTCCCGGTCCAGCGGGCGGCCGTCGTAAAGCAGCGGATAGACCCGATGCGGCGATTGCATGCGCTTCAGCTGCGATTTCACCGCCTGAAACAGCACCAGATAGCGGAATACCTTGACCGAACAGGCGGTCGAGCCGGTGCAGCCGCCGATCAGCCCGATCACCACCAGAACGGCAAAGGGGAAATGCCCCCATTGCGTGACATCGGTCGAGGCAAGCCCGGTGCCCGAGAAGGTCGAGACCACGTTGAACACGGTCTCGCGGATGATCGCCTCGGGGTGCTTGGCCTCCAACCAGAGCAGGCGATAGATGACGATCGCGGCGATGGCATAGAAGGTCCAGCGCAGATAGGCCCGGATCTGAACATCCTGCCACAGCGGCTGCGCCGAGCCCCGCACCAGTTGCACCATGCGGATGAACGGGATCGAGGCGAGGATCATGAACACCGCCGCCGCATATTCCAGTGGCCCGACATAGGGCCCGAAACTGGCGTCGTAATTCGAAAAACCGCCGGTCGAACAGGTCGACATGGCCATCACCACCGCATCGAACCCGTTCATGCCCAGCAGGATATAGACGATGGCGCAGATCGCGGTCAGGGCGATGTAAACCCAGGTCATCTCGCGCGCGATGTCAAAGGCGCGGGGCAGGATCTTGCCCAGCGTGTCAAAACCCTCGGATTTGAAGAACTGCATACCGCCGACCTTCATCACCGGCAAAAAGATCATCGCAACGACGATGATCCCCAGACCGCCCGACCAGTTCAGGAAGCCGCGCCACAGGTTGATGCCCTTGGGCAGGTTGTCGAGATCGGGAAATGCGGTGGCGCCGGTCGTGGTCAGGCCCGACATCGCCTCGAAATAGGCGTCGGTGAAGCTGGCATGGGGTTCGCCCACCATGAAGGGCACCGCCCCGGCCGCAGGCAGCACCGCCCAGATCGAGGCGGTCAGCAGAAAGGCCTGTTCCAGCGTCATTGCCGGGTTCTTGTCATGGGTGGCCAGCGTGATCAGCCCGCCCGCCAGCATGGTCAGGATCGCGGCCTCAAGGAAGGATTTCCAATGTGGGTCGCCCGCCCAGTAATCGACGCACATCGGCAGCACCATCGCCGCCCCCAGCGTGATGACCAGTTTGCCGATGGTATTGGCGACGGGGCGAATGTCGATCATGCGAACCTGCTTGCCGCGCGCATCCTGCTGCGTCAAGCATCTGCATCGCCGCGCGTTCAAGTGCTTGCAAGCCCTTTCGCGCTTGCCTATAGAAAGTGGCGATGCGGGTGTAGCTCAATGGTAGAGCAGCAGCCTTCCAAGCTGAATACGTGGGTTCGATTCCCATCACCCGCTCCATCATCACCTTCCGACGAAACGGCTGGCCCTCAGGGTCGCAGAACAATTGCCGCGATGGCGATCAACGCGCCTATTGTCACCGACAGAAGCCATACGAGCATCCGGTTCCGTTGCGTCTTAGCCTGCAGTTTAAGCGTCTCGGCCTGAAGCCTATGTGCTTCGGCCTGATCACTCAGGAATTGCGCGTGCTTCATCTGATCGTCGCTCGGCGGGACCAAGCGGTCTTCGATGTGCCCTCCCCAGGTTTCCCGCGCGGATTAGGCGCGACGCCTGCACCTTATCCGGGCAACCCTGAAGACCAGGTTAATGCGGCTCGGTCACATCCTGCACCTGAAACGACAGACCGTCAGCGGTCTGGGTCATCTGCGCGGTGATGCCAAAGCATTGGGCAAGGTTGCGGGCACTCAGCACCTTGGAGGGCGCACCATCCGCGACGATCCGACCCTGATCCAGCAGCACCAGCCGCGTGCAATGGCGCGCCGCCAGCCCAAGATCGTGCAGCGAAGCGACCACGCCCTTGCCGTCCTTGGCCAAGGCCGCAAACAGCCGCATCACCCGGATCTGCGCCGCGGGGTCCAGACCCGAGATCGGCTCATCGGCCAGCAACAACGGTGTCTCTTGCGCCAAGGCGCGGGCGATCAGGGTGCGGGCCTGCTCGCCTCCGGACAGTCCGGTGGCAGGACGATGGCGCAGCGCCCCCAGATCCAGCGCCGCGATGGCGCGTTCGGTTGCGGCAAGATCCGCAGCGCCTGCCGCATCGGGATGGGCGATCCGCCCCAGCGCCACCAGTGATTCGACCGACATCGGCCATGCGATCTCGCGCCCCTGCGGCATGAAGGCCGCCATGCGGGCGCGCTCATGCGCGGGCATATCCGCCAGCGAGGACCAGCCGCCCGCCGGGATCAGCCCCTGTGCCGCGCGCAGCAGCGTGGTCTTACCCGCACCGTTCCGCCCCAGAAGACCCACGAACTCGCCCGCGCGGATGGTCAGGTCGATACCGTCCAGAACACGGCGGCGGCCCTGATCGCAGGTCAGGCCGGACAGGACCAGCAGCTTCATGCGCCGCTCCTTCGTGTCTTCAGGATCAGGTGCAGGAAGAATGGCGCGCCGATCAGCGCGGTCAGCACCCCCAGCTTCAGATCGCGCGACGGTGCCACCACCCGCACCGCGATATCGGCGGCCAACACCATCGCCGCCCCGCCAAGGGCCGAGGCCGGGATCAAAGCCGAGGGCCGCGCCCCGACCGCGCGGCGCAGGATATGGGGCACGACCAGCCCGACAAAGCCGATCGCCCCCGCAACCGCCGTCGCCCCGCCGATCAACGCAGCCGTCCCGGTAACCAGCACCAGTCGCAACTGTCGCAGGTCGATGCCGCTGGCCGCAGCCGCGTCCTCGCCCAGGGTCAGCGCATCCAGTCCCCGCCCCGTGGTCAGCAGCAGACCCGCACCCACGACCATGAACGGCAGCGCGATCCAGACATGCAGCATCGAGCGGTCGGCCAGCGAACCAAGCATCCAGAAGATGATCTCATTGGCGGCAAAGGGGTTGGGCGAAAGGTTCAGGACCAACGAGGTCGCCGCCCCCGCCAAGGCCGAAATTGCAATGCCCGACAGGATCAGCGCCAGCGCCCCCCCCTGCGGCCCGGCCAGCGCCAAAACCAGCATGACCGAAACCAGCGCCCCGGCCAGCGCTGCCAGCGGCAGGCCCAAGGGGAATGCCGCCGCAATCCCGGTCTGGATCGCCAGCACCGCCCCCAGCGCTGCCGAGGCGCTGGTCCCGATCAGCCCCGGCTCGGCCAAGGGGTTGCGCAGGAAACCCTGCATGACCGCGCCCGACATTCCCAGCGCCGCGCCGACCAGCGCCCCCAGCAGCGCGCGCGGCAGGCGCAATTCGCGCATCACCAGCTGCAGCATCTCGGGGCCGTGGCCAAAGAGCGCGGCAAGGCTTTGCCCGATGCCCAGCCGGGCCGGGCCGATCAGCAACGAGGCAAGGCCCAGCCCCAGCACCAGCAGGATCAGTCCCGCGAACAGCAAGGCGACACGCGGCTGACGGGTCATGGTCCGAATGCTCCGTTCGGGGCGGCGTGACGCAAGGCCCGGATGGCGTCCAGCGCGGCGGGCGTGCCGCAGGACCAGTTGTGATCCTCGATGACGGCATGGGGCTGGCGGGCGACCAGCGCATGCAGGGCGGGATGGTCCAGCAATTCCTCGGCGCGGGCATGGCCGGGATTGCGCGCGCCCAGCACCAGCAGATCGGGATCTGCGATGACCAGTTGCTCCAGCAGGATGTTCCCGCCTTCGGAAATTCCGAAATCGCCGGCGATATTGCGATAGCCCGCCGCCTGCAGAATTGCGCCCGACAGGCTGACCGGCCCGGCGACATAGCCGTTGGCGGCATAGATCGCGGCGCTGGGGGCCGGGCTTTCGAGCGGTCCCAGCGCAGCCAGCCCCTTATCGAAGCGGGTGATGGTGGCCGCAGCCTCGGCCTCGCGCCCCAGAACCCGGCCCATGCGGCGCAGGTTGTCGCGAATGTCCTGCAATTTGGTTTCCGGCGGGAACAATTCAATCGGGACGTTCAGCCGCGACAGCAGCCGCAAGGTGTCGGGCGGCGTGAAGGTCCCGGCAAGGACCAGATCGGGCTGCAGCAGAAACACTTCCTCGGCGCTGCCGCGATTGGCGGGGACATGCGCCGCCTCAGACACCATGGCCGAACTGGCCGGGTCATGCGCCAGATATGAGACCGAGACCAATTGCCCCGGCGCCGCAAGCTGCAGCGCCAACTGGTCCGTGCACAGGTTGATCGAGACGACCCGGCGCGGCGGATCGGCGAAAGCCGCCGCCGCAACCATTGTCAGGCCGCCCGCAAGGCAGGCGGCCATCAGGCGCAAGGCTACCATTTCGCCTCAAGCCCGGCATAGACCGTGCGATCCTGCGAGGCATAACCCCAGACGTCGGAATATTCCTCGTCGAACAGGTTCACCACGCGGGCGGTGGCGCGGACATTCTCGGTCAGGTCATAGCCTCCCGACAGGTTGACGGTGGTATAGTCCGACAGTTCCGCGGTTTCATACATCCCCCAGAACTGGGTGTCGTAGTTCCCCGCGACATGGCGCAGATCGGCGGTGACCCAGCCACGCCCCTCGAACAGGGCCAGCGTCGCCGACAGGCCAAGCTCGTGGCGCGGGCGGCGGATCTCGATCGAGCCGTCGGGATTTTTGGCGTCCAGATAGGTGTAGTTCAGGCCCAGATCCAGGCTGTCGGTGGCCTTGACGCGCGCGGCGATCTCGACCCCTTCGCGCGGACTTTCGCCCTCTTGGTTCACATAGGTCGCGCGCCCATCCGGTGCCCCGCCAAAGACATAGGTCACCTCATCCTCGATCCGCTCGCGGAACCAGGTCACGTCGATGGTGCCGCGGTCGCCGGGCAATTGCGCCTCGACGCCCAGATCGAAGCCGCGATTGGTTTCCGGCTTCAGATAGGGATTGCCGACAGTGAAGCTGTCATTCGAATAAAGCTCGTAATAGGACGGGTTGACCAACCCGCGCCCGCCCGAGGCATGCAGCCGGAACGGACGGTCGGGCACCTGCCATGACAGGCCAAGGTTCCAGCTGGTGAAATCCTCGAAAACCTTGTTGTCGTCGCGACGCAGCCCGGCCTGAATATCCAGACCGTTTTCCAGAAACGCGCGGTATTCCAGCGCGACCGAGGTCATCTCGCGCGTGAAATCCGGGGCCAGCGAGGATTCGTCCTTCTGCTTTTCCACCAGCAGGTTCAGCAGATGGCTGGCATCCGCGACCGCCTGCCCGTCCAAGCCATAGCTGAGACGGTATTTCCATTTCTCGGTCTCGCCACGGGTTTCGGGCGCGCCGGTATCGCTGCTTTTGAACACGCTGTCCTGATATTCCAGCCGCTGGGTCAGGCGACCGTCCAGCATGGAATATTCGCCCCAGGCCGCGCCCTGGAACTCGTTGCGGTCGAAATACAGGCCGCTGTCATCGACGATGTAGCCGTCGGCATCGGTGGCCATGTAATCGGCGCGGTCATAATCGTATTTTTCCTTGGCCCGGCGCAGACTGCCGCCAAGGCGCAGATCGTCCGTCGCCTGATACCAGCCCGACAGGCCGATGGTCTTGCGGTTGATGCCATCCTTTTCGCCGCCATCGCCCGACTGGTCCCAGCCGTGATCGTCCCGCGCCGAGAGGTTCAGCGCGATCCCGCCGCGCTCGCCGTTGTTGCTGACATGGGCCGAGGCGGCGGCCCCGTTCCCGACTTCGACCTTGCCGCCATAATGCAGCCCCGGACCGCCCTTGTCGGTGATGATATTGATCACCCCGGCCGAGGCGTTCGAGCCGTAATAGACCGATTGCGGGCCGCGCAGCACCTCGATGCGCTCGACATTGGCGGTTTCCAGCCCGCTCAGGATATATTCGTCAGCACCACCCGCGGCCTCGATCCCGTCGATCAGGATCAGGGCATGGTCGGCCTCGGAGCCACGGATGCGGACCTGCGTGTAGCTGGCACCGGTGCTGCTGACCGACACGCCGGGCATCGCACGCAGCGCGTCCTGCACGGTGACCAGCCCGCGTTCCTCGATCTCGGTGGCGGTGACGACGCTATAGGCGCGGCCATAGCCGTCGCTAGCCACAGGCAGGAAGCCTGCCGACAGGACCAGCGGGTCCAGGGTGACGGCGGGGGCGGTGTCCTGCGCCAGCGCGAAACCGGGCAGCGATGCTGCGACAAGGGCGAGATAAGAGCTTCGGTTGAGGATCATGTCCGGGGCCTTTCCTGCGCAGGCAAGCCTGCAAGTCTTGGGTAGGTTGCGGGATGGGCCGGTCATGGCGCCTCCGCAGATGGGTGAGGTTCACCGCTGCGGATGGCCGCTTCCCGGACGCGCCCCGCGCCGGAAATGGGTGATGCCTCGGCAGGTCTCCTGGCTTGCGGGTCATCGCTTGGGCCGACCTTCCCGGAACCGGTGTTCCAGTGGCGCATATGGCCCTTGCTCGCCGCTTACAGTTGCGGGGGCAGCCGCGGATTTGCCCTTGCAGGCGCACCGCATTCCCTTTTCATCCGGTGCAGGACCGGAACCGTGGCTGACTGCCTGTTCGCGCAGGACGGCGGGTCCTGTCAAGCGGACTGACGGGTCCTGCCCTTTCTTTCGCGGTGCTGTGGCCCTATATCCAGCGGGAAACCCGTCCGGCCCAGCATGAAAGGAAGCAGATGTCCCGGAAAGCGACGAAACGCCTGTCCTTCTTTCTGTTGATGGGGCTGACGCTTTACGCGTCCTTCGTGGGCGCAGGCTGAGGGCGGATCATGACCAAACGTTTCGGAGGCCGCTTCTCGCCCCTTGGTCGGGGTCAGGATGCGCAGAATGCGGCGATGACCGGCACCCGTCCGGTGCCGCGCCCGGTTCATCACCCGTTGGAATCGCGCACGCGCTGGATCACCTTCATGGCGGTCCCCTTCCTGATCAGCGCCTTCTGGCAGGGGCCGTTCGGGCTGGTCATGCATCTGCTGGCCTTTGGCGGCGTGGCCGCGGGCATGTTCCTGACCCGCGAGGGTCTGCAGGCCGAGGCCGAATATGACGCCCGCCGCGTCGCGCGCCGCCCCGCCATTCCGCGCAAGCTGTTCGGCGGCATCCTGACCGGGCTTGGCCTTGCGCTGGGGTCCTATGTGCCGGGGGCCGAACTGGGTGCCGGCATCATCGGCGTCGCAGGCGCTGTGCTGCACTGGCTGTCCTTCGGCACCGATCCGATGCGCGACAAGGGCATGGAGGGCATCGACAGCTTCCAGCAGGACCGCGCCGCCCGCATTATCAGTGAGGGCGAGGCCCATCTGAAGGCCATGCAGGACGCCATCCTGCGCACCGGCGACCGCCGTCTGGAAGCCCGCGTCGGCATGTTCGCCGCCACCGCGCGCGAGCTGTTCGCCCGCATCGAGCAGGACCCCGGCGATATCGCCGCCACCCGTCGCTATCTGGGCGTCTATTTGCAGGGCGCGCGGGACGCGACGGTCAAATTCTCGGACCTGTACGTGCAGACCCATGACGCCCGCGCCCGTCAGGATTATGAAACTCTGCTGAACGATCTGGAAAGCCAGTTCGCCGCCCAGACCCGCAAGCTGGTCGAGGGTGGCCGCACCGATCTGGACATCGAGATCGGCGTGCTGCGCGACCGTCTGGCGCGCGAAGGTATCCTGCGCCCCGCCGCCCCGCCCGAGCTGGAAACGCCGATGACCATGGATGATCTGCTGATCCCCCGCGAAAGCGAAAAGCAGCGCCGCTGATGCCTCGCTATGCCCTGTTGATCGAATATGACGGCACGCCCTTTGCCGGCTGGCAGGCGCAGGCCGACCAGCCCAGCGTGCAGGGTGCCATCGAAACCGCCTTGGCGCGGCTGGATGCCGGTTTCGCGGCAGGCGCCCGCATCGCCGCCGCCGGACGTACCGATGCCGGGGTGCATGGAACCGGACAGGTCGCCCATGCCGATCTGCAGCGCGACTGGGACCCGTTCCGCCTGTCCGAGGCGCTGAACTGGCACCTGAAGCCCGCCCCCGTCGCCATTCTGGCCGCCGTCCGCGTCGAGGATGATTTCCACGCCCGGTTTTCAGCCCATGAGCGGCGCTATATCTTTCGCCTGACCTCGCGCCGCGCGCCCGTGACCCATGACCGGGGCCGGGTCTGGCAGGTGCTGAACCCGCTGGACGCCGATGCCATGCGGCAGGGTGCGGCGCATCTGATCGGCCTGCATGATTTCACCACCTTCCGCTCGACCATGTGCCAGTCGAACAGCCCGGTGAAAACGCTGGACGAGATCCGCATCGAGGAGCATCAGATCCCGCAGGGCCGCGAATATCGCTTCTACCTGCGGGCCCGGTCCTTCCTGCACAATCAGGTCCGCTCGATCGTCGGCACGCTGGAACGCGTCGGCGCGGGATCGTGGTCGCCCGACCGCGTGGCGGATGCGCTGGCGGCACGTGACCGTGCGTCATGTGGGCCGGTCTGCCCGCCTCAGGGGCTGTATCTGTCGGGGGTGGGCTATCCGCAGGACCCGTTCGGGATCGACCGCGCTTAACCCCAGAGAATCACTCGGCCGGCATCTGGTTTTTGACTCGTGCCCGTTTTTTCGACGGGGCAACCTGATCCGAGGGCAGCCGACGACGGCCCCGACCCTGCCAGTTCGGGACCAGCACCGTCATCACCGTATGCCAGATGATCCACAGATCCACGCGCAGGCTGCGGCGACGCTGGTAGATCAGGTCCAGCCGCAGCTTGGTCGGCAGGCAGCGCCGGTAATAGGCGGCCTCGGTCGCTTCGGCGGTCTTGCAGCGCGCCATGATGCGGTCTTCATGCGCGTGATAGATCATCGTCGCAAGGCCGGTGACACCGGGCCGATTGCTCAGCACCTGATTATACAGCGCCGGGAAACGCTCGACATATTCGGGCAGCGGCGGGCGCGGGCCGACAAAGCTCATATCGCCGCGCAAGATATTGAAAAGCTGAGGTAATTCATCCAACCGCGAGCGACGCAGGAAGCGACCGACGCGGGTGATCCGCCAATGCTTATGCGCCCCGGTTGCGCCGAAATCATCCGCCTCAAGCAGCATGGTGCGGAACTTGAGCAGGTTGAATTTCTCGCCCGGCGCACGCATCCGCGGCGCGACGTAGAACAGCGGGCGTCCCTGACTGACCAGCAGCACGATCGCCACCGCGAGGATCACCACGGAAAGCGGCACAAGCAGCAGGATCGCAAAGAAAATATCGAAGGCGCGCTTGCCGAAGGTCATGCCAACGCGGCATCCCTGACCTTCTTCGGCAATCCATGACAGGTCTACGCCCGATGGCGTATCCACGGAACGGTCATGACGTCTGCCCCAATCGTGATGAATTGTCACAGCGCGGTCCCGTGTAAGTGGTCAGCTCGTTAACGTTTGTGCCTTAACATAGGGCATCCAAATTGAAAATGCGCGCAAGGGTGAAAGCGCGACAGACTTGCGTGAGCGTGTCCTTTCGGCCAGTCTTTGCCAATCTGCAGGCCAGACGGACGGGACGAAGATGCGGAAATTCCTGGTTTTTCTGGACGATTCGCGGGAATGCCTGAACGCGATCCGCTTTGCGGCGATGCGCGCCGCGAAAACGGGCGGCGCAGTTCAGGTGCTGGCGGTGATTCCCGCCTCTGAGATTCAGCACGGAATGGGCGTCGCCGAGGTCATGCGCGCAGAGGCTTACGAGCGAATCCGTGCCCATTTCGAGGTCTTCGCCAAATGGATGCGCGACCGTCCGGGGGTCGAGCCGGAACTGATCGTGCGCGAGGGTGAGCCGGGCAACGAACTGCTGGCCCAGTTGAACGACGACCCCGAGATCGGCGTCATCGTCCTGGCCGCCTCGGTCGAAAGCACCGGACCGGGACCGCTGATTACCCGCCTCATGCGCGAGATGGCGACCCTGCCCTGCCCGATCACCATCGTGCCCGGCGACATCTCTCGGGAACGGCTGGAACAGATCACCTGATGGATCGCGGGCTGGCGCTGGCGGCGCTGGCTGCCATCCCGGCACTGGCGGCGCTGTTTTACGGGCTGGCTCAAGGCGGGATGCGCCCGCTGACCGCCTGCCTTGTCGGGCTTTGCGCATATTGGCTGCTTTTGCTGGCGGCGCTGCATAGGCGCCGGGATTGGTCCTTGCACCTGCGCTGGCCGGGCTGGCGCGCCGCGTTGCCGCTGGCGGCCTTGACCGCCAGCGCGGCCATCTTCGGCGGATCGGCGATCCCGCAGCTTTCGCCGCATGTGCTGGCAACCGTGCTGATCGCGGCCTGCATCAATGGCACGCTTGAGGAAGCCTTTTGGCGTGGCGCGCTAGTTCCACGTGCCCGTTGGCAGGCGGCCGTACCCGCCGTCGGGCTGTTCACGCTGTGGCATCTGGCCCCTGCCGCCGCCATGGCCGCGCTGGATGCCAAGGGCGGGGTGCCGGGTCTGCTGATCGCTGCGGCGCTGCTGGGCATTTGCGCAATGGCGACGCGGCTGGCCTCGGGCAGCGCCGGCTTTGCGGCGCTCTGCCATGTGGCCATCAACATCTGCACCTTTGCAGTGCTGGCCGCGACAAATGGAAGCGCGCGTTTTCCTTGACTCATACCCCCCTCAATCCCCATATCGCGCATCAAAGGAGCGCGCCCATGTTCATCCAGACCGAAACCACCCCGAACCCTGCCACGCTGAAGTTCCTGCCCGGCGAAACCGTTCTGGGAACCGGCACCGCCGACTTCCCCGAGGCCGAGGCCGCCGCGCCCAGCCCGCTGGCCCGCCGCATCTTTGCCGTGCCCGGCGTTGCTGGCGTCTTCCTCGGCTCGGATTTCGTGACCGTGACCAAGGCCGATGGTGCCGTATGGGACCATCTGAAGCCTTCGGTTCTGGGCGCGATCATGGAGCATTTCCAGTCCGGCGCCCCGGTCATGGAAGGCGCTGCGACCAGCGGCCATAACGATCAGGACGGCCCCGATGCCGACATCGTCACCCAGATCAAGGAATTGCTGGACACCCGCGTCCGCCCCGCCGTGGCGCAGGATGGTGGCGACATCACCTTTCACGGCTTCGACCGCGGCGTCGTCTACCTGCACATGCAAGGCGCATGCGCGGGCTGCCCGTCCTCGACCCTGACCCTGAAGATGGGCATCGAGAACCTGCTGCGCCATTACATCCCCGAGGTGACCGAGGTTCGTCCCGTTGCCTGAGGCACTGTCTCTGGGCTTTGACACATCGGCCGCGCATTGCGCGGCCGCTTTATTGCAAGGCGGGCGCGTGCTGGCCCATCGTCATGAGGACATGGCCAAGGGGCAGGCCGAACGGCTGTTCCCCCTGCTGGCCGAGGTGATCGCCGAAGGCGGCGTGGATTGGCACGACCTGTCGGTGATCGGCGTCGGCACCGGGCCGGGGAATTTCACCGGCATCCGCATCGCTGTCGCCGCCGCGCGTGGCCTTGCTTTGTCGCTGGGCATTCCCGCCGTGGGCGTCGGCGTGACCGAGGCTTTGGCGCTGGACCTGCCCCGCCCCTGCCGCGTCGCCATCCCCGCCCGCGCGGGCGAGGTGATCTGGCAGGATTTCGGCACCGGGCACGACACCCGCGCCGATCAGGGCGTGCTGCATGCCCTGCCCCCCGGCCCGCCGGTTCTGGACCCTGTCCATCCCCTTGCCGTGGCCATCGCCCGGATCGCGCAGGACCGCCGCGCGCAGCCCGACCTGCCCCGGCCTGCCCCGATCTACCTGCGCCCGGCCGATGCAGCCCCTGCCCGCGACCGCGGACCCGTCATCCTGACATGACCTCGGATTTCCTTGCCGATTTGCATCTGCGCTGTTTTCGCGCACATCCCCGGCCATGGTCGGCGGCCGAGATCGAGGATCTGCTGTCCAGCCAGCTGAATTTCCTGCTGCATCGCCCGCAGGGTTTCCTGATCGGCCGCACCGTCGCCGATGAGGCCGAGTTGCTGACCGTCGCCGTCTCGCCCAACGCGCGGCGTCAGGGCGTGGCCCGCGACCTGCTGGCCGAGTTCAGCGACACCGCGCGCGGACGCGGCGCGGTCGAGGCCTTTCTTGAGGTCGCCTCGGACAATGATGCGGCACGTGCGCTTTACCTGTCGGATGGCTGGGCAAATGTCGGATTGCGGCGGAATTATTATGCACCCGGCATCGATGCGGTCCTGATGCGCCGCGCGCTTTAGCCACGTCAGATGCCTGTTGACGCATGGCGGCCCATGCGCGCTAATCCATCCATAACCGGGCAGGAACGCCCGCAAAAAGCTTGAGGTTTTGGAATGTCCCTGATGAAGTCGCTGCTGGCCGGTGCCAGCCTGTCCCTTCTGCCGCTGGTCGCCATGGCCGATCCGGCGCTGATCTTCGACCTGGGCGGCAAGTTCGACAAGTCCTTCAACGAGGCCGCCTTCAACGGCGCCGAGAAGTGGAAGGCCGAAACCGGCGGCAGCTACAAGGAACTGGAAATGCAGTCCGAGGCGCAGCGCGAACAGGCGCTTCGCCGTCTGGCCGAGACCGGCGCCAACCCGATCGTGATGACCGGTTTTGCCTTTGGCGAGGTGCTCAATCAGGTCGCGCCCGACTATCCGGACACCAAATTCGTCATCATCGACATGGTGGTCGAGCAGCCGAACGTGCAATCGGTCGTCTTCACCGAGGAGCAGGGCTCGTATCTGGCGGGCGTGATGGCGGCGAAAGCCTCGAAATCGGGCACGGTCGGCTTCATCGGCGGCATGGACATTCCGCTGATCCACAAGTTCGAATGCGGCTATGCCCAAGGCTTCAAGGCCGCCAATCCCGAAGGCAAGGTCATCATCAACTATACCGGCACGACCCCTGCCGCGTGGAACGATCCGGTGAAGGGGGGCGAGCTGGTCAAGGCCCAGATCTCGCAAGGGGCTGACGTGATCTATGCGGCAGCGGGCGGCACCGGGATCGGCGTGCTGCAGGCGGCGGCCGATGCCAATATCCTGTCGATCGGTGTCGACAGCAACCAGAACCACCTGCATCCGGGCAAGATCCTGACCTCGATGGTCAAGGGCGTCGACAATTCCGTCTATGACGCCTTCAAGGCCGGGACCGAAGTGCAGCCGGGGATCAAGGTCATGGATCTGGCCTCGGGCGGGGTGTCGGTCGCGCTGGACGACAACAACAAGCCGCTGATCACCGAGGACATGACCGCAGCCGTCGATGCCGCCACCAAGGGCATCACCGGCGGCGAGATCAAGGTTCATGATTACATGACCGACAACACCTGCCCGGTGCAGTAATGACGGCGCGGCCCGAAGCCGTGAACGGGGCCCCCGCGATCGAATTGCGGGGGATCTCGAAGGCCTTCGGGCCGG
Organism: Paracoccus sp. PAR01; assembly: GCF_014851995.1. NCBI lineage: Bacteria > Pseudomonadati > Pseudomonadota > Alphaproteobacteria > Rhodobacterales > Paracoccaceae > Paracoccus > Paracoccus sp. PAR01. The sequence goes on from NZ_JACVAW010000001.1 coordinate 793,973, forward strand.
TGCAGGCGAACAAGAACATCGACCTGATCGTGCCTCGCGGCACGATCCACGGCATCATTGGCGAGAACGGGGCCGGGAAATCGACGCTGATGTCGATCCTCTACGGCTTCTATCGCCCCGATGCCGGCGAAATCCTGATCGGCGGCGGGCCGATCACCATCCATGACAGCCAGACCGCGATCCGCGCTGGCATCGGCATGGTCTTTCAACATTTCAAGCTGGTCCAGAACTTCACCGTGCTGGAAAACGTCATCCTTGGCGCCGAGGACGGTCGTCTGCTGCGCCCGTCCTTGGCGCGCGCGCGGGGCGAGCTGAAACGTCTGGCCTCCGAATACGAATTGCAGGTCGATCCCGACGCGATGATCGAGGATCTGTCGGTCGGCCATCAGCAGCGGGTCGAAATCCTCAAGGCGCTTTACCGTCAGGCCGATATCCTGATCCTTGACGAGCCGACCGGCGTGCTGACGCCCGCCGAGGCCGATCACCTGTTCCGCATCCTGCGCGGGCTGCGCGATGAGGGCAAAACCATCATCCTGATCACGCACAAGCTGCGCGAGATCATGGAGATCACCGACAATGTCAGCGTCATGCGACGCGGCGAGATGGTGGCCTCGGTCAAGACCTCGGAAACCAGCCCCAGCCAGCTGGCTGAGCTGATGGTGGGGCGCAAGGTCCTGCTGCGGGTCGAAAAGGCCCCGGCCACGCCCGGCGCGCCGGTGCTGGAGGTGCGCGGCTTGCGCATGGTCGATGCCGCGGGTGTCGAACGGCTGCGCGGCATCGATCTGGACATCCGCGCGGGCGAGGTTCTGGGCATCGCGGGCGTCGCCGGGAACGGTCAAAGCCAGCTTCTGGAAATCCTTGGCGGCTACCCCGAAAAGGGCGCAAGGCTGGAAGGCGAGATCCGGCTGAAGGGTGCGGCGCTGCCGCTGACCGGATCGGATGCGCGGGCGCGGCGCGAAGCTGGCGTGGGTCACGTTCCCGAAGATCGCCAGGTCGAGGGGCTGATCATGGATTTCAGCGCCTGGGAAAACGTGGCCTTCGGCTATCACGATGCGCCCGAATTCCAGAATGGCTGGCTGATGAATCAGGCCGCGATCCGCGCCGATGCGAGTGCCAAAATCGAGCGTTTCGACGTGCGCCCCCCGAACCCCGAGCTTGCGGCCAAGAATTTCTCGGGCGGGAACCAGCAAAAGATCGTCGTCGCCCGCGAGGTCGAGCGCAATCCCGACCTGCTGCTGATCGGCCAGCCGACGCGCGGCGTCGATATCGGTGCGATCGAGTTCATCCACAAGCGCATCATCGCCCTGCGCGATGCGGGCAAGGCGGTGCTGCTGGTCTCGGTCGAGCTGGACGAGATTTTGGCGCTGTCGGACCGGATCGCCGTCATGTTCGACGGCCGCATCATGGGCGAGCGCCTGCCCGATCAGGCGACCACCGCTGATCTGGGCTGCCTGATGGCCGGTGTCGAGCCGGGCACACCGCCCGAGCAGGCGATCCCGCCCGCGATGGGTCCTGCGGGGGTCGCGGGATGAGGCGCTGCTGGCCTCCGGCGGGGGTATTTGGAAAACGGCGAAAGACCAGTGTCGCGAGGGAATGCTGATGGAGCGAATGCCAAAATGGGCGGATGTGATCCTGACGCCGCTGATCTCTCTGGTCTTGGCCTTTGCGATTTCGGCGCTGGTGATCCTGGCGATCGGGGAAAGCCCCATCGAGGCGCTGAAGGTGATGGTCGAGGGCGCGTTGGGCTCCAGCTATGGCTGGGGATTCACGCTGTATTACGCGACGAACTTCATCTTTACCGGTCTGGCCGTCACCGTCGCCTATCACGCAGGCCTGTTCAATATCGGCGGTGAGGGGCAGGCCGCGATGGGTGGCTTGGGCGTCGCGCTGGTGCTGCTGGCCGTGCCATGGCCGCATTGGGCACTGGCCCTGCCTGCGGCGATGGTCGGGGCGGCGGTCTTTGGCGCGCTTTGGGCGCTGATCCCGGCATGGCTGCAGGCGAAACGCGGCAGCCATATCGTCATCACCACGATCATGTTCAATTTCATCGCTGCGGCGCTGTTGAACTATGTGCTGGTCAACCTGCTGCGCCCGGTGGGCAGCATGGACCCGGCCTCGGCCCGCTTCCCCGAGGCGGCGCATCTGCTGAAACTGACGGATATGGCGCTGGCATTCGGCATGCAGTGGGGCAAGAACACCCCCGCCAATGTCACCTTCTTTGTCGCTGTCATCGCCTGCCTGCTGGTCTGGCTGCTGATCTGGCGCTCGCGTCTGGGCTATGAGATCCGCGCCTTTGGCAAATCCGAACGCGGGGCGGTCTATGCCGGGATCTCGCCCGTGCGGATCACCGTCATCGCCATGCTGATTTCCGGTGCGCTGGCCGGGCTGATGGCGATCAACAACGTCATGGGCGAGGCCGAGCGGCTGGTACTGAACGCAGTCGAGGGCGCGGGCTTCATCGGCATCGCGGTGGCGTTGATGGGCCGCAACCACCCCTTTGGCGTGCTGCTGGCGGCCTTGCTGTTCGGGTTCCTCTATCAGGGCGGCGGTGAGCTGGCGCTGTGGACCTCGGTCCCGCGCGAGTTGATCGTGGTCATTCAGGCGCTGGTGATCCTGTTCACCGGGGCCTTGGACAACATGGTGCGGATGCCGCTTGAGCGGATTTTCATGGCGCTGCGCAAGGGGAGAGCGTGATGGATTTCCCGACAATCCTGCAGATCCTTGATTCCGCGGTCCGGCTGATGACGCCCCTGCTGCTGGCCTGTCTGGCCGGACTATATTCGGAACGCGCCGGGGTCTTCGACATCGGGCTTGAGGGCAAGATGCTGATGGCGGCCTTTGCCGCGGCGGCGGTCGCCTATGCCACGAACAGCGCATGGCTGGGGCTGTGCGCGGGGATCATGGGGGCGCTGGCCATGTCGGCGATCCACGGGCTGGCCGCGATCACCTTCCGCGGCAATCAGCTGATTTCCGGCGTGGCGATCAACTTTCTGGCCTCGGGGCTGACAGTGCTGCTGGGGCAGAAGATCTTCGGCCTTGCCGGGCGGACGCCTGCGCTGGCGGGTCCGGCACGGTTTTCGGAAATCACCCTGCCCTTTGCCGAGGCTTTGCGCCCGGTCCCGGTCATTGGCCCAATCTATGCCGAGCTGATTTCCGGCCATACGATCCTGGTCTATGTCGCCTTTGCCATGGTGCCGCTGACCTGGTGGGTACTTTACCGCACGCGCTTTGGGCTGCGGTTGCGGGCAGTGGGTGAGAACCCTGCCTCGGTCGATACCGCCGGGGTTTCCGTCACGCGTCTGCGCTACGGCGCCGTGGCGATCTGCGGCGTGCTGTGCGGCATCGCCGGGGCTTATCTGGCGACCGGGATTTCGGCTGGATTCGTCAAGGAAATGACGGCGGGCCGTGGTTTCATCGCGCTGGCCGCGCTGATCTTTGCCAAATGGCGGCCATGGGCGGCGCTGGGGGCGACCTTCCTGTTCGGTCTGCTTGAGGCCTTGGCGAACCGCTTCCCCAACCTTGATTTGGGGATCATCACCGTGCCCTCGATGTTCATGAGCGCGCTGCCCTATATCCTGACGGTCATCATTCTGGCTGGCTTCGTCGGCCGTGCCATTCCGCCCCGCGCCGGAGGAGAGCCCTATGTCAAAGAGCGCTGAGCTTGCCGCGCTGATCCGCGACCGTGCGGGGGCTGAGGCACCGGAATATGGGCTGATCCTTGGCTCGGGTCTGGGGCATCTGGCGGCGACGGTTGATGGCGTTGCGATCCCCTATTCCGACCTGCCCGGCTTTCCCCATGCCGGAGTCTCGGGGCATGTGCCGCAACTGGTGATCGGCCAGCTTGAGGGGCGGCGGGTCGCCGTCTTTGGCGGGCGGGCGCATTACTATGAATCGGGGCGCGCCGATGTCATGCGCCTGCCGCTGGAAGTGTTGAAGGCGCTGGGATGTCAGCGGCTGATCCTGACCAATGCCGCCGGCTCGCTGCGCAGCGATCTGCCGCCCGGATCGCTGATGCTGCTGTCGGATCATATCGCCTTCGCCGGAACCAATCCGCTGATCGGCGAGGCCTCTGAGGCGCGTTTCGTGCCGATGACCGATTCCCATGACGTCGAAATCCGCGCCGGACTGAAGGCTGCGGCCGAGGCCGAAGGGGTCGATCTGCCCGAGGGAGTCTATTGCTGGTTCTCTGGGCCGTCGTTTGAAACCCCGGCCGAGATCCGGGCGGCGAAAGTGCTGGGCGCGGATGCGGTCGGCATGTCCACCGTCCCCGAGATTATCCTTGGCCGCTTCCTTGGGCTGCGCTGCGCCGCGGTTTCGGTCGTGACCAATATGGGCGCGGGCCTGTCGGACGAATCGATCAGCCATGAACATACCAAGGCCATGGCACCCTTGGGTGCGGCCAAGCTGGAAAAGGTGCTACGCCGGTTTCTGCGCGGCTAGGGCGGCCTCAACCGCCGAGGTCGCGACCTCAAGATCGCTCAGGCTGTCCAAAGCCACCACCGCGCCGCGTCCGTCATCATGCCGGGCGCGGTGTTTTTCATAGCGCGGGTCGTAATGGTCGCGCATCAGGCCCGCCGAAAGTGCGACCCAATCGGCGCTATCGATCATACGCAGCCAGCCATCAATGTGGTCCCCGGGATGCAGCGGGCGCAAGCTGTCGACGATCCGGGTCAGGCGTCGCGGATCGGCACAGGCATCGGCATAGCTTTGCGCTGTATAGGCGGCACGGGCCTGCACGGGAACCGCCAGCCGGATGCGCGGCGCGGCAATGATCGCCTGCCAGATGCCGCGTGGCAGGTTCACCTCGCCGATGCGAGAGCTTTCGGCCTCGACCAGCAGCGGGCGGGTCGGGTCCAGCCCTTCAAGCGACATGGCGAGGCGTGATTCGAACAGTTTCTGGCTAGGCTGACCGCCGGGCATCGCCCCGAACAGACTGCCGCGATGGTTGGCCAGCCCCTCAAGGTCGATGACCTGATGGCCGCGTTTTGCCAGCCTCAGCAGGATCTCGGTCTTGGCGCTGCCGGTATTGCCGTCAAGGACGATGACCGGAGGGGCGACCGGGGCCTCGACCCGCGCAACCACCAAAGCGCGCCATGCCTTGTAGCCGCCCTCGATCCGACCGACCCGCCAGCCGATCTGCGACAGGATCGTGGCGAATGCTCCGGAGCGTTGCCCGCCCCGCCAGCAATAGACCAAGGGCTTCCAGCCACCGCCAAAGCCCGAAAGCGGCCCGGCGATATGGCGTGCGGCATTGGCTGCGACCAGCGCGCCGCCGATCTTGCGGGCGTCAAAGGGGGAAACCTGCTTGTAGATCGTACCGACCTGCGCGCGTTCATCATCCGACAGGACGGGCAGGTTGATCGCGCCGGGCAGGTGATCCTCAAGGAATTCCGAGGGGGCGCGCGTGTCGATGATGGTGTCGAACCCGGCCAACGCCGGATCCGACAGGGATTTCAGACGGATGTCCAATCAGTAGACGTAGACGGGCGTGCCGGTCGGCACCTGTTCGAACAGGTCCATCACCGCCTCGTTGCGCATGCGGATACAGCCGTTCGACACGGCGCGACCGATCGAGTTCGGCTCGGTCGTGCCGTGGATGCGGATCGAGGTGTCATTGCCCTTGGCGTCATACAGATACAGCGCACGCGCCCCCAGCGGGTTGGTCGGGCCGCCGGGCATGCCATCGGCCCATTTGCCATATTGCTCGGGCTTGCGCTTGATCATCGCGGGCGTGGGCGTCCAGCTGGGCCATTCGGTCTTGCGGCCAACGGTGGCGCGGCCCTTCCAGACCAACTCGTCCTTGCCGACGGCGACACCGTAGCGGACCGCGCGGCCCGGCGCGACGACGTGATACAGGAAGAAGTCCTTGGACACGACGACGATGCTGCCCACCTCGAAATCCGAACGGATCGCGACCTCGGTCGGGGCATAGGGGTCACGCTTGGCGACGGGTTTGGCTGCCGGCGCGGCCGGCAAGTTCTTGTTCTGGGCCAGCGCCAGCGAAGGCGCGGCGACCAGAGGCAGCGATAGCATCAGCATCTGACGGCGGTTCATCATCCATTCCTGACTTCAAGCAAGGTTTGGGTTTCCGGTAACGATTCGCTGAGCGGGGATCAACTCAAAGCGCCGTGACACGCTTGAAAGCCTGCGGAATCGTGCCTAGCTTGCATCGTGAAGGAGCCCCGCCATGTGCTGTGCGACCATGCCCGCCCCCAAGCCGCCGCGCCGCGCGACCACGCGTGCCGCGTATCTGTGCCGGGCCAGCGGGCTACGCGGTTGCCGCTGTCACGTGACCGCGCGGCTACGCCTGTCACATACACGACTGCAACCGCCACGCCTGCTGCGCGTGCCGGTGGCGGAAATGCCGCAGCGCGCGCCGCGACGACCACAGGCCCCGCCTCTTTCTGCCTGAACAGCGATTTTCGCCCTTCAGACAGGATCAGGAAAGATGACACAACATTCGAATATCGACCAAGGTGACGCGCAACTGGCCGTCACCGGGATGAGCTGCGCCTCATGCGTGGGCCGCGTCGAAAAGGCGCTGCAAGCGGTGCCGGGGGTCAGCGCACCTAGCGTGAACCTTGCGACCGGGCAGGCGCATTTCCATGCCGCCACGCCACAGGCTCTGGCCGAGGCGGTGACCGCGCTGGACAAGGCGGGCTATCCCGCCGCGCCCCTTGAGACCCGGCTGGGGATCGAGGGGATGACCTGCGCCTCATGCGTGGGGCGTGTCGAAAAGGCGCTGGCGGCGGTGCCGGGTGTCAGCTCGGCCAGCGTGAACCTTGCCACTGGCAGCGCGCATGTGACCCATTCGCCCGCGACGCCCGCCGGATTGCTGGCCCAGACCGTGACCGCCAAGGGCTATCCGACCCATGTCGTCGCGGACCATTCCGCGCATCACATGCATGACCACGGAGGCGATGCCGCGACCCTGCGGCGCAACTTCCTGATCGCGCTGGCTTTGACCCTGCCGGTGTTTCTGGCCGAGATGGGCGGCCATGCCCTGCCCGGCCTGCATCATTGGCTGCATGGGACGATCGGGCAGACCCGGCTGTGGCTGATCGAATTTGTCCTGACCACAGCGGCGCTGGCCGGGCCAGGGCGGATGTTCTTTCGCATCGGCATCCCCGCTTTGCTGCGCGGCGCACCCGAGATGAACAGCCTTGTCGCGCTGGGTGCGGGGGCGGCATGGCTGTATTCGACCGTCGCGACTTTCCTGCCCGACCTGCTGCCGGAAAATGCCCGCCATGTCTATTTCGAGGCGGCGGCGGTCATCGTCACGCTGATTCTGATGGGCCGCTGGCTTGAGGCCCGCGCCAAAGGGCAGGCTGGGGCGGCGATCCGGCGGCTGGTCGAACTCAGCCCCGATTCCGCCCTTGTCGAGCGAAACGGCAATGCGGTCGAACTGCCCATCGACCAGCTGAAACCCGGCGACATCGTGCATCTGCGCCCCGGCGAGCGTGTCGCCGTCGACGGCGTTTTGACCGCAGGCAGCGGCGCAATCGACGAATCGATGCTGACCGGGGAACCCGTCCCGGTGGTCAAATCGCCGGGCGATGCCGTGACTGGCGGCACCGTCAACGGCAATGTCGCCCTGACCTATCGCGTCACCGCGACCGGTGCCGATACCGTCCTGTCGCGGATCATCCGCCTTGTCGAAGAGGCGCAGGCGACCAAGCTGCCGGTGCAGGCGGTGGTGGATCGGGTGACGGCGATCTTTGTCCCGGTGGTGATCGCATTGGCGGTGCTGGCCTTTGCCGGCTGGTTGATCGCCACCGGCTCGCTGGGCGATGCGCTGGTGGCGGCGATTTCGGTTCTGATCATCGCCTGTCCCTGTGCCATGGGGCTGGCGGTGCCGGTTTCGATCATGGTCGGGACCGGACGCGGGGCGGAGCTGGGCCTGCTGTTCCGGCGCGGCGACGCCTTGCAGCATCTGGCCGAGGCCGAGGTGGTGGGCTTTGACAAGACCGGAACCCTGACGCAGGGCCGACCCGCCCTGACCGATCTGGCGACGAACGGGCTGGAACGGGCCGAGGTGCTGCGGCTGGCGGCCTCGGCCGAGGCGCGGTCAGAGCATCCCTTGGCCGCGGCCATCGTCGCCGCCGCGCAGGCCGAAGGAATCGCCTTGTCGGAAGCGCAGGGTGTCAGCGCCTCGGTCGGGCGCGGGCTGACAGCCCATGTCGAGGGACGCGCACTGCTCATCGGCAATGCCGATGCCTTGGCCGAGGGCGGGGTCAGTGCCGACCCGGACCTGCTGGAACGCGGCCAAGGCTGGGCCAAGGATGGCGCGACCCCGGTGCATCTGGCGATTGACGGACAGCATGTCGCGGTGATGGCGCTGGCCGACCCGATCCGCCCCGACGCACAAGAGGCCGTTGCCGAACTGCGCCGGATGGGGCTGCGGACGGTGATGCTGTCGGGTGATGTGCAGGCCACCGCCGAGGCGGTCGGAGCAAAGCTGGGCATCGGTCAGGTCATCGCGGGCGTCCTGCCCGAGGGCAAGCTGCGCGCGATCCGCGAGATGGGCAAGGACACGGTCTTTGTCGGTGACGGCATCAACGACGCCCCTGCCCTTGCCGCCGCCCGGACTGGCATCGCCATCGGAACCGGCACCGATGTTGCCATCGAATCGGCCGAGGTCGTGCTGGCCAGCGGCGATCCCTTGGGCGTTTCGCGCGCCATCCGCCTGTCGCGGGCGGTGATGCGCAATATCAGGCAGAATCTTTTCTGGGCGTTTGCTTATAATGTAGCTCTGATTCCCGTGGCCATGGGGGTGCTGGTTCCGTTTGGCGGACCGCAGCTGTCCCCCATGCTGGGGGCCGGGGCCATGGCGCTATCCTCGGTCTTCGTGGTGACCAATGCGCTGAGGCTCCGAGGGTTCAAGTGACGATTCGTTCAATTGCTCTGGTGATCGGCCTGTGTCTGCCTCTGGCGGCATGGGCCGATCCGGTCCGGCTGCTCGCCTTTGGCGACAGTCTGACGGCGGGCTACGGCCTGCCTGCCGAAGACGGCCTTGTGCCCCAGCTGCAAGGCTGGTTGCGCGGGCGCGGGCACGATGTGGAAGTGCTGAATGCCGGTGTCTCGGGTGAGACCACTGCGGATGGCGTGTCCCGGATCAAGCAGGATCTGGAGAAGCACGCCCCCGACGCGGTGATCGTCGAGCTGGGCGGCAATGATCTGCTGCGCGGCACGGCCCCCGGCAAGGCCGCCCGCAATCTGGATTTCATCATGAAACAGGCGGGGGACGGTGACCGGCCCCTGCTGCTGGTGGGAATCGCCTTGCCGGATTCGGACAATCCGCAGGGCCGGACCTGGGCCGCGATCTGGCCAAGGCTGGCGCGCGTGCATGATGCGCTGCTGCTGGAAAACCTGTATGCGCCGTTCTTTGCCCTGCCCAAGCCCGAGATGCTGACCATGCTGCAGCCCGACAAGCTGCATCCTTCGTCTGCCGGGGTGAAGGCGATCGTTGTGGAACTGGGCCCCAAGGTCGAGGAACTGATCGACCGGGTCGAGGCGCAGAACGCGGTACAGGTTCCGCAAAGCGCATCCCTGAATTGACTTAACCCCGCCGTTTCGGGCGGGGTTCGTCACTGTCATTCCCGCCGATCGCGAATCGATCGACCGGCAGGCGCAGCGTGAATCAGGCTTTGCCCAGCTCGCGCTTGATTTTCAGCGCGCGGTCCGAGAGCTCTTCGTCGCGGGCTTTGGCGAGGAAGGCGTCAAGGCCACCACGGTGATCGACCGAACGCAGAGCGTGGGCCGAAATGCGCAGCTGGTAGCTGCGGCCGAGTTTGTCCGAGATCAGCGAGACCTCGTTCAGGTTCGGCAGAAAGCGGCGACGGGTCTTGTTGTTGGCGTGGGACACGTTGTTGCCGCTCATCGGGCCCTTGCCGGTCAGTTCGCAAACGCGCGACATGATCTTATTCCTTCGATTCGATCCTGCACGGGCGGCTGCCCGCAATATGAAAGGGCGCCGCGTGGCAGCGCCCGGAAATCTGTCTGGGGGAAATACGGGGTCGTGGGGGGCGCGTCAAGTCTTTTTGCCGGGGTTTTGCGGCGCGGGCGGGATCGAAATGCAGCATTTGCCCGAGGATTTTGACGCGAGGCCCCGCATCGCATGGCCGTGACAGCTGCGGCAAGGGGATTCCACCGGGGAATCGATTCGACCTTGGCGCTGTTCAGCGGGGGCTGACTGCCCCCGCACCCCCGTGGATATTTTCACAAGAAAGAAACCGCAGGGGCCGCAGGCTTGTCGCAGGAAGATGCGGGAGCTAGGTGTCGAGGTCATGGATTGGAAAGCCCATCATCCGACACGTCGCGCGCTTCTGGGGCTGGCCCTGGCCGGAGGCTGGGCCGCCCTCGCGCAGGCTGGGAGCGGGTTGGGGCTGCTGATGATCCGGCGCAAGGGCTGCGTCTGGTGCGCCCGCTGGGACCGTGAGATCGGACCGATCTATGGCCAGCATGCCGAGGGGCGGCAGGCCCCGCTGGTGATGGTCGATGTCGATGGCCCCTATCCCGACGGGCTGGCCTTAGCGCGGATGCCCTGGCTGACGCCCAGCTTCATCCTTGTTCAGAACGGGGCCGAAATCGCCCGCTATGAGGGCTATCCCGGCGCCGATCGGTTCTTTCCGGTCCTGCGCGGCATGATCGGGCAGGCACGCGGTTCGGCCTGAAGGCTTTCGCCCTGCGCGGGCTTGCGTTATCTGGGGCACCGTAACCAGATAGATGAACGGGTCAGCCCATGCACGACATCCGCGCCATCCGCGAAAACCCCGCCGCCTTTGATGCAGCCCTGAGCCTGCGCAACCTGGCCCCGGTTTCGCCCGAGATCCTGTCGCTGGACGCCGACCGCCGTTCCCGCATCAGTGCCGCCGAGGCCGCTCAGGCCGAACAGAACCGCGCCAGCAAGGAAGCCGGTGCCGCCAAGGGTCGCGGTGATGAGGCCGAGTTCGAGCGGCTGCGCGCCTTCGTCACCGCCAAGAAAGAGGAAAACGCCCTGCTTCAGGCCGAGGCTGCCGCGCTGGACGCGAAGCTGGCCGAATTGCTGATGGGCATTCCCAACCTGCCGGTCGACAGCGTTCCCCCCGGAGCGGATGAGAACGACAATGTCGAAATCCGCCGCTGGGGTGAGCCCGGTCGTTTCGACTTTACCCCGAAAGAGCATTTCGAGATCGAAGGCGTGAAGCCCGGCATGGACTTCGAGACCGCGGCCAAGCTGTCGGGCTCGCGCTTTGTGGTGCTGCAGAAGGGGGTCGCGCGCATCCATCGCGCGCTGGCCCAGATGATGCTGGACCTGCATGTCGACCAGCACGGCCTGACCGAGACCTGGACCCCGGTTCTGGTCCTGTCCAAGATGATGGAAGGCACCGGCCAGCTGCCGAAATTCGGCGAGGACAGCTATCAGACCACCGAAGGCTGGTGGCTGATCCCGACATCCGAAGTGACGCTGACCAATACCGTGAATGGCGATCTGGTCGAACATGCCAGCCTGCCCCGCCGCATGGTCGCGCATAGCCAGTGCTTCCGCTCGGAAGCGGGCAGCGCGGGCCGCGACACGTCGGGCATGCTGCGCCAGCACCAGTTCGAAAAGGTCGAGATGGTCTCGATCACCGATACTGAAAACGGTCTGGCCGAACATGGCCGCATGACCCGCTGCGCCGAAGCCGTGCTGGAGAAGCTGGGCCTGCCCTATCGCACCATGGTGCTGTGCGGCGGCGACATGGGCTTTGGCGCCCGCATCACCCATGACCTTGAGGTCTGGCTGCCGGGTCAGGACCGTTACCGCGAGATCTCGTCGGTCAGCTATTGCGGCGATTTCCAGGCGCGGCGGATGAATGCCCGCTATCGGCCCGAAGCGGGCGGCAAGCCCGAGTTCGTTCACACGCTGAACGGCTCGGGTCTGGCGGTCGGACGGACGCTGATCGCGGTACTGGAGAACGGTCAGCAGGCGGATGGCTCGGTCATCCTGCCCGAGGCGCTGCACCCCTATCTGGGCGGCAAAACCCGTCTGGGCGCGGATGGCGATCTGGTCTGAGCGCTGAAAGCGACACGATGGTGCGGAATTCCTTCCGCGCCATCGAACCCGGCGGACCCGAGCGGCGTTCCGCAGACATGAGACAAGCCGCAGCCCCCCTTTTGCTGATCGCTACGCTGGCCTTTATCGCCAGCACATTCGGCTATGCCCTGCGCCCGGTCGCATTGGCGCTGGAGCCTGCGACCGAATTCGGCATGGGCATGGTCTTCGAAAGCGAGAACGTGTTTCTGGATCTGGGCGGGCAGTTTCTGCAGCCCCGCGTCCTGACCATGATGGGTCTGCTGGTCGTGACTTGGCTGGCGCTGGGGTTTCACGCCATCCGCTGCCTGCTGACCGATGAGGGCGGTCGCCATGACGAATATGCGCTACTGATCGTCGGGCTGATTGCCGGGGCGACATGGCCATGGCTGCGTGACGGCCACCCTATGATGGGGATCATGCTATGCGCGGTGATGCTGGCGGGCTTTCTGGGCGCGGCGCTTAGCGCGATGCGGCTGGGCGACCGGATCAGGAACAGCGGCGCGCTGGGATTCGCCGCGGGCTGGGCCACGCTGGTCACCTGCGCCTATTTTGCGACATTGCTGCAGACCCAGTTGCGGGCACCGATGGTGCTGGCGGCGGGCATCGCCATCCTGATCGCGGCCTTGGCCGCGGTGAATGTCCAGCTGCGACTGGGGGGAACGATCAGCTACAGCGTCGCCGTCATCTGGGGGATGATCGGGCTGGCCGCGGGATCGGTCTCGGTCGAGGCGGCGCTGGCCACGATGGCCGTGCTGGCCATCGCGGTCATTGCCGTCGCCCTTGTCAGGGTCACGACCTGATCAGGCTTCCTTGGGCTTTTGCCGGTGCTTGTGCTTCGACAGCGCGCCTGACTGATTGATCTTGTTGGCCTTGGCCAGATAGGGGTTCTTGGTCCCCTGATCACGGAAGGTTAGACGGATCGGCGTACCGGGCATGTCGAAATCGGCGCGCAACCCGTTGATCAGGTAGCGCTGATAGCTATCCGGGATCTTGTCGGTATGCGTCGCCATGACCACGAAGGCCGGCGGACGGGTCTTGACCTGCGTCATGTAGCGCAGGCGGATGCGGCGGCCACCCGGAGCCGGCGGCGGATGCGCCTCGGTCATCGCGCCCAGCCACTGGTTCAGGCGGGCGGTCGGAATACGGCGGTTCCAGACCTCATGCGCCTTCAGGATCGCGTTGTGCAGGCGGTCCAGCCCCTTGCCGGTGCGGGCCGAGACGGTGACCAGCGGCGCGCCTTTCAGCTGCGGCAGCAGCCGTTCAAAGGCCTCGCGCAGCTCATTGAGCTTTTGCGGCTTTTCTTCCTCAAGATCCCACTTGTTCGCGGCGACCACGACAGCGCGGCCCTCGGTTTCCGCGAAATCGGCGATGCGCAAGTCCTGCTGCTCGAAGGGGATGCCCACGTCCAGCAGCACCACGACCACCTCGGCAAAGCGCACGGCGCGCAAGCCATCGGCGACCGAGAGCTTTTCCACCTTGTCGGTGACGCGGGCGCGCTTGCGCATCCCGGCCGTGTCGAAGATGCGGGTCGGCGTGCCCATGAAGTCGGTGGTGACCGAGATCGAATCGCGGGTGATCCCGGCCTCGGGGCCGGTCAGCAGACGGTCCTCGCCCAAAATCTTGTTGATGAGGGTCGATTTCCCGGCATTCGGACGACCGATTACGGCGACCTGCAGGGGCTTCGCGGCGCTCGGGCGCCAATCCTCGGAATCGTCTTCATCGTCATCCTCGGAGACATCGACATCGGTTTCCGGCGCCTGCTGGACGTTCTGAGCCTCGAACACATCGGCCAGCGGCACAAGGACGCGGTAAAGATCGTCCATCCCCTCGCCATGCTCGGCCGAGATGCGCAGGGGCTCGCCCAGACCAAGGCCATAGGCCTCGAGGAAACCGTTCTCGCCAGCCCGGCCCTCGGCCTTGTTGGCAGCAAGGATCACGTGCTTGGCCCGCTTGCGCAGGATGTCGGCGAAATATTCGTCGGCCGCGGTCACGCCGACGCGGGCGTCGATCACGAACAGGCAGATATCTGCCTCGTCGACGGCGCGCTCGGTCAGGCGGCGCATCCGGCCTTGCAGGCTGTCATCATCGACAAGCTCGAGGCCCGCCGAATCGACGACGATGAAACGAAGGTCGCCAAGGCGGCCCGCTCCCTCGCGCAGGTCGCGCGTGACGCCGGGCTGGTCATCGACCAGCGCCAGTCGCTTGCCGACAAGGCGGTTGAAAAGCGTGGACTTGCCGACATTCGGCCGCCCGACAATGGCGAGGGTGAAGCTCATCTATATGCTATCAATTGGCCGTCATGGGTGACGACGTAAAGGGTCTGGCCTGCGACGGCCGGTGCTGCTGCGGCGCCGCCCGGGATCTCGGCAGTGCCGATCAAAGCGCCCGAGGCGGGATCGAAGACGCGCAGATACCCGTCCGAGCCGGCAAGGTAAAGCCGATTCCCTGCAAGGACCGGACCATAATGATTCCAGACCTTGTCCTGCTTCCTGACGATCTGCTTGGTGAAGTAGGGCAGCTTCTGCGCCCAGACCCGTCCGCCATTGGCCGCATCCAGCCGCAAAAGCTGGGCTTGGTCATTGACGAGGAACACCGAATTGCCCACGGCAAGCACCGGGCTGGAGGCACCTTCGGCGGCCTCCCATTTCATCGCGCCCGTCGCCAGATCATAGGCCCCAACCCGGCCCGAGCTGGTCCCTGCATAGACGGCGTTCCCCGAAATCACCGGATCGCCGGTGACGTCGCGGAACAGCGTGATCGCGCGGCCAAGCCGCGAACCCGCGACATTGGCCTGCCAGGTCTGCGTGCCCTCGGTCGTATCGACGCCGATGATCTGCCCCGTCGAGAAGGGGAAAACCGCCGTGCCGCCCGCTACCGCAGGCGCAGCGCTGCCCATGACACCCGCCATGCCGTTATTGCTGAAGACGCGCCACAGCACCTTGCCGTCGCTGGCGCGAACCGCCCAGCCGGTGGCATTGCGGCCCATCACATAGACCACGCCATTGGCCACCGAAGGCGCGCCGCTGATCGGGGCATCGACCCGCTGCCGCCATGCGATGCCGCCGGTCCGTGCGTCCAGTGCGACCAACTCGCCATAGCCCGAGGTGGCAAAGACGCGACCGCCCTCATAGGCCAGCCCACCGCCCGAGACACTGTCCGAGGTTTCCGCCGAAGGACGCAGGCTGGCGCTCCAGACGCGGCCACCGCCGGTGCTGGAGGCGGTGACGGTCGACTGGCTGTCCAGCGTATAGACCAGCCCGCCCGCCACGATCGGATCGGCGGTGATGCGGTGGCGGCGGTCGGATGCCGCGCCGATCGAGGTCGCAAAGACCCGATTCGTGCCCGCGCCAATGGCCATGTTCCCCGAGGCGTGGCTGGCGCTGCCCGCCCGTTGCGGCCAGTCGGCATTGCCGCGCACCGGCGGCAGCGACAGCGCCGTCGTGGTCGGACCGGTCGCGCCCTGTACCGGGACACCGTCGGGCGAGATTACCGCTCGCGGGTCCAGACGTTCGCCGGGCAAGGGCTGGTCGTTCTTGTTGCAGGCCGCAAGGGCCACGATGCCGGTCAGGGCGGCGATAAGGGGCAACCGGGTCATCGCTGTCTCCTCGTTGCGGCGGGACGGGGCACGCCTACTTTTGTTCTTCCGGCAGGGCCGGCGTATTTCGCGTTATTCGGACGGGGCCACGGTGGTGGATTGCGGGCCGGGGCCTTGCGCCTCGTCCGGGTCGGCACCCAGCGTGATCATCATCTCGGCAAGGCGGCGGCGCAAGGGCTCGGACAGGCCGTCCTTTTGCTGGATCTGGCGGATCAGCATGGTCGCGTCCTCGGTCCGGCCCGCGCCGATCAGGGCGACGGCCTTCTGTTCCAGCGCCAGCATTTCAAAGGGCGCGCCGGGTTTGGACAGATTGGCAAGGATGGTATCGCGCTGCGCAGCATCCATTTCCTGCCCGGCGACGATCACCGCCTTGAGCTGGGCAAGGTCATGCAACAGCGGATCAAGCCCCGGCAGATCGGCGGCAGCCAGCAGGCGTTCAGACGCCTTGCCGTTTTCGCCCGCCTCGGCCTCGGTGCCGGCGGCCAGCATTTCGGCCATCAGCTTGCGGCCGGGGATATCGCCGGCGTCAATCGCTTCCAGCGCCGGAACGCGGTCCTTGGTGTCCTGCGCGGCCAGCACCGCATCGCCCCAGGCGCGAGCCTCGGACTGGGCCTTGCCATTGGCATGCTCGCGCCATGCGGCCCCGCCAACGATGGCCAGGATCAGCGCGATCGCGATCCAGCCAAAGCGCCGGAAGGCCTTGAACAGCCTGTCGCGGCGCAGCTCGTCGGTGACCTCGTCAATGAAGCTGTCGTTCTGGTTCGCCATGTCGTCCCCGTCTGCTTTCGCGCTGTTCTATACGGGGATGCGCCCCTTTGCCAATGGCGGCGCGCAAGGCAGGGGATCACGCGTTGCGGCGCGCTTCGGCGCGCTGGCCGATCAGCGCCGAGGCCGAGTAGATCGCCAGCGCCAGCCAGATCATCGCGAATGCGATCATGTGCCAGCGGGTGAAGTTCTCGCCAAAGACCAGAACGGCGCACAGGAATTGCAGCGTCGGGTTCAGGTAAAGCATCAGCCCCAGCGTCGACATCTCGACCCGGCGCGAGGCATAGCTGAACATCACCAACGGCACGGCGGTGATGACACCCGAAGCCGCCAGCAGCAGCGACATCCGCATGTCGGTGCCAAAGCTGACCGGATGGGCCAAGGCGGCGGGCATGATGCCGGCCTTTTGCGCCAGCAGCCAGCCAAGCGCCAAAGGCGCCAGGATCGCGACCTCGCAGGCCACCGACAGGACCGGACCCACCGGCAGCGATTTCTTGACCACGCCGTAAAGCGCAAAGCTGATCGCCAGCGACAGGCTGATCCATGGCGCGACCCCAAGGCCCCAGGTCAGCAGGATGACCGCCAGCGCCGCGATCAGGACGGCGACGCCCTGTGCGGCCAACAGTTTCTCGCCAAAGAACACCAGCCCCATGACCACGGCGATCAGCGGAAAGATGTAATATCCTAGTGAACTTTCAACGACATAGCCCGCCTGCACCGCCCAGATGAAGATGCCCCAGTTGATCGAAATCACCGTCGCCGCAAAGGCCAGCCGCGGCAGGAAAGGACCGAACAGCGTGCGCCGGAATTCGCCCAGCCGTCCCTGCCAGCCAAGGATGCCCAGGAAAAGGACCAGCGACCACAGCGTGCGATGGGCCAGCACCTCGATCACCGCGACATCGGCAAGCTGGTGATAGAACAGCGGCGACAGACCCCAGGTCAGGCAGACCCCGATCATCGCCCAGAATCCCTTGCCCCATTCAGACATGCGCGCCTCCATACAAGGTTTCGGACATGCGCCTGTTTGGCCGCAAGGGCAAGAGGGGGGCTCTGCCCCCTGCCGCAACGGCCCCTCGATGGGGCCATTGTGGCGTCCCCCGGGATATTTCGACAAGAAAGAAAACGGCCCGCCAAAAGGGGCGGGCCGCGTTCACTGGCAACAGGCAAAAGCCGGGGGTCAGAGGCGCGAGGCCACGTTTTCCCAGTTCACCAGGTTGTTCAGGAAGTTTTCCAGATATTTCGGGCGGGCGTTGCGGAAGTCGATGTAGTAGCTGTGCTCCCACACGTCGCAGCCCAGCAGCGCGGTCTGGCCGAAGCACAGCGGGTTCACGCCGTTTTCGGTCTTGGTGATCTTCAGCGAACCATCCGCGTCCTTGACCAGCCAGGCCCAGCCCGAGCCGAATTGGCCGACGCCTGCCGCAGCGAAATCCTGCTTGAACTTGTCGACCGAGCCGAAGGATTCGGTCAGCGCCTTTTCCAGATCGCCCGGAATAGCGCCCGGATTGGGGCCCATCATTTCCCAGAACTGGGCGTGGTTCCAATGCTGGCTGGCATTGTTGAAGATGCCGTTCTGCGCCACGGCACCCGACTGGTAGGTGCCCTTGACGATGTCCTCAAGGCTCTTGCCTTCCCACTCGGTGCCCGAAACCAGCTCGTTGAGCTTGTCGACATAGGCCTTGTGGTGCTTGTCGTGGTGGAATTCCAGCGTCTCTTTCGACATGCCGCCAGCGGCAAGCGCATCATGGGCATAAGGAAGATCGGGAAGCGTGAAGGCCATTTTCGAAGTCCTTTCCAAGGGGTTCGGAACAGGGTTCTGACACAGCCGGCGGGCAGGGAAAAGCCCTCAGATCGCGGCAATGCCAAGGCGGTGGCGTCAGGCGGCACAACGCGCCAGCCAGAGCGAGGTTCCGCCGCATCCGGCCTAAGGGGTGGCGCATTCCCCTACCCCGCGCATGGTGTTCTGGTAACCCTGCGCCGTCACCAGCAGCTCGGCTGTGCCATCGGACTTGCTGACGCGCAGCCGGTAATCCAGCCGTTCGGTCCGCTGCCCGGAATTGTTGCGGACCCGGCCCAGCGCCCAGCCATAGGTACGACCCTTGGCGTCATCCACCGTCACCACCGCCTTGATCGGATGGCGGACCAGTTTTTGCAGGACCGGGTCATAGACCTCGATCCGGCCGGCATGCGGCCCGGCATTCTGGCGGGTGAACATCAGGAAATCCGGCACCCAGCCGGTGCCGCTTTCATCAATCAGCTGACACATCATCACCCGCAGATCGGGCTGTGCGTCCTGCGCCTGCACTCCAAGCGGCAAGGCGACGATCACGGCGGCGGTGATAAGCTGGCGCATCGGAACCCCAAGCTGTGCTGGCCCCATCCAAAGCCGTCAGACGGTCAAGCACAAGGGGGCAATCGCCCTGTCAACGCGGATCGAGGCCGGTTCCCGCCCGCACCGCATTGGCCAGAAGCCCGCGCAGGTAATCCGCGACCGAGCGGAAGCCGATCAGAACGAATCCCCCCTCTTGCCGCCAGAAGCCGCAGGCCACCTGCGCCGCGCGGCTGCGGCGCATGCCGTCGGCAGGCATCGCGGCCAGATCGGCGGGCGAAAGCTTGGCCAGAACCTGATCGGCCCTGCCCCCCTCGATGGCAAAGGCCGCGCGCATGTCGCTGACGTCAAGGACCAGCACGTGCTGCCCGGCCAGCGCCGTCGTCAGCTCTGCCAGCGCCGCCGCCAGTTCGGCCTGCGGCAACACCAGCAGCAGCTCATCCGGCGACATCCAGCACAGGCGACGGCTGCCATTGGTGGTGGTCGAGGTCGGCCCCGGCAGCGGGACGGCCGCCGCCTTGGCGATGGCCGCCCCCGCCTCGGTCAGATCGGCGCGGATCTGGATCATGCCCAGATCGGTGATCTCGCGGATATGTGCCAAAGCCTCAGCCATTCGCGCGGCTCCCTTCCTTGTCATAGAAGACCGGATCGACGATCCGCGCCTTGTAGGTTTCCGCGCCCGCGACCGGGAATTCCAGCACCTCGCCCATGCGGTCTGGACCGTGCCGGACCAGACCCATGGCGATTGGTGTGCCCAGCGTCGGCGAGATGTAGGTCGAGGTCACGCGCCCTTGCAGATTGCGCTGGCCATTGGGGTTTACCCCTTCGTCCACGGCGTAGACCCCATCGGGCAGCATCCGCCCGTCAAGGCTTTCAAGCCCGACCAGCTTCCAGCGCAGGGGATCGGTCATGTGGCTGCGTTCCTGCGCGCGCTTGCCGATATAATCGGACTTCTTCTTGCTGATCGCCCAGTTCAGACCCAGATCCTGCGGGATCACCGTGCCGTCGGTTTCATCACCGATCATGATGAAGCCCTTTTCGGCGCGCATGACATGCATGGCCTCGGTCCCATAGGGCGTAACGCCCAGATCGGCCCCGGCGGCGTGCAGCTTCTCCCACAGCTCCAGCCCACGCCCGGCGGGTACGGCGACTTCGAACGACAACTCGCCCGAGAAGCTGATGCGATAGATACGGGCGGGAATCCCGGCGATCTGACCCTCGGCCCAGCCCATGAAGGGCAACGCCTCGGGCGAGAGGTCCATGCCGCCCAACCGCTCCAACAGGTTGCGCGCCTGCGGGCCGACCACGGCGACCTGCGCCCATTGCTCGGTGACATTGGCGGTATAGACCTTCCAGTCCCACCACTCGCATTGCAGCCAGTCTTCCATATGGGCGTGCATGCGGTCGGCGCCGCCGGTGGTGGTGTGAACCAGCCAGGTGTCCTCGGACAGACGCGCGGCGACACCATCGTCGATGAGGAAGCCGTTTTCGTTGCAGATCAGCCCGTAGCGGCATTTGCCGACCGGCAGCGTCGACATCATCCCGGTATAGATCATGTCAAGGAAACGCCCGGCATCAGGCCCCTTGACGACGATCTTGCCAAGGGTCGAGGCGTCCAGCGTCCCCACGCCCCCGCGCACGGCGCGGATTTCGCGCGCCACCGCAGCGGCATGGTTTTCCCCGGCCTGCGGATAGCAATAGGGGCGGCGCCAATGGCCGACCGGTTCCCAATGCGCGCCCTTGGCCTGATGCCAGCCATGCATCGGCGTCTTGCGCAGCGGCTGGAACAGATCGCCGCGCGCCTCGGCCGCGATGGTGCCCAGGGTCAGCGGCGTATAGGGTGGGCGGAACGTGGTGGTGCCGGTCTGCGGGATCGGCTGCTTCAGCGCGGCGGACAGCACGGCAAGGCCGTTGATATTGCTGACCTTACCCTGATCGGTCGCCATACCTAGCGTGGTGTAGCGCTTGGTATGTTCGACACTGGCATAGCCTTCCTGCGCCGCCAGCTCGACATCCGAGACCTTCACGTCATTCTGGAAATCCAGCCACATCTTGAACTTCATCGCCTTGGTCGCATTGACCGGCATGACCCAGACCGGCAGCAAGGGCTGTTCGGGTTCGGCCCCGGTGGCCCCGGCGACCAGCAGATCGCCCGCCGCCGCCCCGACCGGGGTCGCCATCGCCGCACCATCGTCGCCTGTCGGCGGACGGCTGGTATCGGGCAGGAACATCGCCTGCGCATCGGACCAGTTCAGCTTGCCGCCGCAATGGCTCCACAGATGCACGACCGGGGACCAGCCGCCGGACATGGCGACGCAATCGGCCTCGATCGTCTCGGACACCTGACCCGCCCCGACATGCGAACAGACCTGCACCACCTGAACGCCCTGCCCGCCCTTGATCCCGGCAATGGCGCTGGCGGAAAGGATGCGGATGCCGCGCGCACGGGCGGCCTGAGGAAGCGCGCCCGAAGGGTTGGCGCGGGCGTCGATCACCGCAGGCACCTCAAGCCCGGCATCCAGTGCCGCCAGCGCCGTGCGATAGGCGTCGTCGTTATTCGTCACCACGACAATGCGCCGCCCCGGCGCCACGGCATAATCCGCGATGAAATCCCGCACGGCCGAGGCCAGCATCACACCGGGCACATCATTGCCGGCAAAGCTCAGCGGACGTTCCAGTGCGCCCGAGGCAACCACCACATGCCCGGCCCGGATGCGCCACAACCGCTGGCGCGGCAGCCCGGCATTCGGGTCGTGATCGGCCAAGGCCTCGCGCGCGATCAGGTAGCCATGATCGTAAAGCCCGGTCGCCATCGTGTTGCGGCGCAGGGTGACATTCGGCATGGCGCGCAGATCGGCCAGAGCCGCGTCGATCCGCGACTGGCCGTCGGCGTGATCGGTCGGCGTGCGTCCGCCCCAATGCGGGTTCTGTTCCAGAACAGTAACGGTCTTGCCCTGCCGCCCGGCATCGCGCGCCGCCAGAAGCCCGGCAATGCCGCCACCGACAACAACCAGATCGGCATGGGCATAGGCCTGTTCATAGCTGTCGGGATCGGCCTCGGTCGGGGCCTTGCCCAAACCGGCCGAGCGGCGGATCACCGGTTCGAACACATGTTTCCAGAACGGGCGGGGATGGATGAAGGTCTTGTAATAGAAGCCCGCCGGCAGGAAGCGATACAGCCAGTTGTTCACCGCGCCGACATCGACATTCAGGCTGGGCCAGCAATTCTGGCTGGTCGTGACCATGCCCGCGACAAGCGCCGTGGTGGTGGCGCGCTGGTTCGGCTCAAACCTGCCGCCTTGCCCCAAGCCCAGCAGCGCGTTCGGTTCCTCGGCGCCTGAGGCCAGAGGTCCGCGCGGGCGGTGATACTTGAAGCTGCGCCCCATCATCAGTTGACCGCTGGCCAGCAGGGCCGAGGCCAGCGTATCGCCCCGCAGTCCGCGCAGGTGGCGACCGTCGAAACGGAAGGGCAGCGGATAGGCGCGGTCGATCAGGCGGCCGCCGCGGGACAGGCGGAAGGGTCCGTTATCGCTCATTCGGTCAGGCTTTCGGCAGGCGAGGTTTCGGTCCAGTCAGGCGTCCAATCCGGGCGCTTGGCGCGGATGGCGGCAACGATCTCGGGGGTGGGATGCGGGTTCTGCGCCTTGTAGGTGCCGAACACCTCAAGCGTGACGGTGCAGCGCGCGGCCAGAAACCACTTGCCGCAGCCATAGGCGTGGCGCCAGCGCTCGAAATGCACGCCCTTGGGGTTCTTGCGCGCGAACAGGTAGGATTCGAAATCCTCGTCGCTCGCACCGGGGCCAAAGCGTTTCAGATGCGCCTCGCCACCCGGAGCAAGCTCGGTCTCCTCGGCGCGGATGCCGCAGCAGGGACAGGTCAGGGTCAGCATCACTCACTCCTTGCGTGACAGGCGCGCATGGTCAGTCGCGCCAAGGCCATGGGCCGGACGCGGGTGGGGTTCTGGACATGGGAAAACAGTTCAGGCCGGGTGCTGCTGGCCATAGGCGCAGGCTGCGTCACGACGGGCATTAGCCGCCAGCGCGCAATCCCGACTTTACGCGGGCCGATGTGGATCAGCCGCGCCGCAATGTCGACCGAGGGGCGGAAAGCCCCTCGATCCTTGTTTAATGCCGCAGCGCGATCAGTTCGCGGGCGGGGTGGTGCCAGCCGGAGCAGGCGTTGCCGGAGCTGCAGGCTCGGCAGGCGTCGCCGGTTCGGCAGGGGTTGCGGGTGCGGCCGGAGCAGGCTCGGCCGGTGCGGGCGTGGTCGTGGCCGGAGCGGCGGGCTCGACGCTGACAGCGCCATCGGTCGTAGCCGGCGCAGGGGTCGTGACGGCGCCGTTATCGACCGGTGCGGTCGGCTCGGTCGAGCCGGACATGTACCAGTAGATGACGGCCAGCACGACGATGATGGCGCCGATGATGAGCCACAGATTGCTCTTGTTTTGTTCGGCCATGAAGAAAACTCCTTGGTCATGGTGACGTGCGGGACCAATGCACTATTCCGCCAAGAGTTCCATTGAAATCGCAGCATTTTTCTTGCGCCGTCACGATTGGCGGAAAGCCGCCCGCAGATTTCCTGCCGGATCAATGCGCCACCCCCGCTGCCACGCTTTCGTCGATGAAGCGCCCCTCGCGGAAACGGTTCAGCCCGAAATCGGCCGCCAGAGGCCCCGGCTGCCCCTTGGCCACCAGTTCCGCCATGGCCCAGCCCGAGCCGGGGATGGCCTTGAACCCGCCCGTGCCCCAGCCGCAGTTCACGAAGATATTCTCGACCGGCGTGGTCGACAGGATGGGTGAGCGGTCGCCGGTCATGTCCACGATCCCGCCCCATTGCCGCAGCATCTTCAGCCGCGACAGCATCGGGAAGGTCTCGATCAGGGCGCGGATGGTTTCCTCGACATGCTGCCACGAGCCGCGCTGGGAATAGTTGTTGAAGCCGTCGGTGCCGCCGCCAATCACCATCTCGCCCTTGTCGGATTGCGACAGGTAGCCATGGACGGTGTTGGCCATGATCACCAGATCGCAGCAGGGCTTGATCGGCTCGCTGACCAGCGCCTGCAGCGCCATCGATTCGATCGGCAGCCGGAAGCCCGCCTTCTCTGCCAGAACCGAGGAATGGCCCGCGACCACCAGCGCCAGCTTGTCGCATTCGATGCGGCCCTTGCCGGTGTTCACAGCGCGGACGCGACCGGATTCGGTCTCGATCCCGGTCACTTCGCAATTCTGGATGATATGCATGCCCATGGCGGAACAGGCCCGCGCATAGCCCCATGCCACGGCATCGTGCCGCGCGGTGCCGCCGCGTTCCTGATACAGCCCGCCAAGAACCGGATAGCGCGGCCCATCGATATTGATGATCGGCAGCATCTTCTTGATGCGTTCGGGCGTGACCCATTCGGTCGAGACATTCTGCAACTGGTTGGCATAGACCGTGCGCTTGTAGCCGCGAACCTCATGTTCGGTCTGGGCCAGCATCAGCAACCCGCGCGGGCTGAACATGACGTTGTAGTTCAGGTCCTGTGACAGGTTTTCATACAGCTTCAGCGCCTTGTCATAGATCGCCGCCGAGGGGTCCTGCAGATAGTTCGAACGGATGATGGTGGTGTTGCGCCCGGTATTGCCGCCACCCAGCCAGCCCTTTTCGATGATTGCGATATCGGTGATGCCGAAATTCTTGCCAAGGTAATAGGCCGTGGCCAGCCCGTGCCCACCTGCGCCGACGATGACGACCTGATACTTCTTCTTTGGCTCGGGGCTGGCCCAGGCGCGTTTCCAACCGGAATGCAGGCGCATCGCCTCGCGCGCGATGGCAAAGACCGAATAGCGGCCGGTGCTTTTCGATGCGGGATTGGCGGACATGGGGCGTGACCTTTGCAAAAGACTCGGTCAGCAGAGTGGATTTTCGCGAGGCGTCCGGCAAGTCAGCCCTGCGACGGGCCAATTGTCGAATTGCGACAGGGGGCGGCGCAGATCTTCCGCACGGCCGCTCGCGCCACATTGACTTTTTCCGCGCCTCCGGAACGGATAGAAGACGGGGGCGCCATGGGAGTATGCGATGTTCTGGATGATCTGCGCGGCTTTGTCGGCCATCGTTGCGATTGCGATTGCCGCACCGCTGCTGCGTCGCCGCGCGGCGGGCGAACAGCCTGCTGCCGCCTATGACCTGCGGATCTATCGCGACCAGCTGCGCGAGGTCGAACGCGATCTGGAGCGCCGCGTCGTCGAACCCGCCGAGGCCGAGCGCCTGCGCAATGAAATCGGCCGCAAGGTTCTGGCCGCCGACCGTGCGCTGGCGACGGAAACCGCCTCGGGCCGCACAGCCGGTGGTCCGGTGGCGCTGGCAGTCTTGGGCCTGCTGCTGCTCGGATCGGTGCTGCTTTATCGGCATCTGGGCTCGCCCGACATGCCGGACGAACCCATCGGCACCCGCATCGCCCATGCCGAGGCCAATTACGCCAACCGCCCCAGTCAGGCCGAGGCCGAAAAGGCCGCGCCGAAACCCGAACGCGCCCAGCCCGATGCGGATTATGCCGCGCTGATCGAACAGCTGCGCGCGACCGTCGCCAAGAATCCCGACGATCAGCGCGGGCAGGAATTGCTGGCCCAGCACGAGGAACGTCTGGGCAATCTGGTCGCCGCCAAGGAGGCACAGACCCGGCTGATCGCGCTGCGCGGCGACAAGGCTTCGGCTGCCGATTACACCCGTCTTGCCGGACTGACGATCGAGGCCGCGGGTGGCCTGATCACCCGCGAAGCCGAGGACCATCTGGACCGCGCGCTTTCTTTGGACCCGATGGAACAACAGGCGCGCTTCCTGTCGGGCCTTTTGCAGATCCAAAGCGGCCGCCCCGATCTGGCCTTCCCGATCTGGTCGCATCTGCTGGTCGAGGATATCGACAATGCGCCCTGGCACGGGCTGGTTCGTGCCTCGATCAAGGATCTGGCCTGGTTCGCAGGCGTGCCCGATTACACGCCGCCCGACCAGCAATCCGCCCCACAGCCCGGCGCGCTGCCCGGCCCGGATGCCGAAACGATGGCAGCGGCGCAGGACATGACCCCCGAAGACCGTCAGCAGATGATCCAAGGCATGGTCAAGGGGCTGGAATCGCGGCTGGCGACGCAGGGTGGCACGCCCGAGGAATGGGCGCGGCTGATTTCCGCCCTTGTCGTCCTTGGCCAAAAGGATCATGCGCAGGACATCCTGGGCGAGGCGCGGACGCGTTTCGCCTCAATCCCCGAGGCGCTCGCCACCATCGAGGCCGCGGGCAAGCAATCGGGACTGCAATGATCTGCGAGACGATCGAGGAATTCGCCGCCGCCCTGCCGCGCACCGGCGCCATCGCCGGGCTGGATCTGGGCACCAAGACCATCGGCGTCGCGGTCAGTGACGGGTTGCGCAGCGTCGCCTCGCCGCTGACGGTGATCCGGCGGGTCAAGTTCACGCTGGACGCCGAGGCGCTGCTGAAGATCGTCGCGGATCGCGCGCTGGTCGGGCTGGTTCTGGGCCTGCCGCGCAATATGGACGGGTCCGAGGGGCCGCGCGCGCAATCCACCCGCGCCTTTGTCCGCAATCTTGAACGCCTGACACCGCTGCCGATCAGCTATTGGGACGAACGCCTGTCCACCGTCGCCGCCGAACGCGCCCTGCTGGAGGGCGACACCTCGCGCAAACGCCGCGCCGAGGTCATCGATCAGGTCGCGGCGGGCTATATCCTGCAAGGCGCGCTGGACCGGTTGAGTTTTCTGGGCTGAGCGCCCCGCGTGACATGCGAAAGCGGCCCTTGCGGGCCGCTTTTTTCTTTGCCGAAGATCAGTTCGAAGCCGTCTGCTTGCCCAGCGGGAAGGACCACAGGAAAGTCTCGCCCGAGGCATCGTCGACACCGTCATTGTCGGTCACGGTCCAGACCAGCCCATCGGCGGTGATCGCCATGCCCTCGACCTTGTCCTGAACATAGCCGTTCCACTGCTTCAGGTCGGGGATCAGGTCGCGGACGACCTGCTTTTCGACCAGCGGCAGATCGCCACCCAGCGCGGCAGGGGACAGCCCGTCCAGGGCCACCTTGGTCACCTGCTTCAGCTTGGCCGCCTGACCGATCAGGTTGTCGCGCTCGACCAAATAGATGTCGCCATCATGGATGGTCAGTTCCGACAGACCGACCCAGCCTTCGCCCTGCTCCAGCGGATAGCGGACGCCCGCCCATTCGCCGGTGGCGGGATCGAAGCGCAGCAGTTTCGCCTGCCCCTTGGGATCGTCCTTCCATTCGCGCTGGACGGCCATCCACAGCGCGCCGTCCGATGCCAGCGCGATGCCCTCAAGCCCGAAACGGGTCGAACCGGCAACCAGATCGGTGGGCAGCTCGATGCTTTGCTGCACGGCGCCCTGCGCATCTACATGCAGGATCTGATGCGGGATTTCCTTTTCCGGGTTGCCCTCGCCGGCCAGCCAGAAGCCACCCTTGCCGTCGGCGGTGATGCCTTCCAGATCCAGCTTTTCGGCGGGCTTGCCGTCCTTGGTGACGATCATGCGGGAGGTGATGCGGGCGGGCGTGGTCCCGGTCTCGATGCGATAGATTGAGGGTTCCGCCGCATAGGCGCTGTCGCTGACCGCGTGGACGACGGTCGTATCCTGCGGGTCGACCGTCAGGCCCGAGAGCGCGCCCCAGCCGATCAGTTGATCGCCGGTCGACACAATCGTCGGATAAGCGGGCGTCCCTTCGGCACGGGCATAGATCATGACATGCGAGCGGGCGGCGCCGTCCTCGCCCAGATCGGTCTCATTGGCGCTGGCAAACAGGCCGCGCGCGGGGATCGCAACCAAACCCTCCGGCCCGATGCCCGAGGGCAGGATCTGGGTCAGCTTCGGCTGGGCAGGATTGGCCACGTCATAGACGCCGATGGCGCTGCCGCGTTCCGAACCGACGAACAGCAGCTTTTTCCCGTCGAACTCGGCATATTTCAACGCCTCGGGCTCAACGCCCTTCTTGCCCGAGCGGCCCTCGGGGTAATGGCCGATGCGGACCAGCGCATGTTCGAACTCGGCGCCGGATTCAAAGGCGACCGAGCCGTCGCGCTTCCAGATGGTGAAACCGCGCGAGCCGCCCTTCCAGTCGCCCTCATTCGCGGTGGCGAAGTGGTCATTGTCCAACCATGCGACGGTATCGGGTTCGCGCGGGACAGCGGTCAGGCTGCCGGAGAAGTCCAGCTTGCCGTCCTTTTCCGTGTCGACGCCCGCCAGATCGACCGCGCCCGCGCTGAAATGCGAGGCCACCTTGCCATCGGCACCGATCACCACGATGTGGTTGTTTTCCTGAAGCGTGACGACCAGATCGCCGTTGGCGTTGAAGTCCAGATATTCGGGCTCGGGGTCCTCGGGGGCGATTTCAGCCAGCCCGGTCAGTTCAACGACCTGCTTTCCGGCGCAATCGACTTGCCCGTCCTTGATCGGCAGGCGGGTGACGAAACCGGCCGGCATCTGCGGCAGCGCGCCGTCATTCACCTCTTCGTCACGCTCATTCTCGATCGCGACGGCCAGCCAGTCGCCCTTGGGCGACAGCGCCACCGAATCGGGCTGCCCGCCCAGATCGCAGCTGGCGGTCACGGATTTGGACGCCAGATCGACCGAACGCAGCACGCCCGAGGGTTGGGTGAAGCTTTCCGAGGTATTCACGCCGACAAAGGCCGTCCCGCCCAGCACCACAGTCGTGGTCGGCTCGCCATCCATCGGGATATTGCCAAGCGGTTTGGGCGCAGCGGGATCGGTGATATCGATCAGCCCGATCGCGTTCAGCGGGCTGTCGGAATAGATCAGCTCCATGCCATCGGCGGTCGCAGTCATGATCTCGGCCGAGGTGGCGCGGGCGCGGTCCTCGCCATCGGCCATGTTGTCGGCGGTGGCAAAGCTGGCGATGCGGTTGAAAACCGGCTCGGCGACGGCGGGCGATGCAGCCGCCAGCGCAACAAGCGAGCAGAGGGTCAGGCGAAACGTCATGATTTCCTCGGGGGTTGGCAAGGTCCCCGCGGATGTGGCGCGCGCATGTAACATGGCCTTGAAGGCCGGGTGACGCTTGGGTGACGTTTAGTCCCGACGGACCACCCGCACCTCTCGGATCGCGGTTTTCAGGCGGATGCGGGTTTCGGCGGGCTCGCGCGCCACGGCGTCCAGAATCGCGCGCATGTCGCCGCGCAACCCGTGCAACTGATCGACCAGCGACAGGACCAGCGCCAACGCCTCATCGTCCAGATGGTAACCCTCGGACAGATCGACCACCAGATGCAGCCGGGCAATGTCCAGATCGCGAAACAGCGGGCCGCTTTCGGACTGCACCGGCTGAACGACGCCGCTGCTGATATAGGTTTCCAACTGCTCGCGGGTCATCTCGGGCAGTTCGATCAGGGTTTCGGTCAGGGTGTAATGCCTGCGCGTCATTTGCCCCTCCTTGGATCATAGCCATGGTTCTGGCGCCATTCTTCCATGAATCGCGCCAGATCGTCGTCGATACGGGGCGGCATGACGATTTTCAGCACGACATGCTGGTCGCCGCGCTGACCGCCTTCGCCCTTGAGGCCACGGCCCTTCAGCCGCAGCTTCTGCCCGGTGCTGGCCCCGCGCGGGATGCTGAGCATGACCGGGCCGTCGATGGTCTCGGCCTCGACCTTGCCGCCAAGGACCGCCTCATCCAGCGTGATCGGCAGGGTGGTTTCCACGTCATCGCCGTCGCGCCGCCAGTCGGGGTCTTCGGCAATGACCAGTGTCAGAAGCGCGTCCCCCGGCGTGCCGTCGCCATAGCCGGCGGCGCCCTTGCCGCGCAGGCGGATGATCTGGCCGTCGCGCGCGCCTTCGGGGATCTTCACATCCAGAACCGCTCCGTCAGGCATGGTGATCCGGGTCGAGCCGCCACGCGCGGCGGTCATGAAGTCGATCTCCATAGTGAAGCGCTGATCCTGACCGCGCATGTCGAAACCTCGCGCGCCGCCACCCCGCTTTCGCGAAGCACCGCTTTGCCCGAACAGGTCCGAGAACACGTCGGACAGATCGTCGAAATCCTGCGCGCCGGGACGATAGGGATTGTCCCCCGCCTGCGCGTAATCGCGATAATAGTGCCGCTGCTGGCGCTCCTGCCCCGAGGCGTCGATCTCGCCCCGGTCGAAGCGGGCGCGCTGATCGGCATCCTTGAGCAGGTCATAGGCCGAGGAGGCCGCCTTGAAGCGCTCATGCGCGGCGGGGTCGGGCGTCAGGTCCGGATGATCGGTCTTGGCGATCTTGCGATAGGCCTTCTTGATTTCATCCTGGCTGGCGGTCTTGCTGACACCCAGCGCCTTGTAGGGATCATCGGCCATGGCCGGTTGCGTCCTTTCACCTGACTGCGGCCAACGTCGCGAAGGACGCAGGCGTTCCCCTATCCGATACGAGCAGGGGGATTTTGTCCAGTTTCAAGCCGCTGCGCGAAAGGGGGGCTCTGCCCCCCGCCAGATCGGCCCCTCGATGGGGCCGGTCTGGCGCCCCCCGGGATATTTGGACAAGAAAGAGGTCACGCCTTGGGGCGAAACGCCTTGATCCGGGCGGGATCGGTCTCGATCCGGGCCGCGCCGATCAGGTCAAGGCAGTAGGGAACCGCCGCGAAAACCGCATCAAGGCAGGTCGCGATAGCCGAGGGCTTGCCGGGAATGGTGATCATCAGCGTCTGGCCCCGGATCCCTGCGGTCTGGCGCGACAGGATGGCAGTCGGCACCTCGCGCAAGCTGGCACGGCGCATTTCCTCGCCAAAGCCGGGGAGTTCCTTTTCCATGACATCGGCCATCGCCTCGGGCGTCTGGTCGCGCGGGGCGGGACCTGTGCCGCCGGTGATCAGGATCAGGTCGGCATGTTCCCGGTCAGCGACATTGCGCAGCGTTTCGGCCACGATCTCGCGTCCATCGGGGATGATCGTGCGGGTGATGGTCATGGGCGAGGTGATGGTAGCGCGCAGCCAGTCCTCGGCACCCGGCCCGCCCTTGTCCTCATATTCGCCGCGGCTGGCGCGGTCGGATACGGTGACGATGGCAATATGGGCGGGACGGGTCATGGCGCGGCCTTCTGGTCAGTTCCGGGACATAGTGGCGGGGAAAGCGCGGGAATGAAAGATCGTGGGCGGTTTCCGTTGCCCGTGGCGATCGGGCATGATCGATTACCGGCATGAACCCGATCCTGATCCGCCCCGCCAACCCCGCTGATGAACCCGCCATCAGGGCCTGTGCCAAGGCCGCCTATGGCCCCTATATCGCCGCAATCGGACGGCCTCCGGCACCCATGGTCGCGGATTTCACCGCCCAGATCGCTGCCAGGCAGGTGCATGTGGCAACCGACAGGGACGGCGCGTTTTTGGGCTATGTCGTGTTTTTTCCCGACGGAACCGCCATGCATCTGGAGGCCGTGGCCGTGACGCCCGAAGCCGCCGGTCGGGGCGTCGGCAAGCTGCTGATCAAATTCTGCGAGGATGAGGCGCGGCGCACAGGGCTGTCAGCGGTACAGCTATACACCAACCAAAAGATGGTCGCGAACCTGTCGATCTATCCGCATCTGGGTTTCACCGAGACAGGCAGGCGGTCCGAAGACGGTTTCGACCGGGTCTATTTCGAAAAAGCCCTGACCTGAGGGCCGGAAAGGAAAAGGCCGCGGGGATCGCCCGCGGCCCTTCGTATCACTTGGCGACGCGCGCGTTGCGGGTCGCGATCAGTTTCAAGCGCAGCGCGTTCAGCTTGATGAAGCCAGCCGCGTCCTTCTGGTCGTAAGCGCCGGCATCTTCCTCGAAGGTGACGTGCTTTTCGCTGTAAAGCGAATGGTCCGACCAGCGGCCGACGCAATTCACCGAGCCCTTGTAGAGCTTCAGGCGGACCGTGCCGGTGACATGCTCTTGCGACTTGTCGATCAGGGCCTGCAGCATCTCGCGCTCGGGCGAGAACCAGAAGCCGTTATAGATCAGCTCGGCATAGCGCGGCATGATCGAGTCCTTCAGGTGACCCGCGCCGGCGTCCAGCGTGATCTGCTCGATGCCGCGATGGGCCTCCAGCAGGATGGTGCCGCCGGGGGTCTCGTAGATGCCGCGCGATTTCATGCCGACGAAGCGGTTTTCCACGAAGTCCAGACGGCCGATGCCGTGCTTGCCGCCCAGTTCGTTCAGCTTGGTCAGGATCGTTGCGGGCGACAGCGCCTCGCCATTGATCGCGACCGCGTCGCCCTGCTCAAAGGTGACTTCGATGAATTCGGGGGTATCCGGCGCTTCCTCGGGGGAAACGGTGCGCTGATAGACATATTCCGGCGCAGCCTCGGCCGGGTTTTCCAGCGCCTTGCCCTCGCTGGAGGTGTGCAGCAGGTTCGCATCGACCGAGAAGGGCGCTTCGCCGCGCTTGTCCTTGGCGATCGGGATCTGGTTCGTTTCCGCGAATTCGATCAGCTTGGTGCGCGAGGTCAGGTCCCATTCACGCCACGGCGCGATCACCTTGATCGAGGGGTCCAGCGCATAGGCCGAAAGTTCGAACCGAACCTGATCGTTGCCCTTGCCGGTCGCGCCATGCGCCACGGCATCGGCGCCGTGCTTATGTGCCAGTTCGACCAGATGCTTCGAGATCAGCGGGCGCGCGATCGAAGTGCCCAGCAGATACAGCCCCTCGTACAGCGCATTGGCGCGGAACATCGGGAAAACGAAATCGCGCACGAATTCCTCGCGCACGTCGACGATATGGATGTTCGCAGGATTGATGCCCAGCAGCTCGGCCTTGGCGCGCGCCGGTTCCAGCTCTTCGCCCTGCCCCAGATCGGCGGTGAAGGTGATGACCTCACAGCCATATTCGGTCTGCAACCATTTCAGGATGATCGAGGTGTCGAGCCCGCCCGAATAGGCAAGGACGACTTTCTTCGGCGCGTCGGTCATGCGGTAAGCCCCCTTGGAATGTCGCGCAGGGAATAGGCCCATTCGACACTTGTCACAAGGGGAAGGGGGCAATTAGGCTCTGCGAAATTTTGGGAAAATCATGCAGTCAATTCGCATTCTAAGACATTCTTTCATGCAACTCGCGGGCAATTGGCGGCAGGCCATATTGCTTTCCATCGGGCCGCTACTGGTTCAGACAGCCGCCCTCGGGCTGGCGATTTTCATGTTGGGTGGGCTGCACGCTCCACCACAGTCTATCTTCTTCTTCTTTTTTGTCTGGGCTCTGACCTTCGGCGCAATCCTCTTCTCTGCGGCATGGCTAGCAACGAGATGGCATAGGTTCGTGCTGCTTGCCGAAGTGCAACGTGCCTTTTCTCGACCGCGTCAGATCTTGCCATATCTCAAGACGATGCTGCTCACGCTCGTCTTGATGGCCGCTATCGCGATTCCAATGCTCCTGTTTGCCCTCACTGCCATGCGCATGGTGAACCAAGAATCGATCCCCGCTGCCACGCGCTTCTTCAGCGTCGCGGGAACGTTCATCTTTTATATCTTTGTGCTAAGGCTTAGCACGGCTTTGCCGGGGGCGGCCATCGGCGCGGCAAAACCGATCAAGCGCAGCTGGATCGCCATGGGCAAAACATCCCGAACCTTGGCTATCCTCGTTCTAGGCTACATGCTGTTTCAATGGGGTTTCCAAGCACTGGCGGGCGGTCATACCAACTTTGGTAAACTGCCCAGTGTCTGGTGGATTGCCGCACAACTCGGGATTTACTGGTTTTCGGTGCTCTTTTATCTGTCT
This sequence comes from Paracoccus sp. PAR01, assembly GCF_014851995.1. NCBI lineage: Bacteria > Pseudomonadati > Pseudomonadota > Alphaproteobacteria > Rhodobacterales > Paracoccaceae > Paracoccus > Paracoccus sp. PAR01. Next base: position 827,425 of record NZ_JACVAW010000001.1, read on the forward strand.
GTGCTGACAACATTGTGGGGGCATTACGTCGAGGCTCGACCACTGCGCTGAAACCCTTGCCAAATCGCATAATTCGCGCCATTGGCCGGGCATGGAAAACTTTGCCGCCTCTGTCCGCCAGGCAGAGATCGCGCTGCGCGACCTCTTCGAGCCGACGCCCCTGCAGAAGAACGACCACCTCTCGGCCAAATACGGGGCCGAGATCTGGCTGAAACGCGAAGATCTGACGCCGGTGCGCAGCTACAAGCTGCGCGGGGCCTTCAACGCCATGCGCAAGATCGGCGCGGGGGCTGCAGGGCATTTCGTCTGCGCCAGCGCCGGAAACCATGCCCAAGGCGTGGCCTTTGCCTGCCGTCATTTCGGGGCCAAGGGTACGATCTTCATGCCGGTGACGACGCCGAAGCAGAAGATCGACAAGACCCGGATCTTTGGCGGCGGTGCGGTCGAGATCGTGCTGACCGGCGATTACTTCGACCAGACCCTGGCCGCCGCGCAGGAATTTGCCCGTGCACAGGGGGCCACGTTCCTGTCGCCCTTCGACGATCCCGATATCATCGAGGGTCAGGCGACCGTCGGGCTTGAGATCCTGAGCCAGATGGACGGCGTACCGGATGTGATCGTGCTGCCGGTTGGTGGTGGCGGGCTGTCCGCGGGCGTGACCCGGCTGTTTGCCGAGCTTTCCCCCAGCACTCGCGCCGAATTCGCCGAACCCGATGGCGGTGCCAGCCTGCAAGGCGCGCTGCTGGCCGGTGCGCCCGTCACCCTGCCCGCCGTCGATACTTTCGTCGATGGCGCGGCGGTTGCACGCATCGGTGCCCTGCCCTTTGAGCATCTGCGGCGGTTTTCGCCCGATCAGGTCCATCTGGCCCCCGAGGACCGGATCTGCGCCACCATGCTGGAAATGCTGAATATCGAGGGGATCGTGCTGGAGCCTGCGGGCGCGCTGGCCGTCGACGCGCTGCGCGACATCCCCGATCTGGCGGGCAAGCGGGTGGTCTGCATCTGCTCGGGCGGGAATTTCGACTTTGAGCGCCTGCCCGAGGTCAAGGAACGCGCCCAGCGTTTCTCGGGGTTGAAGCGCTATTTCATTCTGCGCATGCCGCAGCGCCCCGGCGCGCTGCGCGATTTCCTTGAGCTGCTCGGCCCCGACGATGACGTCGCCCGGTTCGAATATCTGAAGAAATCGGCGCGGAACTTCGGCTCGATCCTGATCGGGATCGAGACCACCTCGCCCGAAAACCTCGACCGGCTGCGCGAGCGGCTGGAGGCGGCGGGGATCGGGCATCGCGACATCACCCGCGATCCGGTTCTGGCCGAATTCCTGATCTGACCGCGATCAGCGCCCCGCCAAGGCGAGGCGCGCGAAATGACGCGAGCCGGGATCGGCCAGCAGCCCCGGCAGGTCCGGCAGCGCGACCCAATGCGCATCATGGCCCGGCTCGGTCGGCGGACCCAACCGCATGATCGGTCGGGCCAGATAGATGGTGCACAGTTTCTCGGCCCAGAAATCGTAGTCCGGCATCCAGCAATAGCGGCGATAGCTGCCAAGCCGCCGAACCGAGCCGATGGACCAGCCGGTTTCCTCACGCACTTCGCGATGCAGCGCCGCGACGGGCGATTCGCCGGGATCGACGCCGCCTCCGGCCAGCTGGAATTCCGGCTCGGGCGCGTGCTGAAAGGTGACCAGCGCCCGGCCATCACGGATCAGAACCGCATAGGCTCCGGCACGATGACGGTAGGAATGAGAACCGGGCGGAGGGCCGAAACGGGGAATCATGGCTGCCTTTCGACGGATCGTGGCTGAAGCGCAGCCATTGCGGCCGCAGCCTTGCCCGGAGCCCGTGCGATCCGCAAGCCCGCGCGGGGCTTTCGATCAGGGGCCGACCTTGACGCCAGATAGCAAAAACCCCCGAAAGCACGAAGCTTTCGAGGGTTTTTGTTTTGGTGCCCAGGAGAGGACTCGAACCTCCACGCCTTGCGGCACACGGACCTGAACCGTGCGCGTCTACCAATTCCGCCACCTGGGCAGGTGGTATGAGCGGCTCATTAAAGGCAGTCGCGGGCGGCGTCAACTCGATGTGGAAGGTTTTTTCGGATTTCGTCGACAAGGCATTCCGAGGGCCGTTCCACCCCGCCGCAAACGTGGAATCCGGAAAGCAAAAACCCCCGAAAGCGTGACGCTTTCGGGGGTTTTTGTTTTGGTGCCCAGGAGAGGACTCGAACCTCCACGCCTTGCGGCACACGGACCTGAACCGTGCGCGTCTACCAATTCCGCCACCTGGGCAGGTGGTGTGAGCGGCTGATTAAAGACAGTCGCGGGGGGCGTCAATGGGGTGAAAGTCGATTTTTCATCGAAGCTTCATATTTTTCCTGCACGCCCGATTCCGCCATCGATGCAAGCGATGCCGGGAATCGGGACTGACCATTCCGGCAACTTGTAAGGTTTGGGTATTGGCATAGAAATTATGGAGAAAATCGCATCGGGGGACCGGATGTTGGCCGATATCGCGACAATGACCTGGGACGTGATCGTCATTGGCACCGGCATCGGTGGCGGCAGTGTCGGGCGCAGACTGGCCGAACAGGGGCTATCCGTCCTGTTTCTGGAAAAGGGTCCGGACCTTGGCGACAATGTCGTGCCGCCGGTTCCCCCCGACACCATCGACCCCGACGCACGGGTTGCCGGTGGCGCATGGCCCAAAACGATCTCGGCCCGGCTGGATGGCAAATGGTGCGAGCTGGACGGCATGATCGGCTCGGTCGTTGGCGGAACCTCGTCCTTTTACGCGGCAACGCTGGAACGCCCTGAACGCCACGATCTGGACACGGCCGAGCACCTGCCGCACCCGACCGGCGGCTGGCCGGTCAGCTATGATGAGATGCGGCCCTGGTTCGATCTGGCCGAACGCTATTACCAGATCAGCGGCGAGGCCGATCCGCTGGACCCCCAGGCGGCGACCCTGCCCGCCCCACCGCGCGCCCTGCCGCAATCCGATATCGACCTGATGGCGGATCTGAAGCGGGCCGGGATGCACCCCTATCAGACCCATATGGCCGCCCGCTTTGTTCCGGGCTGCGAGGGCTGCTTTGGCAGGCGATGCACGCGGCGCTGCAAGATGGATGGCCGCTCGGCCGGGGTACTGCCCGCGATCGAGACCGGACGCGCCGCGCTGCTCGACCGCTGCAGCGTCTCGCGGATCGAGGCGGATGCAACGGGCGTCACCTCGCTTCTGTGCATGCGTGAGGGCAAGCAGATCACATTGAGCGCTCGGCGCTATGTGTTGGCGGGCGGAGGCTTGGGTTCGCCCTCGCTGATGCTGCGCTCCAAGAACGAGCATTGGCCCGAGGGGCTGGGCAATCGCAACGATCTGGTCGGCCGCAACCTGATGTTCCACATGAGCGAGATCATCGCCATCTGGGCCGGGCAGAATCGCGACGAAAGCGCCGCCTCGCGTTCGATCAGCATGCGGGACCTGTATTTCCGCAATGGCGCGCGGCTGGGAACGGTGCAGTCCATGGGCCTGACCGCCGGCTATGGCGAAATCCTGCACGCGATGCACAACCGCTTCGACATGTCGGCGCTGCGCCGTGTCCGGCCCTTGCGGATGGGTTTGCGCGTTCCTGCCCGCATCGCGGCAGGGATGCTGGGACGCGCCAAGCTGTTCGTCGGCGTGCTGGAGGACCTGCCCTACCCCACCAACCGGCTGATCCCCGACGCGCAGGATGAGGATCGCTTTGTCTTTCACTACGACATCTCGGATGAACTGCGCCGCCGCCGCGCGATCTTTCGCAAGGCGATGCGGGCAGCCTTCCATCCGCATCGGGCGATGTTCATGGGCACGGCGCCGCAACTGAACTTCGCCCATCCCTGCGGTACGCTGCGCTTTGGCGACGATCCGGCGACCAGCGTGCTGGACCGCGACTGCAAGGTGCATGGGCTGAGCAATCTTTACGTCACCGATTCCAGTTTCATGCCGACCTCGAACGGGGTGAATCCCAGCCTGACCATTGCGGCGAATGCGCTGCGGGTGGCGGATCAGATCGCGGCGTCGATGCGCCCGCGACTTGCCGCAGCCGACAGCCTTGGGTAATGAGCGGAAAAGCACGCCACCCAAGACCCCCCGCGAAGGAGCGAGAGCCATGTCCGCAGCCAAGCTTGTCACGATCTATGGTGGGTCCGGATTCCTCGGTCGGCAGATCGCCAAGGTTCTGGCCAGCCAAGGCTGGCGCATCCGCGTCGCCGTCCGTCGCCCCAACGAAGCCGGCATCGTGCGCACCTATGGCGCGCCGGGCCAGATCGAGCCGGTTCCCTGCAACGTCCGCGACGACCGCTCGGTCGCAGCCTGCATGGCCGATGCCGATGCGGTGGTGAATTGCGTGGGCATTCTGGTCAACGAAGGCAAGAACACCTTCGACGCCGTCCATGTCGATGCGGCCGCCCGCGTGGCACGCCTGTCCGCTGAACGCGGCATCGCGCATTTCGTGCATGTCTCGGCGCTGGGGGCGGACAAGGATTCGGACAGCCACTACGCCGCGTCGAAAGGCCGGGGCGAAGCCGCGGTGCTGGCCGCGCGCCCGGATGCGGTGATCCTGCGTCCTTCGGTGATCTTCGGTTCCGACGACCATTTCTACAACCGCATCGCCTCGATGTCGCGGCTGGGGCCGGTCATGGCGTTGCCGGGCGCGAATGCGCAACTGCAGCCGGTGCATGTCATGGATGTCGCCACCGCCGCCGCAAAGGGCGCAAGTGGTCAGGCCCAGCCCGGTATCTATGAGCTGGGTGGCCCGGATGTCGTGACCATGCGCGAACTGGCCCAGCAGGTGCTGACCGCCATCGACCGGCGCAAGCTGGTGCTGGGCGTTCCGGGCTTCATCGCCGGGATCATGGCCGCGGTGCTGGACGGGGTGCAATTCCTGACCGGTGGCCTGCTGACCAACCGCATTCTGACCCGCGACCAGCTGCGCTCGCTAAGCCATCCCAATGTCGTTTCGGGGAACCACAAGACCTTTGCCGATCTGGGGATCGTGCCGACGGCCTCTTCGGCGGTCATCAATGAATACCTGTGGCGCTTCCGCCCCTCGGGCCAATACGAATCGATGACCGCAACTGCGAAGAACCTGCGCCGGAGCTGATGGAACACAACACGATCGTTGCCGCCCTGCTGGGTCTGCTTGAAGGGCTGACCGAGTTCATTCCCGTTTCGTCCACCGGACATGTCCTGCTGGCAGGGCATTTCCTGGGCTTCGACTCACCGGGGCGCGCCTTCGAGGTGCTGATCCAGTTCGGCGCGATCCTTGCGATCCTCAGCGTCTATGCCGGGCGGCTGTGGCGCATCTTTACCAGCGCGCCACATGATCCGCGCGCGCGGCGCTTCATCGCGTCAGTGCTGCTGGCCTTTCTGCCTGCCGCCGTGATTGGGGTGATGGCGCATCGCATCATCAAGGAAGTCCTGTTCGAGACGCCGATGCTGATCGCCTCGATGCTGATCCTTGGTGGGGTGGTACTGCTGTTCGTGGACCGGATGGCCAAGAATCCCCGCTATCATTCGGCCGAGGATATTCCGATCCCCCGCGCCATCGGCATCGGGCTGATCCAATGTCTGGCGATGATTCCGGGGGTGTCCCGCTCGGGCGCGACGATCACCGGTGCGCTGCTTCTGGGCGCGGACAAGCGATCTGCCGCCGAATTCAGCTTCTTCCTGTCCATGCCGACGATGCTGGGCGCTTTTGTCTATGATCTCTACAAGAATCGCGACATCCTCGATGCAGCCTCGGCCGGGAATATCGTCATCGGCTTCATTTGCGCGTTCTTGTCTGCGCTGTTGGTGGCGAAAGTGCTGCTGAACTATGTCTCGGTCCATGGCTACGCGGTCTTTGCCTGGTGGCGAATCATCGTGGGCGTGGTCGCTTTGGCGGCTCTGGCAGCAGGTTGGTAAACTGTGCTGACCTATTTATCGCTAATGCGGGGGCGATTTTAGTCCTGTAGCGGGAAAAATCGTCAAATAGGTCAGTCGTGCTGACTTTTAATCATTTCAGCCGTGTTTTATCACCCTCTGACCAGTCAGATTTCGGGGGGATGCGCAGCCATGGCCACGCAAAAGATGCTCAAGTTCGTCACCATCGGGCGTGAAATGCCTGAAAAGCGTGACGCGGCATCCCGCTCGGAGGATTTCCACGAGATCTATCGTGAATTCGCCGAGGCGAAGGCCAAGGAACAGGCCAGCCGTTGCAGCCAATGCGGCGTCCCCTATTGCCAAAGCCACTGCCCCCTTCACAACAACATCCCGGACTGGCTGCGCCTGACCGCCGAAGGGCGCACGCAGGAAGCCTATCTGCGCAGCCAGGAAACCAACACCTTCCCGGAAATCTGCGGTCGCATCTGCCCGCAGGACCGTCTGTGCGAAGGCAATTGTGTCATCGAGCAATCGGGCCACGGCACCGTGACCATCGGCGCGATCGAGAAATACATCACCGACACCGCATGGGAAGAAGGCTGGGTCCAGTCCATCGTTCCGCCTGTCGAGCATCCTGAATCTATTGGCATTATCGGCGCTGGCCCCGGCGGCCTTGCTGCTGCCGACCGGTTGCGCCGCATGGGCTATCAGGTCACCGTCTATGACCGCCATGACCGCGCCGGCGGGCTGATGATCTATGGCATTCCCGGCTTCAAGCTGGAGAAGGACGTGGTCGAGCGCCGCAACAAGCTGCTGGCCGATGGCGGGGTCGAGTTCGTCCTGAACGCCAATGTCGGCGAGGATATCAGCTTTGACGCGATCCGCGGCAAGCATGACGCGGTGCTGATCGCCACGGGCGTCTACAAGACCCGCGATCTGGATCTGGACAATGCCGACGCCAAGGGCGTGGTGCGGGCGCTGGACTATCTGACCGCCTCGAACCGGGTGGATCTGGGCGACGAGATTCCCGATTATCTGGATGGGGAACTGAACGCCAAGGGCAAGCGCGTCGTCGTCATCGGCGGCGGCGACACCGCGATGGACTGCGTTCGCACGGCGATCCGCCAAGGCGCGCAATCGGTGAAATGCCTGTATCGCCGCGACCGCGCCAACATGCCGGGTTCGCAGCGCGAAGTGCAGAACGCCGAGGAAGAAGGCGTTGAATTCGTGTGGCTTTCCGCCCCCGGCGCCTTTACCGGTCATGTCACCGGAGAGGCCATGGAAGCGCAGGAACGCGACATGGACGAAGTCGGCGACGTGCCCACCATCAGCGCCGTCCGCGTGCAGAAAATGCGTCTGGGCCAGCCCGATGTTTCGGGCCGCCAGTCGCCGGAACTGATCGAAGGCGCCGATTACGACGAGCCCGCCGATCTGGTCATCAAGGCGCTTGGCTTTGAGCCCGAGGAACTGCCGCGTCTTTGGGGTGTGGACGGTCTGGAAGTGACCCGCTGGGGCACGATCAAGGCCGATTTCCAGACCCATCAGACCAGCCTGAGCGGCGTTTTCGCCGTGGGCGACATCGTGCGGGGAGCAAGCCTGGTGGTCTGGGCGATCCGCGACGGCCGCGAGGCCGCCGACAGCATCGCCGGCTACCTGACCGGCGCTGCCCGCGTTGCCGCCGAATAGGGGTGTGACCATGGTGCACAAGCCGACCACAGGCTGTACACCGCGCGTAGACCGGCAGCGCGCGTTGCATGTTGCGCGCGGGATTGCAGGAATGGCAGCCTTGCTGACCTTTTCTGCCCTGCCCGTCATGGCGGCGAACTTCACGCCGCCGCAAGGCTGCAAGCTGGAGGTCACGGTGCAGAATCGCGGCTGCACGGTCTCGCAGCATTATCGCTGCAGCGCGGATGCTCCGGGCGATCAATGGGTGGTCTACTTCACCCCGGACGGGCCGACCTACCAGTCCCGCATCGACCGCGAGACTCGCTGGATGGAAAGCACCGACCTGAACACCGGTCTGGTCGACACGCTGGAGGAAGGGGCGAGGGATGACGCGTCATTCTCGACCCTGACCAAGACCGGCGCGGATGAATTCGATTTCTGGACGCGCTCGAACAATGGCGAGCGGCTGCACCATGTCGGCCGCGACGAGCTGACCGGCGACAAGGTCGATATCGACGGGGTCGAGCTGGAAATCACCAAGTTCCGGCTGAGCACCTACAGCGAGTCCGGCGACGAGCTGATCAAGCGCGAGGGGCAGCAATTCATCAGCCGCGCGCAAGGCCGCTTTTACGGTGGCGTCGAGACCTCCAGCGATTGGACCGGCGCCAGCGAGAATACCAATGACAGTCCGGTAAGCTTTGCCTTTCCGGGACAGCCCGGATTTGGCGAGACCAAGCCGGAATATGATTGCGACCTGCAGATGGTCCGGGGTGGAAAGCCCGATCTGCTCAGGCAGCTTATGATCTTGAAGGAGGCACGGACGTGATGGACTGGGAACAACAGGAACAGGCCCGCCGCGACTGGATGGCGGAGAACTCGCTTTACCGTGCCGAGGACGAGCATTCGTCCTGTGGCGTCGGTCTGGTGGTCAGCCTTGACGGCAAGGCCAGCCGCAAGGTGGTCGAAAGCGGCATTGGCGCGCTGAAGGCGATCTGGCACCGCGGTGCGGTCGATGCCGACGGCAAGACCGGCGACGGCGCCGGCATCCATGTGCAGATCCCCGTCCCCTTCTTCTACGATCAGGTTCGCCGCACCGGGCATGAGCCCGACCAGTCCAAGCTGATCGCCGTGGGTCAGGTCTTCTTGCCGCGCACGAACTTCGCGCAGCAGGAATCCTGCCGGACCATCGTGGAATCCGAAGTCCTGCGCATGGGCCATTACATCTATGGCTGGCGCCACGTTCCGGTGAACACCGCCGTTCTGGGCGAAAAGGCCAATGCCACCCGCCCCGAGATCGAGCAGATCCTGATCCGCTGCGAAAAGGACATCGATCACGAGCAGTTCGAGCGCGAGCTGTACATCATCCGTCGCCGGATCGAGAAAGCCGCCATCGCAGCCCAGATCGCAGGGCTGTATTTCGCGTCGCTGTCCTGCCGCTCGATCATCTACAAGGGCATGATGCTGGCCGAGCAGGTTGCGGAATTCTATCCCGACCTGAAAGACGAGCGCTTTGAATCGGCCTTTGCCATCTATCACCAGCGCTATTCTACCAACACCTTCCCGCAGTGGTGGTTGGCGCAGCCCTTCCGCATGCTGGCCCATAACGGCGAGATCAACACGCTGAAGGGCAACACCAACTGGATGAAAAGCCACGAAATCCGCATGGCCAGCCGCACGTTTGGCGAGATGGCCGAGGATATCAAGCCGATCATCCCGGCAGGATCGTCGGATTCGGCGGCGCTGGACGCGGTGTTCGAAGTCATGGTGCGCTCGGGCCGCTCGGCCCCGATGACCAAGACCATGCTGGTCCCGGAAGCATGGTCGAAAGCCACGACCGACATGCCCAAGGTCTGGGCCGACATGTATGCCTATTGCAACGCCGTGATGGAGCCGTGGGACGGCCCCGCCGCCCTTGCGATGACCGATGGCCGCTGGGTATGCGGCGGTCTGGACCGCAACGGCCTGCGTCCGCTGCGCTACGTCATCACCGGCGACAACCTGCTGATCGCGGGCTCGGAAGCTGGCATGGTTCCGGTCAATGAGACCACCGTGCGCGAAAAAGGCGCGCTTGGGCCGGGCCAGATGATCGCCGTCGACATGAAAGAGGGCCGCCTTTACCACGACCGCGCCATCAAGGACCGCCTGGCCAACAGCCAGCCCTTTGGCGAATGGCTGGAAAAGGTCGTGCAACTGTCCGAGGTGATGAAGGACCTGCCCGAGCAGGTGGTCTTCCACGCCGACGAATTGCGCCGTCGCCAGATCGCCGCCGGTTACACGATCGAAGAAATCGAATCGATGCTGACCCCGATGGCCGAGGACGGCAAAGAGGCTCTGGCCTCGATGGGTGACGACACGCCGCCTGCGGTGCTGTCGGGCCAGTATCGTCCGATGTCGCATTTCTTCCGCCAGAACTTCAGCCAGGTCACCAACCCGCCGATCGACAGCTTGCGCGAAACCCGCGTGATGAGCCTGAAGACGCGGTTCGGCAACCTCAAGAACGTGCTGGATGAATCCTCGGCCCAGACCGAGATTCTGGTGCTGGAAAGCCCCTTCGTCGCCAATGGCGAATTCGCCGAGATGACCAAGCTGTTCGGCGAGACGGTAACGCAGATCGACTGCACCTTTGCCGATGGCGCCGGCCCCGAGGCAATGGGCGAAGCCCTTGCCCGCATCCGCGCCGAGGCCGAGGATGCCGTGCGCTCTGGTGCGGGCCATCTGGTCCTGACCGACGAAAAACTGGGGCCGGACCGCATCGGCCTGCCGATGATCCTTGCCACCAGCGCCGTGCATAGCGGGCTGACCCGCAAGGGCCTGCGCACCTTCTGTTCGCTGAACGTGCGTTCGGCCGAATGCGTCGACCCGCATTACTTCGCGGTGCTGATCGGCTGCGGCGCGACCACGGTGAACCCCTATCTGGCACAGGACACCATTGCCGACCGCATCGAGCGCGGCCTGCTGACCGGCAGCCTGATCGAGAACATGCGCAACTATCGCGAGGCGATCGACGCGGGCCTGCTCAAGATCATGGCCAAGATGGGCATCTCGGTCCTGTCCTCCTATCGCGGCGGCCTGAACTTCGAGGCGGTGGGCCTGTCCCGCGCCATGGTCGCGGAATATTTCCCCGGCATGCAGTCGCGGATTTCCGGCATCGGTCTGCACGGGTTGCAGGCCAAGCTGGAGGGCATCCACGCCAAGGGCTTCGACACCGGAGCGACCGAGTTGCTGCCGGTTGGCGGCTTCTACAAGGCGCGTCGCTCGGGCGAGAAGCATGCATGGGAAGCCAACACCATGCGTCTGCTGCAACTGGCCTGCGAAAAGGCGTCCTATGACGTCTGGAAGCAGTTCACGGCAACCATGCGGGCAAACCCGCCGATCCACCTGCGCGACCTTCTGGACATCAAGGCGCTTGGCAAGCCGGTGCCGCTGGAAGAAGTCGAATCGATCACCTCGATCCGCAAGCGCTTCGTGACGCCGGGCATGTCGCTGGGGGCGCTGTCCCCCGAGGCGCATATGACGCTGAACATCGCCATGAACCGCATCGGTGCGAAATCCGACAGCGGCGAAGGCGGCGAGGACCCGGCACACAGCCACCCGCTGCCGAATGGCGACAACCCCTGCGCCAAGATCAAGCAGGTGGCCTCGGGTCGTTTCGGCGTCACCGCCGAATACCTGAACGCCTGCGAAGAGCTGGAGATCAAGGTCGCCCAAGGTGCGAAACCCGGCGAGGGTGGCCAGCTGCCCGGCATGAAGGTCACCGACCTGATCGCCCGGCTGCGCCACTCGACCAAGGGCGTCACGCTGATCTCGCCGCCGCCGCATCACGACATCTATTCGATCGAGGATCTGGCGCAGCTGATCTATGACCTGAAGCAGATCAACCCGCGCGCCAAGATCACGGTGAAGCTGGTGGCAAGCTCGGGCGTCGGCACGATTGCGGCCGGGGTGGCCAAGGCGAAAGCCGACATCATCCTGATCTCGGGGCACAATGGCGGCACGGGTGCCAGCCCAGCCACCTCGATCAAATATGCCGGTCTTCCGTGGGAGATGGGCCTGACCGAGGCGCATCAGGTTCTGGCGATGAACCGCCTGCGCGACCGCGTGACCTTGCGCACCGATGGCGGTCTGCGGACCGGCCGCGACATCGTCATGGCGGCGATGATGGGGGCCGAGGAATATGGCATCGGCACCGCCGCACTGATCGCCATGGGCTGCATCATGGTCCGTCAGTGCCAGTCGAACACCTGCCCGGTGGGCGTCTGCACCCAGGACGAAAAGCTGCGCGCCATGTTCAACGGCTCGGCGGACAAGGTGGTCAACCTGATCACCTTCTACGCCACGGAAGTGCGCGAGATCCTCGCCAGCATCGGCGCCCGTTCGCTCGACGAGATCATCGGTCGGGCCGATCTGCTCACGCAGGTCAGCCGTGGTGACAAGTCGCTCGATGACCTCGACCTGAACCCGCTGCTGATCACCGTGGATGGTTCGGAAAAGATCGTCTACGACCGCTCGAAACCGCGCAATGCCGTGCCGGACACGCTGGATGCCGAAATCATCCGCGACGCCAGCCGCTTCTTCTCGGATGGCGAAAAGATGCAGCTGTCCTATGCGGTCAGGAACACCCTGCGGACGGTCGGCACGCGGACCTCGTCGATGATCGTGCAGACCTTTGGCATGCGCAACAACCTGCAACCCGACCACCTGACGGTGCGGCTGACGGGTTCGGCGGGCCAGTCGCTGGGGGCGTTTGCAGCACCGGGCCTCAAGATCGAGGTCTCGGGCGATGCCAACGACTATGTCGGCAAGGGCCTGTCGGGCGGCACCATCGTCGTGCGCCCGCCGATGGCAAGCCCGCTGACCGCGGCCGAGAACACAATCATCGGCAATACCGTGCTTTACGGTGCGACCGATGGCTACCTGTTCGCGGCAGGCCGTGCGGGTGAGCGTTTCGGGGTGCGCAACTCGGGCGCAAAAGTGGTGATCGAGGGCTGCGGCTCGAACGGTTGCGAATACATGACCGGCGGCGTCGCCGTGATCCTTGGCCGCATCGGCGCCAACTTCGGCGCGGGCATGACCGGGGGCATGGGCTATCTCTACGACCCCGAAGGCATGGCCCGCGATTACATCAACGCCGAGACGCTGATCCTGTGTCCCGTCACCCAATCGCATTGGGAGGACGAGCTGAAGGGTCTGATCGAGCGCCACTTCAAGGAAACCAACTCGCGCCGGGCGGGCGAGATCCTGCAGAACTGGGCCGAGGAAAAGGCCAATTTCCTGCAGGTCTGCCCCAAGGAAATGCTGCCGCACCTGAAGCATCCCATCGCGGATGTCGAGGATCTGGCGGCGGTCCCGGCAGAGTAAGCGATAACAGGGAGGAAACGGGGGCCAAGCGGTCCCCGTTTCTTTTTCTCGCTCACCGCAGCGCGCGTTTGACCGGCGACCGAGCTTGCTGGGGTATTTGAAAAACGAAGAAAGCGCTCGCAGCATTGAGGAATTCACCGTTTCTCAAATACCCAAACCGCCGAAGGCGGCACTGAGCGTGAAAAAAGCGCCATCGCCCCAAGAAATCGCGGCAGGCGGTTGGCCCGACGCGCGCAAGCCGTTAAAACGCCGCTTCCATGGATTCGAGCTAGGGAATCGCGCATGTCCGCGACCGTAAGAATCGCAACTGGCAGCATCTTCGTCGGACTGGTCGTCCTCGCCCTCAAGGCTTTGTCCTGGTGGCTGACCGGCTCGATCGCGTTGCTGTCGGATGCGCTGGAAAGCACAGTGAATGTCGCGACTGCCGTCGCCGCATTGATCGCCATCCGCGTGGCCGCGCGCCCCGCCGACCGCGAGCATCCTTACGGCCATCACAAGGCCGAGTTCTTCAGCGCCGTGCTGGAGGGGGTGATGATCATTGTCGCCGCCCTGCTGATCATGCGCGAGGCCGTGCATGGATTTTTCAATCCGCGCGTGCTGGATGCTCCGCTGGAGGGGCTGCTAATCAACATCGCCGCCAGCGTGATCAATGGCTGGTGGTGCTGGGTGTTGATCCGTGGTGGCAGGCAGCTCAGATCGCCGGCACTGGTCGCCGATGGGCATCACCTGCTTTCGGACGTGATTTCCTCGGGCGGCGTCGTCATTGGGGTGGCGCTGGCGGTCATCACCGGCTGGTCGGTGCTGGACCCGGCACTGGCGGCGCTGGTCGCGGTGAATATCCTGTGGTCGGGATGGCGGGTGATGAAATCCTCGCTCTCCGGGCTGATGGACGAGGCCGTGTCCGAGGACATGATGGAGAAGATCCGCAGCACCATCTCGGATGAGGCGACCGGCGCGATCGAGGCGCATGACCTGCGCACCCGCCATGCTGGCCCGAAGACCTTCATCGATTTTCATCTGGTCGTCGACGGCCAGACCACCGTCGATCAGGCGCATGACATCTGCGACCGGGTCGAGCGGGCGCTGAAAGGCCATTTGCCCGGCGCGCTGATCACGATCCACGTGGAACCCGAACACAAGGCCAAGCATTCCGGCGTGCTGGTGATCTGACGGCATCATTGCGCGGCACCGGCCCGCCTGTCACATTCCCTTCCGAGGATGAGGAGAGTGTGACATGCGGCTGATCTGGCGCGCAGCTTGGGGCGGGGCGGCCTTGGCGCTGATCCTTTGGGTTGGCGCGCAACTGGCCTTTCAGCATTACCTGAGCGCCGGACAAAGCCGGGCCGCCACGGCCTTGCGGCTGACGGTGAACGCGCTTCAGGCCGATCTGGCGCGGTTCGAGGTCGTACCGCAACTGGTCGGCGATCTGGACCTGATCCATCAGCTTGCCGCCGATCCCGGCAATCCCGTCTTGCAGTCGCAGACGAACCAGTGGCTGGCCGAACAGAACCTTGCGGTGCAGGCTTCGGACATCTACCTGATCCTGCCCGACGGCCAGACCATCGCCCATTCCACGCCCGAGGGGCCGCAAAGCTTCATCGGCCAGAATTTCAGCTATCGCCCCTATTTCATCGACGCGATGGCAGGGAGGACGGCACGGTTTTACGGTGTGGGGACGACCTCGGGGGTCAGGGGGTATTATTTCTCGGCCCCGGTCAGGGACGATCTGGGGCGGATCACCGCCGTCGTCGCGGTCAAGATCGGCGTCGACCGGATCGAGCAATCGTGGCGCGGCGGCGAATACCGGGTGCTGGTGAGCGACCCGGATGGGACGGTGTTCCTGTCATCCGAACCGGACTGGCTGTATCACAGCCTGCTGCCGCTGACGCCCGAGCGGCTGGCCCGCAGCGCGGCCTCGCGCCGCTATGCCGAAACGCCGCTGACGGAATTCCCCGTAAGCCGCACGGCCTCGCATGGCGTGCCGATCCTGCGTCTGGCCGATGCGGCGTATATCATCGCCTCGGACGAGATGCCCGATGCGGGCTGGACGGTGCATGTGCTGCTGGACAGCGCCGATCTGCGTGCCGAGGCGCAACTGGCGGTGGCGGGGCTTGTTCTGCTGCTGGCAGCGGCGGGGATCTGCGCGCTGATGTGGCGACAGCGACGGGCGCAGGCGGCGGAACGGCTGGCGCTGGAGCGCTTTGCCCATGCCGAACTTGAACGCCGCGTGGTCGAGCGCACGGCGGCCCTCGCCCGCGCCAACAGCCAGCTGGAACAGGAAATCACCGAGCGCCGCGCCACTGAATCCGAGCTGCGCGCGGCGCAGGCAAGCCTTGTGCAGGTGGGCAAGCTGGCCGCGCTGGGGCAGATGTCGGCCTCGCTGTCCCACGAAATCAACCAGCCCTTGGCGGCGGCACGCAACTATGCCGACAGCGCCGCCATCCTGATCGAGCGCGGCGATTACACCCGTGCGCGCGAAAATATCGGCCAGATTTTGGCGTTGGTCGATCGCATGGCGGCCATCGGCAAGCATCTGCGGCAGGCGGCGAGGAAACCCGATGACGTGCTGGGGGCGGTCGCCCTGCCCCCGCTGCTCGAGGAAACCCGCACCATCGTCGAGGCGCGGCTGACCAGCAGCGGCGCGATGCTGGACTGCCAACTGCCCACCGATCTGCCCAGCCTGCGTGCCGGTCCGACCCGGCTGCAACAGGTGCTGGTGAACTTGATCACCAATGCCGCCGATGCGGTCGAAGGCCAGCCTGACCGCCGCATCACCCTGACCGCCCATGCGGAAAACGGACAGGTGCTGATCCGGGTCCGCGACCGGGGGCCGGGCGTGCCCGAGGCGATCGCCGCGCGGATTTTCGACCCGTTCTTCACCACCAAGGGTATGGGCGCGGGGCTGGGGTTGGGCCTGTCGATCAGCGCCAATATCATCCGCGACCTTGGCGGAGAGATCACCTGCCGCAATGCCGCACCGGGGGCCGAGTTCTGCATCCGCCTGCCCGTGGCCGAACCTGCCGGGGTGGCGGCATGACCGGGCGCGTGCTGCTGGTCGATGATGACGAACAGATGCGCTCATCAACCGCGCAGGCGCTGGAACTGGCGGGATTCGCGGTCGAACCCTTGGCCACCGGGGATGAGGCGCTGGCCTTGGCCGGGCCCGGCTTCGCGGGTGTCGTGGTCAGTGATATCCGGATGCCCGGCATGGACGGGATGACCCTGCTTGGGCGTTTGCACGAGGTCGATCCCGAGATCCCGGTCATTCTTGTCACCGGCCACGCCGAGGTGCCCTTGGCCGTCGAGGCGATCCGCGGCGGGGCCTATGACTTCATCGAAAAACCCTTTGTCGTGCAGGAACTGGCGACCGTCATCCGCCGGGCGCTGGACCATCGCGGGTTGGTCCTTGAAAACCGCCGCCTGCGCGCCGTCGCGGGCAAGCGCGACGATGTCGAGGCTCGGCTTCCGGGCCGCACGCAGGTCATGGTCGATCTGCGCTACCGGCTGCGGGCCATCGGGGCCTCGGACGCGGATGCGCTGATCATTGGCCCGACCGGCGCCGGCAAAGAGGTCGTGGCCCGCGCGCTGCATGATATTTCCGCACGCGCCGGGCGCCCCTTCATCGCCATCAACTGCGCCGCCCTGCCGGAATCACTGATCGAATCGGAACTGTTCGGACATGAGGCCGGGGCCTTTCCCGGCGCGCTGCGGCCGCGCTACGGCAAGTTCGAACATGCGCGCGGCGGCACGGTGCTGCTGGACGAAATCGGCTCGATGCCGCTGGAATTGCAGGCCAAGCTGCTGCGGGTCTTGCAGGAACGGGTGATCACGCGGCTGGGCTCGAACGATCCGGTGCCGCTGGATGTGCGTTTCATTGCCATCAGCAAGGTCGATCTGGCGGCGCTGGTTGCGCAAGGAGCCTTCCGCGAGGACCTGTTCTGGCGGCTGAATGTCGCGGTGCTGCATGTGCCGCCCCTGGCCGCGCGGCGCGAGGATATTCCTTTGCTGTTTCTGCAACTCGTCCGCGAATCCGCCGCGCGCCACAATATCCCCGAACGCGAGGTTCCGGCGGCGCTGCTGTCGGGACTTGCCGCACGGGACTGGCCCGGCAATGTCCGCGAATTGCGCAATCTGGCCGAGCGTTTCGTACTGGGCCTTGAGGGAGCGGAACCCGCCCCTGCCCCCGGTGCGAAGCTTTCCGACCGGGTGGCCGAGTTCGAGCGCGGCTTGATCGCCGGGGCCATCGCCGCGCATGGCGGGCGCTTGCGGCCCGTCTATGAGACGCTCGGGATCTCGCGCAAGACGCTCTATGAAAAGATGCAGAAATACGCGCTGGACCGCCGTCTGATCATCGATGCCGGGGATGAAGGCGGCTGATGGGTGGAAATCCACCCATCGCGGATGACTGATGTTACCCTTTCCACCCATTCCGACTGCAAGCCGCACGAACAGACCCGATCTGCGCGGATTAGCATTTGGTGCAATGGCACGGCACGGCGCAGTCTGAGCCAAGCGGCGGCACAGGGGAGACCGCCGATCATTCCTTGGGAGGGGAAAATGGCTTTCAAGAAGCTTTTCGGCGCGCTGATCGGCGCGACCATGCTGACCGCACCGGCATTCGCGCAGGGCTATCCCGAGCGTCAGATTTCGATGGTGGTGCCGTTCTCGGCGGGAGGGCCGACCGATACCGTGGCGCGTCTGGTCGCGGAAAAGATGTCCGCCGATCTGGGCCAGCAGATCGTCGTGGAAAACGTCGGCGGTGCCGGTGGCACTCTGGGCGCGGGTCAGGTCGCCAAGGCCGATCCCGATGGCTACACCGTGCTGCTGCACCATATCGGCATGGCGACATCGGCCACGCTTTATCGCAACCTGGCCTATGACACGCTGAACGCCTTTGAATATGTGGGCCTTGTGACCGAGGTCCCGATGGTCGTCGTCGCCCGCAAGGATTTCGAGCCCGCGGATTTCAAGGGCTTCATGGATTACGTCAAGGCCAACGGCGACAAGCTGACCTTGGCCAATGCCGGGATTGGTGCTGCCTCGCATCTGTGCGGGATGCTGTTGATGCAGTCGCTGGGCACGCCGCTGGTCACCGTCCCCTATAAGGGCACGGGTCCGGCGATGACGGACCTTCTGGGGGGCCAAGTCGATATCATGTGCGACCAGACCACCAACACCACCCAGCAGATCCAAGGCGGCACGATCAAGGCCTATGCCGTGACCACGCCCGAACGCCTGCCCCTGTTCCCCGACCTGCCCACTGCCAAGGAATCGGGTCTGGACAGCCTGGAATTCGCCATTTGGCACGGCATCTATACCCCCAAGGGCACGCCCGCCGAGGTGAATGAGCGCCTGTCCAAAGCCCTGCAAGCGGCACTTGCCGATGACGGCGTGATCAAGGCCATGGCCGAGCTGGGCACCGCGCCCTCGCCCGCCGCGGATGCCACGCCCGCCGCGCTGAAGGCCAAGCTTGAATCCGAGATCACCCGCTGGAAGCCGGTCATCGACGCCGCCGGCGTCTATGCCGACTGATCCTTCCGGTCCCGCCGCGCTAGCCGCGGCGGGACCTCATCTGACAGGGGGAAGAACATGTCCACGAAACCCAAGGACGGAACCGACATTGCGACGGGGCTGCTGCTGATGGCGGCGGCCCTGTTTTTCGGCTGGCAGACCACCGGGCTGGATATCGGCACGTCGCTGCGCATGGGGCCGGGATATTTCCCGATGGTCCTGTCGGTGCTGCTGTTCGTGCTGGGACTGCTGGTGTTTCTGAAGGCCTTTGGCCGCGAGGGTGAACCCTTCGGCAAGGTCGCGTGGCGCGGCATGGCCTTCATCCTGCCCGCGCCGGTCTTCTTCGGGCTGACGGTGCGGGGCTTGGGTTTTGTCCCGGCGCTGTTTCTGGCCGCGCTGATCGCGGCTCAGGCCTCGCACAGATTGAAGCCGCTGCATGGGCTGGTTCTGGCGGTGGTGGTCACCATCGCCTCGACGCTGATCTTCAGCTACGGCCTTGGCCTGCCCTTCCGCCGCTTCGGCCCCTGGCTGCCATTCTGAGGGGGCGGAAATGGATCTTCTAAACAATCTCGCGCTGGGTTTTTCTGTCGCCTCGTCGCTGGCAAACCTCGCCTTCTGCCTGATCGGCGTCATCCTTGGCACGCTGATCGGTGTGCTTCCCGGCATCGGGGCCACGGCGACCATCGCCATGCTCTTGCCGATCACCTTCCAGCTGGAGCCGGTATCCTCGCTGATCATGCTGGCCGGGATCTATTACGGCGCGCAATATGGCGGCTCGACCACGGCGATCCTGATCAACATGCCGGGCGAAAGCTCATCTGCCGTGACCGCCATCGACGGCTACCAGATGGCGCGGAAGGGCCGCGCGGGAACCGCGCTTGCCACCGCCGCGATCGGGTCGTTCTTTGCCGGAACCGTCGCCACCTTCCTTGTCGCGATCTTTGCGCCGCCCTTGACCACCATCGCGCTGAAATTCGGCGCCGCCGAGTATTTCAGCCTGATGGTCATGGGTCTGGTGATGTCGGTGGCCCTGGCGCATGGCTCGGTCCTGAAGGCCTTGGCCATGGTCGTTCTGGGGCTGCTGCTGGGGCTCGTGGGCACCGACATCTATACCGGCGCGCCACGCTTCACCCTTGGCATCACCCAATATGCGGATGGGCTGAACTTCGTGGCCCTTGCCGTCGGCGTTTTCGGCATCGCCGAGATCCTGCGCAACCTCGAGGATGAGCATGACCGCGAGGTAATGACCAAGAACATCAGCCGTCTGTTCCCCACCCGCGACGAGTTTCGTCAGATGCTCGGCCCGATCCTGCGCGGCACAGCTGTCGGATCGCTCCTTGGCATCCTGCCGGGCGGCGGCGCGATCCTTGCCAGCTTCGCCAGCTATACCGTCGAAAAGAAGCTGTCGAAACACCCCGAGGAATTCGGCAAGGGCGCGTTGGCAGGCGTGGCCGGTCCCGAAAGTGCCAATAACGCGGGCGCGCAGACGAGCTTCATTCCCTTGTTGACTCTGGGCATCCCGGCGAACCCGGTGATGGCGCTGATGATCGGCGCGATGATCATCCAAGGCATCGTGCCGGGGCCGAACGTGGTCAGCGAACAACCGGCCCTGTTCTGGGGCATCATCGCCAGCATGTGGATCGGCAACCTGATGCTGGTGGTCTTGAACCTGCCGCTGATCGGGCTGTGGGTGAAGCTGCTGTCGGTGCCTTATTACATCCTTTTCCCGATCATCATGGCGATGTGCTCGATCGGGGTCTATTCGGTCGCCTCGAACACCTTCGATCTGTATGCTGTCGCCTTCTTCGGGCTGCTCGGCTACCTGATGTCCAAGCTGCGCTGCGAGCCGGCACCCTTGCTGCTGGGCTTCGTCCTTGGACCGCTGCTTGAGGAAAACCTGCGCCGCGCCATGATCCTGTCGCGTGGCGATCCGACCACCTTCATCACCCGCCCGATCAGCGCCACGCTGCTGCTGATGACCGCTGCGGTGCTGGTGCTGGTCTTCCTGCCGCAGATCCGCAAGCGCCGGGACGAGGTCTTCAGCGAGAGCGACGCATGAAAAACCAAAAGGGAGGAAGAACATGACCATAAAACTGACCCGCCGCTTGGCTCTGGGCGCCGCGATGGCGATGGGGCTGGCAGGCGCCGCCAGCGCCGAATTCCCCGATCGCCAGATCACGCTGGTCATCCCCTTCGCCGCCGGAGGCTCGACCGATGTGGTCGGCCGCATCGTCGCCGAACGGATGAGCCAATCCTTGGGCCAACAGATCGTGGTCCAGAATGTCGGCGGCGCGGGCGGCAGTCTGGGCGCGCAGCAAGTGGCCAAGGCTGATCCCGACGGCTACACGATCCTGATGGGTACGGTCGCGACCCATGCTCTGAACCCGCTGATCCTGAAGCAGAAACCCTATGACCCGGTGGCGGATTTCGCGCCGGTGTCCTTGCTGGTGCTGGTCCCGAACGTGCTGGCGGTGAACCCGGAACTGCCGGTGAACTCGGTGCAGGAGCTGATCGATCTGGCGAAGAAAGAGGATCTGTCCTTTGCCTCATCGGGCAATGGCACACCGCTGCATTTGTCGGGCGCGCTGTTCAACTCGATGGCAGGGACCGAGATCGCGCATATCCCCTATAAGGGTTCGGGTCCGGCGCTGACGGACGTGCTGGGCAATCAAGTGCCGATCATCTTTGACAACCTGCCCTCGGCCTCAAGCCATATCACCAGCGGCAAGCTGAAGGCGCTGGGGGTGACGACCAAGGAGCGCGCACCGTCCTTCCCGGATGTCCCGGCCATTGCCGAGACCCTGCCCGGCTATGAGACCTATAGCTGGAACGCGCTTTTCGCCCCCACTGGCACCCCGCCCGAGGCGATCGCCGCGCTGAACAAGGCGGCGCTGGAAGCCATGGCCGATCCTGAGGTTGCCAAACGCATGGGCGAGTTCTCTGCCACCATCGTGGCCTCGTCGCCCGAGGATCTGGGCAAGCATGTCGCCGCCGAGATGGCGAAATGGGAGCCGGTGGTGAAAGCCGCCAATGTCAGCATGGACTGAAACGACGACGCCCGCCTTGTGACAAGCGGGCGCATCCTTCGCGCGGGCCCCTTGCGGGGCCCGTCTGCTTTTCAGACCCGTGCGAGCTTTGCTTTCGGCTGGTCAGCCTCGGGGGCAAAGATCGCCCGCAGCCGTGCGGTGTCGATGGCGTGGCAGGTCTTACCCTCGGGCTTGACGGTCGGGACATCGACGCCCGCGACCATGGCGTTCACGACCGATTCCTCGACTGCCTCGACCGCAGCCATATACAGGTTGTCCAGCAGCTCGTTGTTCAATTCCTGCTTGGTCAGAAGCGCCTCGGCCTGCTGGGGCATCGGGCCGTCATTGGCGGTCGACAGCGCCAAGAAGATGTCGCCCGAATTGTTCCCGCCCGGCGTGCCGCCGCGACCGATGCCGATGGCCGCACGCTTGGCCACTTGGCGCAGCGACAGACCCGAAAGCGGCGCGTCGGTGGCGATGATCACGATGATCGAGCCCATCTCGCGCGAATGCAGCGCGCCTTCCGGCATCAGTTGGCCGACGGGACGGCCCAGCACGCTCAGCCAAGGGCGAATGCCGTGATTGGCCTGTACCAGCGCAGCGACGGTATATTCCTGCCCGCCGATCGGCAGCTTGCGCGACGAGGTGCCGGTGCCGCCTTTGAACTCATAGCAGATCATGCCATTGCCGCCGCCGGTCGAGCCTTCCGCCACTGGGCCGGTCGTGGCCGCATCCAGCGCCGCGATGGCGTGGTCAGGCTCGACATGCATGGCGTTGATGTCGTTCAAGACGCCGTCATAGGTCTCAGCGACGACGGGCATGGCCCATGCGTGCTCGGTGGTGAAGTAATCCGAATAGTTCTGGATCATCCATTTGGTGGTGCCGTGATGGACCGCGCCGACGCCATGGGTGTTGGTGATCATCACGGGGCCCACGAAATAGCCCGCGTCATTGACCCAATGCGTGCCGGTCATCTCGCCATTGCCGTTCAGCGAATATTGCCCGGCCCAGACGGGTTTCGGCTGCTTGCCGGGGCGCGGCAGGATGGCGGTGACGCCGGTGCGCATCTTCTTCTCAGGGTCGGTCAGGGTGCAGAAACCCACCGCCAGACCGGGCACGTCGGTGATCGCGTTCAGGGGACCGGGCGTGCCGGGAAAGGGCAGGCCAAGGTCGCGGGCGCGAGGTTTGCTCATGTCAGTCGGTCTTTCTGGCGCGAAGCCACAAACCTGCGGCCGCGATCACGACCGAGGCAAGGATGATGAGGGTGGCGATGGCGTTGATCTCGGGCTTCACGCCGCGGCGGATCATGCCAAAGATATAGACGGGTAGCGTGGTGTTGTCGGTCCCGGCGACGAAATAGGTGATGACCAGATCATCCATCGAGATGACGAAGGCCAGCAGCGCCCCGCCAAGGATGCCCGGTGCCAGCTGCGGCAGCAGCACCTTGCGCAGGGTCAGCCATTCCGAGGCACCCAGATCGGCCGAGGCTTCTTCCAGCGCGGGATCAAGCCCGGCCATGCGCGCCTGCACGATGATGAAGACGTAGCTGCTGAGGAAGGTGCAGTGACCGATGATGATGGTCAGCATGGAAAGCTGCATCCCGATCGTCACGAAGAAGATCAGCAGACCGATGCCCAGCACGATATCGGGCATCATCATCGGCAGCATCAGGAAGCCGCTATAAAAGCCCTTCAGCCGGAAGCGGAAGCGCGACAGCGCAATGGCAGTGGCCGTGCCGATCACTGTCGAGATGACCGTGGTGATTGACGCGACCATCAGCGAATTGCGCAAAGCCGCCAGCATATGCCCGGTGCTTTCGACATAACCCGAGGCGGGCATGACCGAGCCGCTAAGCTGCTCGCGCGCAAGGCCGAACAGCCCACGATACCAGTCCAGCGTGAAATGGTCCCAGACCATCATGTTCACCGGGTTCGAGTTGAACGAGTAACCGATGATGACGAAAAGCGGCGCGTAGATGAAGGCAAAGAAGCCCAGCGAAAACAGCGTCAGGCTGGCCCAACCGATGGGATTGCGCATCTTACACTCCCGCCTTTTTCGCCCGGCCCAGCGAGCTGAGCAGGACCAACAGAACCACGCTCATGATGATCATCGACAGCGCGGCACCAAAGGGCCAGTTGCGCGCCGACAGGAATTGCTGCTCGACAAGGTTGCCGATCATCAGCCCGCGCGCGCCGCCCAGCAGGTCCGGCACGATGAAGTTGCCGACCGAGGGGATGAAGACGATGACCGCGCCGCCCATGATGCCCGGCAGGGTCTGGGGCAGGATGACCTTGAAGAAGGTCTGGATGCGGTTCGCGCCCAGATCCATCGAGGCCTCGATCAGCGCGCGGTCAAGGTTGTCCACCGCCGAGTAAAGCGGCAGGAACATGAAGGGCACCATGATATAGACCATGCCCAGCACCACCGCCGCCGGGGTGTACAGGATTTCCAGCGGCTGCGAGATGACGCCGATCCCCATCAGCGCGCTGTTGAGCAGCCCCGAGGGTTTCAGGATCAGAAGCCACGCATAAAGCCGCACGACAAGGCTGGAAAAGAAGGGCAGCGTCACCAGAAACAGGAAGAACAGCCGGGTGCGCGGCGACAGGCGGCTGACCCAGAAGGCGACCGGGTAGCAAAGCAGCAAGGACAGCACGACGGTCATCGCGGCAAAGCCCAGCGAGCGCAGCAGGATCTGCAGGTAGATCGGCTCGAATATCTCATCGATGCCGTCGGCCCAACCGAAGATGCGGCCATAGTTCCAGTGATAAAAGCTCCACTCCACCCCGCCGTAAAGGCCGGGGCTGAGGATCGAGAATAGCCCGATGATCACCAGCGGCAGCAGGAAGAAGACGCCCAGAAACAGCGTCACCGGTGCCAGCAGGGTCGTCAGGACAAGGTTCTGACGGGTCATGAGCTTACGCAGCCTCCAGCACATGGGCAGCCTCGGGCGCGTAGGAAAGATGCACCGCCGCGCCGGTCGCGGGCGCGTTCGCGCCGTCGCGGGCGGTGACGCGGATTTCCTCGCCACCGGCATCGGGCTGGACGTAAAGCTGCAGGTCGGAACCCAGATAGACGGCACGCGTCACCCGACCCTTGATGCCCTGATCGGCAAGGCGGAAATCGGCTGGGCGCAGCACGGCGGTCACGGCTTGGCCGCGGCGCAAGCCGGTCGCGGGCAGGAGCATCTCGACGCCTTGGGCGGTGCGGGCCAGTGCCTGAGCGCCCTCGATCCGGTCGACCGTGGCGTGGAACAGGTTGGTTTCGCCAATGAATTCGGCGACGAAGCGGGTGCGCGGATGGCGATAGATCTCGCGCGGGGTGCCGATCTGCTCGATCTGGCCGGCGCGCATGACAACGATGCGGTCGGACATGGTCAGGGCTTCTTCCTGATCATGGGTCACGAAGACAAAGGCGATGCCCAGACGGGATTGCAGGGCCTTCAGCTCGATCTGCATCTGCTGGCGCAGGTTGCGGTCCAAGGCCGAAAGCGGCTCGTCCAGCAGCAGCAGGCGCGGCTCGGCGACGATGCTGCGGGCAAGGGCGACGCGCTGACGCTGGCCACCTGACAGTTGGTTCGGTTTGCGCGACCCCATACCGGTCAGGCCGACCTTGGCCAGCGCGCTTTCAACCGCCGCCTCGCGTGTCTTGTGATCGACGCCGCGCACTTCCAGCGCGTAGCCCACGTTGCGCGCGACGCTCATATGGCTGAACAAGGCATAGCTTTGGAAGACCGTGTTCACCGGCCGCTTGAACGGCGGCAGCGCTGCCAGATCCGTCCCGTCCAGCCGGATCGAGCCGGAATCCAGTGCCTCGAAGCCGGAAATGGCGCGCAGAAGCGTGGTCTTGCCGCAGCCCGAGGGGCCCAGAAGCGTCACGAACTCATTCGCGCCGACGGTCAGGTCAATGCCGTCCAAAGCCGCGACGCGGCCACCTTCAGGCGTGACGAAATGGCGCCTAGCGGCGCGGATTTCCAGGGAAGCCATGAAATCTTTCCATCTAGGGGGCGGCCCCTCCTCCGAGGCCGCCGGAACAGACGTTATTGGGTCGTGCGGATGGTGTTCCAGGCCCGGTCGTAAAGCTTGAGCGCCTTGCCGGTATCCTCGAAGATCTGCAGCCGGGCCATGGTCTCGGCCGGGACGTTGATGTTCGGGTCCTTGCGCAGATCCTCGGGGATCAGGTCGCGGGCCGGGATATTGGCCGAGCCGTTGAACTCGGTCGCGGCGTTCATCGCGGCGATCTCGGGACGCAGGAAGAACTCCATGAACTTCTTCGCTTCGTCCTTATGCGGGGCCGAGGCGAGGACGCACATGTTTTCCTGATACATGGTCGCGCCCTCGGCCGGGATGACGTATTTCATCCCCTCGATGGGCTTGGTGATCATGTTCATGCCGACGAAATACTGCGCGGCGGCGATGTCGCCCGAGGTCAGCAGCGTCGCGATGTCATAGGTGAAGGCCGTGACCTTGGGCTTCTGGGTCAGGATGTAATCGGTGGCCAGCTTGACCTCGGCCGGGTCGGTCGCGTTGACCGATTTGCCGCTCATCATCAGGCCGACCGCAAGAACCTCGCGCATATCGTCCAAAAGCGTGATCTTGCCGCCGGTTTTCTCGGGAATGGCAAAGAAATCCTGCCAGCCATTGATCGGGCCGGTGACTTTTTCATTATAGAAAATGCCGACGGTGCCCCATGCATAAGGCAGACAATATTCGGATTTCGGATCTTCTTTCGACCGCAGGTTGGCGGGGTCGATATTCTTGAAAGCCGCGCTTTCATTGATGCCAGTTTTTTCCAGCAGCCCCAGTTTCAACATGATGTCGTTCATGTGAACCGAGGGGAAGACCACGTCGTAATCCGCGGCCCCGGCCTGGATCTTGGCCAGCATTTCCTCGTTCGAGGAATAGGTGTCGAGCGTCACCTTGATCCCGGTTTCCTCGGTGAATTTGGTGAGGATATCGGGGTTGATGTAATCGCCCCAGTTATAAAGCGCGAGATTTCCCTCGGCATGCGCTGACCCGGCCGCAAGGGCCAAGGCCAGGGCGATTCCCTGTGCCTTCATCGTGATTCTCCCAGTTATCGCCTTGTTATGAGCCGAATTAGTTTCCCCCATCCGACTCAGGCATGTTATTCTTTGACAGAACGCTAACATTGGAAAATCGTGCTGTAAATTCTGTCATGCATTCATCAGCAGAAAACCCCGACGAGTCCCCGCTTGCCACCAGATTGCGCAGGATTCCCGGTGAGTTGACGAAATCCGAGGCGATGATCGCGCAATGGCTGGTCATGAACGAGGCGACGCTGGGGTTGGAAACCGGGGCGTCGGTCGCGACCAAGACCGGCGTCAGCGAGATCACCGTCAGCCGATTCCTGAAACGCGCCGGCTTCAGGGGGCTGGCGGGGCTGAAGGAGGAATTGCAGGGCGCGCTGGTGAACATCCACCTGTCGCCCTCAGAGCGTTATACGCGCCTGCTGAACGGAGAGCTGGGGACAATCCTCAAGCGCGATGCCGATGCGGTGCTGGCTTTGGCGGCCGAGATCGAGAAACCGGCATGGGACGGTGCAATCACCGCCATTGCCGAGGCGGATGAGGTCTTTGTCGTCGGCTTCCAGACCATCCGGGGCGTGGCCGAGGATTTCACCCGCCGCCTGTCGATCGTGCGCGGTTCGGTCCGGTTCCTGTCACCCAATGATGACGGGCTGGTGGCGCTGATCCCGTCGCAGCGGCGTGGTCAGGAACGGCACTGCCTGATCATGGTCGAGATGGCCCCCTATGCCCGCGAGGCGCTGCCGATCCTGCGCCTTGCGCGCCAGCTGGGCATGGATGCCGTCGTCGTCACCGATGAGGTGAACACATGGGCCGGGGCGCATACGCCCTATGTCTTCCATGTCGGAACCAAGGTCGATGCGTTTCTGGAAACCACCGGCCCGATGACCACGATGATGAATATCATCACCCATGCAGTCGCAGGAAAGCAGCCACAGAAGTCGCGCCAGCGCATCAAGGACTGGACCCCGATCATGCGCGATCTGGGGATCTACTGAAACGGCCAGCGGACCCGGCATCGGGTCTGTGGCTGATTTTCACTTGGGTGAATTTCGGGAAAATATGGTCGGAGCGAGAGGATTCGAACCTCCGACCCCCTGCTCCCGAAGCAGGTGCGCTACCAGGCTGCGCTACGCTCCGACCGTGAGGCGGCAGGTAGCCCGTCGCCAAAGGGAATGCAAGGGGGGTCGTGCGGTTTTCTGCCCCAATTCACTCCCGACGCAGCAATCGCCGCAAAAGATTGGGACGCGGCGCGGTCACGGTTTCGGATCGCAGCCGGGCCTCGGTCACCGGGCGCAGGCGGGATGCGCCGCTGCGTTCCCGCATCAAGATGAACAGACCCGAGCCGATGATCAGCGCAGCCCCGGTCAGCGTCGCCGAATCGGGATGTTCGTCGAACAGCAGCCAGCCATAGCCGATCGCCCATAGCATCTGGGAATATTGCATCGGCGCGACATTGGCGGCCTCACCGGCCTGATAGGCCTGGATAAGCAGGAAGCCCGCCAGCAGGCCCAGAAGCGCGATCAGCCCGGTCAGCGCCAGGTCCATCCCGGCCATCGGGCGATAGGCCAGCCCCAGCGACAGGCCGGTCAGGATGAAGTTGCCGATGATCGGCCACAGGATCAGGATGACCGTTCGCTCCGACCGCCCCAGCCTGCGCACCGAGACGGCCGCCAAGGCACTGGTGCAAGCCGCGAGCATTGCCGCGAAATGGCCCAGGCTCAGTTCCACATAGCCCGGTCGCAGCACCACCAGCACGCCCAGCAGGCCCACCGCCACCGCCGCCCCGCGCGCCAGCCCGACGCGCTCGCCCAACAAGGGCACCGACAGGATGGTGATGATCAGCGGCGAGGCGAACAGGATCGAATAGACCTGCGCCAAGTGTAGCACCGAAAAGGCGTAAAAGCCGCAGATGCCGGAATTGACGATACAGACTGATCGCAGCGTGACCCAGAAGGGCGAACGCGGCAGCAATGTCCCGTGGGTCGGATCGCGCAGCAGCAGGATCGCGATGGGCGGGAAAGACAGCAGGGCCGAGAAGAACAGGATCTGCAACGCGGGATAGCCCGCGCCCAGAAACTTGATGATCACGTCATGGGTCGAATAGATGCCCATCGACAGCAGCGCCAGAAGCGCGCCCTTGAGATTCCCCGGCATGCCCCCTCCGCTGCCCCAGAAATGACTGCGCCCGCCGGTAAGGGCGGGCGCGGCAGTGGATCAGAGCGCGGACAGGGCCTCGACGATCTTGTCCCCCATCTGCGAGGTCGAGACTGGCGTGCCGCCATCCGGGCCCATCAGATCGGCGGTGCGTACGCCATCCGCCAGAACTTTCTCGATCGCCTTTTCCAGCAGGTCGGCCTCGGCCCCCAGATCGTAGCTGTAGCGCAACGCCATGGCGAAGCTGAGGATACAGGCGATCGGGTTGGCCTTGCCCTGCCCGGTGATGTCGGGGGCCGAGCCGTGGACGGGCTCGTACATGGCTTTCGGACGGCCATTCGCCATCGGCGCGCCAAGGCTGGCCGAGGGCAGCATGCCCAGCGAACCGGTCAGCATCGCCGCCGCGTCGGACAGGATGTCGCCGAACAGGTTGTCGGTCACGATCACGTCGAACTGGTTCGGACGACGCACCAGCTGCATGGCACCGTTATCGGCATACATGTGCGACAGTTCGACTTCCGGGTATTCGTTGTCGTGGACCCATTGCACTTCCTCGCGCCACAGGATGCCCGATTCCATGACGTTGGCTTTTTCCATCGAGCAGACGCGATTGCCGCGCTTCTTGGCCAGCTCAAAGGCCGCACGCGCGACACGGCGAATTTCGCCCGAGGTGTAGCGCTGGGTGTTGATGCCGACGCGGCCACCCTCGTTTTGCGGGTTGTTGTCGTCGGAATGAATGCCGCGCGGTTCGCCGAAATAGACGCCCGAGGTCAGTTCGCGCACGATCAGGATATCCAGACCGGCGACGATCTCGCGCTTCAGCGAGGAAAAATCGGCCAGCGCGTCGAAGCATTGCGCCGGGCGCAGGTTCGCGAACAGGTCCATTTCCTTGCGCAGGCGCAGCAGCCCACGCTCGGGCTTCACCGAGAAATCCAGATTGTCATAGGCCGGGCCGCCGACCGCGCCCAGCAGCACGGCATCGACTTCCTGCGCCTTCTGCATGGTCTCGTCCGCCAGCGGCACGCCATGCTTGTCATAGGCGGCGCCGCCGACCAGATCCTCGCTGACATCGAACTGGATGCCCTTGTTCGTCTGGAACCAGTCAATGACCTTGCGCACCTCGGTCATCACTTCGGGACCGATGCCGTCACCGGGCAGGATCAGCAGGGAATGGGTGGTCATCGCAAGGCATCCTCTCGTGCAACTCGACGTTTGGAAATCCGCGTAGCGGGGTGGGTCCGCCCCGTCAAGTTCACGGCGAATTGGGTTGCGTGTGACAGGCCCATCGGGC
Organism: Paracoccus sp. PAR01; assembly: GCF_014851995.1. Classification (NCBI taxonomy): domain Bacteria; kingdom Pseudomonadati; phylum Pseudomonadota; class Alphaproteobacteria; order Rhodobacterales; family Paracoccaceae; genus Paracoccus; species Paracoccus sp. PAR01. The sequence goes on from NZ_JACVAW010000001.1 coordinate 857,368, forward strand.
CGGATGGCCGGGCAATCGGAATAAAGGGAAAACCCATGCATGCACTCACGGCAGTGGCCGGAGCGCTGGCCCTCTCGGCTGGCATGACACTGGCCGGAATGGCGCTGGCCGACGGGGGCGTCACGGTCCAGTTGCCCGATGTCTCGGGGTTGAGCGCCGATCAGGCCAAGGCGCTGATCGCAGAGCTGGCCAATGTGAATGTCATCACCTCGAACTGCCCGGGATACGAGGTCACCGATGGCGAATGGACGCTGATCACCGGCACCGGGGACAAGCTGGCCGACAAACTGGGACTGGATGCGACCACCTATGACCGCAGCTATTACGGCCCCGCCTTCAAGCTGCTGGACGATCCGGAGGCCTGTGACCGCATCGGCCCGACCGCCAAGCCGCTGATTCAGCGGTTGATCGGGATGGGCGGCGGCACCACGCCGCTGACCCAGTCGCAGTGACCTGACCGCAGACGGGCAGGCCATGGCTTGCCCGTGCGGCCTGCGGGCCTTAGCTTGGCGGGCATGACGGCTGATCCGACCTATCGGGGATTCGCGCTGGATGCGCAGACCGCGCTGGCTCTTCTGCAATGGCAGGCCGAGCTGGGCGCGGATGAGCCATGCCTTGACGATCCGCTGGACCGATATGACCTGCCCGATCGCATAACGCCCGCCCCGGCGGCTGCAGTGGCCCCGCCCCCTGCCCCCCGCGATGAGGGCCGCGATCTGGTCACACTGGCCGAGGGCATGGCCGCAGGGGCCACGACGCTGGCCGCCCTGGCCGAGGCGCAAGAGGCATTCGAGGCCATCGACCTGCGCAAGGGCGCGCGCAATTTCTGCTTTGCCGATGGTCGCCCCGGCGCGCGGGTCATGGTGATCGGCGAGGCTCCGGGCGAGGAAGAAGACCTGCAGGGCCGCCCCTTTGTCGGTCGCGCCGGGCAGCTTCTGGACCGGATGTTCGCCGCGATCGGTCTGGCGCGCGATGCGGTCGATGCCGAACGGGCGCTGTACATCACCAATGTCCTGCCTTGGCGTCCGCCGGGCAATCGCCGCCCCGAGCCTGCGGAAATCGCCTTGATGCTGCCTTTCCTGCGCCGCCATGTCGAATTGGCGCAGCCGGAAATCCTGATTCTGATGGGCAACACACCCTGCATCGCGGCGCTGAACCAGCAGGGCATCCTGCGGCTGCGCGGCGACTGGACCGAGGCCTTTGGCCTGCCCGCCCTGCCGATGACCCACCCGGCCTATCTGCTGCGCACGCCCTTGGCCAAGCGCGAGGCGTGGGCCGATCTTCTGTCCGTCTCGGCCCGGTTGGGGCTTTAATCTGGGGCTTTAATCCGTCACCGTATCGCAGCCCAGATACTCGGTCGCCCGGTCCGGGCCGATCAGCGTCAGCCGCAGCGCATTCGTGTCCAGCGCAAAGGGCTTGCCCGACTCGGCCACGAAATCGGCGCTGGCGGTCAGCCGGTCGCCCTGCCGCCCCAGTTCTGGCTGCGAGACCCAGACCTTATCGGCTTGCAGTTCCATCGCCACTTCCGGCGCATCCTGATGGTCGAAACTGGCGGTGACGCGCATGCCGTCCTCGATTTCCTCGACGCGGCATTGCGGGCGTGCGGTCGAGGTTTCGGGAACCTGTGCCAATGCGGCCTGAATCGCGGGATCGGGCGCGGAACCGGCGGGCGGCGCGGTCAGCCGCACCTGCACCGGAACGCAGATGTCATCGCACAGACCGAAATCCACCGTCGTCGCCAGATCGACAGCACCAGTTGTATCCGCAGGCGCGATCTCGATCGGCAGGACCAGCATGTCGTGATAGCCCAGCGTACGCTCACCACCCGATTCGATGGTCTCGGGACGGGGCCAGTGCATCGTCACCTGACCCAGATTGCTTGAACCCTGCCAATCGAAATGCGGCGGCACGCCGGCATCGCCGGGGCTGCGCCAATAGGTTTTCCAGCCCGGTTCCAGCCGCAGCGCCAGGGCAGTCATGCGATTGCCCTCGGGCGTGACCCAACCGGGCAGCAACTCGGCCGAGACCAGCCCCGGCGGGTGTTCGACCCCCGCCGCGTCAACCTGTCCGACCCCGCCCTGCGCAAATGCCGGAGCCACTGAAACCAAAAGGAAAGCACACCATTTCATGCCTGCATTCATAGGTGGCACAGGCGCATCTGGTGAAGTCACATTCACGACAAAGGGCAGCACACTCTTGCGAAACATCGCGTCAGGGCCGATCTTTGGGGAAAGAAGAAGGAGCAGGCTTTGGACAGTTCGGCCGATCTGACCGGCAAGATGCTGATCGCGATGCCCGGCATGCGCGACCCCAGATTCGAGCATTCCGTCATTCTGATCTGCGCGCATTCCGAGGATGGTGCGATGGGGCTGGTGGTGAACCGGCCGATGCCCGAGGTGGGCTTCTCGGATCTGCTGGCGCAACTGGGCATAGATACCGGGGCCGATACGCTGGACATCCCCGTCCGCTTCGGCGGCCCGGTCGAACCCGGGCGCGGCTTTGTGCTGCACCGCATCCCCAAGGGCGATGAACTGGACGAGACCCGGATGCGCATCGCCGACGATCTGGCCATGTCCACCACCCGCGACATTCTTGAGGATTTCGCCCATGGCCGCGGCCCTCAGCCCGCCATGCTGGCGCTTGGCTATGCCGGATGGGGTCCGGGCCAGTTGGACAGCGAGATTCTGGACAATGGCTGGCTGACCAGCGAACGGCTGGATGAGCTGATCTTTGGCGCGGACAATTCCGGCAAGTGGCGTGCGGCGCTGAAGGGTCTGGGGATCGACCCGCTGGTGCTGTCCCCCAGCGCGGGCCGCGCCTAGCGGGGCGCTGCCGCGCGGCGCAGGCGGTCGTTGATCGCCGCGCCCAGACCGGTTTCGGGAACCGCGGCCACCGCAATCGGGCGACCCATTGCATCGGCCTGCCGCAGCAGATCGAACAGCCGCGCCGCCGCCTCGGTCAGATCGCCCGAGGCGCTCAGCGTCAATTCTCCGCCGACCTTGCCGAAACCGATCATCACCTCGTCCGGTCCGGCCGTTTCCGCGTTCAGCCGCAGGCTGGCGCGCGGCGCGTAGTGGCTGGTCAGCTGTCCCGGCGCATTCGGCGCATCGGGATTGATCGCGGGGCGGATCAGGGACTGGCCCAGCACCTCCTCGATCGCCTCGGCGGCAATTCCGCCCGGTCGCAGCAGCGCGGGCTGACCATCGACCCAGCCAATGATCGTCGATTCGACGCCGACCGGGCACGATCCCGCATCCAGAACCGCCGGAATCCGCCCGCCCAGACCCGAATCGGGATCGGCGACATGCGCCGCCGTGGTCGGACTGATCCGCCCCGAAGGATTGGCCGAGGGCGCGGCCAGCGGCCCGCCGAAACGCTGCAGCAGCGCATGCGCCGCCGGATGCGCCGGAACCCGCAGCGCCACCGTATTCAGCCCCGCCGTCACCAAGGACGCGATGCCCGCATTCTCGCGCAACGGCAGCACCATGGTCAGCGCCCCCGGCCAGAAGGCCTGCGCCAGCGCCCGCGCCGATTCATCGAAATGCGCAATCTTTTCGGCCGCCAGTCGATCAGGCAGATGCACGATCAGCGGGTTGAAGCTGGGCCGGCCCTTGGCCTCATAGATGCGGGCAACGGCGGTGGCGTTTCTTGCATCGCCCGCAAGGCCGTAAACCGTCTCGGTCGGCATGGCGACAAGGTCACCCTGCGAGAGCCAGTCGCAAGCGATGGCAAGGCCTTGATCATCCGGGGAAAGAAGGCGCGTGTGCATTTGTTACGTGGGGTTGTGGTTGATGGCTTTCGCGCCGCTCATATGATCGGCCGACAAGAGGATCAGTTATGCGCCCGGATAAGATTTGCCAAGGCGCGAAGGGAAGAGGACCATGCCATATAACGCGCCCGTCGAACAGATCGAGTTCATCCTGAACGAGGTCGTCGGCCTTCCCGAAGTGTCGCGCACCGACATCTTTGCCGAAGCAACCGCCGAAACGGTCAAATCCATCCTGACCGAAGCCGGCCGCATCGCCACCGAGATCATTGCCCCGGTGAACCGCGCCGGCGACCTGACCCCGGCCCGGCTGGAAAACGGCGCGCTGCGCTCCAGCCCCGGTTTCGCCGAGGCGTTTACCGCGCTGGCCGAAGGTGGCTGGATCGGGCTGGCGGCCAATCCCGAATATGGCGGCATGGGCCTGCCGCAGGCGCTGAACATGGCCGTAAACGAGATGGTCGCCTCGGCCTGTCTGGCGCTGCAGCTGAACCCGATGCTGACCCAAGGCCAGATCGAGGCGCTGGAGCATCACGGCAGCGAAGAACTGAAGGCGCTGTACCTGCCCAAGCTGAACTCGGGCGAATGGTCGGGCACGATGAACCTGACCGAGCCGGGTGCCGGTTCCGACGTGGGCGCGCTGACCACCAAGGCCGAACGCGCCGAGGACGGCACCTACCGCGTCACTGGGCAAAAGATCTTCATTACCTGGGGCGACAGCGACGTCACCAGCAATGTCTGCCATCTGGTGCTGGCACGCCTGCCCGATGGCGGCGCGGGGACCAAGGGCATCAGCCTGTTCATGGTCCCGAAATTCATCCCCGATGCCGATGGCAATCCCGGCATTGCCAACGATCTGCGTGTGGTCAGCCTTGAGCACAAGCTGGGCATCCATGGCTCGCCCACCTGCGTCATGAGCTTCGAGGGCGCCAAGGGCTGGCTGGTCGGCCAGGAACACAAGGGCATGGCCGCGATGTTCACGATGATGAACTGCGCCCGCCTTGGCGTCGGGGTGCAGGGCGTCGCGCAGGGCGAGGCCGCGCTGCAGCAGGCCACCCTCTATGCCACCGAGCGCAACCAGTTTGGTCCGATCATCCGCCATCCCGATGTGCGCCGGATGCTGGCCACCTCGCGCGCCGAGGTCTTTGCCGCCCGCTCGATCTGTTTCGCCTGCGCCGTCGCCATCGACATGGCCCGTGCCACCGGCGAGGCCGAATGGGCTGCCCGCGCCGCCTTCCTGACCCCGATAGCCAAGGCCTATGGCACCGATGTCGGCACCCGCGTCGCCGATACCGCCGTGCAGGTACATGGCGGCATGGGTTACATTGAGGAAACCGGCATCGCCCAGTATCTGCGCGATGTCCGCATCACCTCGATCTATGAGGGCACGAACGGCATTCAGGCGATGGATCTGGTCGGCCGCAAATTCGCCGATGGCGGTGCTGCCGCGACCGCCCTGCTCGATGAGATCCTCGACAGCGCGAAAGCCGCGCAGGCCGCGTTCCCCGAGCTTGCCAATCACGTCTGGCAGGCGGCGGAGACCCTGCGTGAAACCACGCTGGAGCTGCTGGACAGCGCCCTGCCCGACCGTTTCGCGGGCGCGGTGCCCTATCTGTCGGCCTTTGCCCGGGTTCTGGGCGCGCATTACCACCTGATCTCGGCGATGCAGGGCGGCAGCGTCACTCTGGCGCGCGTCCATATCACCCGCGTCCTGCCGCAATTCGCCGGCGATCTGGCCGCAGCCAAGGCGGGTGTCGCCGATCTGGAAGCGCTTGACGACGACCTGTTCCTTGGTCAGATGACGGTGTGATCCAGAACCTGACCGACATAGCGCCCGCCGCGGGCGAAGCGCATGAAATCGCGCCAGGGGTTCTGTGGATGCAGATGCCCCTGCCGTTCAAGCCGACCACGGTCAACGTCTATGCCTTTCGCGACGATGATGGCTGGACCGTGGTCGATACCGGCATCGATTCCCGCCATGGGCGCGAGATCTGGCAGCAATTGCTGGCAGGTCCGCTGTCCGATGCACCGGTCCACCGGCTGATCGCCACCCATCACCATCTGGACCATATCGGCCTTGCCGGCTGGTTCCAGTCGCTGGGGGCCGAGCTGTGGACCTCGCGCACGGCATGGCTGATGGCGCGGATGAGCATCCTTGACGTGCAGGAACGCCCGACCCCGCAGGCCATCGCCTTCTGGCGCGAGGCCGGGATGGAGCCCGACGCGATTCTGGAACGCGCGGCCGAGCGCCCCTTCAACATGTCCGATGCCTCAAGCCCGCTGCCGCCCGGCTATCACCGCCTGTCCGAAGGCGATGTGGTCAGCTTCGGCAATCGCCGCTGGACCGTGCGCATGGGCGAGGGTCACGCCCCCGAACATGTCACGCTGTGGTCCTTGGACGACGATCTGGTGATCGGGGGCGACCAGTTGCTGGGGTCGATCTCGCCCAATCTGGGGGTCTATCCCAATGAGCCGGGGGCCGATACCGTCGGCGCGTGGATCGCATCCTGCCAACGGCTGATGCCCCATGCCCGGCCCGATCAGCTGATCCTGCCCGGCCACAAGCTGCCCTATCGCGGCCTGCCGACCCGGCTGCGGCAGTTGATCGACAACCAAAATTCCGCCATCGAACGCCTGTTGGCAGGCCTGCGCGACCAGCCGCGCACCACCATTGGCTGCTTCGACCTGCTGTATCGCCGGATGATCGGCAAACCGGAATTCGCCCTCGCCCTGGCCGAGGCGGCGGGCCATATCAACCACCTGCGCGCCACCGGACGGGTGTGGCCCATCGGCAAGACCGGCGACGGCGCAACCCTCTGGGGGGCGTGACAGGGGCTTGGGCATCGGCTATCCCTTGGCCCAAGCCGCGTTGCGAACAGGGGGACACATGGCCTCGCATCACGAGATCACCGAACACAAGCATGGCGAGATGGACATCAGCCATCACGAGAAGACCTTTGCGGGCTTCATCAAGTTCTCGGTCTGGACCTGCGTCCTTGCGATCGGCGTCCTGACCTTCATGGCGCTCAGCAACGCCTGACCCCACCTTCGGAGATTGACAATGCAAAGGCGTGCCTTCCTCGCGCTGGCGCTGCCGGCCACGCTTGCGGCCTGCGGTGCTGACAATATCTGGGCCAGCGACGAGGCCGTGCGCAAGGCGCGCTACGTGTCGGGTGAGCCGCCCTCGATCACGCTTCTGACCGTCATCGGCATTCCCAAGGGCGAGGGCGGGCATTCCGCGCTGATGATCAATGGCACGCAGCGGGTGATCTATGACCCCGCGGGCAGCTGGAATCATCCGTCGATCCCGGAACGGCATGACGTGCTGTATGGCATCACGCCGAATTTCAAGAATTTCTACATCGATTACCACGCCCGCTCGACCTATTGGGTGGCCGAGGACACCATTCAGGTGCCGCTGGCCGTGGCCGAGGCTGCGATCCGCTCTGCCGAAATGCAGGGCCCCGCGAACAAGACCTTCTGTGGCGTCTCGACCGGTCAGGTGCTGCGTCGCGTCCCCGGATTCGAGGGCGCGCCGACCGGCTTCTCGCCGCTGAAGCTGCGGCGCTGGTTCCTGACCCAGCCCGGCGTCACCTCGAAAAAGCACATGGATGGCGACCCGGCCAACAACCATGACGTGCTGCTGCGCCAGAAGAACGGCGTCGTCACCGGCTACGGAAACGACGGCCAGCTTCACGCGCTGAGGTAAAGCATCCCGAACAGGGTGATCAGGCCCGCGACAATCGCCAGCAGCGTGTTGCGGGTCAAAAGCCCGACCCCCAGCGTGACCGCCGCAGCGGTCAGGCGCACCGGATCGGTCTGGCCCTCGGTCGCGGCGGGCCAGACGACCAGCGGCGCGGCAATCGCCGGCAGCACCGCGACCGGCGTGTAGCGCAGCGCGCGCGCCGCCCATTCGGGAATCGCCCGGTTGCCGATCGCGCCCAGAAAGGACCAGCGGATCAGGTAGGTTCCGATTCCCAGAACAAGAATCACGAACCAGATCTTCAGATCGAACCCGCTCATTTCAGCTCTCCCTTCAGCCGTTCCATGCGCTTCTCGACAATCGCACCCGTGGCCATGGCCAAAGGCGCGGCCAACAGGATGCCCAGCCCAGAAGGCAGGACGGTAAACACCAGCGCGGCAATGATCGAAACCCCCGCCGCCGCGATATGCGCGGGACTGCGCAGCATCGGCGCGACCATGGCAAAGAAGGTGATCGGCAGCGCGAAATCCAGCGCCCAGCTTTCCGGGATGGCCCGGCCCAGCTGGAAGCCCAGCGCGCTGGCGATAAGCCACGGCACGCAGGCGCAGATCGCGGTTCCGGCGAAATAGGCCAGCCTCTGATCCATGCGCAGGCGGGGATTGTTCTCGAAATGCTGGATCGACAGGGCATAGGTCTGGTCGATCAGCAGATAGGCGACCAGCCCCCTTTGCCTTGGCGTCGCATCCCCCAGCCACGGCACCAACGAGGCTGAATACATTGCCATGCGCAGGTTCACCGCCAGGGCCGACAGCAGGATGATGACGGTCGGCGCATGGTCGGTCAGCAATTGCACGGCGGTAAACTGCGACGCCCCCGCCAGCACAAGGACCGAAAAGCCCATGACCTGCGCCAGATCCAGCCCGGCCTCGGCCGAAAGCACCCCGAACAGCAGGCCAAAGGGCACCAGCACAAGGATGAAGGGCAGCGATTGCACAAAGCCGTGGCGCAGGCATTGCGCAGGGCTACGCGCCAGTGCGCGGCGCTGGTCAGGGGTCAGCACGGGTTCGACCTCGGGCGAGATCGCCGGAGGGCTGTCAGGATATGTCATGGCGGAAACGGCTTTGCATGCGCTAGGGATGGGGCACAGATTGGCCAAAGCACAGGGCAGGCGCAAGGGTGACCGGGATTTGACCGCAATCAAGCAACAGCGCGTCCGGATCCGCCATGGCGTGCCGCCGCATCTGCGCGGCGCGGCGGCGCGGCTGTATTGGCGGGGCTTTGGGCCGGGGCTGGTGCCCTTGCCCACCCCGGCGCGCGAGGGAATCGCGCTGGTGGCGCGCGCCATGCATCCCGACCGCGCGCTGGTCGCCCTGACGCCATCGGGGGCGCTGGTGGGTATCGCCGGGCTGCGCGGACCGGATGGCGGGTTCTTGTCGCTTTCCGGGGCGGATTTTCGGCGGGTGTTCGGACCAGTTCGGGGCCGTCTGCGGCACCTCTCCAGCCTGCTGCATCTAAGCGGCGCGGAAACCGCGGACCTGATCCTTGACGGGGTGGCGGTGCGCCCGCAATGGCGCGGCTGCGGCATTGCCCGCGCTCTGGTTCAGGCGGCAGCCTTGTGTGCCCGCGATCTGGGCCATCCCGCCCTGATGGTCGAGGTCGAGGCCCGGAACGGCGATGCCTTGGCCGCGTGGCAGGCGCTGGACTTCCAGCTTTCGGGACGACAGCGGCTGGGCTGGCCCTGGCGCGGCCGCGCCCATGTCATGCGGCTGCCGGTCTAGCTGTCCGCGCGGGTCAGCATGCCGCTGGCCTGTGCCAGCAGCAGAAAAGCCCGCCCCGAGCGCGATTCGCCCAGGACCGACAGCACTACTGCATCATCGGTTTCGGCCCGGCGCGACAGCAACCGGTCGAAGTGGCGCAGGAAATGATGCGCGACATCGCGAAACACCTCGTCCTTGCGCATCAGCCCGGTGGCGGCGTCCAGCGCAGCCTCGTCCTCAATGACCGCAAGCCCGGCGACTTCCGCCCCCCGCGCGCCGCCAGCAAGGCTGCGCCATAAGGCGGGGTCGGTTTCCGGCAGTTCCAGATCGTCCATATAGACCCCCTGCCCCGCCAGCAAAGTCACCACGTCCTGCGCGGCGCGGATCAGCCGTGCCAGCGCGGGATCGCCAAGCGCCAGATGCAGGCAGCGGATCGCCTCGTGATCTTCGGGGCCGTCGGGGAAATTCAGCGCAAGGAACAGCTCGGTCGGGGTCAGTTCGGGGATGGGCGCCGGATCAATATCCAGCCGCGACTGCGCATTGTCGGGGGCTGGGGCAGCGGCGCGGCGCTCAGGCGCAGGGCGCGGCTGTGGCGCGGGCGGGCGGCGCGGATGCAGGCGCGGCTCGGCGGGGTCGTCGGGCTGCAGGCGCATCTGGTGCAGGCTGGCACGCAGGTCGTCGGCCTCTTGGCGCAGCAGCGCCAGACTGCGGGCCGACCAGATGCCGAACCAGATCAGCCCCAGCGGCAGCGCCACGCCCATCAGCCAGACCAGCCATGAACTCGGCTCTGCCTTGGGTCCACTGCCCAGCCAGGCAAACAGCGCCACCAGCGCCAGCCAGACCACGCTGGCCACGGCACCGATGAGCGGCAGCCGGTCGCGGGATTGTTCGGCCGCGACCCGGCGCAGGGATTCGAGCGCACTCATGCGCTCGCCCCCCATTCAGATGAAACGGATCGAAATGATCTCATAGGATTTTCCGCCACCGGGGGTGACGACCTCGACGCTGTCGCCTTCCTCTTTGCCGATCAGCGCACGCGCCAGCGGCGAGCGCATGTTCAGAAGCCCGCGTTCCAGATCGGCCTCGGCCTCGCCGACGATCTGATACGTGCGCTCCTCCTCGGTATCCTCGTCCAGAAGGGTCACGGTCGCGCCGAACTTGACGCTGCCCGAGAATTTCGACGGGTCGATGACCTCGGCGCGCGAGATGATGCCCTCAAGCTCCTTGATGCGGCCTTCGACAAAGCTCTGCTTCTCGCGTGCGGCGTGATATTCCGCGTTTTCCGACAGATCGCCATGCTCTCGCGCCTCGGCGATGGCGCGGATGACAGCCGGACGGTCAACCGAACGCAGCTCGCGCAGCTCCTCGTCCAGCAGATCAAAGCCCGCACGGGTCATCGGTATCTTTTCCATTCCGGTCCTTCCGGTCGCCCGATGGCGGCCTGCATAATCACGAGAAACAAGGTGTTGGAACGCCCCCGGCCTTTCAGACCGAGGGCGTCCAGCGATTTCGGGCATCGTGGCGCGATTGTCCAAGCGTTTCAAGCCCCGCCCCACGCCATCCGCGATCATTTGCCCATGCCTCTGCCGACAATCTTGCCCCAAGGTTAACCGCCGCTCCTTCGTTGCGTCAGGATTGCCCGCGACAAGGTGACACGCTACCTGTGTCGCGCAGAGATTGAGCCAGGGAGCAAGGGGGCCGAGCCATGACCGAGACCATTCGCGAGTCCATGGAATATGACGTCGTGATCGTGGGCGGGGGACCTGCGGGCCTGTCGGCAGCGATCCGGCTGAAGCAAGTCAACCCCGAGCTTTCGGTCGTGCTGCTGGAAAAGGGCAGCGAGATCGGCGCGCATATCCTGTCGGGCGCGGTGCTGGACACGGCGGGTCTGGACCGGCTGATCCCCGACTGGAAGGAACGCGGCGCCCCCATCGAGACCGAGGTCAAGGAAGACAACTTCTACATTCTGGGCGAGGCCGGTCAGGTCCGTGTCCCGAACTGGCCGATGCCGCCTTTGATGTCGAACCACGGCAAATACATCGTCAGCATGGGCAATGTCTGCCGCTGGCTGGCCGAGCAGGCCGAGGCGCTGGAAGTCGAGATTTTCCCCGGCATGGCCTGTTCGCAACTGGTCTATGAGGGCGACCGCGTCGTGGGCGTCGTCGCGGGCGAGATGGGTCTGGAAGCCGACGGCACCCCCGGCCCGCAATATGAGCCCGGCATGGAGCTGCGCGGCAAATATGTCCTGATCGCCGAAGGCGTGCGCGGCAGCCTCGCCAAAGAGCTGATCGGGAAATACGATCTCTCTGCCGGTCACGATCCGCAGAAGTTCGGCCTAGGCATGAAGGAAATCTGGGAGATCGACCCGGCCAAGGCGAAGCCCGGCACAGTCACCCACACGATGGGCTGGCCCTTGGGCAAGAATGCCGGTGGCGGCAGCTTCATCTATCACCTTGGCGGCAATCAGGTGCTGGTCGGCTTCGTCGTCCACCTGAATTATGCCAACCCCTATCTGTATCCCTACATGGAGTTCCAGCGCTTCAAGCACCACCCGATGGTCGCGGAACTGCTGGAGGGCGGCAAACGCGTGGCTTACGGCGCGCGGGCAATCAGCGAAGGCGGCTGGCAGTCGATCCCGAAACTGACCGTGCCGGGCGCGGCGCTGCTGGGCTGCTCGGCCGGTCTGGTGAACGTGCCGCGCATCAAGGGCAACCACAACGCCATGCTGTCGGGCATCGCCGCAGCCGAGGCGGCGGCGGCAGCGATTGCCGCGGGCCGCGAGGGCGACGAACTGGCAGCCTATGAAACCGAGGTTCGCGGCGGCGCCATCGCCAAGGACCTGAAGCCGGTGCGCAACGTCAAGCCGATCTGGTCCAAGCTTGGCCTGTGGCCCAGCCTTGCCCTTGGTGGCTTCGACATGTGGATGGCGAGCCTGACCGGCTGGAACCCGCTGGGGACGTGGAAACATGGCAAGACGGATGCCGCCACCACCGGCAAGGCCAAGGATTTCAAACCGATCAACTATCCGCGCCCGGATGGCAAGCTGAGCTTCGACCGGCTGACGAACGTCGCCTTCAGCTTCACCAACCATGAGGAATCGCAGCCCTGCCACCTGCGGCTGAAGGATGCCTCGATCCCGATCCTCGTGAACCTGCCCGAATATGCCGAACCCGCGCAGCGCTACTGCCCGGCAGGCGTCTATGAGGTGCTGGAGGGCGAGGATGGCCCTCGCTTCCAGATCAACTTCCAGAACTGCGTCCATTGCAAGACCTGCGACATCAAGGACCCGTCGCAGAACATTAACTGGACCACGCCGCAGGGCGGCGACGGCCCGAACTACCCGAATATGTGATCTTTGCGTGGCAATGCCGGTTCACCCCCGGCGTTGCCCATTCCCGCCGGGACGGCTAGGGTCACAACGCGTATTGCCAAGGACTGGGCCAAAGCCGTGACCAAAAGATTGATCCCGCTGGCGCTGATCGCGCTGACCTCCGCGCCGCTGATCTCTGCACCGGCTTTCGCCGCGCCGGCTGTCGCCCAGAATACCGCGCCAGAGGCACCCGCGGCCAAGGCCGAACTGGCCAAGCCTGCCGCAGCGGTCACGCCCGCCCCGGCGATCCGTGGCCTTTCCGGCCCCTATCTGGCCGCACGTCAGGCCGCGATGGAAAATGACTATACCAGCGCCGCAAATTATTACCTGCAAGCGCTGGCACAGGACGACACCGACCCCTTCCTGCAGGATTCCGCGCTGGTCGCGCTGATCTCGTCCGGAGAGATGGAGCGCGCCGGTGCCCTTGCGGTCACCATGTCCGATCAGGGCAGGGCGACCGAACTGGCCCGGCTGATGCAGCGCTCGGAACTGGCGCGCACCCAGCGCTGGCAGGAACTGGTCGACCAGATCGACAAGGCCCCGCCGCCCGCGCCGGGCGAAGACGTGGCCCAGACCGCGCCGGGCGGCAGCCAGCTTCTGGACAAGATGATGCGGGCATGGGCGCTTCTGGGCGCAGGCAATGCCCGTCAGGCACTGTCCTCGTTCGAGGAACTGGGCAAGATCCGCGGCGCGCGCCCGATGGTGAACTATCACCTCGCCTTGGCCAAGGCCGCCGTCGGCGATTACGAAGGGGCCGAGCAATTGCTGGCCGATCCGGCGAATGGCGCGCATATCCTTGGTGTCGTCGCCCGCGCGCAGATCCTGTCGCAGCTGGAACGCAATGACGACGCCATCGCCATGCTGGAAGCCACGCCCGGCTTTACCGAGGAACCGACCCTGATCGCATTGCGCGACCGGATGAAAAAGGACGAGACGCTGCCCTTTGACTCCATCCGCAATCCCGCCGACGGGATCGCTCAGGTGTTTCTGACCTTCGCCAGCGTCCTGGCCACCACCGAGGAACCCGACCCGCTGGCGCTGATCCATGCCCGTCTGGCCTCATACCTGTCGCCCGAACTGGGCGAGGCGAACCTGCTTTCGGCACAGATGCTGCAAGGCTTCGGTCAGTTCGATCTGGCCGAGCGCGAGTTCGAAAAGCTGCGCGAGCGTGGCGACATGCGCCCGATCGCCGAACTCTCGCGCATCGATGCGCTGGCGCGGGCCGAGCGTCCTGACGATGCCGAAAAGGCCGCGCTGGCCCTGACCGCCGCCCATCCCGAACTGGCGCAGGGCTGGATCGCGCTTGGCGACCTGCTGCGCCAGCAGGACAAGTTTGCACAGGCCATCCCGGCCTATGACAAGGCACTGGACATCATCGGCGACAAGGCCGGCGAGGCGCGCTGGTTCCCGCTTTACGCCCGCGGCATCGCATTGGAACGCGCGGGACAATTCCCCAAGGCCGAGCAGGACTTCCGCACCGCGCTGAAGCTGCGCCCCGATTCCGCGCAGGTGCTGAACTATCTGGGCTACAGCCTTGTCGACCGCAACGAGAAGCTGGATGAGGCGCTGAAGCTGATCCAGAAGGCGGTCGAGTTGCGCCCTGATGACGGCTACATCCTCGATTCGCTGGCCTGGGCCTATTACCGGCTTGGCCGCTACGACGAGGCCGTGTCCCCGATGGAACGCGCCGTCGCCGCGATGGCCAGCGACTCGCTGGTCAATGACCACATGGGTGACATTTACTGGATGGTCGGACGTAAACGCGAGGCGCAGATCCAGTGGCAGCGGGCGCTGTCGCTGAAGCCCGAGTCCGAAACCGACGCCGCGCGCATCCGTGCCAAGCTGGATCGCGGACTGGACGAGGTGCTGGCTGGCGAAAAACCTGGGGGCACCAAGCTGCCCGAGACGCCGAAGAACTGACCATGACCTTGCCACGGCGCGAATTCGCGCCTGCGAAACTGAACCTGACGCTGCATGTCACCGGCCAGCGCGCCGATGGCTACCACCTGCTCGATTCCCTCGTGGTCTTTCTGGATGTGGGGGATGTGGTGACGCTGCAGGACGGCCCCTTGTCGCTGTCGCTGACCGGGCCCTTTGCGGCCGGGTTGGCGGATGATCCCGACAACCTGTGCCTGCGCGCCGCACGCCTTGCCGGGGCGCAGGCCGCGATCACGCTGGAAAAGAACCTGCCTGTCGCCTCCGGCATCGGTGGCGGTTCAGCCGATGCGGCGGCGGTGCTGCGCGCGCTTGGCTGCCAGCCCGACCGCCCCGAAATGCTGGGCGCGGATGTGCCGGTCTGCCTTGCCAGCCGACCCAGCCGGATGCAGTCCACCGGCGAAATCGTGGTGCCCCTGCCCCCGCTGCCGCCCTTGCATCTGGTGCTGGTCAATCCGCTCAAGGCTGTCTCGACCCCGGCTGTCTTTCGGGCACTGACGAACCGCGACAACCCGCCGATGCCGGACAGCCTGCCCGATTTCGCAGATGCCGCCCAGCTGACCGATTTCCTGCGCGCCTGCCGCAGCGACCTGCAAGCCCCGGCGATCGCGCTCATGCCGGAAATCGCCGATTGCCTTGCCGCGCTTGACGATGCGGGTGCCGATCTGTCGCGGATGTCGGGGTCCGGCGCGACCTGTTTCGGACTGTTCGCCAGCGCCGAACTGGCCCGGCAGGCCTGCGAGCAAATCACGCGGGCCCATCCCGGCTGGTGGGTGACTGCATCCGGACTCGCCCCCGCCCACGCAACGCCTTAATCTGCCCCAGATTCGTGAGGAAAATTCCATGCTTCGCCTCGGCGTGAACATCGACCATGTCGCCACCATCCGCAATGCCAGGGGGACGCCCTGGCCCGACCCCGTGCGCGCCGCGAAACTGGCCGAGGAGGCGGGTGCCGATGGCATCACCGCCCATCTGCGCGAGGATCGCCGCCACATTTCGGACAGCGACATCGACAATCTGATGGCCGCCCTGCGCCTGCCCCTGAACTTCGAGATGGCCGCCACCGCCGAAATGCAGGCGATCGCACTGCGCCATCGCCCCCATGCCGTTTGCATCGTCCCCGAAAAGCGCGAGGAGCGCACGACCGAAGGCGGTCTGGATGTCGTCGGAAACGAAGCCTATCTGGCCGAGTTCATCGCGCCGCTGCGCGACGCCGGCTGCCGGGTCTCGCTGTTCATCGGGCACGAGCCCGCGCAGATCGAAGCCTCGGCCCGGATTGGTGCTGCGGTCGTCGAACTGCATACCGGCGCCTATTGCGACCTCGACACCGAAGGCCGCCATGCCGAACGCGACGCCGAACTGGCCGCGCTCCGCGATGCCGCAGCCCTGGCCCACAGCCTTGGGCTGGAAGTCCATGCCGGTCACGGCCTGACCTTCGACACGGTCGGTTCCATCGCCGAGATCCCGCAGATCATGGAACTCAACATCGGCCATTTCCTGATCGCGGAATCGGTCTTTACCGGTCTTGACGGCGCGATCCGCGAAATGCGCCGCCGGATGGATCTGGCGCGGAACGCATGAGTTTCTTCGTTTTCCAAATACCCATGTCACGACAGGACCAACTGGGCGCATGATCCTTGGCATCGGCTCCGACCTCGCCAATATCGACCGCATCGCGGGCGTGCTGGAACGTCATGGCGACCGCTTCCGCAACCGCGTCTTCACGCCGACGGAACTGGCGCTGGCCGCCCGCCGCCGGCATGAGGCCGCGACGCTGGCGAAACGCTGGGCCGCCAAGGAGGCCTGCTCCAAGGCGCTTGGCACCGGATTGGCGATGGGGATCAGCTGGAAGGACATGGCGGTCCGCAACCTGCGCTCGGGCCAGCCGACGATGGAACTGACCGGCTGGGCGGCGGAGCGCCTTGCCAGCATGCTTCCCCCCGGCCACCGCCCCCGCATCCACGTCACCCTGACCGACGACCACCCCTGGGCGCAGGCCTTCGTCATCATCGAGGCCCTTCCCGAGGACGTGAGCGACCCGCCTATTCCCGGCGCTACCGCTTGACTTTGCCATGTCCCGCGGCCCATGAACGCGCGACTTCCGCATGAGGGGACCGGCAATGGCCAAAAGCGAAGCCCGCAAGGATGGCGGCATCTGGGAAACCGTCAAGACCATCTTCTGGGCGCTGCTGATCGCGGGCGTCTTCCGCACGCTGTTCTTCCAGCCCTTCTGGATTCCCTCGGGCTCGATGAAGGACACGCTGCTGATCGGCGATTTCCTGTTCGTGAACAAGATGGCCTATGGCTATTCCAGCCATTCCTGCCCGATGTCGCTTTGCCCGATCACCGGTCGCATCCTGGGATCCGAACCCGAGCGCGGCGATGTCGTGGTCTTCCGCCACCCGACGCGCGGCGATGACTTCATCAAGCGCCTTGTCGGCCTGCCCGGCGACCGTGTGCAGATGCGCGGCGGCGTGCTGTACATCAACGGCGAAGCAGCGCCGCAGGTCCCGAACGGCACCTTCACCGAGGCGCAGGCCCCGCAAGGCCCGCAGGGCAGCCTGCCCTGCCCCGGTCAGATCCGCGCCGCGACCGATGGCCAATGCACCGCCGACCGCCTGACCGAGACCCTGCCCAATGGCGTCAGCCATGACGTGCTGAACCTTGCCGACAATGGTCCCGGCGACAACACCCCGGAATTCACCGTCCCCGAGGGCAATTACTTCTTCCTTGGCGACAACCGCGACAATTCCGGCGACTCGCGCTGGCCGGCCTCGATGGGCGGCGTCGGCATGGTGCCCGCGGAATACCTGATCGGTCGCGCCGATCGGATCATGTTCTCGTCGGCGGGCAAGTCGCTGCTGTATTTCTGGACGTGGCGCGCGGACCGCTTCTTCAAGGCTGTGGATTAAGGAAGAATTGCCGCGGAAGGGGGGCCGTGGCAGGATCGGGACATGAAGATTTCTGCCGAACTGCAAGCCTTCTCGGACAGGCTGGGCCATCAATTCGCCCGGCCTGAACTGCTGCAACGCGCCCTGACCCACGGCTCGATCTCGACCGCGACGCGCCCCGACAACCAGCGGCTTGAATTTCTGGGCGACCGGGTGCTTGGCCTGACCCTGGCCGAGGCACTGTTTGCCGCCGACCGCACGGCGACCGAGGGCCAGCTTGCCCCCCGCTACAACGCATTGGTCAAGGGCGAGACCTGCGCCGCCATCGCACGCGAAATCGGTCTGGGCGATGTGTTGAAACTGGGCCGGTCCGAAATGAAGACCGGCGGCCGGCGCAAGGAAGCGCTGCTGGCCGACGCGATGGAAGCGGTTCTGGCCGCGATCTATCTGGATGCGGGCTTTGATGCGGCACGCAAGGTCGTGCTGGAACTTTGGGCCAATCGGCTCAAGAATGTCGATGACGACGCGCGCGATGCCAAGACCGCGCTGCAGGAATGGGCGCAGGCTCAGGGCATGACGCCGCCGTCTTACGTCCAGACCCGGCGCTCGGGGCCCGACCACGCCCCCGAATTTGAAATCACCGTCCAGCTGGATGATGGCCGTCAGGCCAGCGCCAGCGGCAAGGGCACGAAACGCAGCATCGAGCAAGCGGCCGCACAGGCCCTGCTTGAGCAGATCGAAGGTTCCACATGACCGAAACGCGCGCGGGCTTCGCAGCCCTGATCGGCGAACCCAATGCCGGGAAATCCACGCTTCTGAACCAGATGGTCGGGGCCAAGGTCTCGATCGTCACGCATAAGGTGCAGACGACCCGTTCGCGCATCCGCGGCATCGCCATGCACGAGAAATCGCAGATCGTCTTTGTCGACACGCCCGGCATCTTTCGCCCGCGTCGCCGGCTGGACCGGTCGATGGTCAAAGCGGCATGGGGCGGCGCTGCGGATGCCGATGTCATCCTGTTCCTGATTGAGGCCCATCGCGGCCTGACTGACGGCGCCAAGGCCATCATCGAGAACCTGCGCGAATATGCCGGCAAGACCCCGGTGGCGCTGATCATCAACAAGATCGACCGCGTCAAGGCCGAGGTGCTGCTGGCCCTGTCGCAAGAGATCAACGAGACCTTCGAATTCGCCCAGACCTTCATGATCTCGGCGGAAAAGGGCTATGGCTGCAACGCCCTGATCGACTGGCTGGCCGCCGAGGTTCCCGAAGGGCCGTGGCTCTACCCCGAGGATCAGGTGGCCGATCTGCCGATGCGCATGATCGCCGCGGAAATCACCCGCGAAAAGCTGACCCTGCGCCTGCACGAGGAAATCCCCTACCAGCTCACGGTGGAAACCGAGAAATGGGAGGAAAAGAAGGACGGCTCGGCCCGCGTCGACCAGATCGTCTATGTCACCCGCGCTGGCCATAAGGGCATCGTGCTGGGCAAGGGCGGTGAGACCATCAAGGCCGTGGGCCAAGCCGCACGCGCCGAGATGATGGAGTTCATGGGCCGCCCGATCCACCTGTTCCTGCAGGTCAAGGTCCGCGAGAACTGGCAGGACGAGGCCGAGCGCTACAACGAAATGGGCCTCGACTTCCGCGACGGCGACGCCTGAGCATGACTGACGCAAGGCTGGCTGCGGGGATCTGGGTCTCGGCCTATCTCAAGCGCCTGCAGCTGGCCGATATCCCCGCCTATATCCTGCGCCGCGGCGATGACACGGCGGGGGCGGTCATGGTCAAATGCGCCACACTGGATGGCCGCGCCAGCCTGTGGGTGCGGGAATGGGATTTTGAAACCGACCAGCGCCCTTGGGTGCAGCTGGCCGAGGCCCCCGAACCCGAAATCGACGCCGCGATCACGCGCCATTCCGCCCGCGATCCCGACCTGTGGGTGATCGAGATCGAGAGCCGCGGCGGGGTCACGTTGCTGGATCAGCCCGGACTGGTCTGAATCCCCGGAAAACCACCAAATCTTGTGGCTTTCCCGTGACATTCCGCATGTGGCCCACTATAAGATGGGAGCCCAAGGCAGGATAAGATGACAATGACCGAACCCGCCCCCCAGCCTTCCGAATACGGTGCCGATTCCATCAAGGTTCTCAAGGGCCTGGAAGCGGTGCGCAAGCGTCCCGGCATGTATATCGGCGACACCGACGATGGCTCGGGCCTGCATCACATGGTCTATGAGGTCGTGGATAACGGCATTGACGAGGCGCTGGCCGGTCATGCCGATTTTGTCCGCGTCAAGATCCATGCCGACAGCTCGGTTTCGGTCCGCGACAACGGTCGCGGCATCCCCGTCGACATGCACCCAACCGAGGGCGTTTCGGCGGCCGAGGTCATCATGACCCAGCTGCATGCGGGCGGGAAATTCGACCAGAACAGCTACAAGGTCTCGGGCGGTTTGCACGGCGTCGGCGTCTCGGTCGTGAACGCGCTGTCGGACTGGCTGGAACTGCGCGTCTGGCGCAATGGCAAGGAACATTACGCCCGCTTCGAGCATGGCGACACGGTCGAGCACCTGCGCGTCGTGGGCGATGCCCCGAATGAAAAGGGCACCGAGGTGCGCTTCCTTGCCTCGTCCAAGCTGGACGGGGGCGAGGGCACCTTCTCGAACCTCGATTACGTCTACAAGACGCTGGAAAACCGCCTGCGCGAGCTGGCCTTCCTGAACTCGGGCGTGCGCATCATCCTTGAGGACGAGCGCCCCGCCGAGCCTCTGCGTACCGAGCTTTACTATGACGGCGGCGTGCGGGAATTCGTGAAATTCCTCGACCGCTCGAAAAGCCCGGTCATGGCCGACCCGATCTTCATTCAGGGCGAAAAGAACGGCATCGGTATCGAAGTCGCGATGTGGTGGAACGACAGCTACCACGAAACCGTGCTGCCCTTTACCAACAACATCCCGCAGCGCGATGGCGGCACGCATATGGCGGGCTTCCGTGGCGCGCTGACCCGCGTCATCAACAGTTATGCCCAGACCAGCGGCGTGGCCAAGCGCGAAAAGGTCGATTTTACCGGCGATGACGCGCGCGAGGGCCTGACCTGCGTGCTTTCGGTGAAAGTGCCCGACCCGAAATTCTCAAGCCAGACCAAGGACAAGCTGGTCTCGTCCGAGGTGCGCCCCGCCGTCGAAGGGCTGGTCAGCGAGAAGCTGGCCGAATGGTTCGAGGAAAACCCCTCGGAAGCCAAGCAGATCGTCGGCAAGATCGTCGAGGCCGCCTTGGCCCGCGAAGCCGCCCGCAAGGCCCGCGAACTGACCCGTCGCAAGACCGCGATGGACGTAGCCAGCCTGCCCGGCAAGCTGGCCGATTGTCAGGAAAAAGACCCGGCGCTGTCCGAGCTATTCATCGTCGAGGGTGACTCGGCAGGTGGTTCCGCCAAGCAGGGCCGCTCGCGGCAGAACCAAGCCGTGCTACCGCTGCGCGGCAAGATCCTGAACGTGGAACGCGCCCGCTTCGACCGGATGCTCAGCAGCGATCAGGTCGGCACGCTGATCACCGCGCTTGGCACCGGGATTGGGCGCGACGAATTCACCCTGAAAAAGCTGCGCTACCACAAGATCGTCATCATGACCGATGCCGATGTGGACGGCGCGCATATCCGCACCCTGCTGCTGACCTTCTTCTTCCGCCAAATGCCGGAACTGATCGAGGCCGGGCATTTGTACATCGCGCAACCGCCGCTGTACAAAGTCAGCCGCGGCCGTTCCGAGGTCTACCTCAAGGACGAGGCCGCGCTTGAAGATTACCTGATCGAACAGGGCATCGACGGTGCCAGCCTGCGTCTGGGCAGCGGCGAAAGCATCTCGGGCGCCGATCTGGCCCGTGTTGTGGATGAGGCCCGCATCGCACGCCGCGTGCTGCGCGCCTATCCGACCCATTACCCCGCCCATATCACCGAACAGGCCGCCATTGCCGGTGCGCTGGTGCAGGGCCGCGTCGATGCCGATGCGCAGGGCGTGGCGCAGGCCGTGGCCCAGCGGCTGGACATGATCGCCGAGGAATATGAACGCGGCTGGTCTGGTCGTCCGACGCAGGATGCCGGTATTCGCCTGACCCGCCAGCTGCGCGGGGTCGAGGAATCGCGGACGCTGGACGGCCCGATGCTGCGCAGTGGCGAAAGCCGCCGTCTGGGCGCGATGACCGCCAGCCTGCAGGAAGTCTATGGCCAGACCGCGCATCTGATCCGCAAGGATCGCGACATCCCGATCCACGGCCCGCTGGGTCTGCTGCAGGCGATCTTCCTTGAGGGGGAAAAGGGCCTGTCGCTGCAACGCTACAAGGGTCTGGGCGAAATGAACCCCGAACAGCTGTGGGAAACCACGCTGGATCCTGCTGCACGCACAATGCTGCAAGTGCGAATTGAAGATCTGAGTGAGGCCGACGACATCTTCACCAAGCTCATGGGCGACGTGGTAGAGCCCCGCCGCGACTTTATTCAGCAGAATGCCCTCAACGTGGAAAACCTTGATATCTGAGCAAATGAATCCGCGTTTTTGCGGATTCTGCTCTCGACAAGTTTACCATATTGACAAAGGATTAATTCACCTGAACGAGCATTAACACTTGGATTCAGGTTGCATGAGTTGTTTTCTGCATCGCAGCTGGCGCGAATTGCCGCGTAGGTGTTCTGTAGCGCCCGACCCGCGAGGTTCGGTGCATTTGCCTCTGGAGAGCGTAATGAGCATGAAGAATATCACGATTTTGGCCACCTCCCTCACGCTCGGGGCGAGTGTTGCTGCCTACGCAGGCGGCTACACCCCCCCGGTCGCCGAACCGGTCATCGCACCGATCGTCGTCGATGAGCCCGTCGCAAACTGGGCCGGCGGCTATGTCGGCGGCACGCTGGGCTATGGCTTCGGCGGTGACGACCGCGTTGGCGTCAGCCAAGGCGGCTCGCTTCTGGGCGATATCGGCGATGTTGAAGTCAGCGGTGCCAATATCGGTATCCGCGGCGGCTATCGCTGGCAGCGCGACAACTGGGTCTTCGGCCCGGAACTCGGCTGGGAAATGACCGATATCCGCGACGATACCAGCGGGATCATCAACGGCACCGAAGTCGAGGCCGACGCGAAGGTCAAGAACGTCCTCGCCCTGCGCTTCAAGACCGGTTACATCGTCCAGCCCGACACCATGGTCTATGGTATCGCCGGCTGGGGCCGCGCCGATATCGACTATGAGCTGGCCGGCGAAGACGTCAGCTATGACGCCGACGGCTACATCCTGGGTCTGGGCGTTGAAAAGATGATCAACGACAAGGTTTCGGTGACCGGCGAATACGAATATGCCAACTTCGGCAAGGAATCGCTGGAAGCCGCCGGTTACACGACCGAGGCGACCACCAAGTATCACAACCTGAAAATCGGTGTGAACTACCGCTTCTGATCCAGCGGAATGCCGGATCGTGAAGGGGCGCCTCTGGCGCCCCTTTCCCATTTCAGCGGCCCTTGGCTGGAGCAAAGCCGATAGGCAACGCCACCGCACGCCGCCCGCAGGCAATGGCAATACCCTTGGGAATCAGACGACGCAGACTGGCACCCTCGCAGGACAGCCCACCGGTATAGGCCCCGAAAGCGGGCAAAATTAGGTGATCATGGCCCAACAGAAACGCCCGACGGCGTTCGCCCGCCAGCCGCACGACCGGGTGGAAATGGCCGGAAATATCCGGCCCCGCCTGCGGATCGGCCTGATGCCGCAGGATGACCGAGGCTAGTGGCAATTCGTCCAGCATCCGCCCCGGCAGTTCGGCATGTCCCAAAGGATCGTGATTGCCGCTGATCCAGAACCAGTCCCGCATCGTCGCCATCCGCTGCAATTCGGCCAGAACCGCCGGGTCTAGCGCCTGAATCGTGGCCATATCATCGAACCCATCGCCAAGGCTGACCACGGTTTCCGGGCGAAGCGTCGCGATCTCGGACCCTAGCCGTTCCAGCGTCGCGAGCCCCTCATAGGGCGGCAGAAGCGGGCCGCCACGCCGGGCCAGCCGTTCGGACTTGCCAAAATGCAGGTCGGCGACCACCAGCCAGCGCCCGTCGGGCCACCACAGCGCGCCCGAGGCCCGCGCCTCCAGCCGCAATCCATGGAAGGTAAAGGCATGGCCGCTCATGCGCTGACCTCCAACCCAGCTTCGCGCATCAGCGCCTCGGCCTCGATCCCGGCAAGGCGCTCGCGTCCTTCGCCGCGGATCGGGACCTTGCCGACCTCAAGCAACAGCGGCGCGGCCAGCGGAGAGACACGCTCCAACATGCGATGTTCGCGCCGGGGGGAATGGGAAAGCATCTCCTCGATCCGGCCGAAATCGACCAGCCCCCTGCCCGCCTCATCCGCCGTCACCCGCAGCATCAGATGGTCGGGGTCGTATTTGCGCAAGGTGTCGTACAGGATGTCGCTGGAAAACGTCGCCTGCCGCCCGGTTTTCCGCAACCCCGGCATATTGCGCTGGATCAGCCCGGCCACGGTCGCGACATTGCGGAAGGTCCGCTTCATTACGGCATTGCCGCCCAGCCAGTCGCCCAGACCCGCCCGCAACCTTGCCGGGTCGAGCAGTGGTGCAGGATTGCGGACGGGGTCCAGCGACCAGATCAGCAGCGCGTAATCGGTCGACAGGAACCCCAAGGGGCCCAGCCCCTCCTCCTCCATCTCGCGCGTCAACAGCAGTCCCAGCGTCTGCAGGGCATTGCGGCCAGCAAAGCCGTAAAGCGCGAAATGCCACAGGCCCGCATGGGGGAATGTTTCCGACAGCAGCAGCCCCGGTTCGGGCAGGCGGCTGACCTGCGCTTGCAAGGCCAGCCAGTCCCGCGTGTCGGGCGGCAGGCTGGCATGTTGCGATGGATCACCGATCAGCGCCTGCACGCGATGGGCAAGCTGGGTGGACATGGCCAGCTTGACCCCGGAAAACACCGCAATCTTGGGCTGGCGGCCGGGATCGGGCGAAACCTCGATCACCATTTCGCGCATGGCATCCATCCGTACCACCCGCCCGCCGATCAGAAAGGTATCTCCGGGCGAGAGGCTGGCGGCAAAGGCCTCCTCGACCTCGCCCAAGGGCGTACCACCGCGACCGCGCATGCGCACGCGGACCATTTCGGCTTCGACGATCGTGCCGATATTCATGCGCAAAAGCTGCGTTGAACGCGGATCGCGCAAGCGCCACAGCCCGTCCCGCAGCATCAGCCGTTGCCAGCGGTCATAGGCGCGCAGCGCATAGCCGCCGGTTGCCGCGAAATCCAGACAGGCGACGAAATTAGCACGGGTCAGGCGGCGATAGGGACCGGCGGTCGTGATCTCGGCAAACAACACATCCGCCGCGAAGGGCGCGGCGCAGGCCGTCAGCAGGATATGCTGGCACAGCACGTCCAACGGCCCCTGCCCACGCGGATCGCCGTCCAGATCACCCTCTCGGACCGCTTGCAGCGCGGCCACGCATTCGATCTGCTCGAAACGGTTCGCGGGTACGATGCGCGCCTTGGAGGGCGCATTGTAGCGATGGTTCGCCCGCCCGATGCGCTGCACCAGCCGCTTGACGTTCTTTGGCGCGCCGATCTGGATGACCAGATCAACCGCGCCCCAGTCGATGCCCAGATCAAGGCTGCCCGTCGCCACCACAGCGCGCAATTCGCCCGCCGCCATCGCCGCCTCGACCCGCGCACGAGACTCTCGCGACAGGCTGCCATGATGCAGCCCGATCGGCAGGTTTTCGTCATTCGCCGCCCACAGCGCCTGAAAGAACAGTTCGGCCTGCGCGCGGGTATTGATGAAGATGATGGTGGTGCGGGCCTGCCCGACCGCGTCCAGCACCTCGGGGATGGCGTAATGGCCGCCGCCCCCGGCCCAAGGCGCGGGGCGGGCGGTGGGCAGCATGGCAATATCGGGATCGGGGCCGGGATCGGCCTGAATGACAGCGACCGGCGCGCGGCCCGCCATGAAATCCGCCAGAGCATGTGGGTCCTCGACCGTGGCCGACAGACCGGTGACCCTGAGCCCCGGCGCAAGTGCGCGCAGCCGCGCCAGCCCCAGCATCAGCTGGTCGCCGCGTTTGCTTTCTGCCAACGCATGCAGCTCATCCAGCACCACCCGCCGCAACCCGCCAAAGATCGCCGGGGCCTCGGGATAGGACAGCATCAAGGCAAGGCTCTCTGGCGTGGTCAGCAGCACCTCGGGCGGGTCGACGCGCTGGCGGCGGCGCTGGGTCTGGCCGGTATCGCCGGTGCGATCCTCGATGCGGATGGACAGGCCAATATCCGCGACCGGGCGGGCCAGATTGCGCCCGATATCCGCCGTCAGTGCCTTCAGCGGCGAGACATACAGCGTATGGACCGAGCCCTTGCGCACCCCGTCCCGCAATTCGATCAGCGAGGGCAAGAAGCCCGCCAGCGTCTTGCCGCCACCTGTCGGGGCGATCAGCAGGCTGTCGTCCGATGCCTCCAGCAGGGCAAGCTGATGCGGATGGGGCTGCCAGCCCTGCCTTGCGAACCAGTCCTGAAATTCGGGCGGCAGGATCACAGCATGGCCTCAAGCGTGGACAGGTGATCGGCCTCAGCCGCGGGCTTATCCCAGCGGATGCGGCTGATGCGGGGAAAGCGCATGGCGACACCGGACTTGTGCCGGGTCGAGCGGTTCAGCCCCTCGAACGCCACTTCGACCACCAGCTTCGGCGCAAGCTGGCGAACGGGGCCGAAACGCTCAACCGTATTCGCGCGGACAAAGCGGTCCAGCTCGCGCAGTTCGGCATCGGTGAAGCCGAAATAGGCCTTGCCGACCGGGACCAGATCAGCCCCGTCCCACAGGCCAAAGGTGAAATCCGAATGAAACCCCGAGCGCTTGCCGTGCCCGCGCTGTGCGTAAAGCAGCACCGCATCGACCACCATCGGATCGCGCTTCCACTTGAACCATGGCCCGCGCGGACGCCCGGCAATGTAGGGGCTGTCGCGGCGCTTGATCATCACCCCCTCGATCACCGCAGCCGGAGGATCGGCACGCAATGCCGCCAGATCATCCCAGTTGGCAAAGTCCAGCAGCGGTGACACATCGATGCGCGGCCCGAAATCCGCGCTGTCCAGAATGGCGCGGCGTTCCTCAAGCGGCAGGCCACGCAGGTCGCGGCCCTGCCAGATCAGCAGATCGTAAAGCCGCAGCCCGGCCGGGTGACTGGTGAGCAGGCCCTTGCCCACGGACTTCCGGTTCAGCCGCTTTTGCAGATCGCCGAAAGGGGCGACCTCGGCATCGCGGCGGACCAGCAATTCGCCATCCACCGTGCCGTCGAACTCCATCGCGGCGATCACATCGGGAAAGGCTGCGGAAATATCCTCTCCGGTCCGCGAATACAGTCGCCGCACGCCGCCGTCGCTGACCGCCTGCACGCGGATGCCATCCCATTTCCACTCGGCATGGAAATCCGTCGGCTCCAAGGCACTGAGTTCGGCCAGATCGGTGGGGGTGGACAGCATCACCGGGCGGAACGGGGCCAAGGCGGCGCTTTCCGGCTTCACCCCGCCCGCGATCCAGCCAAACAGCGGCGCATAGGGCGGGGTCAGGCCGTGCCAGATTTCCTCAAGCTCGGGGACGGTCGGCGCACCCATTCCCGCCAGCGCCAGCCGCGCCATCCGGGCCGAGACGCCAATGCGCAGGTTCCCCGTCGCCAGCTTCAGAAAAGCCAGCCGCTCGGACGGGCCAAGCCGGTCCAGCATCGCCGCAATCGCCGCGGGCAAGGCAACCTTGCCAGTCCCCTGCAACAACGCCACCGCCTGCGACAGCGGCGGATCGTCCTGCGCGCCATCAGGCCAGATCAGCGCGATGGTTTCAGCCAGATCGCCCACGAAATCATAGCTGAGCGACAGAAGCTGATCGTCCACCCGTTCCGCCGCCAAGCCGCGCAGCAGGCTGGGCGTGACGGTGCGCAATTGCAAATCCCCGGTCAGCGCGGCCAGCGCCCAACCCCGGTCCGGATCGGGGATGCGTTCCAGATAATGCTGCAGCAATTGCAGCTTGGCATTGCGCGAGGGCGTAAAGGCCAGTCGTTCCAGCAGGGCGGCAAAGGCTTTCATTCGGCCTCGTCCTCATAGCCCACCAGCCGCAGCGGGCGGGCGGGAATCTGCGCAAGTTCGCACCAGCGGATCACGCCCTCCTCGGCGCCATGGGTGACCCAGACCTCGGACGGGGACAGCTCTGTCAGGGTCGCGGTCAGCGCGGGCCAGTCGACATGATCGCTGATGATCAGCGGCAGTTCGACCCCACGCTGCCGCGCCCGCACCCGGACCGCCATCCAGCCCGAGGCAAAGCCGATCACCGGATCGCGGAAACGCTGCACCCATGGGCTGGCAAAGGCCGAGGGCGGGGCTATCACCAGTTGTGCCGTGACCTGATCGGCGGTCGCGGGGACCAGCACACCCAGATCAACGCCCTGCGTGCGGTAGTAATCGCACATCGCCTGCAGCGCGCCGTGGATGGCGATCGGTGCGTCATAGCCCGCCTCGCGCATCAGCGCGATCACATGCTGCGCCTTGCCCAAGGCATAGGCGCCGATCAGATGTGGGCGGTCGGGATATTCGGCCATGCTGGCGATCAGCTTGGCCACCTGCGTCGCCGGACCCGGAAAGCGGAAGACCGGCAGGCCAAAGGTCGCCTCGGTCACAAAGACATCGCAGGCGACAGGTTCGAACGGGGCGCAGGTCGGGTTCGGTGCACGGGAATAGTCGCCCGAAACGACGATCCGACAATCCCCCGAGGTCACCGAAATCTGGCTGGACCCCAGCACATGTCCCGCCGGGCGGAAATCGACGGTGACGCCGCCGATCCGCAGCGGGCCATCGGCAATCTGGGTCGTCCCTGCAAAATCCGGCCCCATGCGCAGGCGCATGATGTCCAGCGTCTGCGCCGTGGCCAGAACCGCGCCGTGCCCCGCGCGGGCATGGTCGGAATGACCATGGGTGATCAGCGCGCGTTCGACCGGGCGCAGCGGGTCAATGTGGAAACCGCCCTCGGGACAGTAAAGGCCGGCCTCGGTCGGATGAAGGATCCTGTCGGCTTGCATGACCCCAAGGTGAAGAACATTTCGTGAAAATCAACCCGTCGGAACCAGAGGCCGCCCCTCGAACATGGTTTCCATCGAGAAAACGCCGGTCACGCGTTCCAGATCCATATCCGTGATCAGGCGCTTGTACAGCGCGTCATAGCCAGCCATGCCGCTGGTGACCGCCTTGGCCATATAATCCCATTCGCCGCCGATGCGGTGGAACTCAATGATCTCGGGCTGAGCCTCGATCCGGGCGCGGAAACGGCGGGCCCAGGCGTCGTCGTGATGGCGGGTGCGGATCATGATGAAGATGGTCAGTTGCAACCCAAGGGCAGCGGGATCGATCATGGCGCGGCTGCCTTTCAGCACGCCCATTTCGGTCAAACGGTTCAGCCGCCGCCAGCAGGCGTTCTGCGACAAACCGACGCGCTCGGCCAGTTCGCGCTGGGACAGGCTGGCATCGCGCTGCAGCAGCACTAGAAGCCTGTTGTCAATTTCATCGAAATCGTGCCCCTGCGCGCCCATTTGACAACCATATTCCCTGATCGATGCAAAAATCGAAAATGATTATCTAAGCGGTCCGGGTCAAGATGGGTCAGGAGTACGAGGAAGACCATGCCCCCCTTTGACAGCTATCTTGCCCAGTTGGGCGATACCCCCCTGCACACGATCCATGACGG
Organism: Paracoccus sp. PAR01; assembly: GCF_014851995.1. Classification (NCBI taxonomy): domain Bacteria; kingdom Pseudomonadati; phylum Pseudomonadota; class Alphaproteobacteria; order Rhodobacterales; family Paracoccaceae; genus Paracoccus; species Paracoccus sp. PAR01. The sequence continues at coordinate 886,528 of NZ_JACVAW010000001.1, forward strand.
GTTGATCGGCCGCGATGCGGTGATCGACGGGCCTTTCGGCCCCCGTCCGCTGATCTATGCCGATTACATTGCCTCGGGGCGGGCACTGCGCTCGATAGAACAATGGGTGATGGAAAACGTCCTGCCTTGGTATGCCAACAGCCATACCGAGGCCAGCCATTGCGGCGGCACCATGACGCGCCTGCGGCGCGCGGGCCGCGCGGCAATTGCGGAATGCGTCGGCGCGGGACCCGAACATGCGGTGATCTTCACCGGCTCGGGGGCGACGCAGGGCATCAACCGGCTGGTGCATCTGTTGGGTGCTGGCCCCGGCACCACGGTGCTGATCGGCCCCTATGAGCATCACTCGAACATCCTGCCCTGGCGCGAAAGCGGGGCGCGGGTCGTGGACATCCCCGAAGCCGTGACGGGCGGCCCCGATCTGGACGCCCTGCGCGCCGCATTGGCAGCAGCGGAAGGCCCGGTCATCGGCGCGTTCTCGGCGGCCTCGAATGTCACCGGCACGCTGACCGATGTCGCGCAGGTCACGGCGCTGCTGAAGGCTGCGGGCGCGCGGGTGGTCTGGGATTATGCGGGCGGTGCGCCGTATCTGCCGATCGACATGGGTCTGGGGATGGATGCTGTGGTCGCCTCGCCGCACAAGTTCATCGGCGGACCGGGGGCCTCGGGCGTGCTGGTGGTGCGCCGCGATGCAGTGACGGCCAGTCGCCCGACCCTGCCCGGCGGGGGCACGGTGCGTTTCGTCTCGCCCGAGGGGCATGATTATTCGACCTCGCTTGAGGCGCGCGAGGAAGGCGGGACGCCCAACGTCGTTGGCGACATTCGCGCGGCGCTGGTTTTCCTGACCAAGGCGGCGGTCGGGCAGGATGCCATCGACACCCGCAATGCTGAATGGCTGGCTCTGGGGCTGAAACGGCTGGGGTCGCATCCGCGCATTCAGTTGCTGGGTAATCTGGACGCGCCGCGCCTGCCTTTCTTCAGCTTCCGTGTTCGCGACGGGCAAGGCGGCTTTGTCCATCAACAACTGGCGACGCGGATGCTGTCGGACCTGCACGGCGTGCAGGCGCGTGGCGGTTGTGCCTGCGCCGGGCCTTATGTCCATCACCTGCTGGGCCTTTCGCGCGCCGAATCCGACCGGATGCGCGCCGCGATCCTTGCGGGCGAGGAGATCGAGAAGCCGGGCTTTGTCCGCCTGAACCTTTGCTGGGCCGCACCCCGCGCCGAGGTGGACGCGATTCTGGACGCGGTCTGCAACCTTGCCGATCACGCACAGGAATATCTGCGGCATTACCGCTGCGACCGCTCGACGGCGATCTTTACCCCGCTGGCGGCCGAGTAGCCCTGCTGCCGACATAGTCACGCAACAGCGCGACCCGACGCGGGCGAAAGCTGGTCGGGCCGCGCTCCATCCGTGTGATGCGGGGAACGTGAAACACGCGGAAATCCTCGCGCAGACGGCAATGGGCCAGCAGCATCATGCTGTTGTCGCTGTAGCTCAGGCCCAGAGGCCAGATCTCGCGTTGGCTGGGCTGGTCGTTCAGGTCCAGATAGTCGATCAGCAGACTGCGTTCCTCCCATAGCGACTGGCGCAGCAGGTCCATGTCGACCGAGGGCGCGGGCCGGGTGGCGGCGGGCCGGAACAGGCGCATGGTCGCATGCATGGCGTGACGGCCCTGCGATTCCGGCAGGGTGGCAATGATCCGGGCCAGCGCGTCCTCTCCGGCGCGGGCCAGCGCGTCATCGGCCAAAGCCCGCAGGCCGGAGACGGCCAGCAGCAGCGCCTCGATTTCCAGCCGCGAGAAGCTTTGTGGCGGAAGCGCCGGGTCCTCGGTCAGGGAATAGCCCAGACCCGCCTCGCCATCGATGAGGGCGCCCCCGGCGCGCAAGGTGGCGATGTCGCGATAAAGCTGGCGGGGCGACACCCCGGTTTCGTCCGCCAGACGCGCGGCGGTGACGGGCGCGGGCAGACGGCGCAGCGCATCCATCAGTCGCATCAACCGGTCGGTACGGGACATACTGTCACCTTCTGTCAGCAGGGATGGCGCATCCTGCCCGCATCCACAACAGGAGGCCAGCATGCTGACCCTATTCCATTCGCCGAAAAGCCGCTCGACCAGCATCCTTTCCCTGCTGATCGAACTCGACGCGCTTGATGAGGTCGAGATCCGTCATGTCACCATTCCGCGTCAGGACGGCTCGGGCGGGCGCGATCCCGCCAACCCCCACCCCGAGGGCAAGGTGCCCTATCTGGTGAACGGCCATGACCATATCCGCGAACGCGGCGCGATCATGCTGTATCTGACCGACCTGTTCCCCGAGGGGCGCATGGGCCCTCTGCCCGGCGATCCGAAGCGCGGCGAATATCTGAGTTGGCTGTTCTGGTATCAGGGCGTGGTCGAACCGGTCGCGGTTCTGGAGTTCACCGGGCTGAAACACCCGGCGCTGGACGCCACCTTCCGCGATTACGCCACCATGCTGGCGCGGCTGGACGAGGTGCTGACACGGCAACCCTGGTTGCTGGGCGACAGCTTCTCGGCGGCGGATCTGCTGGTGGCGGGGCCGTTCATCTATTTCGGCGACGTGATGAAAAGCACCCCCGCCGTCGCGGAATGGGCAGGTCGGGTTCAGTCGCGCCCGTCGATGGCGCGGACGGCGGAACTGGACGGCTGAGGCGGCGCGGCGGCGGGCAGCCGGGCCAGCTGCACCATCAGGATGCCCGCCGCCACCACGCCCGCGCCGATCACGTCCGAGGCGCCGAACCGTTCGCCCAGCAGTGCTGCGGCAATGGCCACGCCGAAGATCGGCGACAGGAAGTGAAAGGTCGCGGCCCGGACCGCACCGACGCGGCCGACCAGCAGGAACCAGATCCATGTCGCGCCGATTCCCGGCGCCAGCACCGTGTAAAGGAAGGACCACAGCAGGCGGCCGCTCCATTCGACGGGGCGGCCCCATTCCATGATCGCGGCGGGAATGGCCAGCGTGACCGCGCCAACCGCCATCTGCATGGCGACGATGGTCATCATGTTGGGACTGCCGCCGACGCCACGCGCGGCCAGCGTTGCCACCGCCAGCGCCACCACCGCGATCAGGCACAGGATCATGCCCGGCACGTCCAGACCGTGCTTCAGCCGCACGCCCATGATCACACAGACCCCGATGACGCCCAGTACCAGCCCCGCCACTGCCATCGGCCGCAATTTCTCGCGGTAAAGCAGCCAGCCAAGGAACGCCACGACCAGCGGCATCATCGAGGCGATGATGGCGGCGGCCGAGGCCTCGACATGCTGCATCGCGATCCAGTTCAGACCCAGATACAGCGCGTTCTGGCAGATGCCAAAGATGATGACGGTGCGCCATTCGGCCCGGCTAAGGCGCAGGCTTTGCCCCATCGCCAGTGCCAGCGGAATGGCGATGACCGCTGACAGCGCAAAACGGATGACCAGTGCGGTCAGGGGCGGCGCGGCGGTGACGATGATCCGCGTCGTGGTGAATGCCGAGGCCCAGAACAGCGCGAACCCGACCCCCATCGTAATTGCCCGCAAATCCATGTCCTGCCGCCCTCGCGTCAATCCGTCACAGCCGGGCTACCATACGAGCGCGCGTGCGCAAGGCAAAACCCGCGGACCGGCGGAACCCCGCATGCATGCGCATGAAAAGGGGCCGCGCAGATCTGCACGGCCCCGAATTTGTGATCTGCCAAGGATCAGGCGTTGACGCTGTCCTTCAGCGCTTTCGCGATGGTGATCTTGACCACCTTGTCGGCGGGCTTGGTCATCATTTCCTGGGTCTGCGGATTGCGGACCTGACGCTCGGGGCGGGCGCGGCAGGCGACTTTGCCGATGCCCGGCAGGGTCAGAGCGCCGCCATCGGCGACGGTCTTGGCGACAACGGCCGAAAGCGCGTCCAGCGCAGCGGTAGCGGTCTTCTTGTCGCTGCCCATTTCTTCGGCCAGCGTGGCGACCAGCTGGGTCTTGGTCATCGGTTTGGAAGCGGCCTGAGCCATTAGTCTGTCTCCTCGTTGTTTCCCATTCGGGAAATTTTCGGACGCCACCTTGGCGGCATGCGCGTCGCTACACAAGCTTTTTGAGAAGGGTGCAAGCCATTTTTGGCGGATTATCCCCAGCAAACGCTGCGAAACAAGCCGCCATGCAGGCCCGTTACAGGAACGCCGTCTCGTTGAATGAGCGCAACTTGCGCGAATGTATCCGATCAAGCGGAGTCGCGCGCAGCTTCTCCATTGCACGAATTCCGATCATCAAATGATTGGCAACTTGCGTGCGATAGAAATCCGTGGCCATGCCGGGCAGCTTCAGCTCTCCGTGCAGGGGCTTGTCGGAAACGCACAGCAAGGTGCCGTAGGGCACGCGGAAGCGGAAACCATTCGCGGCGATGGTCGCGCTTTCCATGTCCAGCGCCACTGCCCGCGATTGCGACAGGCGCTGCACCGGGCCGGACTGGTCGCGCAATTCCCAGTTGCGGTTGTCGATGGTGGCGACGGTGCCGGTGCGCATGATGCCCTTCAGCTCATAGCCTTCCAGCTGCGTGACCTCGGCCACGGCGTCCTGCAACGCCACCTGCACCTCGGCCAAGGCCGGGATCGGCACCCAGACCGGCAGGTCGTCGTCCAGCACGTGATCCTCGCGCAGATAGGCATGGGCCAGCACGAAATCGCCCAGGGACTGGCTGTTGCGCAGCCCGGCGCAATGGCCGACCATCAGCCAGGCATGCGGGCGCAGCACCGCGATATGGTCCGTGGCCGTCTTGGCGTTCGAGGGCCCCACCCCGATGTTCACCAGCGTGATTCCATCACCATCCGGGCGCTTCAGGTGATAGGCGGGCATCTGCGGCGTCTTGGCACCGGTGACCAGCAGATCCTCGGGGCGTTCGAGGATCTGGTTCCCGGGGGCGACGAATTCGGTATAGCCCGAATCCGGATCGCCAAGGGCGCGGCGGGCGAAGGCCTCGAATTCATCGACGTAGAACTGGTAGTTGGTGAACAGCACGAAATTCTGGAAATGCTCGGGCAGGGTCGCGGTGTAATGCGACAGCCGCGCCAGCGAGTAATCCACGCGCTGCGCGGTAAAGGGCGCCAGCGGATGGCTGCCATCCGGGTTCGGCCCGGCGGTGCCGTTCACGATGTCGTCGTTCATCGTGTTCAGGTCGGGCACGTCGAAAACATCGCGCAGCGGGAAGGACAGAACGCCCTCCTGCGGCACATTCAGCGTGCTTTGCGTCGCCACCGCGAAATGCACCGGCATCGGTGTGTCGCTGTCGCCCACGGCAACCGCGACCCCGTGATTCTTCATCAGCAGGGCGATCTGTTCGGTCAGATAGCCGCGGAACAGATCGGGCCGCGTCACCGTCGTCGAATAGCTGCCCGGCAGCGCGACATGACCAAAGGACAGGCGCGAGTCGGTCTTGGCATGGCTCGACACGATCATCCGCAATTCCGGATAAAAGGCGCGGTAGCGGGCCTGCGGCTGCGTGCCCTCAAGCGTGGCCATGAAACGGTCCAGCAGGAAATGCGAGGCACGCTCATAAAGCTTGATCAGATGGGCAACGGCGGCGTCGGGGTCGTCGAAATAGACCATTCCTGCCACTTCGGGGGTCTCGACCGGCAATTGCCGATGGTCGGTCATCATGCGCGCTGCTCCTTTTTCCGGAACTGTGCCAGCCGCCATCGGCACTGGCAAGCGGGCTGAGGCGCGCCTATCTGACATGCAAAGGAGTGATCCCGATGCAATTTTCCATTCTTGATCTGGCCGTCGTGGCCGAGGGCTCGGATGCCCGTCAGGCCATCGCCAATTCCGTGGCGCTGGCGCAGGCCGCCGAGGACTGGGGCTATCACCGCTTCTGGCTGGCCGAGCATCACAATATGCCCGGCATCGCCAGCGCGGCGACCTCGGTGCTGATCAACCATGTCGCCGGTCAGACCCGGACAATCCGGGTCGGCGCGGGTGGCGTCATGCTGCCCAATCACGCGCCTCTGGCCATTGCCGAACAGTTCGGGACGCTGGCCACCATCCATGGCGACCGCATCGATCTGGGGCTAGGCCGCGCGCCGGGCGGCGATGGCGCGGTGATGCATGCGCTTCGCCGCAGCATGTCGCGCAACGAGGACTTCCCGAACGACGTGGTCGAGCTGCTGCGCTATCTGGGCCCCGAGCAGCCGCAGGCCCGCGTTGCCGCCCATCCCGGTCAGGGCACAAATGTTCCGGTGTGGATTCTGGGCTCGTCGCTTTATGGTGCCAGTCTGGCGGCGGCGCTGGGTCTGCCCTATGCCTTTGCCAGCCATTTCGCGCCCGGCGATCTGGATCAGGCCGTGCAACTTTACCGCGAACGCTTCGAGCAGACGCCCTTTGGCGAGCGTCCGCGCTTCATGCTGGCGGTGAACGTGATCGTGGCCGATACCGATGCGCAGGCGCAGCGGTTGCGCACCAGCCAGATGATCAGCTTTGCCCGGCTGCGGCTGGGCACTCCGGGACTGCTGCCTCCGCCGGTCGATGACATCTCGCAGGAGGTTCCGGCGGCGGTGCTGCCCTCGGTTCAGCAGGCGTTGTCGGTCAGCGCTGTCGGTGCACCCGCGACCGTCGCCGCGCAGTTGGACGGTTTGATCGCCCGCTACCGCCCGGATGAGCTGATCCTTGTCGGCAATATTTACGACCAGCAGGCCCGCCACCGCTCGTTTGAAATGGCCGCCGAGATCCTGCGGGGCCGGGCATGAGGATGCTGGTCCTTGGCCATGGCTATTCCGCTGGCTTCCTGACGCCGCTCTTGCGGGCCGAGGGCTGGGAGGTGACCGGCACGACCCGCAGCGCCCCCGAACGCGTGGCGGCGACCGGGGCCGAGCCGCTGCTATGGCCGGGCGATGTGCCCGCGATCCGCGAGCGCATCGCACAGGCCGATGCCATCCTGATCTCGGCCGGACCGGAAGCGGGCAGCGACCCTGCCCTGGCCGAGTTCGCCGACGATATCGCCCGCGCCCAGCCGCGCTGGCTGGGTTATCTGTCGACGACCGGGGTTTACGGGGATCACGCTGGTGGCTGGGTCGATGAGACGACGCCCCTGACCCCTTCGACCCGTCGCGGGGTCGAGCGGGTGGCAGCCGAGCAGGGCTGGCAGGAACTGGCTGCGGCCAGCGGCCTGCCCCTGCATATCTTTCGCCTTGCCGGGATCTATGGGCCGGGGCGCGGCCCCTTCGCCAAGGTCCGGGCGGGCACGGCGCGGCGCATCGTGAAGCCGGGGCAGGTGTTTTCCCGCATCCATGCCGAGGATATCGCGCAGGTGCTGTTGGCCTCGATCAAGGCCCCGCGCGCGGGCGGGATCTATAACCTGTGCGACGATGACCCTGCCCCACCCGAGGAAGTCATCGCCCATGCCGCCACCCTGCTGGGCCTTCCCCTGCCACCGGCCGAGGATTTCGCCACCGCCGAGATGACGCCGATGGCCCGGTCTTTCTATGCCGAAAGCAAGCGCGTCTCGAACCGCCGCATCAAGGAGGAGCTGGGCATTACCCTGATCCACCCCGATTACCGCAGCGGATTGGCGGCGCTGCTGGCCGCCCCTGACGACTGACGATCAGCGCGCGATCGAGCAGCAGCCGGTCAGCATCCGCGACGGCATGTCCTGACCGTCAAGGATGACCGACACCGCCAGTGCAAAGTCACGATCCGACATCCCGTCGCTGCATTGCGCCGGGCGCATGAAGGCGGTGACCCGGCCCTTGCCGTCGCCGGCGATCAGGCCGCGGGTCGGTTCGCCCTCGATGCCGCGATCCATAACCTTGCGCAGTTCCAGCTGGCGCTCGGGTTGGTCGGGTTCGGAAAAGACCAGCCCGGATTTCACGGCTTTCAGTGACCAGAACGGTTCGGTCCCGCTGCAATGCAGGCTTTGCGGCAGCGAGGCGGGCTGCCAGATGCCCGGTTCCAGTTTCAGGAAGCGCAGGGCAACCCAGCCGGTCTGTTCGCCGACATTGACCTTGCCCCACTTGCCCTCGCGGTCGCGGGCCAGCAGCTCGATCCCCTTGGCGGTGGCGGGCAGCGTCGCGATGACCTTGCCCTGCCCGTCCGGCGTCTCGCGCACGTTCAGCGTGTCCCATGTCTCGACCACGGTAACGTCGTAGAGATTGGGCAGATATTCCGGCGGCTTGGCCTGCGCGGCCTGTGCCGGGGCCGGGGCCGGGGCAGCTGGAGCCGCTGCCGGAGCGGGCGCGGCCGGCTTGGCAGCCTCGGCTGCCGGGGCGGGTGCAGCTGCCGGGGCCGATTTCGGCGCGGCAGCGGCGGGGGCCTCCTGCGCGTTGAGCGCCAGCGGCAGGGTCAGCGCAAGTCCGGTCATAAGGATACGCAGCATCGAGGGATCTTTCCTGTCAGTCGGTCCGTGCGCTTTCGCCACGGTTAGAGAATATGTTTCAGCCGGACCGGGTCACGCCCGCCGTTCGGCGATCTGGGCGATGCCCAGCACTTCCAGCACCTTGGCCTTGATGTCGGGGGCGGACATGCGCGCCTCGCGGTACATGGCTTCGGGGCTGGCATGGTCGATGAAGGTGTCGGGCAGGACCATCTGGCGGAAGCGCAGCCCGTCATCAAAGACGCCCTCATCCGACAGAAGCTGCGCGACCAGACTGCCGAAGCCGCCGACCGAGCCTTCCTCGATGGTGATCAGTGCCTCATGCGTGGCCGCAAGGCGCAGGATCAATTCGCGGTCGAGAGGTTTGGCAAAGCGCGCATCGACCACGGTCGGCTGGATGCCAAGCGCCACCAGCTCCTCGCGGGCGCGCATGACCTCGGCCAGACGGGTGCCGAAGGACAGGATGGCGACGCGCTTGCCTTCGCAGATGACGCGGCCCTTGCCGATTTCCAGCGGGGTGCCGCGTTCCGGCATCTCGACGCCCATGCCCTCGCCGCGCGGATAGCGGAAGGCAATGGGGCCGTCATTATGGGCAGCGGCGGTGGCGACCATATGGACCAGCTCGGCCTCATCGGCGGCGGCCATGACGACCATGCCGGGCAAGTTCGCCATGAAGGCGATGTCATAGGCCCCGGCATGGGTCGCACCGTCGGCACCAACCAGCCCGGCGCGGTCGATGGCAAAGCGCACCGGCAGGCGCTGGATCGCCACGTCATGCACGACCTGATCATAGCCGCGCTGCAGGAAGGTCGAGTAAAGCGCACAGAAGGGCTTCATGCCCCCCGCCGCCAGCCCCGCCGCATAGGTCACGGCATGCTGTTCCGCGATGCCCACGTCGAAGCAGCGGCGTGGGAAGCGTTCCGCGAACAGGTTCAGCCCGGTCCCGTCCGGCATGGCGGCGGTCACGGCCACGATCTTGTCATCGCGCGACGCCTGATCGACCAGCGCCCGGGCAAAGACCGAGGTGTAGCTGGGCGCGTTGGATTTCGCCTTGGCCTGCGTGCCGGTCGCCACGTCGAATTTCGCGGTCGCGTGGCCCTTGTCGGCGGCGCGTTCGGCCGGGGCATAGCCCTTGCCCTTTTTCGTCACCGCATGGATCAGCACCGGGCCGGTCGCGCGCTCGCGCAGGGTGCGCAGCAGCGGCAGAAGCTGGGTCAGGTCATGGCCGTCGACCGGGCCGACATAGGAAAAGCCCAGTTCCTCGAACAGGGTGCCGCCGATGGTCATACCCTTGAGCATTTCCTTGGCACGGCGCGCACCCTCTTGCAGGGTCGGCGGCAGGAAGCCCACCGCGCCCTTGGCCATGGCCTTGAGATCCTGCAGTGGACGTTCGGCATAAAGCCGGGTCAGATAGCGCGACAGTGCCCCGGTCGGCGGCGCAATCGACATTTCATTGTCGTTCAGCACTACGAACAGGCGCTTGCCCAGATCGCCCGCATTATTCATCGCCTCAAAGGCCATGCCGGCGGTCATCGCGCCATCGCCGATCACCGCGATCGCATCGCCCGGATCGCCGCCCAATTCGCGCGCCATCGCAAAACCCAGCGCCGCGCTGATCGAGGTCGAGCTGTGCCCGGCCCCGAACGGGTCATAGGGGCTTTCGGAACGCTTGGTGAAGCCCGACAGCCCGCCTTCGGTGCGCAGGGTGCGGATGCGGTCGCGACGCCCGGTCAGGATCTTGTGCGGGTAGCATTGATGGCCCACGTCCCAGATGATCTTGTCGCGGGGCGTCTCGAACACGGCATGCAGCGCCACGGTCAGTTCAACGACGCCCAGCCCCGCGCCCAGATGGCCGCCGGTGCAGGACACGGCGCTGATCGTTTCGGCGCGCAGTTCGTCGGCCAGCTGGATCAGCTCTCGGTCGGTCAGCGCCTTCATGTCCGAGGGCAGGCTGACACGGTCAAGCACCGGCGTCGCGGGGCGGTCGGGTTGGTCGGTCTGGCTCATGGCTGACCCTTTCGTCTGGAATTTCAGGCGTCGCGTTCGATGATAAACCGCGCAAGTTGGCGCAGGTTTCCGGCATCGTCGCCATAGGGTTCAAGTGCGGCCTCGGCGGCACGGACCAGTTTGCGCGCCTTATCCTGCGCGCCGTCAAGGCCCAGCAGCGAAACAAAGGTCGCCTTGCCCGCGGCATCGTCCTTGTTCAGGCGTTTTCCGGTCTCAGCCTCATTGCCGGTCACGTCCAGAATGTCGTCCTGAATCTGGAAGGCGAGGCCGATATTGCGGGCATATTCGGTCAGGGCAGCGGTGTCCTCACCCGCCATGATCGCGCCTGCGGTGGCCGAGAACACTATCAGCGCGCCGGTCTTGGCGCCTTGCAGCCGCTTGATGGCGATGATGTCCAGCGGCTGGATCGCGGTTTCGGCGGCGATGTCCAGTGCCTGACCCCAGACCATGCCGCGCGCACCAACAGCCTCGGCAAAGGCGCGGATCAGCGACAGGCGGGTTTCCGGGCCACCGATCTGGGCTTCGGTCAGCAGACCGAAGGCCAGCGTCTGCAGCGCGTCGCCGGCCAGAATGGCGGTCGCTTCGGACCATTGGATATGGCAGGTCGGCAGGCCGCGGCGCAGGTCGTCGTCATCCATCGACGGCAGATCGTCATGGACAAGGCTATAGGCGTGCAGCGCCTCGACAGCGGCGGCGACGGGCAGGGATTCGCGGTCGGACAGGCCGAAAAGCCGCGCCGATTCCATGACCAGAAAGGCGCGCAGCCGCTTGCCGCCGATACAGGCATAGCGCATCGCGTCGGAAAGCTCGCCCGGCGGCAGATGCGCCATGGCCTCATCAAGCGCGGTCTGGACCTGCGCCTTCACATCCTCAAGGCGGGCTTGCATCACAGCCCCTCGACGGGGACCGTGCCGGTCGGCTGGCCATTGGCGGCAAGGGTGATTTTCTCGACCCGTTCCTCGGCAGCGCGCAGGACCTTGTCGCAATGGGCGCGCAGCGCCGCACCGCGTTCGTAAAGTGCGATCGATTCCTCAAGCGTGGCCTCACCATGCTCAAGCTTGCCGACGGTCGCCTCAAGCTCGCGCATGGCTTCCTCGAAGGACATGTTTTCGATCCCGGTCATGCGGCCGTCTCCCTCAGAACTTGGACATGGACGCGCGCCGAGCGGCCCAAAGCGGCCAGATCATAACCGCCTTCGAGGACCGATACCACCGGGGCCGAACATGCAGCCGCCGCGTCGCAGATCATCCGCGTAATTGCGCCGAAATCGCCCTCGTCCCAGGCCAGCGAGGCCAGCGGATCATCGACATGCGCGTCGAACCCGGCCGAGACCAGAACCAGCTGCGGCTGCCAGTCGACGACACGCGCGCAGATTGCCGCCCAAGCGTCGCGGGCCGGGCCGCCATCGGTGCCAGAATGCAGGGGGACATTCATGATCTGGTCATGGGCGCCGCGTTCGCTGGCCGCGCCGGTCCCGGGATACAGCGGATACTGATGGGTCGAGGCGAAAAAGGCACGCGGTTCATTCCACAGCAGATCCTGCGTACCATTGCCGTGATGGACATCGAAATCCAGCACTGCCACCCGGTCCAGACCGTGGTGATCCAGCGCCCGCATCGCGCCGATGGCGATCGAGTTGAAGATGCAGAACCCCATGGGACGGGCGCGTTCGGTATGATGCCCCGGCGGGCGCATGGCGACAAAGGCATTGCGTCCCTGCCCCGCCAGCACCGCATCCACCGCCGCGCAGACGCCGCCAACCGCATGGCGCGCGGCGATCAGGCTGCCCGGCGACAGGTAGGTATCGGCATCAAGCATGGTCCAGCCTTCGGACGGGACCTTGCGTCGCACCATCGACAGATAGGCCAGCGGATGACAGCGCAGGATGTCGTCATCCGTGGCATCGGGGGCGTCGCGGCGGTCAAGCTCCAGATCGGCCAAGGCTTTTTCCACGGCGTCAAGCCTTGCCACCTGTTCGGGGTGGCTGGGTGGCGTAACATGCCGAAATCCCGACGGATGTGTGTAAAGAAGCGTCATCCGCAAAGAATTATTGGCCATGCTGCCATGCAGCAAGAAATTGTTCACCTACCTGTCGAAATGGATGGGTGTGGCGCAATTTCGCGTGGCATATCGGCCATTCGCGGCCGGGGACATGCGCCCCGGCAGCAGGATTCAGGCGATCAGCCGTTGCCCGTCATGGCCGATGATCGCGACTTCGATCAGCGAGCCTTCGGGCATGTCGCGGTCGAAGGAGACTTCGGTGAAGTGCTCGGTCCGGGCCAGACGCGGGCCTTCGGTCAGGACCAGACGGGTCTGGCCGATCTGTGCCTGCAGATGGCTGGACAATGCCGCATCACCCTTGGCGCGCAGACGGGCCGCACGTTCCTTGATCGCGGGACCGGCGACACGCGGCATCCGCGCGGCGGGCGTGCCCTTGCGCGCGGAATAGGGAAAGACATGCAGGAAGGTCAGGCCGCAATCATCGACCAGCTTCAGGCTGTTCTCGAACATTTCCTCGGTTTCGGTCGGGAAACCGGCAATGATATCGGCACCAAAGACGATGCCGGGACGCAGCTTGCGCGCATCCTCGCAGAAGCGGATGGCGTCGTCGCGCAGGTGGCGGCGCTTCATCCGTTTCAGGATCATGTCGTCGCCCGCCTGCAAGGACAGATGCAGATGCGGCATCAAGCGGGGTTCGCTGGCGATGGCCAGCATCAGATTCTCATCGGCCTCGATCGAATCGATCGAACTGATGCGCAGGCGCGGCAGATCGGGAACCAGCCGCAGAATGCGCATGACCAGATCGCCCAGTTTCGGCTGGCCCGGCAGGTCGGCACCCCATGAGGTCAGATCGACCCCGGTCAGCACGACTTCGTTGAAGCCGCGATCGCGCAGACGCTTGATCTGGTCGACGACGACGCCCGCAGGGACCGAGCGCGAATTGCCACGGCCGTAAGGAATGATGCAGAAGGTGCAGCGGTGGTCGCAGCCGTTCTGGACCTGCACATAGGCACGATGGCGGCCGAAACCGTCGATCAGATGGCCCGCGGTTTCCTTGACCGACATGATGTCATCGACCTGCACCTTTTCGGTCTGGCCGATCAGGTCGGGGGCCTGAATGCTGGTCCAGGTCGCGGGCTGCATTTTTTCATGGTTGCCGATCACGCGCGAGACTTCGGGCATCGCGGCGAAAGTCTCGGGTTCGGTCTGGGCCGCGCAGCCGGTGACAATCACCGGCGCGCCGGGATTTTCGCGCGACAGGCGGCGGATTTCCTGCCGGGCTTTGCGGACGGCCTCGGCGGTGACGGCGCAGGTGTTCACGATCACCGCGCCTTTCAGCCCCGCCGCATCGGCCATTTCGCGCATGGCCTCGGTCTCATAGGCGTTCAGCCGACAGCCAAGTGTCGCAAAGACCGGAGTGTTCGCCTGATCCTTCATCCGCGCCACACCCCGTCAAAGACATGCGCGGTCGGGCCGGTCATCCAGACCCCGTCCTCGCGCCAGTCGATTTCCAGCACGCCGCCGGGCACGTTCACCTTGACCCGGCGACCCGTCAGCCCGCGCCGTGCCGCGGCGACAACTGCCGCGCAGGAACACGACCCCGAGGCCCAGGTGATCCCGGTCCCGCGTTCCCAGATGCGCAGGATGATCTCGTCCTTCGAGACGACCTGCACGATTTCCACATTGGTGCGCTGCGGATAAAGCGGGTGATTCTCGTGGATGGGGCCGAAATGCTCCAGATGGATGCCGGAGACGTCGGGGACAAAGAAGGTCATGTGCGGATTGCCCATGCCGGTCGCGACCGGATCGCCGTCGATCGGCAGATGCAGCGTGTCGATATCCTGCGCCAAGGGGATGCGGTCCCAGTCCAGCACCGGCGGCCCCATGTTCACGCGGGTCAGGCCGTTTCCGGCATCCTCGGCCATCAGGACCGCATGATCAGTGGCCAGACGCAGCGTTTTCGCGCCTGATTCGTCCAGCAAATGACGCGCGATGCAGCGCGTGGCATTGCCGCAGGCGGCCGAAATCGAGCCATCAGCATTATAGAAGACCAGCCGCGCATCGACCTGATCCGAGGGCAGGATGACGGCCAATTGGTCGAATCCGACGCCGAAATGCCGGTCGGCCATGGCCGCGATCACGGCACTGCCCGGCCCACCGCCGGTCTTGCGACCGTCGATGACCACGAAATCATTGCCAAGCCCATGCATCTTCATGAAGGGCCAGGGCGCGTGCCTGTCCAGGTTTTGCTGCTGTTCCATGATCGCTCACATACGCTGGCCCGAATGTTTTTTCCAGAGGTCGTGATTTTCCGCTTGACCACAACAGTCGCCGCCCCTAGTTAGCCGCCCTGTGCAGTGGGCCCGTAGCTCAGTTGGTAGAGCAACTGACTTTTAATCAGTGGGTCACAGGTTCGAATCCTGTCGGGCTCACCACTTTTTCCCTTGAAATCAAATCAATGGACAGCGTGGCGAGAATTTGCCCCACGCGACATCTCGCACAATTCCAACTTATATTTTCCGTTCCACCGGGCATTTTGAACAATTTGCGGCCATTCGCATTTTTCCTGTTCATCCGGGCATTTCGTGGGTTGACCCCGTCCGCCACCACCCCTAGTTAGCCGCCAAGTGCAGTGGGCCCGTAGCTCAGTTGGTAGAGCAACTGACTTTTAATCAGTGGGTCACAGGTTCGAATCCTGTCGGGCTCACCACTTTTTCCAGAATATCGCCAGATACCGGAAAGAGTGGTCGCAACCACGCACATACTTTCCAGACATGTCAGTCAAACAGGTCCAGCGTCGCCGCAAGGTCGCGCCAGTTCAGCGTGAAGACCGTGTCATTCCCCTCGGCCACCAGCAGGCCGAAACGCTGATCAAGCCGATCGGTCAGGCCCTTCAGCGTCGCCGCCACCCGATCAGGCGGCTGGATCGGCAGAATGGCGGCGTTTTGGGGGGCGGCGATGATGCCATGGACCAGTTGGCTGCCCTCGACCCCGACAATGGCGCGCGCTGCGCTACAGGCCTCGATCAGCTCATCGGCAGTCGCAGCTAGCGGGTCGATCACCAGAAAGCCACGCTCGGCCGCCAGCCTTTCGGCCAGCTCGCGTTCATTGCGCAGCAACCGCAGATCACCCGCCGTCCCGCGCAGCAGGAACACGCCCGGCACTGGCTTGGGATCGCGCCCAGCCAGCAGCTTTTCGCGCATCTGATGCTGCCTGCGGCGCTTGTCGGCATTGTTCGACATGTCACCGAACAGGATCAGCTCGTCGAAATGCACGTCGCCCGCAATCCGCTGAGGCGCGATTCCCATGATCTGCTCATAGCGCGCGGCATGACTGCCCGGCTTGGGCTGAGCCGCCGTGGTCATCGCCATGTGCCGACGCGAGGCCAGCAGCCAGGCCGCCGGACCCTCCATCAGCCAGCTTCCGAACCAGCGATTCGTGGTCCATGTCTCATAAAGCGCGCCGCTGACCGCCTGTTGCGGGCGCAGGGCCAACCCGTAGCGGCGCTGGCGATTGCGCAGATGCAGTTCGGCCCCGTCGCCGTAAAGCACGCCGTCGATCAGATCGACATTGCGGAAACGCCAGCCCGTGGTCGCGCCCTCGCGCATCTCACCGTCGCGGGTCAGGGCACTGACCGTCTCGGCCAGATTGGCGAAAACGCTGGCGCGCACCCGCTCAAGCTGACCGGGCAAATGCAGCGCCGGGCGCACGCGGCGGATATCCGAGGGAGCCTCGGTCCAGCTTTCCACCGCACCGGCCATGAAGTCCGGCTCGGGTCGGCCAAGCAGCCTGCGGAACCGGGCGTTGTAGGGGCGAAGAGGGTTCGGCATCGGCCTGTCGCTTTGTCCCGTCCTGCGCGGCTCAGACGCTTTCGCGCACGGGCCGTTCGACCATGACGGGCTGGTAGAAGCGCTTGCTGCGCGGCCCGTCGGAAAGCGGCGCGATCAGTTCGACGCACCTGCGGTAATGTTCGGTGGCGCGGTGGGCTTCCAGCGCGGCCTCGTCCTGAAAGACTTCGTAGATGGAAAAGCTGTTCTCATCCTCGGGATCGCAGAGCACGTCGAAACGGATATTGCCGGGTTCGCGCAGCGACCCTTCCCAGTTCAGCCGGAACGCATCCAGAAAGGCCTGCCTTTTCCCCGGAAGGACTTGGATATGGACAAGCTGGACAAGCATCCGGGTACTCCGCCGCGCTGTTGACTGTCTTACTGCTTTGCATTTGGCATCAAGCGGGTGGCGGGTGACAACCCCGATTTACAGCCAAGTCGATCTTTCATGCGATGCGTCGGGAACGCGGTGCCGGGATGGGACGTTCTGGGCTGGGACGCGCCCTCCAAATCGAAAGGATTTCCCGCATGTCCGACCTGCTTGTCATTGCCTTCGACGATGAAACCACCGGCTTCGATCTGCGCAGCGAACTGGTGAAGATGCAAAAGGAATACCTGATCCAGCTTGAGGATGCCGTGGTCGTGACCCGGCCCACCGCCGATAACGTGCAACTGCATCAGGCCGTGAACCTGACCGCCGCGGGCGCGCTTGGCGGCGGGTTCTGGGGCACGCTGGTCGGGCTGATCCTGCTGAACCCGCTGATCGGTGCGGCGGTCGGCGCGGCCTCGGGCGCAATCGCGGGGAAATTCACCGATATCGGCATCAATGACGACTTCATGCGCGATCTGGGCAAGTCGATCCCGCCGGGAGGCTCGGCGGTGTTCATTCTTGTGCGCAAGATGACCGCGGACAAGGTGCTGGCGCGGCTTGAGGCCTTCAACAAGCGTGGCCGGGTGATGCAGACCTCGCTCTCGGAAGAGACCGAGGAGAAGCTGCGCGAGGCCTTTGCCGGTGGCAAGCTGGGCAGCGCCTTGGGCGCCCCCGAGGCCGATCCGCCGGCAGTCCCGAAAGTCCCCGCCGACACCACGGCAGCCCCCGAAAGCTAAGCCGGCCCTGCGCGACATGCGCAAAAGCTTGACGCAAACGGCATTGGCGTGACAGGACGCGCCAATGCCCCGCAAGAACAGCCCCATGGAATCCGAGGCTATCGCCTCGCCGCTACCGCCCCGAACAGGTCGGCGCTGGCAGCCGATGCGCCGCGCGGCGTTGTGGACTTGGGGCTGGGCGCGCTGGTTGGGACTGCGGCTGCTGGCGCTGATGTTCGTGCTGGTCTTCATCTTTTCGTTCATCAACCCGCCGACCAGCTGGACGATCATTGCGGGCATGCGCGAACATCCGGGCACGCCGCACGAATGGACGGCGCTGGACGATATCTCGCCCGCGATGGTGCGCGCGGTGGTCGCGGCCGAGGATGCCAATTTCTGCGCCCATTGGGGCTTCGACATGAGCGAGATCCGCAAGGTCGTTGCTTCGGGTTCCAGTCGCGGGGCCTCGACCATCTCGCAGCAGACGGCCAAGAACGTCTTTCTGTGGCAGGGCCGCAGCTGGCCCCGCAAGGTACTGGAAACGCTGTATACCCCGATGATCGAGATGCTGTGGTCCAAGCGCCGCATCGTCGAGGTTTATCTGAACCTTGCCGAATTCGGCCCCGGCGTCTTCGGCGTCCATGCTGCCGCCGCGCATTACTTCAAGACCACGCCCGACAAGCTGACGGGAAGGCAGGCGGCGGGTCTGGCCTCGATCCTGCCTGCTCCGAAATCGCGCAAGCCGCAGGGCGGCACGGCCCGCGCGCGGGCAATTGCCGATGGGGCCGCCACCATCCGCGCGGATGGGCGCGATTCCTGCCTGCTGCTTGATCGCTGACCCCATCGCGGTTGAAACCTCGATAGGCGAAGCGTATCAGGAAGATAGTCCGCGAACGACCTCCGGTGTTTTCCCTCTATGAATACTTCCTCGCCCAACTCCACGATCAGGCTGTATCACATCGCCCTGTCGCCCTATTGCCGCAAGGTGCGTCTGGTCCTGGCCGAAAAACGCATCGAGGTCGAACTGGTCGAGGACCGCTTCTGGGAACCCGGCTCCGAGATCCTGCGCCGCAACCCGGCGGGCAAGCTGCCGGTGCTGCGCATGGACGGCCGCTTGCTGGCCGAAAGTCAGGCCATTTGCGAATATCTGGATGAGCGCTATCCCAGCCCGGCACTGATGCCCGCCTCGGCCATCGACCGCTACGAGGTGCGCCGCCTGTGTTCGTGGTTCGACGACAAGTTCGCCAATGAATGCACCCGCCCGGTCATGAACGAACGCGTGTGGAAAAAGGTCATGCGCCTGGGCTACCCGGATTCGCGCACTGTCAAGGCGGGGCTGTCCTCGATCCGCTATCACATGGATTACATGAAATCCCTGCTGGAGCATCGCCGCTGGCTGGCGGGCGACGTGATGACGCTGGCCGATTTCGCCGCCGCGGCGCATCTGTCCTGTCTGGATTACATCTCGGACGTGGACTGGACCCATTCCTCGGAAGTGCAGGAATGGTACGCCAAGATCAAATCGCGCCCGGCTTTCCGTAGCCTTCTGGCCGATCACCTGCCGGGGGTTCACCCGGCGCCGCATTATGCGCTCCTGGATTTCTGATCCCGTCGAAATTCGTTCCGCGCTTGAGGAACAGTCACGGGCCGAGGGTTTCTCGGCCCTTGGCATTTGCGCGCCTGACGCCAACCCGCATCTGCCCGAAAGGCTGGCCGAGTTTCTGGCCAAGGAACGCCACGGCCAGATGGAATGGATGGCCGAGCGCACCCATTGGCGCGCCGCCCCCGACGTGCTGTGGCCCGAGGCGCGTTCGGTCATCATGCTGGCCGAACTTTACACACCCGAGCATGACCCGTCCGAGATCATCCAGCATCCCGACCGGGGTGCGGTCAGCGTCTATGCGCAGGGCAAGGATTACCACGATCTGGTCAAGAAGCGCCTGAAGCGCCTTGGCGGCTGGCTGGTCCAGAAGACCGGCTGCGAGATCAAGGTCTTTGTCGACACCGCCCCGGTGATGGAAAAGCCGCTGGCACAGGCGGCGGGTCTGGGCTGGCAGGGCAAGCACACGAACCTGCTGTCACGCGATCTGGGCAGCTGGTTCTTTCTGGGCGCGATCTTCACCACGCTGGACCTGCCCAAGGACGCGCCTGAACGGGAACGCTGCGGGTCTTGCCGGTCCTGCCTTGATGCCTGCCCGACCGGGGCCTTCCCCGCGCCCTATCAGCTGGATGCGCGGCGCTGCATTTCCTACCTGACCATCGAACATAAAGGCCCGGTCGATCCCGAATTGCGGCCCATGCTGGGCAATCGCATCTATGGCTGCGACGATTGCCTTGCCGCATGCCCGTGGAACAAGTTCGCCCAAGCCGCGACCGAGCTGCGCTATCACGGCCCGCATGGCGGCCCGGCGCTGGCCGAGCTGGTGGTGCTGGACGATGCCGCCTTCCGCGAGCGCTTCTCGGGCAGCCCGATCAAGCGGATCGGGCGCGACCGGATGGTCAGGAATGTGCTTTACGCGATCGGCAATTCGGGGCTTGCACATCTGCGCCCACTGGCCGAAGCCTTGGCGGATGATCCCGATCCAGCCGTCGCCGATGCGGCGCGATGGGCCTGCCAAAGATTGCCATGATCCACACGATTCATACGCCTCAAAGTCCTTTGCGCGGAATACTTTTGAAATGCATCAGCGTGGTGGTGTTCACCATCATGGCCTCGCTGATCAAGGCGACTTCGGAGGGGGGCTTGGGCGTCCCACCGGGACAGCAGGTCTTCTTCCGCTCGCTTTTCGCGATTCCGGTCATCCTGATCTGGCTGGTCTGGCGGCGAGAGCTGCATGTCGGGCTGAAAACCTTCCGTCCAATGGGGCATTTCTATCGTGGGCTGGTCGGCACCATGGCGATGGGATTGGGCTTCTGGGCACTGTCCCTGCTGCCCTTCCCCGAAGTCACGGCCCTCGGCTATGCCGCACCCCTGCTGACCGTGATCTTTGCCGCGATGTTTCTGGGCGAGGAGGTGCGGCTGTTTCGCATGAGCATGGTAGTCATGGGCCTGCTGGGCGTGGTCATCGTGCTGTCGCCGCGCTTCACCGACACCGCCGAGATGGAACTGCGTCAAAGCCTTGGCGCGGTGGTTACCCTGACCGGCGCGGCCTGTACGGCGATGGCAATGATCTTTGTGCGCAAGCTGGTGCAAGAGGAACGCACCTCGGCCATCGTCTTCTGGTTCTCGGTCACCTCGACGCTGCTCAGCCTGCTGACGCTGCCTTTCGGCTGGGTCATGCCCAGCCCCGGCACGCTGGCCTTGCTGATCACCATCGGATTGCTGGGCGGGCTGGGGCAGATCCTGCTGACCTCGGCCTATCGCTTTGCCGATGCCTCGCTGGTCGCGCCTTTTGAGTATGCCTCGATGCTGCTGGCGCTGCTGATCGGCTGGTTCGTCTTTGACGAGGCCCCCACCGTCGTCATGCTGATCGGCGCGGCGCTGGTGATCAGCGCCGGTATCCTGATCATCTGGCGCGAGCACCAGCTGGGGCTGGAGCGCAACCGCCAGCGCAAGGCGATGACGCCGCAGGGCTGATCAGGGCTGACCCGCAAAGCCAAAGGCGATGTAGTCGCGCAGATAGGCTTTCTTCGCCGCTGCGCGCAGGGGCTGGTCCTTGAGGAAGGCCGGGAATTTCTCGTCCTTCAGCCCGTCAGGCGCGGACGCACCGACGCTGTGCGCCAGAAAGCCCAGATCGCGGTCCAGATCGGCTTCGCGCAGGACCATGTCGGGCGCGCCAAAACGCGCGAAACCGGCCAGAATCTCGGACTGGCTGGCCCATTGCGGATAGGTCTGCAGTGAGGTCTGGCCGTTCAGATTACGGCGCAGGAAGTCCAGAAACGCCTCGAACAGCTCGGCCTTGCGGCCCTCGTCCAGCGTGGCCAATTCCCCGTCCGCGGGCAGGGCCACGCGATGGGTCTGGCGCATCAAATCGCGCAGCTCGGCATTCCCGCCCGAGATCAGCGCCGAAAACGCGGCCCATGCCCGGCGCAGCGGATGGCGCAGCACGGTAAAGCTACGATGCCCGACATGGTCGCGCTTCCAGTGCCGCAGGCTGTTCTGGTTGAAATCGCCGGTGACCGCGCCCAACCCCTCAAGCCACCCGGTCACCGCATCCGAGGGACCGCCCTTGATCGGCATGAAGATCAGCCCCTTGCCCGCATCCGAGGCGACAAAGGACGGGACCGCGGCCCCGCGTCTGGGTTCGAAATTCGGGATCTTGCGCAGCATGAACGGATCGAACTTCGCCAAAGCCGCCTGCATCTCGTCGAAATTCGAGACCTTCTCGGCCAGTTCGCGCGGGTTTTGCGGCACCAGATCGCTGGCCGGATCGACTTTCTTCAGATCGGTGCGGCCCAGCCAGTGCAGCAGGCCGGTCATCACCTCGGCGTCGCGCAGATCCTCATAGCCCAGCCAGAAGCCCGACTGGCCGGAAGTCTGCAACCGGTGCTGCACCTTCAGCTGGAATTCCTCGACCTCGGAGACGACCTGTGTGAATTCGCCGGTGTCGAAACGGACGGTGGTCTGGATCGGTTTCTCGGTCTCGTTCAGCTTCCACTGGTTGGTGGCACGCGCCAGCCCGGTCGAGATGAAGCTTTCGACCGGGTTGCGGGTCAGCACGATCTTGGCGCAGGCGCGGTCATCCATGATCGCGTCAAAGACGCGCGGGTCATGATCGTGGAAATAGCGAAAACCCGGCAGGTGGTTCGGCTTGTCAAAGATCGCGGCCAACAGGCGATGCGGGTTTTCGTCCCGCTCGGCCATGGTGATGCCCTTCATCTCGGCCTTGTCGGGCCAGCCCATCATATAGGGGTTGAAGGCCTCACCATGACAGGTAACGCGCTTGATCGCGTTCAGCGTTCCCTCAAGCAGGTTTGAACCCGTCCGCATCTCGGCGAAAATCACGAAGCGCTGAAATGCCTGGGTCATTGTCAGATGTTTTCCTTTTTGGGCATGGTATCGGCGACGGGAAATTCACCCATCAATTGCGGACGCAGGCCGGCATTGCGCAGCCGTTGCAGGAAGCGGCCCATGCCGGCGATCTCTCGCATCTGCGGCAGGTTCGCGGCTGCTGCGGGTTCTCCGCCAAGGTCGCGCAGGATATTGCGCATGACCCCCGAGGGCCGCGAGCAGAAATCACCCAGATCCCAGACCCGCGTCCGCGCCTTGAGCCAGACCGAATTCAGGATGTCGATCTGGGCCAGCTCGATGCGCTGCAGCTTGGCCGCAACCCGGCGGATATCGTCGAAAGGCATCCCCGAATGCAGCAAGGGCACGGCCCATGCCCCGGTGATGACAAAGATCTGCGCATTGGGGTCGGTGGCCATGAACCAGTTCAGGTCCTGACTGTCGCGCGGGCTGTATTGGACGATCTGTTCGCGCTGCGAGATGCGGATCAGGTTCGCGACAAAGCCGCGCTGGTCCAGATCGCGCAGCGCGGCGCTGTCCGACAACCCCCCCGGCCCGATCGGCATGCGCCCGGCAAATTCGACGCCATGCTTTGACATCACATGGCCATGCACATCGGCATCGATGCGGTCGGCCAGCCATTCCTCGAAATCGGGGAACAGGTCGCTAAACCCCTGCATCACCGCATAGGACCCCGAGGTCTTGCCGTTTTCCGCGTCCTTGCGGGGAAAGCGGCTTTGCATATACAGCCCCGGCCGCCCCAGCTTGCGCCGCGCCACCGCCTGCCCGATCATCCGGTCGACCCGCTCCGGCTGTGGCTCGGCCGCCGAGGCTTCGCCAATCAGCGGGCGCGGGAAATGCGCGAAAAGCCCGGTGGCATTCGGCCAGATCTTGCGCGCGACAAAGCAGCCCGATTCCTCAAGCAACTGCCGATGGTCGTTGTAGAAGATATAGGGTTTGCCCTGCCCGTCGAACTTGGCCAGCGTCAGCGACCGGCTTTCGATCTGGGTCGAATGCCGCCGCGCCAGAGTCTGGAAATAGCTTTCATCGGGAATCCAGACCCGGCTGAAATAGCGGTCGAATTCCGGCCGCCTGCGGTCCGCCAGAATGGCGTGCAGGGTCGGACGGGTCAGGCACCACCATTGCGAACCCAGATGCGGCACCAGCCCCTCGGGGATATGGCGGCGGAACTTCCAGCGCCGCTGCAGCGCGACATAGCGGTCGAACAGTTTCCGGTGGCGGCGATAGGCAAAGGGGAAGCGCATGGTGAAGCGCTCTTCGTTCAGCCCGCCGACGGTCCAGCCGACATCCGCCGCCGTCACGCTTTCGATGAAATCCCGCGTCGGATGTCGGGCAAGGAAAGCGCGCAGATCCGCGACCGGGCGCAGCGGCAGGCAGGACCCCGAGACGACCATGACATGGGTGATATCCTCGAACCGGTCCAGCAGCAGGGCAGCCGCATCCTGCGTCGCCCGCACCAGACTGAAGGCGCCCCATTCGCAGCGGTGGCGGCGCGAATAGACGATGTCCTCATGCCCGGCCAGATCGGCGCGCAGGGTCGCCACCTCATCGGCGGGGGCATTGGCATCGATATGGATCGCAACCACCGCCCCACCCGCTGCCCAGACCTGCGCCAGCTTGGCCGCACGCGGCAGCTCATTGTGGCACAGCATGACAATGCCCAGCCGGACATGCGCCGCCGATGAGGGCTGCGACGGATCGGACATCGCGTTCACGCCCAGTTCCCCTTCGAGATCAGGCCGAGATTTTCAAGCTGCCGCCAATCCTCGAAGCGGCGCGACTCGTCGCACCAGAAATCCTGACTTTCCTGCAGGCCCGAATGGTAGGCCATATATTCCTGGCTGTCGGAATAATGCTGTCGCCGCTCGAGTTCCTCGGCGGATTTGGTTTCAAAGGTCGACAGGAACTTGGCATGAAGCAGGCAGCCCGAGGCCTTCTCTCCGCCATCTTCGTCATAGACCACATTCAATGAGCGGGGCAGCAGCATGTGGGTCGAACTGACATAGACATAGGATCGTTCCCAGCGCACCAGCGGGATCTTGTTCAGCGCCGGCCCCTGTTCGGGATTGTCGCGGAAAAACGCCCGGCAGCGCGGACCGCCCTGAATCCACAGGTTCCAGTATTCGCCATTCTTGCGGATCGTGTAATTCGCCGGGTCAAACCAGCTGGCGATCTGGAACGGGTCGCCGCCCTCAAGATAGGGCTGCGCGGCGATCTGGCCCTTGGGATACATGTCCAGAAGCATCGCCGAGAAGGATTTCACCGTCGAGGCATCCAGCCAGTCGGTCAGCGCCTTGATCGGGCGGGAATCGTGATGCGGATAGATCAGGAATTCGTCGGGATCGACGGTCAGGCACCAATGACCCGCGCCATAGCGGTACAAAAGCCAGTTGATCCAGTCGATGCCAAATCGCGATGCCTTGTAGCTGTCATGCGTCGACCAGACCGAGACATCGGGTTCTTCGGCCAGATATTCCAGCCCGCCATCATCCGAGCCGTTATCCACGACCAGAAAATGCTGGATGCCCATTCGCCGGTAATATTCCAGAAAATAAGGCAGCCGGATTTTCTCATTGCGGATCGTCATGAACAGCAGAATGTCGCTGCGGCGAATACGCTTGGTGCGGTCCGCCACCGGACGCAGGCGACGCCGACGACGGATCGCGCGGACCAGCAGCATTTGCCGCCGGCCGCGGAGTCGTAAATTTCGCCGAAGTTTTTTGAAAAGGCGCAGCACGGGCACTCTTCGCTAATTTTAGCTGGGAATAACCTTCGCCACCCTGACGTGCAATCGTTCGCGCATTGCTGAGCAAACTTGCGCGAAATGTGCTGGCCATTGCGGCACAGGCAGCGGCGTCATCCGCAAGGGCAGCGCACCGGCCAGCAGCGAGACCGCCCCCGCCCATGCCCGGTGATCGTCGGGGGAAAGATAATGCGCGTAATCGCCCAGCAGCTCGCGCGCGGGTGGGATCGGGCTGCAGATGACCGGCACGCCACGGGCGGCGGCCTCGGTCAGCGGCAGGCCAAAACCCTCGGCCCGGCTGGGCATCAAAAGTCCGTGTGTGCGCTCCAGCAACTCTGCGACCGCACCATCATTGAGCGCGGAAAACTCGCGCACCGCGCCATCGGGGGGGAGGCGGTCCAGCCGGGCAAAGACCTCGCGGTTTTCCCAGCCCCGGCGGCCAATGATGTATAGGCGCGGCAGGCGGGCCGCAGGCATGCGCCGGGCCAGTTCGTCCCAGGCATCCAGCAGAAGCGCGTGGTTCTTGCGCGGCTCGATCGTGCCCAGGGTGATGAAGAAGGGGCGTGACAGGTCCAGCCCAGCAGGCAGACCTGCCCCGGATGCGGCCTGAAGCCGGGTGCCAATCCGCGCGACGACGACCGGCGCGGTGGACTTCACCCCCAGCGTCTTGCGCCAGCGCAGCACGTCGGACTGGCTGGATTCCGAAATGGTCATGACCAGATCGGCCTGCCCCAGCGCCGCCACCAGTCGCTTGCGAAAGAGCGCCGTCGTTCCCTTACGGGTAAACTCGGGATGATCCAGCGGGATGGTGTCATGGATCAGGATGGTCCGTAGCAGCGGCGCCAGATGATGAAGCAGCGGGCGGGTCAGATTGCTGTGACCGACATTCAGATAGGCCACCTGCGGCCCCAGCTTTTCGGTCACGAAGCCTGCAATGCCGCGCCCTGTCGAGCGCGCGGTCAGCAGCGCCATCTTGCGCAGGGCGACGCTCGCCCGCACCGTGGCCCCGCGCCTGCCGCGCAGGCGGTCGATCAGCCGGGGAGGCGGCAGGTCCCCCAGCGCCCCGGCCAGCCATTTCCGGATCGCGTACCCCGCCTCGGGCGGCAGGACAAGCTGCGCACGCGGCACGCGGGCCAGCAGCAGATGCGGAATTTCCGCATCATGCAGATGGGCCAGCCACTCGGCCTCGACACGGTCGATGCCTGTCGCCGGCCCCTTGCCAAGGCGCGAGATCAGTCTTGAGACATCCAGCAGGATCGCCGGATCAGCGCTCATATCCGCCGTTCTGGTGCCAGCGCCACGCATCGCTGATCATCTGCGGCAGGGTCGAGCGTTCGGGATTCCACCCCAACACCGCCACGGCCTTTTCGCTGCCCGAGACCAGTTTCACTGCGTCACCGCCGCGACGCGGACCCTCATTCAGCGGAACCGGGCGGTTGGTGACATGGCGGGAATGGTCGATCACCTCGCGCACGGAAAATCCGTTACCGGTTCCCAGGCAAAAGACATCATGCGCGCCCGCAGCGACCTTGCCGTCCAGCAGGTGCTTCAGGCCCAGAACATGCGCATCGACCAGATCCATGACATGGACATAGTCGCGGATGCAGGTTCCGTCCTGCGTCGGATAATCCGTGCCGTGGATGGTCAGCGCGTCGCGCTTGCCGTCGATGGCATCCAGGATCAGCGGGATCAGGTGGGTTTCGGGCTGGTGGAATTCGCCCACCTCGCCATCGGGATCGGCACCTGCCACGTTGAAGTAGCGGAAGATGACCGATTTCAGCCCGTCAGACGCACCGAAATCCTTCAGCATGTCCTCGATCGCGCGCTTGCTGGCGCCATAGGCGTTCAGCGGCAATTGCGCGGTGTTTTCGTCCAACACCACGCCATCATGATCGCCATAAGTCGCGCAGGTAGACGAAAAGACGAAGTTCCGCACACCCGCGGCCAGCGTCGCCTCGATCAGACTGAGCGAGGCCGAGACATTGCCGCGCCAGTACTTGCCCGGCTCGCGCATGGCTTCGCCGACCTGGCTCAGTGCCGCGAAATGCATCACGGCGATCGGCTTATGAGTGGCAAAGACCTGATCCAGCCGGGCGCGGTCCATCAGGTCGCCCTGCTCGAAGGGACCGAATTTCACCGCATCCTGCCAACCGGTGCAGAGATTGTCATAAGTGACGGGGGTGAAGCCCGCATCACGCAACGCCTTGCAGGCATGCGAGCCGATATAGCCCGCACCGCCCGTTACCAGAACCTTCTGCGACATCTTATTCTGCGGCCCGGCGCATCGCCATGACATCGGCCAGATATTCGCTGAACTCGTCTTTCAGCTCATCGCGGGCAAGGCCAAAGGCCACGGTCGCCTGCAGGAAGCCCGCCTTCGAGCCGCAGTCGAAGCGCTGACCACGGAAACGCAGGCCGAACACGTCGCGGCCTTCCTCGATCTCATCGGCGATGGCGTCGGTCAGCTGGATCTCGCCGCCCGCGCCCTGCTTGAGTTTGTTGAGGTTCTCCATCACCGTCGGCGCAAGGATGTAGCGGCCGATCACGGCAAGGTTCGACGGCGGGTTTTCCTTGGGCTTCTCGACCATGCCCTTGGCGCGGACGATCGCGCCCATGTCCTCGGCCACGTCCAGAACGCCGTAGGATTTGGTCTTTTCGGCCGGAACCTCCATGGTCGCAACCATGGTGCCACCGGTTTCCTGATAGGCCTCGATCATCTGCTGCAGGCAGGGCGGCTCGCCCATGATCACGTCATCGGTCAGGATGACGGCCACGGCCTCGTCGCCGACCAGACGGCGGGCGCACCACACGGCATGGCCCAGACCAAGGGCCTTGTGCTGGCGGATATAGGCGATGGCGCCGCTATCCATGTTGGTCGAGCGCAGAATTTCCAGAAGGTCGTTCTTGCCCGCTTTTTTCAGGCTCGATTCAAGCTCATGCGAGTGATCGAAATAATCTTCCAGAGCGCCTTTGCCGCGCGAGGTAACGAAAATGAATTCCTCGATTCCTGCGGCGCGGGCTTCGTCGATCGCGTATTGGATCAGCGGACGGTCGACCAGCGTCATGATTTCCTTGGGAACGCTTTTCGTCGCCGGTAAAAAACGCGTCCCAAGGCCTGCAACCGGGAAGATAGCTTTGGTAACTTTGCGGCTCATGGAACGGGTCTCCTGTGTCAGTGCCGAGGCAGCGAAGATTATGACGCTTCGCCGGTTAATGCACAATAATTGCGAAGGCAGTGTAATAGTTCAGTCGAATTAAGAAAAGTTAAGCGCTCGTGCACAAGATGGCAGAATTCTGCCCATTTAATGCTGCGTCGCGGCAAAAAAGGCACGCTCGCGTAGAATCCGGGCGGAAGGTCGCATGGTTATTACTGTTGAATCACCTGGTTGCGATGGACCCCATGCCCCGCCGCTTTGTTCCCACCACCCGCCGGAATGCAGCATTTTCCGGTGCGGAATGAAGGATGGCGTCAAAAGCAGGATCAATGGCGCGGCCCCTTTGGCCACGGCAGCAGCTGCCTGTTTTCGCAGCACGCGGCGCTGCCAGTACCAACCCGACAGGAAAAGCGGCGCGGCAGGAGCAGCCTGAAAATGCAAGAAATCGGGAGGAGACTCGGCTGCCCACTTGGGCGGAGCGGCGTTGACGCCGGCACCTTCGGCCAGACCCATATCCAGCGTGCGCAACACCGACCCCACAGCCAAGGGGTCCAACCTGCCTGCCACCATATGTCGCAGCAATCGGACCCGCTGCGCATGGCGCAGCCAGGAAACGTCGCCACCGTGGCGCGCGGCAAAGATTGCAGCCGAACGCCCGATGGCCTGCAGGTCCGACGGCACGCCCGCCGCCGCACGGGCCACACCCGGCGCAAGTCCGTGGATGACCTCGGCCTCGGGGATGACGGCTGTCAGCCCCTCGGGAAACTGTGCCGCCAGCCGCAGGTTCACATCGCTTTCATCAAGAAAATAGGCAAAGGACGGATCGAAGCCGCCGATCGCAGTCAGGGCGCTGCGACGAAACGCACAGTTCGTGCCGACCGTGCTGATCGCCGCGCCGTTTTCCGGGCCAAGCAATGTGGGCGATGTGACCGGGATCGCGCGTCCTTGCCCCGAGGCATTGATGCGCTCGGCCCGGACCTGCCAGCTTAGCCCATCGGGTCCGCGCGTGAAGCCGGTCGCAGCAATGACACGGGCATCCTCAAAGGGCTGGGTCAGCCGCTCGATCCAGCGCGGCGCGGCCAGTGCATCGTCATCGATAAACAGCACAATATCGCCCGCAGCCTGGGCAATCCCGGCATTGCGCGCGGCGGAAATATTGGGTTCGTCGAACCTCACCCGCTTGATGGCCAGATCCGGCCGCAACCCCAGCGATGGCGGGTCGGCGACCAGGATCAGTTCGAACAGCGGATGGGTCTGGCGGCTGAGTGCCGCAAGGCAGGCCTGCAGCTCGCGCGGACGCCCGCGCGAGACCAAGATGACCGAGGCAGGAATCCGCGACGACCCGCCGGGCACAGCGCTCAGGCGATGCCCATGCGCTGCATCATCGCTTCCAGCTTTTCCACGTCCGAGGGGTTGTTCAGTTCCCAGAATTCCCGCCCCCGTGCTTCGACCTCGACGCAGAGGATCTTGCGACCGCGCTCAAGGAAACGCAGCTGCTCCAGCCCTTCCAGCGCCTCCAGTCGGCCCTCGTCCCATGTCGGGTATTCGGCCAGCGCCTCGGGGCGATAGGCATAGACGCCGACATGGTGAAACACCGGCGTCGGATCGTTCGGCCCGAACTCAGCCGCGGCAAAGGGAATCACTTCCTTCGAGAAATAGAGCCCGCGCCGGTCATGGCCGAAAACCGCGGTGGTCCCGCCAACGCGACCCGCCACGCGATCCGCAATCAGCTCCGAACGCATCGCGCCCGAGCAGCGCAGCACCGGGGTCGCAACATCGGCACCGGGGTCTTCGCGCAAGCCGCGAACCAGTTCCTCGACGAACCACGAAGGCGTCAGCGGCGCGTCGCCTTGTAGGTTCACGACGATGTCATGGGACAGGCCCAGATTGGCGACAGCCTCGGCGCAGCGCTCGGTCCCGTTGCGCGCCTCGGGCGAGGTCATCGCGACCTCGGCCCCAAAACCTGCGGCATGGTCGCGGATGCGACTGTCATCGGTGGCGACGATCACGCGGTCGACGCCTTCGACGGCGCAGGCGGCCTCCCAGCTGCGACGGATCAGGGACAGACCCTCGCCGGTGGCACCGCGCAGTTCGACAAGGGGCTTGCCCGGATAGCGCGTCGAGGCGTGGCGGGCAGGAATAACGATGACGACAGACATTGATCAGCCTTTGACCAGTAGCACGCCCGGGGCAAAGGCGATGAAGAAGGGATTTTCGAAGCCCGGCTTGCCATAAGCCAGCGCGCTGTGATCGTCAAAGCGCACGACCTCGCCGCCGGCACCGCGCAGGACCGCATCGCCCGCCGCCGTGTCCCATTCCATGGTCCGGCCAAGACGCGGATAGAGATCGGCCTCTCCGGTGGCGACCAGACAGAATTTCAGGGACGAGCCTGCCGAGGTCATGTCGCGCACGCTATAGCGCGAAATATAGTCATCGGTCGCAGCGTCACGATGCGATTTCGAGGCGACGACCATCAGACGGCGGTTGTCGGGCATCGAATTGACACCGATCGGGGCGACTTCTCCGGGGGTGTCGCCGAAAGGCCCCTTTTCCTCGACCGAACCGCCACTGGCGACGGTGTAGAACAGCCGCTCCTTGGCCGGGGCATAGACCACGCCGAAGCGCGGCTTGCCATTCTCGACATAGGCGATGTTGACGGTGAAATCGCCGCGACGCTGGATAAATTCCTTGGTTCCATCCAGCGGATCGACGATCAGGAACGTCGACAGAGTCTGGCCATGCGTGTCGGCCTGCTCCTCGGTCACCAGCGGGATATCGGGGAAGGCGGCGCGCAGCCCCGCCGAGATCAACGCATCCGCCGCCTCGTCCGCTTCAGTCACCGGAGACGAGTCGGATTTCGCGCGGACTTCGAAGTCCTCGGCATTGTAGATCCGCATGATCTCTTCGCCGGCCTTGATGGCCAGACGGCGCATTTCGGAAATCATTACATCGAATTGCATGGACTTTCCCTTTCGTCGCAACCACCCATCGGGCAGGGGCGATTGAATGCAGCTGTTCGGTTTCTTATGATGCCACCGAATGCGCAGGGCAAGCGCCCGCTCGCGCCAGTAAAGGAACCGGGCCTGATGTTCGTCCAGCGCCGCAGCCGCAACATGTTCGAAGCCGCGTTCACGACGCTGGCGCTAATCTATCATGTGACGGTCAACAATCTGCGCAAGACGCAGCGCAACGCCATGGTCGGGCTAGTCATGACCATCGTCCAGTCGCTGCTGATGATCGTCGGATTCTACCTGATCTTTGCGGTGGTCGGGGTAAGGAGCTCTCCGATCCGAGGAGACTTCATCGTCTACATCATGACCGGGATCTTTATGTTCATCACCCATACCAGGTCCATTGGCGCGGTATCGGGGGCGGGCAATCCCACGAACCAGATGATGAAGCACGGTCCAATGAGCACGGCGGTGCTGATTTCCGCCGCGGCGCTGGCGGTGCTTTATCAGCAGACGATCTCGGCCATAGTTATCCTGTCGGCCTATCACTACATGATGCAGCCGGTGCATATCGAACAACCGCTTGCCTGTTACGCGATGCTGCTGCTGGCATGGTTATCGGGCTGCTGTATCGGGCTGATTTTCCTGTCTCTGCGCCCGTGGTGGCCGCAGGGGGCAACTGTGATGACCGGGTTTTACCAGCGGATCAACATGGTCTTTTCCGGCAAGATGTTCGTTGCGAACACCATGCCGACGTTTCTGTTGCATTCCTTCACTTGGAATCCACTGTTTCACATCATCGACCAGACGCGCGGCTTTGCCTTCATCAACTATTCGCCGCGCAACTCGTCGCTGAGCTACCCGATCTACTGCGTGATCGCGCTGCTGATGATCGGGCTGATGGCCGAATTCGTCACTCGTAAATCGGTTTCGGTCAGTACGATGGCGGGACGCTAGGGCGGCCCGCCTCAGGGCCAGATTCTCGCGCCCACTTAGCTTGCAGGCGGTTTCAGCCCTTCCTATATAGCCCCAAGAGTTTGGAGGGCTTCCCCTCCGGTCAATCCAGGGATCGGGCCGTGGGGGCCTTTTCAGGACCCAAAGCCCAGAATATCGCCGTAAGAAAGGTTATTGCATGTCTAAAGTCATCGGCATCGACCTCGGGACCACGAACAGCTGCGTCGCCATCATGGACGGCAGCCAGCCCAAGGTCATCGAGAATTCGGAAGGCGCGCGCACGACGCCTTCGATCGTCGGTTTCACCGATAGCGAACGCCTTGTCGGCCAGCCGGCCAAGCGCCAGGCGGTCACCAACCCGTCGAACACCGTCTTCGCCGTCAAGCGCCTGATCGGCCGCCGCACCACCGACGCCGAAGTCGAGAAGGACAAGAAGCTTGTCCCCTACAACATCGTCGACGGCGGCAATGGCGACGCATGGGTCGAAGTCCGTGGCGAGAACTACTCGCCCAGCCAAGTTTCCGCCTTCATTCTGCAGAAGATGAAGGAAACCGCCGAATCCTATCTGGGTGAGCCGGTGACGCAGGCCGTCATCACGGTTCCCGCCTATTTCAACGACGCCCAGCGTCAGGCGACCAAGGATGCCGGCAAGATCGCGGGTCTTGAAGTCCTGCGCATCATCAACGAGCCGACCGCAGCCGCACTGGCCTACGGTCTGGACAAGAAAGAATCGAAAACCATCGCGGTCTATGACCTTGGCGGCGGCACCTTCGACATCACCATTCTGGAAATCGACGACGGCCTGTTCGAAGTGAAATCGACCAACGGGGACACGTTCCTTGGCGGCGAAGACTTCGACATGCGCATCGTCAACTATCTGGCCGACGAGTTCAAAAAAGAACACGGCGTCGACCTGACCAAGGACAAGATGGCCCTGCAGCGCCTGAAAGAGGCCGCAGAAAAAGCCAAGATCGAACTGTCCTCGGCCAGCCAGACCGAGATCAACCAGCCGTTCATCTCGATGGACAAGAATACCGGCACGCCGCTGCACATGGTCATGAAACTGACCCGTGCCAAGTTGGAGAGCCTGGTTGCCGACCTGATCAAACGCACGATCAAGCCGGTTCAGGATGCGCTGAAGGATGCCGGCCTGTCGAAAGGCGACATTGACGAGATCGTTCTGGTCGGCGGCATGACCCGCATGCCCAAGGTGATCGAGACCGTCAGCGAATATTTCGGCAAAGAGCCCCACAAGGGCGTTAACCCGGATGAAGTCGTGGCGCTTGGCGCTGCCATTCAGGCCGGCGTTCTGCAAGGCGACGTCAAGGACGTGGTCCTGCTGGACGTGACGCCGCTGTCGCTGGGCATCGAGACGCTGGGTGGTGTTTTCACCCGTCTGATCGACCGCAACACCACGATCCCGACCAAGAAGTCGCAGATCTTCTCGACCGCCGAGGACAACCAGAACGCCGTCACCATCCGGGTCTTCCAGGGTGAGCGCGAAATGGCTGCGGACAACAAGATGCTGGGCCAGTTCAACCTTGAAGACATCCCGCCGGCACCGCGTGGCATGCCGCAGATCGAAGTCACTTTCGACATCGACGCGAACGGCATCGTCTCGGTTTCGGCCAAGGACAAGGGCACCGGCAAGCAGCAGAACATCACCATCCAAGCCTCGGGCGGTCTGTCCGACGAGGATATCGAACAGATGGTGAAGGACGCCGAGGCCAATGCCGAAGCCGACAAGAAGCGCAAGGAACTGGTCGAGGCCCGCAACCAGGCCGAAAGCCTGATCCACTCGACCAAGAAATCGCTGGAAGAGCATGGCGACAAGGTCGATGGCTCGACCGTCGAAGTGATCGAACTGGCCATCGGTGCGCTGGAAGATGCGCTGAAAACCGATGACGCCGGCAAGATCAAGGGCGGCATCCAGAACCTGATGGACGCTTCGATGAAGTTGGGCGAAGCCATCTACAAGGCCAGCCAGTCCGAAGGCGCTGACGCCGGTGAGCCCGAAGACGGCCCGCGCGGACGTGACGAAGATGACATTGTCGACGCCGATTTCGAAGATCTCGGCAACGACAAACGTAAGTAAGCGCATGTAAACGAACCGGCCGGCCCGCAGCATTCAAGGCGCGGGCCGGCTTTCTCTTGAAGGACCCCGGACGCGATCGACATGGCGAAACGTGACTATTACGAAGTGCTGGGTGTGACTCGGGGCGCCTCTGCCGACGAGATCAAAAAGGCCTATCGCACCAAGGCCAAAGAACTGCACCCCGACCGAAACAAGGACTGCAAGGTCTCTGAAGCCGCGTTCAAGGAAGCGAACGAGGCCTATGAGTGCCTGAAGGACGACCAGAAGAAAGCGGCCTATGACCGCTTTGGCCATGCCGCCTTTGAAAATGGCGGCGGCGGCTTTGGCCGTGGCGGCAATGGACATGGTGATTTCGGCTCGGCCTTTGCCGATGTCTTCGAAGACCTGTTCGGCGACATGATGGGCCGGCGCGGCGGTGGCGGCAATGGCCGTTCGCGCGCCAGCCGAGGTCAGGACCTGCGCTACAACCTGCGCGTCTCACTGGAAGAGGCCTTCACCGGCACGCAAAAGGCGATCTCGGTCCCCGGTTCGGTCGCCTGCGGCGGCTGCAACGGCACCGGCGCCGAAGGCTCGGTCGAACCCGCGACCTGCCCGACCTGCTCGGGCATGGGCAAGGTCCGCGCCAGTCAGGGCTTCTTTACCGTCGAGCGCACCTGCCCGACCTGTAACGGTCAGGGCCAGATCGTCAAGAATCCCTGCAAGCAATGTCAGGGTGCCGGACGGATCGAGAAGGAGCGCCAGCTTTCCGTCAACATCCCCGCCGGGGTCGAGACCGGAACCCGCATCCGTCTTGCCAGCGAAGGCGAGGCCGGGATGCGCGGCGGCCCCTCGGGCGATCTTTATATCTTCATCGAGGTGCAGGAGCATCCGATCTTCATCCGCGACGGCCGGATGCTGGCCTGTCAGGTGCCGGTCAGCATGATCTCGGCCGCGCTTGGCGGTGAGATCGAGGTTCCGACCATCGACGGCGGGCGCTCGCGGGTGAAGATCCCGCCGGGAACGCAATCGGGCAAGCAGTTGCGCCTGCGCGGCAAGGGCATGCCTCCGCTGCGCCACGGCCCCGGCATGAATGGCGAAGCGGGCGACATGCTGATCGAGCTGTCGGTCGAAACCCCGGTGAACCTGACCGCGCGCCAGCGTGACCTGCTGCGCGAATTCGAGGCGATCCAGGCCGACAACAGTCCCCAAACCCAAGGCTTCTTTCACAAGATCAAGGGCTTCTGGGACGAGATGAAGGGCTGACGCCCCAAACGGGCCGGATTAACGGCCCGTTTACCACGCCTGTGGCAGCATTCGGGCATGGACCCGAATCGCTCATTCAACGAAGCCCCATTGCCGCTTTTCGCACCGGTCGCCTCCCCCGCGGCCGGTCCAGCACCCGCCAGCGACGAAGTGACGCAGGCGGCGCTGCTATCCGGGCGACTACCCAGCTACATCTCCGACCATCGCAAGCGTCTGCGCGACCGTTTCATGCAGGGCGGGGCCGAGGCCATGCCCGATTACGAGTTACTGGAACTGGTGCTGTTCCGGGCGATTCCGCGTCAGGATGTGAAACCCCTCGCTCGGCAACTGATCGACACCTTCGGGGACTTCAACCGGGTGCTTTCAGCCTCGGTGCCCCGGCTCAAGGCCATTCCCGGGGTCGGTGATTCCGTCATTCAGGAACTGAAGATCGTCGAGGCGGCGGCCCAGCGTCTGGCGCGCTCGCGCGTCATGCACCGCCCGGTGCTGACCAGTTGGGACGCGTTGCTGGATTACTGCCACACCGCCATGGCGCATGGCGAGATCGAGCAATTCCGCGTGCTTTACCTTGATCGCAAGAACGTGCTGATCGCCGATGAGGAACAGGCCCGCGGCACCGTTGACCATGTCCCCGTCTACCCGCGAGAGATCATGCGCCGGGCATTGGAACTGACCGCCAGCGCCTTGATCCTGGTCC
Source organism: Paracoccus sp. PAR01 (assembly GCF_014851995.1). Classification (NCBI taxonomy): domain Bacteria; kingdom Pseudomonadati; phylum Pseudomonadota; class Alphaproteobacteria; order Rhodobacterales; family Paracoccaceae; genus Paracoccus; species Paracoccus sp. PAR01. Next base: position 922,601 of record NZ_JACVAW010000001.1, read on the forward strand.
ACAACCACCCTTCCGGCGATCCGACGCCCTCGCAGGCCGACATCACCATGACCACCCGCATCTGCGCCGCGGCCGAGGTCATGGGCATTACCGTCCATGACCACCTGATCATCGGCAAGTCGCGCGAACTCAGCTTTCGTGCCGAAGGGCTGCTGTGACCCATCCGCAGTGATCGCACCGCGTGGAACCCGAAACCAAAATCCCACACCTGCGCGGGGTTGCGACCTGCTGCCCTACCCCCCGCGCTAGACTGACAGAAATTTGACCGCTACACATTCGCCAGGGAGGGGGAAGTGCACATCACGGCCCCACTCTGTCGTATCGGCCCCTCACCGGGGCAAGAATGGAGATCAGACCCGTGTCCCACGCAGACGACCACGCAGGAGACAGCGGTGCCACCCGGAGGGATTTCCTCTATTTCGCGACCGCCGGTGCCGGCGCCGTCGCGGCCGGCGCTGCCGCCTGGACCCTTGTCAACCAGATGAACCCTTCGGCCGACGTTCAGGCGCTCGCCTCGATCCAGGTCGATGTCAGCGGCGTCGAGACCGGCACCCAGCTGACCGTCAAATGGCTGGGCAAGCCCGTGTTCATCCGCCGCCGGACTGAAGATGAGATCCAGAAAGGCCGCGATGTCGAGCTGAACCAGCTGATCGACCAAAGCGCCGAGAACGCCAACAAGCCGGACGAACCCGCGCTTGACCAGAACCGCACCCTCGACGAGGCGGGCGAGTGGCTGGTCATGCTGGGGGTCTGCACCCATCTGGGTTGCGTCCCGATCGGCGATGGCGCCGGCGATTTCGGCGGCTGGTTCTGCCCCTGCCACGGCTCGCATTACGATACGGCGGGACGCATCCGCAAAGGCCCGGCACCGCAGAACCTGCATATCCCGGTCTCTGTCTTCGTCAACGAAACCACCATCCAGTTGGGCTGAGGAGGCGCATATGGCCGGAATTCCCCACGACCATTACGAGCCGAAATCGGAACCCGAGCGCTGGCTTCACCGCCGCCTTCCCGTGATCGGCCTGCTTTACGACACGATCATGATCCCTACCCCCAAGAACCTGAACTGGTGGTGGATCTGGGGCATCGTGCTGGCCTTCTGCCTTGTGATGCAGATCGCGACCGGCGTGGTGCTGGTGATGCATTACACGCCGCATGTCGACATGGCCTTCGCCTCGGTCGAACACATCATGCGCGACGTGAACGGCGGCCATATGCTGCGCTATCTGCATGCAAACGGCGCGTCTCTGTTCTTCTTTGCCGTCTATATCCACATCTTCCGCGGTCTTTACTACGGCTCGTACAAGGCCCCGCGCGAGGTGACCTGGATCGTCGGCATGCTGATCTATCTGATGATGATGGGCACCGCCTTCATGGGCTATGTGCTGCCCTGGGGGCAGATGTCCTTCTGGGGCGCGACGGTGATCACCGGTCTGTTCGGCGCGATTCCGGGCATTGGCCAGTCGATCCAGACCTGGCTGCTGGGCGGACCTGCGGTCGATAACGCCACGCTCAACCGCTTTTTCTCGCTGCATTATCTGCTGCCCTTCGTGATCGCGGCGCTGGTCGTGGTCCATATCTGGGCCTTCCACACCACCGGCAACAACAACCCCTCGGGCGTTGAAGTGCGCCGGACCTCGAAGGAAGAGGCCAAGAAGGACACCCTGCCCTTCTGGCCCTATTTCGTGATCAAGGACTTCGTCGGCCTGGCGATCGTGCTGGTGATCTTCTTTGCGGTGGTCGGCTTCATGCCGAACTATCTGGGCCACCCCGACAACTATACCGAGGCGAACCCGCTGGCCACGCCCGCCCATATCGTGCCGGAATGGTATTTCCTGCCCTTCTACGCGATCCTGCGTGCCTTCACCGCCGATGTCTGGGTGGTGATGCTGGTGAACTGGCTGTCCTTCGGCATCATCGACGCCAAGTTCTTCGGCGTTCTGGCGATGTTCGGCGCGATCCTGGTCATGGCGCTGGTGCCGTGGCTGGATACCTCGCGCGTGCGTTCGGGCCGGTTCCGTCCACTGTTCAAATGGTGGTTCTGGATCCTCGCCGTCGATTTCGTCGTGCTGATGTGGGTGGGCGCCATGCCAGCCGAGGGGATCTATCCCTATATCGCGCTGGCGGGTGCGGCCTATTGGTTCGCCTATTTCCTCGTGATCCTTCCGTTGCTCGGCATCATCGAGAAGCCTGACCCGATGCCCTCGACCATCGAGGAAGACTTCGACGCCCATTACGGCGCCAAAACCCATCCTGCCGAGTAAGGAGAGGCACCAATGACCCTGAGAAATACGACGCTCACGGCCGTTGCGGCGCTGACCGTTGCCCTGACGGGGGCTGCGGTCGCGCAGGACGCCTCGACAGCGCCCGGCACGACGGCCCCGGCAGGTTCCAGCTATCACAGCGGCACGACCACGCCCGCCCCGGCTGCGGCACCTGCCGCGACCGAGGCACCCGCGGTTGCGGCAACTCCGGCTCCGGTCGAAGCGCCCGCGGCCGAACCGGCCCCGGCTCCGGCTCCGGCAGCACCCCCCGAAGCCGCACCCGCTGCGGCTCCGGCGGCAGCACCGGCAGAAACTGCGGCCCCGGCCGAGCCTGCAGCTGATGCTGCGGCTACCGCCGAGCCAACCGCTCCGGCCGAGGCACCGGTTGTCCCGGCTGCAGCGACGCCGACCGAGGCCCCGGCAGCAGCAGAACAGCCCGCAGCCGAGGCACCGACTGACGCTCCGGCTGCGGAACCCGAGGCCGCCCCTGCGGCTGCCGAAGCACCCGCAGCCGCCGCGACCGAGGCACCTGCTGCGGAACATGCCGCCGCCGAGGGCGGTCATGCCGAGGCCGCCGAGGACACCCACGCCGCCCCGCATATCGAGGACATCTCGTTCAGCTTCGAAGGCCCCTTCGGCAGCTTCGACCAGCATCAATTGCAGCGTGGCTTGCAGGTCTATACCGAGGTCTGCTCGGCCTGCCACGGGCTGCGCTATGTCCCCCTGCGCACGCTGGGCGACAGTGGCGGCCCCGGCCTGCCCGAAGATCAGGTCCGCGCCTATGCGGCCAATCTGGACATCACCGACGCCGAAACCGGCGAGGATCGCCCGCGCACGCCCACCGACCATTTCCCGACCGTTTCGGGCGAAGGCATGGGTCCGGACCTGTCGCTGATGGCCAAGGCCCGTGCGGGCTTCCATGGCCCTTACGGCACCGGCATCTCGCAACTGTTCCGGGGCATCGGCGGGCCGGAATACATCCACGCCATCCTGACCGGCTATGACGGTGAAACCAAGGAAGAGGCGGGCAGCACCTTCTATCACAACGCGGCTTTCTCGACCCGTTGGATCAAGATGCCGCAGCCGCTGACCGAAGGTCAGGTCACCTATGAGGACGGGACCGAGGCAAGCGTGGACCAGATGGCCCGCGACGTCGCAGCCTTCCTGATGTGGACGGCCGAGCCGAAGATGATGGACCGCAAGCAGGTCGGCATGGTCTCGGTGCTGTTCCTGATCCTGCTGGCCTCGCTGCTGTATCTGACCAACAAGAAGCTGTGGGCGCCGATCAAGAACGGCCGCAAGCCCGAGTGATCGAAGCTTCATCGTGACACCGGAACGCGCCCTTAGGGGCGCGTTCTGCATTCCGGGCGCTGGACAAATCCGGGTATCGCCGTTCAGATACCGACCCAGCGGCTCAAGGATGCGATGATGACGATCTATAACCTCGGCTCGATCAATATCGATCATGTCTATCGGCTGGCGAGCCTGCCCCGCTCGGGCGAGACCATCCATTCCCGCGACCTGTCGCATGGGCTGGGCGGCAAGGGCGCGAACCAGTCGGTCGCCGCAGCACGCGCGGGGGCAAGGGTCGTGCATCTGGGCGCGATGGGCACGGCCGACGATTGGGTTCTGGACCGCCTGTCCCAAGCCGGGGTCGAAACCGACCACATCGCACGTCTGCCCCATCAGGTCACCGGTCATGCGATCATCTTGGTCGAGACCGGCGGTGAGAATTCGATCATCCTGCATGGCGGCGCGAACCAGTCGCTGCCCGATGAAACCTTGGTCCGTCACCTGACCGGCATCGGGCCGGGCGACATCCTGCTGATGCAGAACGAAACCAACCTTCAACCCGAGGCCGCCGCACAGGCACGCGCGGCGGGCGCAACCGTGATCTATTCCGCAGCCCCCTTCGAAATCGAGGCGCTGCGCGTCGTCCTGCCCCATATCTCGATCCTGTCGGTGAACGAGGTCGAGGCCGCCGAGGCCTTTGCCGCCTTTGGCGAGGATCTGCCCGTGCAGGGCCTGCTGGTCACGCGCGGCGCGGCGGGGGCCGAGTACCGCGACCTTTCGACCGGGGAGACCTTCCGCCAACCCGCCTATCCGGTCGAGGCACTGGACACGACCGGGGCCGGAGACTGCTTCACCGGCTGGTTTGCGGCGGGTCTTGCCCGTGGCGAGGACATCCCGACTGCGTTGCGTCACGCCGCCGCGGCCGCCGCCGTTCAGGTCACACGCCACGGCGCGGGCGACGCCATGCCCGACCGTACCGAGGTCATCGCCTTTCAGGGCAGCCGGGACTGAACCTTGCCGAACCCCGTCCTCGTTCCTATCTGGTAACGCATGAAAATCCCCTTCCTGAACCGCCCCGCCTCGGTCGCCGTCATCCGTCTGCAGGGCGTGATCGGTGCGTCGACCCGTGGCAACGGCCTGTCCGATGCAGGCCTTGCGCCGCTGCTGGAACGCGCCTTCAAACGCCGCAAGCCCAAGGCCGTCGCGCTGGTCGTCAACTCGCCCGGCGGCTCACCGGTGCAATCCAGCCTGATCGGCGCGCGCATCCGCCGCCTGTCCGAGGAACACCACGTCCCGGTCCATGCCTTTGTCGAGGATGTCGCGGCTTCGGGCGGCTATTGGCTGGCCTCCAGCGCGGATTTCATCTGGGCGGATGAAAGCTCGGTTCTGGGTTCGATCGGGGTAATCTCGGCCGGTTTCGGCTTTTCCGAACTGATCGCCCGCCACGGAATCGAGCGGCGCGTTCACACCGCCGGCCAGTCGAAATCGCTGTTGGACCCGTTCCGCCCCGAGAAACCCGAGGATATCGAGCGGCTCAACAGCCTGCTGCTGCCCATTCACGAGGCCTTCAAGGCGCAGATCAGGTCCCGTCGCGGGTCCAAGCTGCCTTCGGATCGCGACCTGTTCACCGGCGATATCTGGGTCGGGTCCGAGGCCGTCCAGCTTGGCCTTGCCGATGGCATCGCGCATCTTGTCCCCAAGATGCGCGAGCTTTACGGCAAGGATGTGCGTTTCCTGACCTATGGTCAGCGCGTGCCGCTGCTGCGGCGTTTCGGCCTGTCGGCCGGGGATGTGATGGAAACGCTTGAGGAACGCGCGGCTTTCGCCCGCTTCGACGCGAGGGGCTGATGATCAAGACCGTCTTGCTATGCCTGCTGATCATCATCGCGCTGGCGCTGGCCGCCGGACCGGGGGTGCGCCGGATCATCGCCCGCATTCTGGGAATTCCCTATAAATGACCGACGCGGCACGGACTGGAATGACCGCGCTGGTCACAGGCGGGGCGAAAAGGATCGGGCGCGAGATCGTGTTGCATCTGGCCCGTCGCGGGTATGATGTCGCGATCCACTGCCATGCATCGACTGTTGAAGCAGAACGGACCGCGACCGAGGCCCGCGCCTTTGGCGTCCGGGCCGAGGTCTTTGCCGCCGACCTGCTGGATCTGGACCAGATCGAGGCGCTGATCCCCCGTGTTACCGCGACGATGGGTCCGCTGCGGCTGCTGGTCAACAATGCCTCGGTCTTTGAACAGGACAGCATCCATGATGCCAGCCGCGGTAGCTGGGACCGGCACATGACGTCGAACCTGCGCGCGCCCTTCATGCTGACCCAGCAATTCGCCGCACAGGCCGCACCTGCCCAGATCAGCGAGGGCGAGCCCCTCGCGCAGTCCCTGATCGTCAACATGATCGACCAGCGGGTGCAGCGGCCACGGCCCGATTTCATCACCTATTCGCTGGCCAAGGCCGGGCTGTGGTGGCTGACACAGACCACGGCACAGGCGCTGGCTCCGGCGATCCGGGTGAATGCCATCGGCCCCGGTCCGACCTTGCAGGGCAGCCGCCAAGACCCCGAGGCGTTCGCCCAGCAACGCGCCGCTACCGTGCTGCAACGCGGCGCGAGTCCCACGGATATCTGCGCCGCGCTCAGCTACCTTCTGGACGCCAGATCGGTGACCGGACAGATGATCTGTGTGGACGGCGGGCAGCATCTGGCCTGGCAGACACCGGATGCGCTGGTTGACGAATAGCGCCGCACCTCAGCCTTGGCGCGACAAGTTGTCCACCTTGACGGGATCGACCGCAAGATGTTGACGATTCTGCGTGTGTTTTCATGGGATTGTTGCGTTGATAAAAAATTCCATTGAAAATCAATGCTGTAGTAAACTGCGTATTTTTTGCGCAACTCAATGAATCCCCAGCAAACGCTCACGGAAGACCCATTGCTCCCAAGGAGACTCACAGACTTATCCACAGATTCCGTGGACAGGATTCAGCTTGATCTTCGCGTCGTGAACTTGCAGCGGGGGCGGGGAATCATTTCATTTGACAGGCCATGACCGATTCTTCGATTCCCGACGCGCCCGGCAGGACCGGGCAGGCCCTGATCCAGGACTATCTGCGCACGCTTGACGGCTCGCCCGGCGTGTATCGGATGCTGGATGCGCAAGGCGCGGTGCTTTACGTCGGCAAGGCGCGCAATCTGAAAGCGCGGGTTTCGAACTATGCGCGCGGCACCGGCCATTCGGGCCGTATCGCGCGGATGATCCGCGAAACCTGCTCGATGATGTTCCTGACCACGCGCACCGAGACCGAGGCGCTTCTGCTTGAACAGAACCTGATCAAGCAGCTCAAGCCGCGCTACAACGTGCTGCTGCGCGACGACAAAAGTTTCCCCAATATCCTTGTCGCCAAGTCCCACCCCTTTGCCCAGATCAAGAAGCATCGCGGCGCGAAGTCGGAAAAGGGCGACTATTACGGCCCCTTTGCCAGCGCGGGTGCGGTGAACCGGACGCTGAACCAGCTGCAGCGGGTGTTCCTGCTGCGATCCTGCACGGACGCGACCTTTTCCAGCCGGACGCGGCCCTGCCTGCTGTTCCAGATCAAGCGCTGCTCGGCCCCCTGCACCGGGCGGATCGGTCAGGACGATTACAACGAGCTGGTCGCCGACGCCGAACTGTTCCTGCGCGGCAAGTCCACCCGGATTCAGGCCGACCTCGCCCGCGAGATGGCCGAGGCTGCCGAGGCGATGGAATATGAGCGCGCCGCCGCGCTTCGCGACCGCATCAAGGCGCTGACCGCCGTGCAATCGGTGCAGGCGATCAACCCGCGCGGCGTCCCCGAGGCGGATGTGATCGCCCTGCATATCGAGGGCGGACAGGCCTGCGTGCAGGTCTTCTTCATTCGCGGCAACCAAAGCTGGGGCAATCGCGACTTCTACCCCAAGCTCAACGGGGTCGAATCCGCCGATGAGGTGATGCAGGCGTTCCTGGTGCAATTCTATGACGGCAAGATCCCGCCCCGGATGATCCTGCTGTCGCATGGTATCGAGGACCCCGACCTGATGACCGAGGCGCTGTCGGAAAAGGCCGGGCGCAAGGTGACCTTGGGCGTGCCCCAGCGCGGCGAAAAGGCCGAGCTGGTGGAAAACGCCCTGCGCAATGCCCGCGAAAGCCTTGCCCGCCGCATGTCGGAAAGCGCGGCCCAGCAGCGTCTGCTGGAGGGGCTGGCCGATGCCTTTGACCTGCCCGGACCGCCGCAGCGCATCGAGATCTATGACAACAGCCACATTCAGGGCACGAATGCGGTGGGCGGCATGGTCGTGTCCGGCCCCGAGGGCTGGATCAAAAGCCAGTATCGCAAGTTCAACATCAAGGGCACCGAGATCACGCCGGGCGACGATTTCGGCATGATGAAGGAAGTCCTGACCCGCCGATTCGCCCGCCTGCTGAAGGAAGACCCCGACCGCCAGACCGATATCTGGCCCGACCTGCTGCTGATCGACGGCGGTGCAGGGCAGGTCTCGGCGGTGCAGGGGATCATGGCCGAAATGGGGGTCGAGGACATCCCGATGATCGGCGTCGCCAAGGGCGAGGACCGCGACCACGGCAAAGAGGAATTCCACCGCCCCGGCGCACGCCCCTTTGCCCTGCGGATGAACGATCCGGTGCTGTATTTCATCCAGCGCCTGCGCGACGAGGCGCATCGCTGGGCCATCGGCACCCACCGCGCCAAACGCGCCAAGGCCACCATGGCCAATCCGCTGGACGAGATCACCGGCGTCGGAGCCGCCCGCAAGCGCGCCCTGCTTCAGCATTTCGGCAGCGCCAAGGCGGTCAGCCGCGCCGGTCTGGCCGATCTGGTCGCGGTCGAGGGCATCAGCGAGGCTCTGGCCCAGAAGATCATCGACCACTTCCACAACGGTTAGGGGCCGCCCCACGCCGCCCCCTTGCGTTCAATGCGCCATCATCTCGGCAAGAATGCCCGCACCGTCCAGCGCGGCAGGGTAATAGGTCGGCCAGTTCGTCACCTCGGCCAGCAACGCGGCGCGATCATCGCCCCAATACAGATGGTAATGCCCGGCCTTGACCGGTGCGATCGCGTGATCGCTGAACTGGATGAATTTTGGCGCGGACGGATCACCCGAAGTCTTTTCAAAGACATAGCGAACCCCGCGATTTCCAGCCTTGTAGGTCAGGATCTCGAACCCGTCGCTGGCATAGTGGCCCGCGACCGCACCGCCCGCGCCTTGAAAGGTGACCTCGTCGCCGTCGATGGTGATGCGCCCGATGTCGGTCTTGTAGCCGGTTTCGTAATAGGCACGGTATTCGGCGGTGGTCTTGTCGCCATGCTCGGCCTTATGCGCCATCACCGGATCAAGCGTGCCAGCCTGCAGATGGGGATAGACCGATTGCCAGTCGCCCTGCCAATCGGAAAGCGCGCGCGGACGAATCCGTTCATCGGTGAAACGCCCCTTGGCGATAGCCGCGTCAGCGTCATGCGCATGATCGTGGTCATGTGCATGATCATGGGAATGCGCCGCAGTCGCCGTCTCGGCATAAGCGGCCTGCGCCAGGCCGCCCAGCATGAATGCCCCCATGATTGCCGCGCCAAGCTGCGTGTTCATCCTGTCCCGCATGTTTCGCCCTTCATTAAATGTAATGTTATTACGTCACGAATCATGATTTACCCAAAGACCGACCCGCGGACAAGTCCTGCAGGATCATTGTCGCCCACGAAGCTGCGCCCCCTTCCCCCCGCCACAACAAGTGCCTAGATTGCGGCCCATGCGCTGGACCTTGCCCAACCTACTGACTGTTCTGCGTCTGGCGGCCGCCCCGCTGGTTCCGCTGATGTTTCTGTTCCTCAGCCGGCCCTTTGCGGATTTCGCGGCGCTGGTGCTGTTTCTGGTGGCCGCGATCACCGACTGGTTCGACGGCTATCTGGCCCGGCTCTGGGGGCAGGAAAGCCGATTCGGTGCCGCGATGGACCCCATCGCCGACAAGGCCATGGTCATCATCGCCGTCGTGATCATCACCGGCTATTCGGGGATGAACCCCTGGCTGATCCTGCCCTCGACCGTGATCCTGTTCCGCGAGGTCTTCGTCTCGGGGCTGCGCGAATTCCTTGGCGATAAGGCCAAGCTGCTTCAGGTCACCAAGCTGGCCAAATGGAAAACCACCGCCCAGATGACCGCCATCTCGGTGCTGTTTCTGGGCACCGGGCTGAACTATTATGAGGTCGGCCATCCGCCTCTGGTCGGCGAAACCCGCCTGCCCTGGTCGGACAACTGGTCGGATTTGGCGACGCAATTCGGACTGCTGCTGATCTGGGTCGCTGCCATCCTGACCGCCATCACCGGCTGGGACTATTTCGACAAGGCCCGCCCATTCCTGAGGGATCCCGATGGTCGTTGACGTGCTTTACTTCGCCTGGCTGCGCGAACGCATCGGCCAGCCGCGCGAAAAGGTCGAAACCCAAGCCGCAACCGTGCGCGAACTTGTCGCCCAGCTTTCGGGAATGGATGACTGGCATGCGAGCGCCCTTTCCGACCTGTCGGCGGTGCGCGTGGCCGTCGATCAGGAGTTGGCCGATCTGGATGCGCCCATCGCTGGCGCACGCGAGATCGCCTTCTTTCCGCCGATGACAGGGGGCTGATCATGCCCGCCCGCGTCCAGCTTGACCCCTTTGACCTTGGAACCGAGCTTTCCGGTTTCGGCACGGGCGCAGGCGCGGTCGTGACCTTTACCGGGCTGGTCCGCGATGAGGATGGCCGTCTGGTCGCGCTGGAAATCGAGCATTACCCCGGCATGACCGAAAAGGCACTGACCGCTTACGGCGAAAAGGCCGCCGAGCGTTTCGGGCTGAGCGAGTGGAAGATCATTCACCGCCATGGCCGCCTTGAGCCCGGCGAACAGATCATGATGGTCGCGACCGCCTCGCGCCATCGCGCCGCCGCCTTTGAAGGTGCGGAATATCTGATGGACTGGCTGAAGTCCCGCGCCCCCTTCTGGAAGCGCGAAATCACCCCCGACGGCCCCGGCGAATGGGTCGAGGCGATCCAGTCGGACGAAGACGCCCTGTCCCGCTGGTAAGGCGCAAGTTGCAATCCCGCAACTTGCCCATCATATAGAGCGCGAACCCGACCGGATGACGACGCGGAGCCCTGAATGACCTATCTCGAGTTCGAAAAGCCTCTTGCCGATCTGGAAGGCAAGGCCGAGGAACTGCGCGTTCTTGCGCGCAAGGGCGAAGGCGTGGACCTTGAAAAAGAGGCCGCCGCGCTCGACAAGAAGGCCGAGGAGATGCTGCGCGACCTGTACAAGCAGCTCGACCCCTGGCGCAAGACGCAGGTGGCCCGCCACCCCGAGCGCCCGCATTGCCGCGATTACATCGCCCAGCTGTTCGAGGAATACACCCCCCTCGCCGGTGACCGTGCCTTTGGCGAAGACCATGCCGTCATGGGCGGTCTGGCCCGTTTCCGCGATGCACCCTGCGTGGTCATCGGCCATGAAAAGGGCAATGACACCAAGTCGCGCCTGACCCACAATTTCGGCATGGCCCGCCCCGAGGGCTATCGCAAGGCGATCCGCCTGATGGATCTGGCCGACCGCTTCCGCCTGCCGGTGATCTCGCTGGTCGACACCCCCGGCGCCTATCCCGGCAAAGGGGCCGAGGAACGCGGCCAATCCGAAGCCATCGCCCGCTCGACCGAAAAATGCCTGCAGATCGGCGTGCCGCTGGTGTCGGTGGTCATCGGCGAAGGCGGTTCGGGCGGCGCTGTGGCCTTTGCCACCGCCAACCGCATCGCCATGCTGGAACATTCGATCTATTCGGTGATCTCGCCCGAGGGCTGCGCCTCGATCCTGTGGAAGGATGCCGAGAAAATGCGCGAGGCGGCGCATGCGCTGAAGCTGACCGCGCAGGATCTGAAGAAGCTGGACGTGATCGACCGCATCATCCCCGAGCCGGTCGGCGGCGCGCAGCGTGCGCCTTCCGAGGCGATCACCGCCGTTGGCAATGCCATCGCCGAGATGCTGGCCGAGTTCGAGGGCAAGAAGCCCGCCGAGATCATCAAGGATCGCCGCCAGAAATTCCTGAACATGGGCTCCAAGGCGCTGGCCTGAGCTACCGCTTGGGCCATGCCCCCGGCTGTGTCATCCTAGCATGACGCAGCCGGAGGTTCCCGATGCCCGACAAGAAAGCCGCGCCAGTTCTGCTGTCAGGCGGCAATCCCCAGATCGCCAAGGGTTACGGCGACGCCCCCGTTCAGGATTACATTCGTGCCATGCCGGACTGGAAACAGGCGGTGGGGTGGCAGATCGACAGGGTCATCACCCAAACCCTGCCCGAGATCCGCAAAGCGGTGAAATGGAATTCGCCGCTTTACGGGGTCGAGGAAGGCCGCTGGTTCCTTGGCCTGCATTGCATGGCGAAATACGTCAAGATCGGCTTCTTTGACGGGGCCGAATTGCTTCCGCCGCCCCCGGTCGGCTCGAAACAGCCCAAGGTGCGCTATCTGCATGTCTCGGAAACCGAGCCTCTGGATGAGGCGCAGTTTGCCGACTGGGTGACCCAAGCCAGCAAACTGCCCGGCGAAAAGCTTTAGCGCGCGGCGCGGATCGATTCCTCAAGGATATCCAGCGCCTCGTCGAAGACCTCATCGGGGATGGTCAGCGGCGCAAGGAAGCGGATGACATTGCCGTAAACCCCGCAGGTCAGCAGGATCAGGTTGCGCGACAGCGCCTGTTCGCGGACGCGGTTCGCCATTTCCGGGTTGGGGCTGTCGCTGCCGGGCATATTGAACTCGACCGCGTTCATGAAGCCGGGGCCGCGAATATCCACGATCTCGGGCACGTCGTCGCGCAGGCTGGCCAGACGCTGCTTCAGGCGCTGGCCAAGACGGGTGGCGCGGTCGCACAGACCCTCATCCGCGATCACGTCCAGCACCGCATGGGCCGCGGCGACGGCCAGCGGGTTTCCGGCATAGGTTCCCCCCAAGCCACCCGGTGCGGGGCTGTCCATGACCTCAGCCCGGCCGGTGACGGCGCTGATCGGCAACCCACCGCCCAGCCCCTTGGCCATGGTGGTGATATCGGCTGCGACGCCGTGATGCTCCATGGCGAACAGCTTGCCGGTGCGGGCAAAGCCGGTCTGGACCTCATCGGCGATCAGCAGGATCGAATACTGGTCGCATATCTCGCGCAGGCGTTTGACGAAGGCGGTGGGGACTTCATAGAAGCCGCCCTCGCCCTGCACCGGCTCAATGATGATCGCGGCGACGCGGGCGGGGTCGATATCGGCCTTGAACAGCCGGTCCAGCGCCGCCAGCGCATCCTCGGGGGTCACGCCATGCAGCGGGTTCGGGAAAGGCAGGTGCCAGACATCGTTCATCATCGGCCCGAAACCGGCCTTATAGGGCTGGACCTTGCCGGTCAGCGACATGCCCATGAAGGTACGGCCATGAAAGCCCCCGGCAAAGGCCACGATCCCCGCGCGGCCCGTGTAGTGTCGGGCGATCTTGATGGCATTTTCCACCGCCTCGGCCCCGGTGGTGTAGAAGGCGGTCTTTTTCGGCCCGTCACCCGGCACCGCATCGTTCAGACGCTCGGCCAGGGCGACATAGTTTTCATAAGGCACGACCTGATGGCAGGTATGGGTAAAGCGGTCCAGCTGGGCCTTGACCGCCTCGATCACGCGGGGATGGCGGTGGCCGGTATTCACCACCGCGATCCCGGCGGCGAAATCGATATAGCGGTTGCCGTCCTTGTCCCAGATCTCGGCATTCTCGGCGCGCTCGGCATAGATCTGCGTCGTCATGCCGACTCCGCGCGAGATGGCGGCATTCTTGCGATCGGTCAGGCTGTTCATGGCCCCTCCTCCTCATGGATTCGGGCCTGATGCTATATGCGCCAAAGCGCCGCGAATAGGCCCGCTTGCGTGGCCCTGCGCCATGCGTCACCTTGGGCCTGACCAGCAAAGGCGCGACGATGTTCCCGATCCGAGACCATAACCCCTCCGAGCGCACGCCCTATGTCCGCAACGGGCTGATCTTTCTGAACGTGCTGCTTTACCTGCTGACCGATCCGCTGCTGGGGGGCATGACCGGGATCTGGGACCGGCTGGCGCTGTATCCGGCGGCGGTCATGCATGGCGAATGGCCCTGGGGGATCGTCACCCACATGTTCCTGCATGCGGGCCTGCTGCATATCGCGGGCAACATGCTGTTCCTGTGGGTCTTTGGCGACAACCTTGAGGACCAGATGGGCCATGCCGGTTTCCTGCTGTTCTATCTGGCCTGCGGGGTCGCTGCCGCCATCGGCCAGATTGCGGGCGATCCGCAAAGCACGATCCCGATGGTCGGGGCATCCGGCGCCATTGCCGGGGTGATGGGCGGCTATCTGCTGCTGTTTCCGAAGGCGCGGGTCGAGGTCATCGCCATCATCATCATCATCATCAAGCGCTTCATTATCCCCGCCTGGGTGCTGCTGCTGGCATGGTTCGGGCTGCAACTGTTCTCGACCGCGCTGGCGCAGGATGACGGGGTGGCCCATATCGCCCATGCGGCGGGCTTCGTCGCGGGCATCATCTTTGCCGTTCCGGTCTTTCTGCGACTGGGCGGCAGGGATTTCTGGCGGATAACGCAGGGCCGTCCGCCGCATCTGCCCTTGGTCTATACGCCCTCACGCATCCCCGAGGTCCGCCGCTAGCACGCCCCGGCTCATGTGCCGCTTGCCTGCGAAACCGGGGGCGCGTTCCACGCTGAACCCCGCCGCAGCCAAGGCGCGGCGCACATGCCCAGCGGCGGTATAGGTCGCGAATGTGCCGCCCGGCGCAGTGTGGCGGGCAACCTGCGTCATCAGATCCTCACCCCAAAGCTCCGGGTTCTTGGCCGGGGAAAATCCGTCCAGAAACCATGCATCGGCCTGACCTTGCCAGCTGGGCAGCGCGTCGCGCGCATCGGCCTCGATGATCTCGGCCTGAACCATGCCCACGACAAAGCGGCGGCTGGGCCAGCCCTCGCGCAGCTGGGCGGAAAGATCGGCCAGCTCGGGAAAGGCGGCATGGGCGCGGGCCAGTTCCTCAAGGCTCATCGGAAAGGCCTCGAAACTGGTGAAGCGGATGGGCTGGCTGGCGATCTGCGCCAATGCCAGCAGGTTCAGCCCGGTACCAAAGCCCAGTTCCGCGACATGAAAGCCCGATTGCAACCGCTGTGGCAGGTCATTGCCGGACAGGAACACATGCCGCGTTTCCTCCAGCCCGCCATTCAAGCTGAAATAAGGGTCGTCGAAGCGGCGCGAGACCGGAATCTGCCCGTCGCGCCAGTCCAGATCGGCGCTGCTCTGGTCGTGTTCGCCCATAAGCGCTAACTCCTTTTTCACGGCAGATGCGATATGGGGTGGCGGGATGGCAAGTGCAAAACTCAACGTGGCGGGCGCAGGCGTGTTCGGCCTTGCCTGCGCATGGGAACTGCTGCGGCGCGGCCAGCCTGTGCAGGTCTTTGAGGCAGCACGGATCGGCGCGGGATCATCCGGCGGCCATGTCGGCGCGCTGGCCCCTCATGCGCCCGAGAACTGGAATCCAAAAAAGCAGATCCAGTTGGATGCCCTGATCGGTGCCCATGACTGGTGGGCCGAGGTGGCGCGTGTCGGCGGCACAGATCCCGGCTATGCCCGCACCGGTCGCATCCAGCCGGTCGCCGAAGGGGCCGAGGATCGCATGCGCGAGCGGATCGCAGCCTCAAAGGTGAACTGGCCGGATTGGGCAGGGATGGAGCTGACCGACGGACCTCAGGCCGGTCTGGTGCCGGTCTCGCCCTCGGGCCTGTGGCTGATCGACCGCCTGACCGCGCGGATCAGCCCGCGACGCGCCGGGGCAGCGCTGGCCGCTGCCATCCGCGCCAAGGGCGGCGAGATCATCGAGGGCACACCCGCCCCCGACGCCCCCGCGATCTGGGCCACGGGCGTCGCAGGCCTTGCGCCGTTCGGCGGGAACGGGGTCAAGGGCCAGTCGGCACTGCTGGCATTCGACGCTGGCGATCAGCCGCAGGTCTTTGCCGATGGGCTGCATATCGTGCCGCATTCCGATGGGACGGTGGCGATCGGCTCGACCTCCGAGCGCGACGCGACGGATACCGGGACGGATCATCAGCTTGATGAATTGATCGCCAAGGCGCGGCTTTATTGCCCAGCTCTCGCCGATGCTCCGGTGGTGGATCGCTGGGCGGGTATCCGCCCTCGCGCCAAGTCCCGCGCGCCCATCGTCGGCGCTTGGCCCGGACGGCCCGGCCATTACGTGGCGAATGGCGGCTTCAAGATCGGCCTTGCCATGGCCCCGGCCGCCGCCGGAATGCTGGCCGATCTGATCCTTGAGGGCCGCGACCGCATCCCCGAAGGCTTCCGCCCACCTATGGCAGCGGACTGACCCCCACGACCAGCGGATGCAGATGGAACAGCGCGGCCCAGATCAGCAGGGCCGCGACGATGCGTCGCCAGCCCAGCCTGACGGTGGCGCCACGGCGCAGCCCCATCGCCAAGCCGAACAGCGCATAGGCCAGAAGCAGCCCGAACAGCACCACATGCGCCAGCTCGCCATTGGCCAGCAGATGCGTCCCCGCCCATAGGCTGACCCCCGCCATCAACCCGACCATGCCGCCCAGACAGGCCGCCAGCACCGCGACCGGCATGGCGATATTCACCAACCAGCGCATCCAGCCCGCCTGCGGCCAGATCTCGACAAAGGGTGCCCGCCCCGAGGCCACGATCAGCCAGTACAGCAACGCCAGCGACAGCAGGCTGTAGCCGACCAGATAGGTCCGTCGCCCGAAACGCGCGACCAGCGCCCCCCGGAACCGCACCGGGATCACATGCGAGACCAGAAACGCCGCCAAGGCCAATGAAAATTCTGCCCATTCCATGACCGAAACCCTAGCCGCGCCCCTCTCGTGCGGCAATCCGCGTTGACGCCGCACCCGGTCGCGCCATGATAGGCAAAAAAGAGGACGCCCATGACCCGCCTTCAGACCGCTTTCGATGCCATCGACAAGGCCAATTCCGCCGACCCGACCCTGACAGACGGCCAGCCCGAGGCCCTGCTTTACGGCCAGCGCATGAGCGCCGAGCAAGAGGCGCTTTACCCCGAGGCCTCGGACCCGCTGCGCATCGCCTGCCGCGGCCAGCATGTCGAGCGCTGGCTGCTACCGCGCAAGGATTTCCCCATGGACCGCCCCGGCTACCTCGCTTGGCGCACCGAGCAGGGCCGCCGCCACGCCGCCCGTATTGCCGGGATCATGCGCGAGGCGGGTTATGCCGATGACGACATCCAGCACGCCGAAAAGATGCTGACCAAACAGGGCATCAAGCGCGACGGCGACGTGCAGGCACTGGAAGACGCCGCCTGCTTCACCTTCATCCGCTGGTATCTCGGCCCCTTCGCCGAAGGCCGCGACGCGGAAGAGTTACAGCGCATCGTCGAAAAGACCGCGCGCAAGATGTCGGAAACCGCCCGCGCCCGCGCGCTGGTCGAATTCGCCATTCCCGAGCCCTTCGCCGCCGCCTTCCGTGCCTAAGGTCCTGATCGTCGCCCATGGCCAGCCGGGTGACCCCGGCCCGCAGCAACAGGCGGTCGAGACACTGGCCGCCAGCGTCGCCGCGCTTCTACCGGGCCATCAGGTCCGGGGCGCGACGCTGGCCATGCCCGGCGCGCTTGATGTCGCAGATAACGACACGCTGATCTATCCGATGTTCATGGCCGAGGGCTGGTTCACCCGCAGCGAACTGCCCCGCCGCCTTGGCCTGTCCGGCGCGCCCAATGCCCGGATCCTGCCGCCTTTCGGCAACGATCCGGGTCTGCCCACCTTGTGCCGCGACCTCATCGAACAAGCGACTGCGGCGCAGGGTTGGCCAATGGAAACCACCCATATCCTGCTTGCCGCGCATGGCTCCGGCCGCTCACGCGCGCCTTTCGAGGCCGTGCAGAAAATGGCCCAAGACCTTCTCCCGCTCCGCGTAACCTGTGGCTTCATCGAGGAACCACCATACCTCGCCGACGCCGCCGCGAACCTGCCCGCGCAATCCATCTGCCTGCCGCTATTCGCGACGCGGGCCGAGCATGTCACCGACGACCTGCCAGAGGCCCTCGCGCAGGCAGGTTTTCGCGGCATCACCCTGCCTCCGGTCGGCATGGCCGCCAAGGTTCCCGCCATGATCGCCGAAACGATCAGGGCCGCACTGTAAAGCGCGGCCCCTCGGTTTCTCCGTTTTTCAAATACCCAAACAGCAACCGCGCCACAAAAGCGGCGCGGCCCATGGGTCACATCGCCTGCAACTGCGCCAGCGCGGCACGGATGCGCGACACGTCATCTTCAAGCGCGGCCAGCTTCTCGCGGGTTTCCTCGATCACCTCGGCCTCGGCATTCTCGACGAATTTCGGGTTCGACAAGCGCCCGCGCAGGCCCTGCGCGTCCTTCTCGGTCTTGCCGACCGATTTCTCCAGCCGCGCCGATTCCGCCTTTACGTCGATCATCTCGCCGACCGGCAGGGCAAAGCTCGCCCCAAGTGCCGCGACCGAGATCATCCCCGGCCCCATCGCGCCGTCAGCGGGCGGGTTCACGCGGGCCAGACGCTCGATCAGCGGACCGTTCGCGGCCAAGGCGGCGCGGGCGGCCTCATCGGCCTCGGTCACGATCAGGTCGGGGCGCGCGCCAGCCGGAACGCCGATCTGGGCGCGGGCCGAGCGGATGTTCTCGATCAGAGCAATCACCCAGTTCATCTGGCGATCAGCCTCGGCGTCGATCAGTTCCGCGCCGAATTCCGGCCAGTCGCCATGGACCAGCATCTTGGAACGCTCGCCCGTCAGCGCCCAAAGCTCTTCGGTGACGAAGGGCATGATCGGGTGCAGCATGGTGTAGCACTGGTCCAGCACCCAGCCCATCGTGGCCTGCGTTTCCTCGCGATGCTCACCGTCGAACAGCGGCTTCGAGAATTCCACATACCAGTCGCAGACCTTGCCCCAGACAAAGGCGTAAAGCCCGGTCGCGGCATCGTTGAAGCGGTAGCTTTCCAGCGCCTCATCGGTCGCCATGCGGATGCGGGCCAGTTCAGCGATGATCCAGCGGTTCACCACATGCTTGGGTTCCGGACGGGCGACGCCGCCCTTCACGCCGTTCATCTCGGCAAAGCGGGTGGCGTTCCAGATCTTGGTGACGAAGTTGCGGTTCGCCTCGACATGCTTCGGACCCAGCTTCGGGTCGCGACCCATCGCCGCCATCGAGGTCAGGGTAAAGCGCAGCGCGTCGGCACCGAACTGGTCGATCAGCGTCAGCGGGTCGATGACATTGCCTTTCGACTTCGACATCTTCGCGCCTTTTTCGTCGCGCACCAGCCCGTGGACATAGACCGTGCGGAAGGGCACGTCCCCGACGACGGCCAGTTGCATCATCATCATCCGGGCGACCCAGAAGAAGATGATGTCGAAGCCGGTGATCAGCGTGCTGGTCGGGAAATAGCGCGCCAGCTCCGGCGTCTGTTCCGGCCAACCCAGCGTCCCGATCGGCCACAGGCCCGAGCTGAACCACGTGTCCAGCACGTCGGGATCGCGCCAGACCGGGTAGACCAGCTTGGTCGGGTCCTGCGTCAAGTTGTAATCGGCCAGCCCCTGAGCAAAGGCGTCCACCGCGGCCTCGCGGTTGGCAACCTCGATGACACGGGCGATTTCCAGCGGCTGCGGCAGACCGGCAATGCTGTCGCGGAACTTCTCGGCCACATCGGCAAAGCCCGAGGCGGCGTGGTGGATCTCGTCGCGATGGACCAGACCTTCTTCGAGCAGGGCAAAGATTTCCACGTCGTCCAGCGCGCCGTCATGGTCATCATCGACCTGACCTTCCAGCGACAGGTTCAGACCGTACCAGACTGGTATCTGGTGGCCCCACCACAGCTGGCGGCTGATCGTCCAAGGCTCGATATTTTCCAGCCAGTGGAAATAGACCTTCTCATGCTGCTCGGGCAGGATCTTGGTCTGGCCCGAGCGCACTGCGTCGAGCGCCGGACCGACGATCTTGGCGGTATCGACGAACCACTGGTCGGTCAGCATCGGCTCGATGACGACGCCCGAACGGTCGCCAAAGGGCTGCATGATCGGCTTGGAATCGACCAGCGCGCGGCGTTCCAGATGCTCGGCGCCGGTTTCTTTCTCGATTTCCTTGTGCAGATAGGTGACGGCCAGACCCTCGGCACTGATCTGCTCGATGACCAGCTTGCGGGCCTCGAACCGGTCCAGACCGCGCAACTCCTCGGGGACGAGGTTCACGTTCGAGACATCGCCCACATCCTCGCCATTGGCGGCGCGGGTCGCGATCTCGGCGCTTTCCTCATAGGACAGGCCGTCCTGACGCATCGCGCCCTTGCCATCCATCAGCGCGTAAAGCGGGATGTTGTTGCGCATGGCAACGCCGTAGTCGTTGAAGTCATGCGCGCCGGTGATCTTGACCGCGCCCGAGCCGAAATCCGGGTCCGGATACTCGTCGGTGATGATCGGGATCAGGCGGCGATGCTGTTTCGGCCCGACCGGAATTTCGCACAACTGGCCGACGATCGGGGCATAGCGGGCGTCGTCAGGATGGACCGCAACCGCGCCGTCGCCCAGCATGGTTTCGGGCCGGGTCGTCGCGATGCTGATATAGTCGCGGGTCTCGCGCAGGGTGACGTTGCCGTCCTCATCGCGCTCGACATATTCATAGGTCGCGCCACCGGCCAGCGGGTATTTGAAATGCCACATATGGCCGGGAACTTCGCGGTTCTCGACTTCCAGATCCGAGATCGCGGTCTCGAAATGGGGGTCCCAGTTGACCAGCCGCTTGCCGCGATAGATCAGGCCCTTGTCATGCATCTCGACAAAGACCTTGATCACGGCGTCGTGGAAGTTCCCTTCCTCACCTGCAGGGGCACCCGGAGCGCCCGACATGGTGAAGGCATTGCGCGACCAGTCGCAGGAGGCGCCAAGGCGCTTCAACTGCTCGATGATGGTGTCGCCGGATTCCTGTTTCCACGCCCAGACCTTCTGCAGGAATGCCTCGCGCCCGATCTCACGGCGGTTGGGTTCCTGACGCTGGGCCATCTGGCGCTCGACCACCATCTGGGTCGCAATGCCAGCATGGTCCTGACCCGGCTGCCACAGCGTGTCAAAGCCGCGCATCCGGTGCCAGCGCACCAGAATGTCCTGCAGCGTGTTGTTCAGCGCGTGGCCGATATGCAGGCTGCCGGTCACGTTCGGGGGTGGGATCACCACCGAAAAGCTCTCGGCGCCCGGTTTCGCGTTGGCACCCGCGGCAAAAGCATCGCTCGCCGCCCATTCACCCGCGATCCGCGCCTCGGCGGTATTCGCGTCGAAGTTCTTTTCCATGGCCATCTGGTCACCCCTTTGATCGCGAAGGGGATAGCGAAACACAGACAAAAGGCCAAGAGGCGCTAGGTCAGGAACCTTGCCGGAATAAGCTCGGGGAAGGGGAAAAGCTTCAGGCAGGGCAGCGCCTCGGTTCGGGCGCGGTGGAACGAGGGCCGCGCCAGAAGCCGTTCGAAATAGGCTGACAGCGCCGGACGGTCGCCGAACGGCTGCAGGATACCCGCATAGAACAGCGCCGGAGAGGCTGCGCAATCGGCCAAGCCGTAATCGCCAGCCGCCCATTCCCGGTTCTGAAGATGGTGGTCCAGCGCGTCATAGGCCAGATCCAGCTTGTCGCGCGCAAAGGCGCTGACCGGGGCCTCGGCCCCCTCGCCCATGAACAGCCGCGCATCGACGATCTGCTGAGCGATGCCATTGACCTGAAAGTCAAAGAACCGGTCCCATTGCCGCGCCAGAAACGCCGCATCGGGATCGGCGGGCAGAAGCTTGCGCGTCGCCGGATAATGCAGCTGGACATAGTCGATCATCACCGAGGATTGCGACAGGATCACCCCGCGCGCCTCGTCCCGCAGGCCGGGCATGCGGCCCATCGGTTCGATCCGCTTCATCAGCGCGCGGTCCTCGGGGTCGCCCAGATCGATTTGGCGGAAGGTGAAGGGCGCGCCGGTTTCATACAGCGCGACCAGCACCTTCTGGGTATAGGATGACAGCGGATGCCCATAGATGGTCAGCATCACGCGGCCTCGGTGAAATGATCAAGCTGGGCGGCAAGCGCCTGCTGAAAGGCCGGGCGCGCGGTCATTCGCTGCACATAGTCCGTCAGCACCGGATGGGGGTCCAGCTCATCCATATGGGCGACCAGCCGCAGCGCCTCGCAGATCAGGATGTCGGCGGCGGTAAAGCGGCCCGAGGCGATGAATTCGCGCTTGGCCAGAACCGGGGTCAGCTGGCGCAGGCGTTCTTGCAGGCGGGGTTGCAGCAGGCCGGTCGCCGTCTCGTTTTGGTCCGAGATCTTGGCCATGAAAAAGGCCATGATCACCGGCTCCAGCGTGTTCAACCCGGCGATCATCCATTGCTGCGTCTCGGCCCGCTGGCGGGGATCGCGGGGGATCAGCGCCTCGTGCCGGTCGCCCAGATACAGCAGGATCGCGCCGCTTTCGAACAGCGAGATATCCCCGTCATCGACCATCGGCACCTGCCCGAAGGGCTGGCGCAGCATGTAAGGCAGGGTCTTTTCCCGCACGCTGGTCGTCTCGACGTGATAGGGCAGGCCCGCTTCCTCGCAGGCCCAGCGGACACGGATGTCGCGCACATAGCCCTTGGAGATGTCGGGAACCCAGTCAAATGTCGTGATCACGAGTGTCATGGGTCATTCCTTTCGAGCGAACTCCGCGTCGATCGAGATCAGGATCGGCTCGGTGAAGAATGCGTTGAGGCCGTAGGCTTGAGGGTCGATCTGGGTCTGCGCATGCAGCCCGATCAGGTCGCGGATGACCGGATTGCCGTTTTCGTCGCCGGTGAAGCCCTTGCCCGCGCCGATCAGTTCGACCCCGAAAATCGCGGGATGGGTCTTGCCCATCAGGGTCAGCTGACCGTTGACGCTGCCCCTGGTGTCGCTTTCGGCGACAAAGCCTTCGGACACGAAGCGGGCGGTCGGGTTGGCGGCCGTATCCAGATAGTCCTTGCCCCGCAGGACGTCGGCAAAGCCCTCGACCGGGGAGGAAATCGAGGTCACATCGACCTCGACCTCCAGCTTGCTGGCTGCCGGATCGTCGGGCTTCCAGTCCAGCGTGCCACTGACCTTGTCGAAGCGGAACACGCTGTAGGAAAAGCCCAGATGCAGCACGCGGGCGATGACCGCGCTGTGATAGGGGTCCAGCGCATAGCTGCCCGGACCCGCCGCGTGATAGTTTTTCTGCCCATGCGGCACGTCCGAGGGTTTGTAGTCCTGCGCCGCCGCGGGGGCGGCGCAGAGAACCAGCGCAATCAGCGCCGCGCGGATCATGAGGCGTTCTCTTTCGGTCCGACGACCGAGAAATGCGCCCCCTGCGGATCGCGGAAGAAAGCGATGAAGGCACCGCCGGGCACCTCGACCGGGCCATGCAGCAGCGTGCCCCCGCCCGAGGTGATGCGCTCGATAGCGGCATCGACTCCGTTCACGCCGAAATAGGGCAGCCAGTTCGGCACGGGCGAATTGCCCAAGCCCATCATGCCGCCGATATCCGCGCCGTTCCACGAGAACAGCTGGTAGGTCCCCATCGGCCCCATGTCGACCGGCGTCGACTTGGTCCAGCCGAACAGCTCGGCGTAGAAATCGAAGGCCGCGCCGGGATCGGTGGACATCAGTTCGATCCAGTTGCCGTGGCTTTCCTTCTGCTGGTTCCATGGCCCGGCATCGGCGGGCGGTTTCGGGTCCATGCCCAGCGGTTGCAGGATGCCGAAACCGACGCCTTGCGGATCGGACAGCACGGCGAAACGCCCGGTTTCGGGAATGTCGGCGGGTTCGCGAAAGACCTTGCCACCCAGCGCCTTGACCTTGGCAGCGGCACCGTCGGCATCGTCCACGTCGAAATAGATCATCCAGAAGGGCGGGACATCGGCGCAGTCCTCGGGCCGCTCCATCAGCCCGGCAATCGGGCCGCCATCGTAATGCGCCAGATGATAGGTAAAGCCGGGCATTCCGGCGTCGCTGATCTTCCAGCCAAAGACCTTGTCATAGAAGGCCCCGGCATCGTCCAGCGCGCCCTTGGCGGTGGACAGCTCGAACCAGCATGGTTTTCCGTGATACATCGCCCCACCCTCAGCTTTCGTCCACGACGGGTTCGAACCCGCCCCACATCATCCGCATCCCGTCAAAGGGCATGTCGCCCATCTTGGCCATGTCGGGATCGGACATCATCTTGGCATAGGCGGCGTCGGCCGTTTCCTTGTCGGACCATTCGATCCAGGAAAACAGGATCGTCTCATCCTCCTTGGCCTTGGTCGCCATATAGAAATCAGTGACCTTGCCGTGGGGCACATCGACGCCCCAGTTCTCGACCATGCGCTGTGCGCCCCATTTCTTGAAATAGGGCCAGGCCATGCGGGCGTGGTCGATGTATTTCTGCTTGTTCTCGGTCGGTACAGCCAGAAGAAAACCGGAATAGTAAGTCATCTGTCGTCCTCCTCAGACGGCGAAAGAAACGCCGGTGAGTCGAAGGGTCTCAGTTGCAGTAGTAAAAAGCAACTGTTAATATGAAAACATGAATGAGATCGGCCAAACCCCGCGAACCCGCTATGACGAGGGCTGCCTTGGCGCCCACGCCCTGAATTTCATCGGCGACCGTTGGGCGCTGCTGGTCGTGCGCGAACTGATGTTCGCGCCCAAGCGGTTCCAGATGATACGGGCGGGCATGCCCGGGATCACCGCCAGCGTGCTGACGCAAAGACTGGGGCAACTGACCCAGACCGCGATCATCGCGCATGATCCGGTGCTGGGAATTTACACGCTGACCGATCTGGGCCGGGCGCTGCACCCGCTGCTGACAGAGCTGTGCCGCTGGGCCTTGCTGCTGCCGGGCCATGATCCGCGCAAGTTCATCAGCATCTCGGCGCTGATGATTTCCATTTCGGCAACGGTGGATCGGGCGCGGGCGGCGGGATCGCCACTGCGCGCGGGCTTCCTGTCAGGAACCGAGGGGTTCGAGGTGGTTTTGTCCGCGAATGGCCTGCCGCAGGTCCGCGCCGTGCGCGCGCCGGATGCGGATTTCGTGCTTGAGGGCAGCGGCAATGCCTTGGCTGCTGCCGTCTATGGCCCTCCGCCCACCGCCCTGGCGGCAGCGGGGCGCATTGCCCTGCACGGCGATCCGGTCGCCGCGCAGGAGTTCACCAGCTTCTTCAGCGTGACGCCTCAGACCAGATCCAGCAGCGACTCGCCCGAGGAAATCGTGCAGGCCCCGGCGGCTTCCTCGACCTGAATTTCGGTCACGGTGCCGTTGTCGACCAGCATCGCATAGCGCTTGGAGCGGCCATTGACCCAGCCAGCGCCCTCGATGTTCAGGCCAAGCGCCTTGGTGTAGCTGCCATCGGCATCGGCCAGCACCTCGATCCCGGCATCACCCGCGCCGGTGGCTTTCGACCATGCGCCCGCGACGAAGGGGTCGTTGACGGTCACGCAGACGACGCGCGAGACGCCTTTTTCGCGGAACTTGTCAGCGTTCTTCACAAAGCTCGGCATGTGGCTGTTCGAGCAGGTGGGGGTGAAGGCGCCGGGCACGGCGAAAATCGCCACGCGGCCCTGCGACAGTTCGGCGGTGTCGACCTCGGCGGGGCCATTCTCGCCCAGTTTGAACAGCTTGCCTGCGGGCAGCTTGTCGCCTTTCGAAATGGACATGCGCGTTCTCCATGAATTGCATCAATGCGGGGCGGACTATAGGCTGCGCGCCTTGGGCAGACCAGTAAGGGCAAAGAATGAATATCGTGATCCTTGGTGCGGGGCAGGCAGCGGCCTCGATGGCGGCGAAATTGCGGGCGCTGGGGCATCAGGGGCCGATCACCTTGATCGGAGACGAGGCCGAGCCGCCCTATCAGCGCCCGCCTTTGTCGAAAGCCTATCTGCTGGGCGAAATGGGGCTGGACCGGCTGACCCTGCGCGGCGCGGAATGGTGGGCGGAACAGGGGATCACCCTGCATCTGGCCGAGCGCGCGACCGGCATCGACCGCGCGCGACGGGTCGTCGTGACCGACAAGGGTGAGCATCCCTATGACGCGCTGGCCCTGACGCTGGGCGCAAGCCCCCGCCGCCTGCCGCAGACGATGGGTGGCCACCTGCCCGGCGTGCATGTGGTGCGCAATCTGGCCGATATCGCGGCGGCGAAACCCGCGCTGGTGGCGGGCCGCCGTCTGGTGGTGATCGGTGGCGGCTATATCGGACTTGAGGCCGCCGCCGTCGCCCGCAAGCTGGGGCTGCATGTGACGCTGGTCGAAGCCGCGCCGCGCATCCTTGGCCGGGTCGCCAGCGCCCAGACCGCCGACATGATCCGCGCACTCCACCGCGCGCATGGCGTGGACATCATCGAAGGCGTCGGGATCGAGCGTATCACCGGGACGGAAGCCGCCGACGGCGTGACCCTGTCGGATGGCCGTCACCTGCCCGCCGATCTGGTCATCTGCGGCATCGGCGTTGCCCCCGAAACCGCCCTGGCCGAGGCCGCCGGACTGGCGGTCGATAACGGCATCGCCACGGATGTGCAGGGGCGCAGCTCGGACCCGGCGATCTGGGCGGCGGGCGATTGCGCCAGCTTCCCTGCCCCTGACGGGCAGATGCGGCTGGAAAGTGTCGGCAATGCCATCGACATGGCCGAGGCGGTTGCCGCGAACATGCTGGGCGCTGGCGCGGACTACTTGCCTAAACCGTGGTTCTGGTCTGATCAGTTCGACGCGAAACTGCAGATCGCCGGGTTGAATGCCGGTTATGATCAGGTCGTGACCCGGCCGGGCGCGGGCACGCATGGCGGCTCGGTCTGGTATTATCGTGACGGCCGCCTGATCGCCGTCGATGCGCTGAACGACGCCCGCGCCTATATGATCGGCAAGCGGTTGATCGAGGGCGGCAAGTCGCCCTCGCCCGAGGCCGTGACCGAGGCCACCGATCTGAAGGCCCTGATGTAATGCGGATCATCGGCGGCAATCTGCGCGGGCTGAAACTGGCGGATGTGGGCGCGGGCGACACTGCGGCCCATCTGCGCCCGACCACCGACCGGGTGCGCGAGTCGATCTTCAACCTGCTGGTCAATGGCACGCATGGCAATCCGATCCCCGGCGCGCGGGTGCTGGACCTGTTCGCGGGCACCGGTGCGCTGGGGCTTGAAGCGCTGTCGCGCGGCGCGGCCCGCGTGGCCTTTGTCGATGACGGCGTCGCGGCCCGCGCGCTGCTGCGCCAGAATATCGAAAAGGCCCGCGCCATGGGTGTCACCGATGTCTGGCGGCGCGACGCGACCAAGCTGGGCGAAAACCGAGGACCAGGTTTCGACCTGATCTTCCTGGACCCGCCCTATGGCAAGGGTTTGGGCGAACAGGCCATCGCCTCGGCCTTGGCCAATGGCTGGATCGCCCCCGGCGCGATGATCGTCTGGGAGGAATCTTCCGCCCCGCCCGCCGTGACGGGGCTGGAGCGGATCGATCAGCGCAAATATGGCGATACGGTCATCACCCTGCTGCGCCCCGAGACGGCTTAGGTCGCCCGGTCCAGCTTGGTCGACAGGTGGATCAGGCTTTCGCTGGACCTGACCCCGGTCAGACTGCCG
Organism: Paracoccus sp. PAR01; assembly: GCF_014851995.1. Classification (NCBI taxonomy): domain Bacteria; kingdom Pseudomonadati; phylum Pseudomonadota; class Alphaproteobacteria; order Rhodobacterales; family Paracoccaceae; genus Paracoccus; species Paracoccus sp. PAR01. The sequence goes on from NZ_JACVAW010000001.1 coordinate 949,838, forward strand.
ATCTGATCCAGCACATCGTCAAGCTGGCTGGTCGATGTGGCCGCCAGCTGCAGCAAAAGATCCACCCTTCCGCTGGTCGTGTGGATGCGTTCGACCTCGGGCAGGCTGCGCAGTCGGGTCAGGATACCCGCCTGCGAGCGCGGCTCGATGGTCAGCAGGCAGGTGGCACGGATGCGGTTTTCCCGCGCCGCATCCCCCAACCGCAGCGTATAACCGGCAATCGCCCCCGAGGTTTCCAGCCGCTCCAGCCGCGCCTGCACGGTCGAGCGCGCAACTTTCAGCCGCCGCGCCAGAACCGCCACCGATTGCCGCGCATCCTGCGCAAGATGGGCCAGAATGCCCCGATCCAGCTCGTCCAAATTCAACACCTGACATATTGACGCCATTTTGGTCGATTTAACCGATCCAGCGCGCAATTCCACCCTTTTCGTTGCATCAACCGGAAACAATCAGGCGCAGACTTGAGGTCACCCCCGTTCCCGAACGCAAAGGAAGGATCTGCCGATGGGACTGACCGAAGGCCGTGGCCCCAAGACCGTCTGGAACAACCCCGCCGAGATCATTCGCGTTTTGGCCCCGGAAGATCCGGTCATGGTCTTTGATCCCGCGGTCCTGCGCGCGACGGCGCAGCGTTTCCTGCGCGGCTTTCCCGGTCTGGTCACCTATGCGGTGAAATCCAATCCCGACAAGGCGATCATCCGCACCCTTGCTGCGGCTGGCGTGAAGGGATTCGATGTCGCCTCGCCCTATGAGATCGACCTGATCGGCCGTCTCGCCCCCCATGCCGCGCGCCATTACCACAACCCGGTCCGCGCGCGCGCGGAGATCGCCCATGGCGTCGCGGCGGGGGTAAAGTCATGGTCGGTGGATAGCTGGTCCGAGTTGGAGAAGCTGTTCCAGCGCGTCCCATCCGAAAATTGCGAGATCTCGCCCCGCTTCAAGCTGCCGGTGTCTGGGGCGGCCTATGATTTCGGCTCGAAATTCGGCGCTTCGCCGGAACTGGCGGCAGAATTGCTGCGGGCGGTGGCGGATCGCGGCTATATCCCGTCGCTGACCTTCCATCCCGGCACGCAATGCGGCGATCCGCAGGCATGGGAAAGCTATATCACCACCGCCGCGCGGATCTGCGACATGGCGGGGGTCAAGGCGCGGCGGCTGAATGTGGGCGGCGGCTTCCCCTCGCACCGGGTGCAGGCGATTGCGCCGGACCTGACCACGATCTTCGAACTGATCGACAGCGCCACCGAGGCCGCATTCGGCGCCGACCGCCCGGAACTGGTCTGCGAGCCGGGGCGCGGCATGTGCGCCGATGCCTTTGCTCTGATCACGCGGGTCAAGGCGGTACGCGACGGCGCAGCCGTTTTCCTGAATGATGGCGTCTATGGCGGGCTGACGGAATTGCCGCAGATCGGCAATCTGGACCGGCTGCAGGTCCTGACCCCCGAAGGCGCCCCCCGCTCAGGCGATCCCATCCCGCGCACCGTTTTCGGGCCGACCTGCGACTCGCTCGACCGGCTGCCCGGAGAGATTGCCCTGCCCGCCAATATCCAGGAGGGCGACTACCTGATCTTTCAGGGTGCGGGCGCGTATTCGACCGTGACGAACACCCGCTTCAATGGCTTCGGGCAGATGGCGCACCTGTCTGTTCGGTCACTTTCCTGACGCGATCAATTCCCGGTTGCTGATTCCATGCTAGCCTGAGCTTATGGAATCTGATCACGCATCCATTTTTCATGTGGTGTTGATGGACGGAACCTTCGCTTCGCTGGCAGAGGGTCAGGGATCGTCCATTACCCGAATTCACGCCATGCTTTCGGGCCGGCTCGGCCCATTGCAGGGCAAGGTGAATTTGCATTATGCGCCAGGCCAGCAATGGGCGGCCTGGCGCACCTTGCCCCTGCTGATCTCGGTGCAGACGGTCGAACAGAATATCCGAAACGCCTATGCTTGGCTGGCGCGGACATGGCAGCCGGGTGAACCGCTGTTCCTGTTCGGATATTCGCGCGGTGGCATGGGCATCTGCGCGCTGGCCGAGATGATCGACCGCATCGGCCTGCTGCGCCGAGAAGAGGCCAGCGATCAGAACCTGCTTTGCGCGTGGAACAGCTATCGCTACGACGGCGGACCGATTGCGGCGCATATGCGGCACGATCACGTCCCGATCCGCATGGTCGGGCTGCTGGACACGGTGATGTCGCTGCCGTTTTCGGACAGCGCCGGGGACGGGTTCGACTATTCCAAGGGGCGGCTGGCAGGCAACGTGGCGCGCGGTGTTCATGCGCTGGCGCTGGACGAAACCCGCCACGCCTTTGCCCCGGTCTTATGGACCGAGGGCAGGCAGGACCAGCGCATTGAACAGCTGTGGTTTCGCGGCGCTCATCCCGATATCGGCGGCCAGCTTTTAGGGCACGAGGCCGCGCGGCCCTTGGCCAACCTGCCGCTGGTCTGGCTGCTGTCGCGCGCCGCTGAGGATGGATTGCCCCTGCCCGAAAACTGGCAGGACCAGCACCCCTGCGACCCCGACGCGCCCCGGCTGGGATCGTGGCATCGCTGGGGCAAGGCCTTCCTGCGCCGTTCGGCCCGCAAGGTCGGGCTGGCCACCGGAGAGGCGCTGCATCCGTCGGTGCCCCTGCCCTATGCCGGTCCGGCGCATCTGGTCGGTGCGCTGGCCACGGCAGCGCCGGAAAGGCCGCGGTTCCGGCTGCGGCTGCCGGGCGATGGCGGCACCGATCACTCGGCGCACGCCTGATCAGGCGACGTTCGGAAGCGCGCCCTTGGGGGTGACGCCAAGCGCGGCGCAGACCTTCAGCACCAGATCAGGCTTGTTCAGCGTGTAGAAATGCAGCCGGTCGACGCCGCCCGCGACCAGCTGTTCGCACAGCTTCACGCAGACTTCTTGCGCCAGTCGCGCCTCGCCCTCTTTGCCAGCCTGCGCAAAGGCCTCCTCGGCCCATGCCGGAACCGAGGTGCCGCAGCGCTCGGCAAAACGGCGTGCGCCAGCCCAGCTTTGGATCGGCAGGATGCCGGGCAGGATCGCGGCGGTGATGCCCGCTTTTTCGCATTGATCGCGGAAACGGAAGAATGTGTCGGCGTCAAAGAAGAACTGGGTGATGGCGCTGGTCGCACCCGCATCCGACTTGCGCTTCAGCCATGCCACATCGGCGGCGGTATCGGGGCTGTCGGGATGCGGTTCGGGGTAAGCGCCGCAGCGGATCTTCATGTCGCCGCGCGCGGCAATTGCCTCGATCAGCTCGACCGAATTGGCGAAGCCGTCGGGATGCGCGGTGAAGCGGTCCTGACCTTGCGGCGCGTCGCCGCGCAAGGCGACGATCTCATGCACGCCCGCCGCTGCGTAATCGGCGACGATCTGCAGGGTTTCCTCGCGCGTGGCATCGACGCAGGTCAGATGCGCCGCGACATTCAGCCCGTAATGGCTGGCCAGCGCCGTCACCGCCTCATGCGTCAACTGCCGGGTGGTGCCGCCCGCGCCATAGGTGACCGAGACGAAGTCCGGGCCCAAGGGTGCCAGCGCGCGCGCCGTATCCCACAGCCGGAACGACTGGTCGAGGTTCCGGGGCGGGAAGAATTCGAAGCTGACGGCGGGCGTGGTCATGGCATGGTCCTTTTTCTGGCGGGACTTGTGACATGGTCCATGACGTGAGACAAATTCATAATCTTCAAGATCGTGATGAGTTTCATTCAAGATGCATCTGGAACTTCGCCATTTGCGCAGTCTGCGCGCCATCCATGAACAGGGCGGTCTGGCCCGCGCCGCCGAGATGCTGAACCTGACGCAATCGGCGCTTTCCCATCAGATCAAGGCCTTGGAGGAACAGGCCGGGGTCGAGCTGTTCCTGCGCAAGACCAAGCCTTTGCGTCTGTCCGCCGCCGGGATGCGGCTGCTGCGCACCGCCGAACAGGTGCTGCCACTGATCGAATCCGCCGAGGCCGAATTCCGCGCGGTGGAACTGGGCCGCGCCGGACGGCTGCATGTGGCGATGGAATGCCATCATTGCTTCGACTGGCTGCTGCCGGTGCTGGACCAGTTCCGTCGGGCCTGGCCCGAGGTCGATCTGGACATTCGCTCCAGCCTCGCGCTGAAGGCGCTGCCGGCGTTGGTCCGGGGGCAAGTCGATCTGGTGATCTCGTCAGACCCCGAGGACATGCCGGGCATCGCCTATCAGCCGCTGTTCGACTATGCCCCGACCATGGTGGTCCCTGCCGCCCATCCGCTGGTCGCCAAGGGCTTTGCCGAGCCGCAGGATTTCGCAACCGAAACGCTGATCACCTATCCGATGGATCGGGCGCGGCTGGATGTCTATTCGCAATTCCTTGATCCCGCCGGGGTCGAACCCGCCCATCACCGGCAGGTCGAACAGACCGCCGTGGCCCTGATGCTGATCGCCTCGGGGCGCGGGGTGGCGGTGATGCCGGATTGGGTTCTGCGCGCCCATGCCGGCAATCCGGAACTGGCGCTGCTGCCGCTGGGACCGCAGGGAATGCTGCGCCGCCTTTACGCCGCCGTGCGCGAGGATGACCTTGCCCAGCCCTATATGGCCCATGTCCTGCGGCTGGCCCGAACCGAGCCGGTACGGATGATGCGCGCTTTGTCGCAGGGACGCACGAACTGGTCGCCGCCCGCAGGGGTTTGACATTGCCCGGTTTTCGCCAGAAGGTTGACTAGGCAGGCCACGGCAGGGATTGCCATGAACGATCTTTCCAAGGACCATCACCTGACGATCAGCGCCGAGGGCGAGGCACTGCGGCTGGCCGGGGAGTTCACCGTCTGGACCCTGCCCCAACTGCCCGAATCCGCCGCCTCGGCACGCCATATCGACCTGTCCGGCCTGACCCGCTTCGACACTGCCGCCGCATGGTATCTGGCGCAACGCCGGGCCTCGGGGGCGGTGCTGGCGGGCATGACGCCCGGTCAGGACAAGCTGCTTGAATCCGTGATTGCCGCCAGCCCCGGTCCCGATACCGCGACCGCTGCCGATCCGTTCTGGCATCGGCTGCTGGAAGGGATCGGACAGCGCGTCACCCGCGCTTTGATCTTCCTGCGCGAGATCGCCGAATATCTGGGCCGCTTTCTGGCCGCCCTTGCCCGTGCCATCCGCCACCCTGCGGATTTCCGGCTGACCTCCTTCGTGCATCACTGTCAGGAAACCGGGCTGCGCGCCGTGCCGATCGTGGCGCTGATGTCCTTTCTGATCGGCGTGGTGCTGGCCTTTCAGGGCGCAGTGCAATTGCAACAATTCGGGGCCGAGGTCTTTGTCGTCGACCTGATCGCCATCTCGATCCTGCGCGAACTGGGCATTTTGCTGACCGCGATCATCGTGGCCGGACGCACGGCCTCGGCGCTGACGGCCTCGATCGGCTCGATGAAGATGCGCGAGGAAATCGACGCCATGCGCACTTTGGGCATGGACCCGGACATGGTGCTGATCCTGCCGCGCGTGCTGGCGCTGGTGGTGACGCTGCCGATCCTTGGGCTGATCGCCGATGTCGCGGGTCTGGTCGGCGGCGGGCTGATGACATGGTATGAGCTGGGTATTTCGCCCGCCATGTTCCGCTATCGGCTGATCACCGAAACCGATGTCGACCATGTGATCGTCGGCATGCTCAAGGCCCCGGTCTTTGCCGTGGTCATCGGCATCATCGGCTGCCATGCCGGGATGAAAGTCGGCAAGGACGCGGAATCGCTGGGCGCGCAGACCTCGACCGCGGTGGTCAATGCGATCTTCGCGGTGATCGTGCTGGACGCGCTGTTCTCGATCTTCTTTGCCGAGGTCGGGCTGTGAGCGAAAACGTCATCGAGGTGCGCGGGCTGACCACCCGTTTCGGCGAACATGTGGTCCATGAGGGGCTGGATCTGGACCTGCGCCGTGGCGAGATTCTGGGCGTGGTCGGCGGCTCGGGGACCGGGAAATCGGTGCTGCTGCGCACCATCGTCGGGCTGATCCGGCCCGCCGCCGGTCAGGTCCGGGTGCTGGGACAGGACGTACAATCGCTGTCGGGCCTTGCGCGTGAGGCGCTGGAGCGGCGCTGGGGCGTGATGTTCCAGGACGGCGCGCTGTTTTCCGCCCTGAGCGTTCAGGAAAACGTCGAGGTGCCCCTGCGTGCCGTTCCCGGCCTGACGCCCGAACAACGCGAGGGGCTGGCGCAGCTGAAGGTCGCGATGGCAGGGCTGCCATGGAACGCGAACGGGAAATATCCCTCGGACCTGTCGGGGGGCATGCGCAAGCGCGCGGGGCTGGCACGAGCCTTGGCGCTGGACCCCGAAATCGTCTTTCTGGACGAGCCCACCGCCGGGCTGGACCCGATCGGCGCGGATGCCTTTGACCGGCTGATCGTCGCCCTGCGCGATGCGCTGAACCTGTCGGTGTTTCTGGTCACCCATGATCTGGATACGCTGCATGCCTGTTGCGACCGCGTCGCGGTTCTGGCCGAAAGAAAGGTTCTGGCCACCGGCACCATGGCCGAGATGCTGAAAGTAGACCATCCTTGGGTGCATGACTATTTCCACGGCCCGCGCGCCCGCGCCGTGACAGCCGGGACAGAGTGAGGGAATGGAGACCAAGGCCAATTTCGTTCTGATCGGCGCCTTTACCCTTGCGGGCTTTCTGGGTCTGCTGGGCTTTCTGATGGTCTTTGCCAAGATCGAACTGCGTCAGCAATTCGCCACCTATGACATCTATTTCAACGAGGTCTCGGGGCTGGGCTCGTCCTCGACTGTGACCTTTGCCGGGCTGTCGGTGGGCAGCGTCGTGGACATGTCGCTGTCGAACCAGCCCGGTGGCGCGGTCAAGGTTCAGGTGCAGGTGGCCGAGGACACGCCCATCCGCACCAATTCCCGCGCCTCGATCGAGATTCAGGGGGTGACGGGCATTTCCAACGTGGCGATCAGCGCAGGCACCACCGACGCACCCTTGCTGCGCGAGATCAGTCCGGGCGCGGTCCCGGTGATCCCCGCCAACCGCTCGGCGCTGCAGACGCTCAGCGATCAGGGCCCCGAGATGATCTCGCGGCTGAACACCGTGGCCGAACAGATGACCCGCCTGCTGAGCGAGGAAAACCAAGGCCGCGTCACCGCCATTCTGGGCAATGTCGAACGCTCCAGCGCCAATCTGGACAAGGCCTTGGCCGATGTGACGCATGCGACCGACTCGATTGCCTCGGCGGCCTCGGATATTTCCGGCTTTGGCAGCAAGCTCGACAGTCTGGGCAAGGCGGCCGAAACCACCTTCGGCAATGCCGATACCGCCTTGGCCCAATTCAACGACACCGCGAAAAAGGCCGATGCCGCGCTGATTTCAGGGACCGCGACGCTGGACGAATTGCGCGGCTATGTCACCGAAGACCTGCGCGGCCTGACGCAAAGGCTGGACCAGACCGCGACCAGCTTGCAGGCCGACCTGACCCGGTTGACCGACCGCGCCGGCGGCACCATGGACCGCATCGATGCCGCGCTTGAGGTGGGCGGGCGCACGCTCGCCTCGGCCGAGCGCGCCTTTGACGGGGCCGACCGCATGATCAATTCCGAAATCGGCCCGGTCGCTGCCGACCTGCGCGCCACTCTTGCCCGTTTCAACGAGGCCATCGGCAGCGTGACCGAGGACATTCCCGAAATCACGGCCCGGCTGCGCGCCGCCGCCGACAGTGCCGACAGTGCCTTCAGCGGCCTTAGCGCCATGCTGGACGGCGCGCGCGCCCCGGTGCAGGCTTTCACGCGTGAAGGGCTGCCGCAATTCACCGGGCTGGCGCGCGACCTGCGCGGGCTGGTGGGCAACCTGAACCAGCTGGTGAACGCGCTGAAGCGCAACCCGTCCCAGATCATCACCGGGCCGCGCACGCCCGAATTCCGTCGCTGAGAGGTAACATGGCCCGCCTGTCCCCGCTGATTGCCCTTGCCCTGATGCCGCTGCTTGCGGGCTGCGCGGCGATCTCGAACCTGTCGGGTGGCCCGCGTCTGGACGTGTTCGAGCTGCGCCCACTTGACCCCAGCGCGAAACATTGCGGGCGCGGGCGCATCGCGGAACTGGTGATCGAGGAACCGAAATCGCGCGGCACGCTGAACACCGAACGCATCATGATCCGCCCCTCGGCGATCCAGACGCAATACCTGCCCGATGCGCAATGGGGCGATACCGTGCCGGTCACGCTGCAGAACCTGCTGGTGCGCGGCTTTGGCGCCTATGATGTCTTCACCCATGTCGGACGCGCGCCACTGGGCACCGCCGGGGATTATGCGCTGCTCAGCGAGATCCACGATTTCAACGCCGAAGTCTCGGGCAAGGGCGCGGTGATCCGCATGACCGTCGATGCGCAACTGGTCAATGAAATGAGCGCCTCGGTCGCGGCGCGGAGCACGTTCAGTGTGACGACCACCTCGGCCTCGACCCGCACGTCCGACCTGATCCCGGCCTTTGACGCGGCGGGCCAGCAATTGCTGGCACAGATGACGGATTGGGGGCTGCGTGGCATCGGGGTCAGCGCCGCGTCCTGCCGCTAGGGCGGGGAAGCCGGTGTCCCGGCTTCCCGCGCGGGATCACGCCTCGGCGGCGGTGATCTCATAGGTGAAGGCCTTGGCGTCCAGTTCGTTCACGATCTGGTCGCCGACATTCGCCTGCGGATACATCATGAAGGGCAGCACGGCGGCACGGCCCGGCAGATGCAGATCCTCGGCGGTATTATAGGCGACCCAGTTGCCCTCCCAATTGCCGAACAGCGCGCCATTGACCTGCTTGACCAGCGGATCGTCCGGGTCCTTGATCCAGGTCTCGGTCTCGGCGCGCATGACCTTCAGCACATCCGCCGGGTCCATCGCCACCCAGCCATAACCGGTCAGGTAGACCTCGGCGCGGCAATGTTGCGCCCCGGTGATGGTCGCGCTGTTCGCGCCAAGCTGCTTGTAGCCAAAGGCCGAGGGCGCGACCCTTACCCCGAACACATCCCGCGCCGGCACCCCGGAGGCCCGTGCAAGACCCACGAAAAGCCCGTTCAGATCGGCGCATTTGCCGCCCAGCCCGGCAGTGGTCAGCGTCGCCACATTGTCGCCCGGACCACAGCCAGGCGTGTCCATGTTGCGGTAGCAATGCTCGACGATCCAATTATAGATCAGACGCACCCGATCCACATCGGTCTCGGCCCCTTTGGTGATCTTGGCCGCCGTCTCGGCCACGACGCCATCCAAAGGCTTATAGCCGGACGGTTGCAGCGCGGCTTTCAGGATTGCCGGGTCCTCCTTAAAGGCGGATTCCTTGGTCCAGTCGATGGTGCGATTGCGGGTCTGTACGGTGCTGACCAGTTCCAGATGCGGCGCGCCGCCGTTTTCAAAGCTGGCATGCAGGAATTTCGCGCCGGACTTGTCGGTCACCAGCTCGGCCGAGGTCGCATTGCCGGTCCAGCTGTCGTCAAGGCTGCGCTGATAGTCGCTGTCGACCGAGGGCACCGGCAACCAGACCTGCGCCGGGCCGGGCCCTTCGGGTAGTGTGATGACGGTGCGGGTCTGAAACTTGCGCCAGTCGCTGGCCGCAGGCGCATAGGGGCGATCGCCGGCAAGCGCCTGTCGGGCGACCCCGCCCAGCATCGGCACGGCCCCGGCAAGCAGCGCGAGTTTCAGGACATTTCGACGAGAACGCGAGATCATGGAGAGCCACCTTTCATCCGAAAGAGACAGGGCCTCGGCCCCGCCGATTGCTTCTGAAGGCTAGCTGCGATGTCCGCGCGGATCAACTTTGGATTGGGCGGTCAAAAGAAGCTCTGCGGGTCGATATCGACCGACAGCCGCAGGTTGGTGGGTGGTTTCGGGGCCATGGCCAACCAGTCCGAGATCGCCTGCTGCACCGGCGCCTGCCGGGGCGCGCGGATCAGCATCCGCACCCGGAACCGGCCGCGGATGCGGGCGATGGGCGCGGGGGCCGGACCCCAAAGCTCGGCCCCGATCCGTTGCAGGGGCGCGGCGCGGCGGACCAGTTCGCGGGCGTAATCCTCGACCACGGGCTGGTCGGGATGGGACAGGATCACCCCCGCCAACCGGCCAAAGGGCGGCATCCCGGCCTGCCTGCGCTGCGCGGCCTCGGCGTCCCAGAAATCTTCGTCCTCGCCCGACAGGATCGCCCGGATCACCGGATGCTCGGGCTGGTGGGTCTGCAACAGGGCCAGACCCCGCGCATCGCCCCCCTCGCGCCCCGCACGCCCTGCCACCTGCCGCATCAACTGAAAGCTGCGTTCAGCCGCGCGCATGTCGGCGCCTTGCAGGCCCAGATCCGCGTCGATCACACCGACCAGTGTCAGGCCGGGGAAGTTGTGACCCTTGGCCACGATCTGCGTGCCGATGATGATATCGGTCTGCCCCTCGCTGATCTGGGCGATGGCTTCTTTCAACGCACGGGCGGAATGAAACAGGTCCGAGGACAGCACCGTCGCGCGGGCATCGGGGAAGCGCTCGGCCACTTCCTCGGCCAGACGTTCGACGCCCGGCCCGATGGCGGTCATCCGCCCCTCGACCCCGCAACTGGGACAGGCGACCGGGATCGGCTTCGTTTCACCGCATTGGTGGCAGACCAGACGGTTCTGGAAGCGATGTTCGACCATGCGGGCATCGCATTGATCGCAGCCGACCTGCTGGCCACAGGCCCGGCAGGCGGTGATCGGCGCATAGCCGCGACGGTTCAGGAACAGCAGCGACTGTTCGCCCCTCGCTTGTCGCGCCCGGATCTCGACGGCCAGCCGGGGCGAGATCCAGCGCCCCTTCTCCATGTCCTGCTGGCGCAGGTCGATTGCGCCCATTTCCGGCAGCTCCGCCGTGCCATAGCGCGAACGCAAGTCGATCCGGGCATATTTCCCCGCCCCCGCATTCACCCAAGACTCCAGCGAGGGCGTGGCCGAGGCCAGCACCACCTGCGCCCCGGCAATGCTGGCGCGCAGCACCGCCATGTCGCGGGCACTGTAGAACACCACATCCTCTTGCTTGTAGGACCCGTCATGCTCTTCATCGACGACGATCAGACCCAGATCGGCAAAAGGCAGAAACAGGGCCGAGCGCGCCCCCACCACCATGCCGACATGGTTGGTCGCAGCCATGGTCCACAACCTGCGGCGTTCGGTGCGGGTGATGCCGCTATGCCATTCGCCCGGACGCGCGCCGAAACGCGCCTCGACCCGGTTCAGGAACTCTGAGGACAGCGCGATTTCCGGCAGCAGCACCAGCGCCTGCCGTCCCTGCCGCAGGCATTCCGCCACGGCCTCAAGGTAAACCTCGGTCTTGCCCGAGCCGGTGACGCCGCGCAGCAAGGTGGTGCCATAGCGGCGGGCCTTCAGGGCATCGCGCAACTGCCCCGCCGCCTCGGCCTGATCGGCGGCCAAGGGCTTGCCGGGCAGGTCCGGGTCCAGCATCGGATAAGGGGTGTCGCGGGGCGCAAGCGTCTCGGCCAGCGTGCCCGCCTTGACCAATCCCTGCACCACGCTGCCGGTGACACCGGCCAGCTGCGCCAGCTCGCCCGGCGCGAAACCGGCCCCGCCATGATCCTCGATCACCCGCAGCACCGCGGCGCGGGCATCGGTCATCCGCTCGGGCGGGGGGCCGGCGCGGTGGATGATCCGCCGGGCCGAGGGCGGCTGGTCCAGATCCGGCGCCCGCGTCGCCATCCGCAGCATCGAGGGCAAGGGCGTCAGGGTATATTCGCCCATCCGGGTCAGGAACTCGATCATCTCGGGGGCAAGGGGCGGCGCATCGACCAGCCGCGCGACGGGGCGCAGCTTGGCCATGTCGAAATCGCCCATGCCCGGCCCCCAGACCGCGCCCATCACCCGACGCGGCCCCAGGGGCACGACGACCAGCTGCCCCAGCCGCACGCCGCCCTCGGGGGCCAGATAATCCAGCACGCCGACGACTTCCTGCGTCAGCACGGCAATGCGCGCACCATGGGGATAGAAAAGTGGCCGGTCCATGCGTTCAGGCGGTTCGGATCTGGATGGGTCGGACAGTCACGGCATTCTCCGGCGAGGCTGGCCAGAGTGTGACACGCGGCGTCCATCGGTCGCAAGCCGGACACCCGGACTTCACCCGCGACGGTTTATGGGCTAAACCCGGCGCAAAGCCGCAACAAGGGCATGAGCCATGAAATTCTTCGTCGATACCGCCGACACCGCCGCCATCCGTGAACTGAACGATCTGGGCATGGTCGATGGCGTCACCACCAACCCCTCGCTGATCCTGAAATCGGGCCGCGACATCATCGAAGTGACCAAGGAAATCTGTGACATCGTCACCGGTCCGGTCAGCGCCGAGGTCGTCGCCAAGGACGCCGCCGAGATGATCCGCGAAGGCAAGCACCTTGCCACCATCGCGCCCAACATCACCGTCAAGGTTCCGCTGACCTGGGACGGGCTGAAAGCCTGTAAGGTCCTGTCCTCGGAAGGCCACATGGTCAACGTGACCCTGTGCTTCAGCGCGGCTCAGGCGATTCTGGCCGCCAAAGCCGGCGCGACCTTCATCAGCCCCTTCATCGGTCGTCTGGATGACATCAACCTCGACGGCATGCAGCTGATCGAAGACATCCGCGTCATCTATGACAATTACGACTTCAAGACCGAGATCCTTGCGGCCTCGATCCGTTCGGTGAACCACATCGCCGACGCCGCGCGCGTTGGTGCCGACGTGATCACCGCGCCGCCCTCGGTCATCAAGTCGATGGCGAATCACATCCTGACCGACAAGGGTCTGGCGCAATTCGACGCCGACTGGGCCAAGACCGGGCAGAAGATCGGCTGATGAGCAAGGATCAGGCCGTCGATCTTCCCGAGGATCTGCGCGCCCGGCTTCTTGCCCGGCCTGAGCTGATCCTTTCCGACCGCGACCTGATGCGCGCGCTGATCGGCGCGCGCGAAGCGGATTTCGGCGACAATGTCGTCGATATCCGCGGCCGGGCGATGGAGGCGCTGGAAACCCGCCTCGATCGTCTGGAGACTGCCCATGAATCCGTGATTTCGGCCGCCTATGACAACCAATCGGGGATGAACACCATCCATCGCGCGGTTCTGTCGTTGCTGGAGCCGATGGATTTCGAGGCATTTCTGGAAAATCTCGAATCCTCGGTCGCGCCGATCCTGCGGGTGGAAACCCTGCGCCTGATCATGGAATCGGGCACGGCCGCACCGCCACGCGATGTCGCGGGTCCGCTAGGCATCGTGCCCACCGGAACCGTTGCCGACCTGATCTCGGGCGGGCGTCGCGCACCGCGGGGCGACGACATCATCCTGCGCCGTGCCGCCGAACAGACCCTGCCCCATCACGGCACCTCGCGTGCCCCGATCCGGTCCGAGGCGCTGCTGCCCATCGATCTTGGCCCCGGACGTTTTCCGGCACTGCTGCTGATGGGCTCGGCCGATCTGTCGCGCTTCAACCCGGCGCATGGCACCGACCTGCTGCGCTTCTTCGGGCAGGCCTTCCGGCTTGTCCTGATCTCGTGGCTGCGGGAATGACCACCGGGGAGCAGCCCCTTGCGCTGGCCCCGCTGATGGCCGAACAGCTCAAACGCTGGCTCGACAGCGAACGCGCGGCCCGCGACCGTTCCGATCACACAATCCGCGCCTATCAGGCCGATCTGCTGGCCTTTCTGGGCTTTCTTGGCGGCTATCATGGCCGCGCCGCCGTGCCCGGCACCCTGGGAGAGCTGACCCAATCCGACATGCGCGCCTTTTCGGCATCGGAGCGCGGACGCGGCCTTGGGGCACGTTCGCTGGCGCGCAGGCTGTCGGCGGTGCGCAGCTTCATCCGCTGGATGTCGGACCGCCATGGCTTTGACGCCTCCAAGGCGCTGGCCTCGCGTGGGCCGAAGTTTACCCGCTCGCTGCCCCGACCGCTGGCCCCCGACCAGGCGCAGGACCTGCTGGACATTGCCGCCGAATCCCACCCCGAACCCTGGATCGCGGCGCGCGACACGGCGGTTCTGACCCTGCTTTACGGCTGCGGGCTGCGTATCTCGGAAGCGCTTCAGCTCAACGGCTCGGACCTGCCTTTGCGTGAGGCCCTGACCATCCGCGGCAAGGGACAGAAGGAACGGCAGGTCCCGGTGCTGCCCGTCGCCCGTCAGGCGGTGGCCGAATATCTGCGCCTTTGCCCCTACCCCGCCGAGCCCGAATCCCCGATCTTTCGCGGCGCGCGCGGCGGGCGGCTGAACCCTTCGGTTCTGGGCCATGCCATGCGGATCATGCGCCAGTCGCTGGGCCTGCCGCCCTCGGCCACGCCCCATGCGCTGCGCCATTCCTTCGCCACGCATCTGCTGGCAGCGGGGGGCGATCTGCGCACGATTCAGGAACTGCTGGGCCATGCCAGCCTGTCGACCACGCAGGTCTATACCGGCGTCGACGATGCAAGGCTGCTCGCGATCTATCATGCCGCCCATCCGCGCGGCTGACGCCATTGTCGCCCTGTTGCGCTTTTCCCGCAGCTTCTCCGTTTCTTAAATACCCCGGCAAGGCTGCGACACCAGCGACCTTTACAATTCGCGACCGCCGTCCCAAGAGGCGGGAATGCTCGACCTTTCCCTCGAACTCGTCCTCATCCTTGTGGCCGCGGCCTTTGCCGCGGGCTTTGTCGACGCGATTGCAGGGGGCGGCGGGCTGATCACCGTCCCGGTGCTGATGCTGGCGGGCATTCCGCCGACACAGGCGCTGGCCACGAACAAGGTGCAGGGCGTGTTCGGCGCGGCGACGGCAGCGATATCCTATGCCCGCAAGGGGCTGGTCGATCCCGGCCAACAGCTGGGCGCGGCGGCGGTGGCATTTGCCGCAGGCCTGTCGGGGGCGCTGTTCGTGACCTCGATCCCGACACAGGCGCTTTACTATTTCCTGCCGGTCCTGCTGATCACGATCGCATTGTTCTTTGCCTTCAAGCCGGGCCTTAACGACATCGACCGCACCCGGCGCATGTCGCCCGAGATGTTCACCCTCAGCATCATCCCGGCCATCGCCTTCTATGACGGGCTGGTCGGACCGGGGACCGGGGCCTTCCTGATGCTGGGTTTCGTCATGCTGGCGGGCTACGGCGTGCTCAAGGCGACGGCGCATACCAAGCTGTTGAACTTCGCTTCGAATCTGGGTGGACTGGTTGCATTCGCGGCGGTGGCAAAGCCCCTGTGGCTGCTGGGCGGGCTGATGGCCGTGGCCCAGATCGCGGGGGCGCTTCTGGGCTCACGGCTGGCGGCAAGGATCGGGTCGCGGGTGATCAAGCCGCTGCTGGTCGTCACCTCCAGCGCCCTTGCTCTGCGGTTGATCTGGCAGTTGCTCTGACCTCAGACGAAGTCGAACATCGAGGCTTCCAGCTGCGCCAGCGGCACGCCCTCCAGCACCAGCGTCTTGCCGCCGCCGAAATCAAAGAGTACGTCCTTGCCGACTTTTTCCGCCACGCCCATCAGCGCGGCGTAATCGTCGATCCCGACCACGTCGATGGTGATGTCCTCGGCAGGGGCGCCGGTCTCGGTGCCGTCCTCCCGCAAGCCGGTCTCAAAGTCGATGATGCGGTCGGCCCCGCCATTATAGACAAAGGCGTCATGCCCCCAGCCGCCGGACAGAAAATCATTGCCCGCGCCGCCGTTCAGCGTGTCATCGCCGAAATCGCCGCGAAGCGTGTCCTTGCCCGCCCCGCCGATCAGGCTGTCATTGCCGTATCCGCCATATAGCGAATCGTTGCCATCCTCGCCGATCAGCCGGTCATTGCCGTAAAACCCGTACAGGCTGTCATTCCCGGTCCCGCCATAGGCGGTGTCATTGCCGGTACCGCCATCGATGAAGTCATTCCCGGCCTGCCCCCAGAACCTGTCATTGCCGGAATCACCGAACAGGAAATCGCCCTGAGCGCCGCCCCAGAAACTGTCATCCCCGGTTCCACCCAGCATGAAATCGACGCCCGCGCCGCCCGACATGCTGTCATTCCCGGCCAGACCCAGCAGCCCGTCATCACCGGAACTGCCGTTCAAACTGTCATTGCCCATCGTGCCGTCGCGCCGGTTCAGACTGTCCAGCCGCGCCATCTGCGCATCCAGCGTCGCGGCCACATCGGCCAGCATGTCGGCATAGGTCACCGCGTAATATCGATAGGAAAGCGTCGCCATCAAAGGCTCCTTTCATGATGCAGACAAAGGGTGATGCATCACTTATGGCATGGCGATGACGTCGCTGCGACGCAGCACGACACCGCCCCCAGCGATCGGCGGATTTTCCCCGGCCCGGTCCCGGCGACTGGCTGGAAACGACGCAAAACCGCGGGGGCGCTGCGCGTCACGGGGCAGCCTGCCGCCTCAGGCCGCAGGTCGACAATGACCGCCCAAAGGCGAATCCTCGCCTATTGCGGGAAGCCTTTCGCGCGGCGCAACTCACCCGTGACCTTGCCCCGCCAGTTCACCTGCGGCCCGGACAGGTATTTGCGCGCGACCGGGTGCTCGGCATCCAGCAACCCCAGATGGATCATCAGGGCGGTGATCGCCGCCTCGGCCCCGCGCGTGCCGCCATCGACGATCTTCAGCGCGATCCCCAGACCGCGCTCGGGCAGGATGCCAACAAAGACCGCCTCGGCCCCGGTCTTCAGCGCGGCCTGACCGCCAAGGGCGCGCATCAGTTCGGTGCAGGCGCGGCCTTCACCGGCGACCAGTTCGGGATGCGCGATCATCGCCTGAACCAGCCTCGTCTGCGCGGCACCGCGCAAATCGGGGCCCGGTGCGGCGAAACTCGCCATGGCGCGGGCCAAACCCTCAACGGTGCAGGCGAAATTCGGCGCCGAGCAACCGTCGATCCCCCAGCCCGCCGCGCGTTCGCCGGTGACTTCCTCGAATGCCGCGCGCACCGCCTTTTGCACGGGATGGGCCAGCTCGACATATTCCGAGCCGCCATGCAGATGCCGGTTCAGCGTCAGGAAACCGGCATGCTTGCCCGAGCAGTTGTTATGCACCTGGCAAGGCGCGCTGTCGGAACAGATCAGCGCCTTGCGCGCTTCCGGGTCATTGGGCAGGTGGCTGCCGCAGCGCAGGTCGGCTTCGCTCAGGCCCAGCGACGCCAACCAGTCGCCGACGCGGCGCGTATGGATTTCGGCGCCGTTATGGCTGGCGCAGGCCAGCGCCAGGTGTTCGGGGCCAAGACCCGCGGCATCGGCTGCGCCACTTTCGATCAGTGGCAGGGCCTGAATCATCTTGCAGGACGAGCGTGGAAAGATCACCGCGCCCGGATCGCCCCAGGCCTCGACGATTCCGTTGGCATCGGCGATCACGACATGCCCGCGGTGGCAGCTTTCCAGCAGGCCTCCACGCCACAATTCGATCAAACGGGCCTCTGTCATCTGTCCCCTCCCCCTGACATTCGCGCGATTTCCCCGATCGGGGGTTTTTCAACCTGCGATTTTCGCATTATCCTGCTACTAGATGGTTGAAACCACCCCATTCATCGGCAACAAGTCCGGATAAACCGGACCTTGGCAGGAGGCCAGAGCATGTTGAATTCCGCGTCGCGCGTGGCGGCGGCAGCCGCGATTGTCGCAATCGCCACTTCCACCCCCCTATTCGCGCAGGATTCATCCAAGCAGCTCGCCAATGAAGGCGACTGGACCGCGTTCTCGGCCAGCAGCCCCAAGGAATGCTGGGCGGTTTCGGCGCCGAAATCCTCGACGAACACCGATGCAAGCGGCGCCCCCAAGGACGTGACCCGCGGCGACATCCGCCTTTACGTCGCCTATCGCCCCGGCCAGTCCTCGGGCGAAGTGTCCTTCTCGGGCGGTTATCCCTTTGCCCCCGATTCGGCGGTCGAGGTGAATATCGGCGGTCAGGTCTTCAAGCTGTTCACCGAAGGTGAAAGCGCATGGCCGGGCTCGGCCTCCGAGGATGGCAAGCTGATCTCGGCACTGCGCGACGGCTCAAGCGCCATCATCACCGGGCGCTCGGCTCGTGGCACCGTGACCAAGGACACGTTCAGCCTGTCGGGCATCACCGCGATGACCAACAAGGCCAAATCCGGCTGCCAATAAGGCCCGAACGCCGCATTTCCCGAAGATTCGCAGGACAGGGGCTTTGGCCCCTGTTTTCTTTTTGGCCCGATTACCCTATATAGTCGCCTTCCCCCATCGTCGCCCGGACACCCCAGCCATGACCGCCCCGATCACCCAGGACCTGTTGACCATCCCGCGCAAGCTGCCCGAGACGGCGCTCAGGAACATCGTGGGCCTGACCCGCGACCAGTTGCGCGATGCGCTGATCGAGGCCGGAACGCCTGAAAAGCAGGCCAAGATGCGCGTGGGCCAGATCTGGCAATGGGTCTATCACTGGGGCGTGCGCGACTTTGCCCAAATGACCAATCTGGCCAAGGATTACCGCGTCTTTCTGGCCGAGCGGTTCGAGATCACCATCCCCGAGGTCGTCACCCGCCAGATCAGCGCCGATGGCACCCGCAAATACCTTGTCCGCATCGCTGGCGGCCATGAGGTCGAGACGGTTTATATCCCCGAGGAAAGCCGCGGCACGCTGTGCATTTCCAGCCAGGTTGGCTGCACGCTGACCTGCTCGTTCTGCCACACCGGCACGCAGAAACTGGTGCGCAACCTGACCGCAGCGGAAATCGTCGGCCAGGTCATGCTGGCCCGCGACGATCTGGACGAATGGCCCCAGCCCGGTGCGCCCAAGGACGAAACTCGACTGGTCTCGAACGTCGTGCTGATGGGCATGGGCGAGCCGCTGTACAACTTCGACAATGTCCGCGACGCGATGAAAGTGGTGATGGACAATGAGGGCATCAGCCTGTCGCGCCGTCGCATCACCCTGTCGACCAGTGGCATCGTCCCGGAAATCGCCAAGACGGCCGAGGAAATTGGCTGCCTTCTGGCCGTCAGCTTCCATGCCACCACCGATGAGACCCGCAACATGCTGGTCCCGGTGAACAAGAAATGGAACATCGAGACGCTGCTGAACGCGCTGCGCGAATATCCGCGGCTGTCGAACTCGGAACGCATCACCTTTGAATATGTGATGCTGGACGGCGTGAATGACAGCGACGAAGACGCCCGCCGTCTGGTCAAGCTGATCCGCGGCATCCCGGCCAAGATCAACCTGATCCCGTTCAACGAATGGCCGGGCGTGGCCTACAAGCGCTCCAGCTGGGAACGCATCGAGGCCTTTGCCGACATCATCCACAAGGCCGGTTATGCCAGCCCGATCCGCACCCCGCGCGGCGAGGACATCATGGCCGCCTGTGGCCAGCTGAAATCCGCCACCGAGCGCGGCCGCAAGAACGCCGCCCAGATCGCCGCCGAAGCCCGCGCCTGAGGCCCGCGCTTCCCGCGCTATCACAAGCCTTGCATGGGTATTTAAGAAACGGAGAAATCGCAGCGCCGCGCAATTTCCGGCGACAAGGCGATTTCTCCGTTTCACAAATACCCATGCGGCGCTGCAATTCGCGCAAGGCCGGGCGGGCAAGCGGCGGCGAACTTGCCCTGCGCCCGCGTGGGTCGTAGAAGCATGACGACCCTGAGTGAGGCGCCCATGACTGAACGCAAACCCGTCGTCCTTTGCATCCTTGATGGTTGGGGCATTTCCTCGCGGCCCGAGCAGAGCGCGCCGGATCAGGCCGAGACCCCGAATTTCGACCGGCTGATGCGCGAATGCCCGCATGGCAGGCTGATCACCTTTGGCCCCGATGTCGGCCTGCCCAAGGGCCAGATGGGCAATTCCGAGGTCGGGCACACCAATATCGGTGCAGGTCGCGTTGTGGCGATGGATCTGGGCCAGATCGACCTGGCGATCGAGGATGGCAGCTTCTACGGCAATACGCCCCTTGGCGAGTTCGTCCGCAAGCTCAAGGCCAGCGGCGGCACCGCGCATCTGATGGGCGTCGTTTCGGACGGGGGCGTGCATGGCCATATCCAGCATGTCATCGCCGCCGCCCGCGCCGTGGCCGACAAGGGTGTCCCGGTCGTGCTGCATGCCATCACCGATGGCCGTGACGTGCCGCCGCAATCGGCCATGGGCTTTGTCACCGAGCTGATGGGCAACCTGCCCGCAGGCGTCCGCATCGGCACGGTGATCGGGCGCTATTACGCCATGGATCGCGACAACCGCTGGGAACGCGTCAGCCGCGCCTTTGCCGCGATGGTCCGGGCCGAGGGCCTGTCTGCCACCGACGCCTCCCATGCCGTCCAAAGCGCCTATCAGCGCGAGGAAACCGACGAGTTCATCCAGCCGACCGTGTTGGAGGGCTATACCGGTGCCAATGACGGAGATGGCTTCTTCTGCCTGAACTTCCGTGCCGACCGCGCACGCGAGATCCTTGCCGCCATCGGCCAGCCCGGCTTCGACGCCTTCGACACCGGCAAGCGGCCTGAATGGGCGGCGCTGCTGGGCATGGTCGATTATTCGGCCAAGCATGACGAATATATGGAGGCCGCCTATCCCAAGCGGCAGGTCGCCAACACCATCGGCGCATGGGTCGCGGCCAAGGGCCTGCGCCAGTTCCGTCTGGCCGAGACCGAGAAATACCCCCATGTCACCTTCTTCCTGAATGGCGGCAAGGAGACCCCCGAGCCGGGCGAGGACCGCTTCATGCCCTCCAGCCCCAAGGTCGCGACCTATGACCTTGCCCCGGAAATGGCCGCGCCCGAGGTCAGCGCCAAGCTGGTTGAAGCGATTGAACAGGGCTACGACCTGATCGTGGTCAATTTCGCCAATCCCGACATGGTCGGCCATACCGGCAGCCTGCCCGCCGCAATCCGCGCCTGCGAGGCTGTGGACAAGGGTCTTGGCATGATGCTGGAGGCGCTGGAAAAGGTCGGTGGTGCCGCGGTGGTCATCGCCGATCACGGCAATTGCGAAACCATGATCGACCCGGAAAGCGGTGGCCCGCATACCGCCCATACCGTCAATCCGGTCCCGGTGATCGTCTTTGGCGGACCTGCGGGTGCCAGTCTGCATAATGGCCGTCTGGCCGATGTCGCGCCGACCGTGCTGGATCTGATGGGTCTGGACTTGCCGCCTGAAATGACCGGCAGCTCGCTGATCGACCGCGCATGAAGCTGAAGTTCCTCCTGCCCGCGCTTCTAGCCGCAAGCATCGCCTCGGTCGCGCCTGCCCAGCAGGCCGGGTCGGTGCAACAATCCGCGACGCTGGGTCAGGCGGCGCAGGAAGCGGCAGAAGCCGCCGAGATGCTGCGCAATGCCACCGGCCAGCTGGACAGCGCCTTGAGCAAGGAAGATCAGGTCGCCTCGCTCACTCAGATGATCCGCGCCTATGAGCAGGGCCTGTCGGCGCTGCGCGACGGGTTGCGCCGCGCCGGCATCCGCGAACAGCAGATCCGCGCCGAATTCGAAGCCCGCCGCGACAAGCTGGGCCGGGTGGTGGGCGTGATGACCGCCATGCAGCGCTCGCCCGAGACCATGCTGCTTTTGCACCCGGCAGGGCCGGAAGCGTCGGCCCGCGCGGGGATGATCCTGTCCTCGGTCGCGCCGGGTCTGCAGGCCGAGGCCGAAACCATGCAAAAGCAGCTTGAGGAAATCCGCACCGTCCGCACCCTGCAGCTGAATGCCGCGAACACGCTGGCGCAGGGGCTGGCGCAGGTGCAGGAGGCGCGGCGGCTGCTGGCCTCGGCGGTCACCGACCGCTCGGAAATGCCGGTCCGCTTCGGGGACAATCCGGCCGAACTGACCGCGCTGATCCAATCGGCGGATACGCTGGACGCCTTTGCCTCGGGGATCGTTGGACTGGAGCAGGATGTCGGCGCGCCGATGGCTGATTTCGAAGGGGCCGAGGGCAGCCTGCCTTTGCCCGTCATGGGCACGGTGTTGCGCCATTACAACGAACCCGATGCCGCCGGCATCCAACGCCCCGGCCTGATCATCGCCACCGGCACCGCCGCGCTGGTGACTACGCCATGGGCTGCCACCATCCGCTATCGCGGCCCGCTGCTGGATTACGGCAATGTCATGATCGTCGAGCCGGCGCGCGGCTATCTGATGATCTTTGCGGGCCTGTCGCAGGTCTTTGGCGAGGTCGGCGATGTCCTTGCCGCCGGTGAGCCCCTCGGGCTGATGGGCGGCGCCGAACCGCCCGCCGAGGAATTCGGGGCCGAGTTCGTCGCCAATGCAGCGCTTGGCGGCGGTGCTGGACAGAGCGAAACACTGTATGTTGAACTCCGCAAAGGCAAGGAAACACTGGACCCGGCCGAGTGGTTCGTGATGAATCCCATCATGGGCGAGGCCAGCCGCGACACCATGGGCCAAAACGAAACCGGGCAGGACGGAAACACGGAATGAAACATTACCTTCTGGCCGGCGCGATCGGCACTCTGGCGGGCGCAGTCGTCGCCACGCAATTCGCGGGCCCCCTCGTCGCGCAGGAGTCCGGCAAGAACGCCTCGATCTACGAACAGCTCGATCTGTTCGGAAATGTGTTCGAGCGCGTCCGCGCGGATTATGTCGAGCAGGTCGATGACAAGACCCTGATCGAGGCCGCAATCAACGGCATGCTGACCTCGCTTGACCCGCACAGCTCATTCCTGTCGGCCAAGGACTATGAGGACATGCAGACCCAGACCCGCGGCAGCTTCGGCGGCCTCGGCATCGAGGTCGGGCAGGAAGACGGCCTTGTGAAGGTCATCTCGCCCATCGACGACACGCCTGCGGCGGAAGCTGGCGTCAAGGCTGGCGACTTCATCACCCATGTGAACGGCGAATCGCTGATGGGCCTGACGCTGGACGAATCGGTCGAGAAGATGCGCGGGCCGGTCGGCTCCGAGATCAAGATCACCATCCTGCGCGAGGGCGAACCCGAGCCCTTCGATCTGACCATCGTGCGCGACACCATCAAGCTGACCGTGGTCAAGACCCGGATCGAGGGCCATTCCGTGGTCCTGCGCGTCTCGACCTTCAACGACGAAACCATGGACACGCTAAAGACCGAGATGGCCAAGGCCGTCAAGGATGCCGGCGGCATGGACAAGATCACCGGCTTCGTGCTGGACCTGCGCAACAACCCCGGCGGCCTGCTCAATCAGGCGATCGAGGTTTCGGACGCCTTCCTCGACAAGGGCGAGATCGTCTCGACCCGCGGCCGCAAGCCCGAGGAATCGGAGCGCTGGAACGCCGAGACCGGCGATCTGGCACAGGGCAAGCCGATGGTCGTGCTGATCAATGGCGGCTCGGCCTCGGCCTCGGAAATCGTGACCGGCGCGCTGCAGGACCACCGTCGCGCCATCGTCGTCGGCACCAAATCCTTCGGCAAGGGTTCGGTCCAGACGGTGATGCCGGTGACCTCGGACAGCGCCATCCGCCTGACCACGGCGCGCTACTACACGCCGTCCGGCCGCTCGATTCAGTCGCTGGGCATCCAGCCCGACATCATCGTCCAGCAGCCCCCGGCCAAGCCCGTTGCGGAAGGCGAGGAAGGCAAGCCCAAGACCGAATCGAAATTCCTGAACTCGGAAGCCGATCTGCGCGGCGCGCTGAACAACGATTCGATCAGCGACGAGGAACGCAAGCAAATCGAGGAAGAGGCCAAGCAGGTCGAAGCCACCGCCAAGCTGCGCGATGAGGATTACCAACTGGCCTATGCCGTCGATATCCTGACCGGCCTTGCCGCGGTCAGCTTCCATGCCGATGCCGTGCCCGACGCCGCCAAACCCGCCATTGCGGGTGTGGAACCGACCGATGAGGGCGCCAAGAAGCAATGACCGAATTGCTTCTCGGCCCTTCGGGCCTGCCCTACCGTCCCTGCGCGGGCGTGGTGCTGATCAACGGCGAGGGTCTGGTCTTCGCCGGTCAGCGCATCGACAATCCGGGGCACGCCTGGCAAATGCCTCAGGGCGGCATCGACGCGGGTGAAACCCCGCGTCAGGCCGCCTTGCGCGAACTGGTCGAGGAAACCGGCGTCACCCCCGATCTGGTCGAGGTGCTGGCCGAGTCTCCCGATTGGGTCACCTACGATCTGCCGCCCGAGCTTCTGGGCAAGGTCTGGAAAGGTCGCTTCGGCGGCCAGCAACAGAAATGGCTGGCCCTGCGTTTCCTCGGCTCGGATGCCGATGTGCGCATCGAAACCGAGCACCCGGAATTCGATCGCTGGCAATGGATGCCCGCCGCCGAACTGGTCGCCAGCATCGTGCCCTTCAAGCGCGCGGTCTATGAGCAGGTGTTCCGGGACTTCGACGGTCTGGTCGCTTAAGGGGGCGCTGCGCCCCCTTTAAGACCGCAGGCCCGAACTCCCTGTCCTCGCCCACCTCACAAAATTCTTGATCAGCGGGGTGAGGTATCAGCCACGCCGGCCCCAACGGTGGCCCACAAGATACGACCGGTAGCGAATTCCAATCCGACAGCTTGAGCAAGGATTGCAGCGCCCCCGCTGCGACAGCAGCAACGGCGTGATGCTGATCATCACCCAGATCGGAAACAGCCAGACAGGCAGCAGCAATACGAACGGGTTGAACGCCCCCTACGACGCGCGGTAACGCTAGCACCGTCCGGTTAAGAAGCCGTTGAAAAGGATCGACCTTTGCAACCGCCTAGCCCGGATTATTCCTGAACCAGTCGACAACGGCTGGCATGTTGCGCTCAAACCCGCCGGGGATGAACAGGTTCAGCAAACCGGCCCGCGCCGCACTACGGTTTTCAAAGTCATGCACCGTACCGGCAGGGATACGCAGAAATGTGCCCTTTGGTGCCTCCAGCCATTGCGCGCCGACCAGCAGGGTCGCGGTGCCCTCGATCACATAAAAGATCTCGTCATTGGCGTCATGGGCATGGGCACCCGGACCGGTGCTGTACGGCTCTAGCCACCATTCCGAAATGCTGTAGCGCGCGCCCGTCTCTTCCTCATCGGCCTTGAACACCGCCGTCATCGAGCCCAGAGCATAGGCCCTTCCCTCGCCGGGCGGCAGATAGATTGCGCCATCGCTCAAATCTCGCTCGCCCATGGCGACCTCCGCTCAGGAACCACGGCCCGGATGATAACCCGACAAGGCAGCGAAGTCTGCCGTTCATCGGATCCCGGATTTGCCGCACCCCCTTGCCCTGCCCGCGAACCCGTCCCATATTCCCAGCCGAGGACGACCTCACCATCACGGGAATCAAGCGGGACGACCCGATCTACAGGAGATCAGGCATGGCTTGGTTTTATCTTCTCGTCGCTGGCATCCTTGAGGTCGTCTGGGCCTATGCGATGAAGAAATCCGCGGGCTTCACCATCCTTACCCCCAGCATCGTCACGATCGTCGCGATGATTGGCAGCTTCGCGCTGCTGGCGATCGCGATGCGCAGCCTGCCGCTGGGCACGGCCTATACGATCTGGACCGGCATTGGTGCGGTCGGGGCATTCGTGCTTGGCATCGCCTTTCTGGGCGAGGCGGTGACGCCGCTGCGCATCATCGCCGCCATCCTGATCATCAGCGGCATCATCGCGATGAAGCTGGGCAGCGGCCACTGACGGACGACGCCCAGTATAAGGGCTGTGTCCACTGTCACAGCCCGTTTCCAAACAAAATCAACCACCCGATCGGCGGGCGCGCGGACCTATAGCGTCCGCGCCAACACCTCAAGCTGATCCGCCGCGATCCCCCAGCCGGTATGGAATCCCATGGCCTCATGCTCGGCCTTGGCCTCGGCGGTCCAATGCATGGCGCGAGCGTCATATTGCGTCCCGCCCCCGTCGATATCCGAGAGGGTGACGCAGGCCGCCATGAAGGGCTTGCCCACCGGACGCCAGCCCGGTTCAAACGCATCGGTAAAAATCAGACGCTCGCCCGCAAGCACCTCAAGAAATACGCCCGTATTTTCAAATCGCTCACCATTCGGCCCGTTCATCACCGTCATGAACTCGCCACCCGGCCACAACTCCATCCGCACGTCAGAGACGGTCCACGGCCTGGGGCAGAACCATTGCTTCAGCAAATCCGGCTCGGTCCAGCAGCGCCAGATCGCCGCGCGGGGTGCGTCCAGCACGCGGCGCAGCACAAGGTCGTTCTCGGTTCCGGTCATCGCTCTCCTCCTGCTTTGCGGCAGGATAGCATGTCAGGCGGCGGCACCCAAACCGGCAAGCCGCGCCTTCAGCGCCTCGCGCGGAACCTCGGCGCGCAGGCCCGAGATCACTGGCCTGCCGCGCTCCAGCATCAGGAAGCGGTCACCAAGATCATAAGCGAAATCAAAGAACTGCTCGACCAGCACGATCGCCATATCGCCCCGATCACGCAGGCCTTTGATGACGCGGCCAATCTGCTGGATGATATTGGGCTGAATGCCCTCGGTCGGCTCATCCAGCAGCAGCACCCGTGGCCGCATGATCAGGGCGCGGGCAATCGCCAGCTGTTGCTGCTGTCCGCCCGACAAGTCGCCGCCGCGGCGGTGACTCATCTCAGCCAGAACCGGGAAATGTTCGAAGATGTCGTCAGGAATCCGCCGCTCGCCGCGCGGCAGGACTGAAAGGCCGGTTTCCAGATTCTCGCGCACGGTCAGCAGTGGAAAGATCATCCGTCCCTGCGGCACATAGCCGACACCGCGCAACGCCATGGCCTGCGCATTGACCCGGCCCAGCTCCTCGCCATTCAGGCGCAAAATGCCACCCGAGCGGGGATGACTGCCGGACAGGACCTTCAGAAGACTGGTCTTGCCGACGCCGTTATTGCCCATGACGCAGGTCACCTGCCCCGGCTCGGCGATCAGGTCGACGCCGTGCAGGATCTGGCTGCCGCCGTAATGCAGGGTGATATCGCGTGCCTCAAGCATTCATCCACGCCCCAGATAAACTTCGATCACTTCCGGATTGGCCGTCACATGGTCCAGACTGCCCTCGGCCAGAACCGAGCCTTCGTGCAGGACCGTCACCTTGCAATCGAGGCGGCGGACGAAATCCATATCATGTTCGACCACGACAACCGCGTGCTTTTCCGACAGCCGCCGCAGCAGCGTCGTGGTCTGTTCGCGCTCGGCCAAGGTCATCCCGGCGGCAGGCTCATCGACCAGCAGCAGGCGTGGGTCCTGCGCCAGCAGCATCCCGATCTCCAGCCATTGCTTCTGGCCGTGGCTGAGTTCGCCCGACTTGCGCGACAGGTGCTCGGCCAGCCCGACCTCGGCGGCCAGTTCTGCGACCCGCGCCGCGCTGTCCGCCGACGGACGCCAGCGCAGCACGCTGAACGGCCCACGCGGTGCGCTCAGCGCCATGGTCAGGTTTTCGGCCACGGTCTGGTCCTCGAAGACGGTGGGACGCTGGAACTTGCGCCCGATCCCAGCTTGCGCGATCTGGGATTCGTTCATGCGCAGCAGGCTTTTTGAGCCCTCCCCCCACAGGACCTGCCCCTCATTCGGGCGCGTCTTGCCCGTGACGATATCCATGAAAGTGGTCTTGCCCGCGCCATTCGGGCCGATAATGGCGCGCAACTCGCACTCGCCGATCTCGAAGGACAGGTTATTGATGGCGCGGAATCCGTCGAAGCTGACGGAAATGCCCCGGACCTCAAGTAGCGCGGTCATTCCACGGCCTCCTTCTCGCGCAGCGATCCCATATCGGGACCAAGGGCGGCACCGCGACGACGCGGCGGGCGCAGCCCCTCGAACCAGTCGACAAGCCCGGAAATCCCCTTGGGCGCGAACAGCGTGACAAGGACAAAGGACAGGCCCAGCAGCACCTGCCACCAGTCCACCCATTTGATTGTGTAGAAGCCCAGATTGACGTCCGGCGCGCGGCCACCGGTGAACCAGCTGGACAGCATCGACACGAACACCGCCCCGATGGCTGCCCCGTAAAGCCGCCCGCGCCCGCCGATGGCGACCCAGACCGCCAGATAGATCGAAGCGATGGGCGCAAGCTCGGCCGGGTTGATGATCCCGGCTTGCGGGTAATAAAGCGCGCCCGCGATGGCTGTGACGACAGCGGCCAGCACAAAGACCACCAGCTTGTAGCCTTCGACGGAATAGCCAAGGAAACGCACGCGGGCCTCATCATCGCGGATGGCGCGGGTGACGCTGCCGAACTTGCCCGAGGCGACCCATGCGATCAGCAGATAACCCAGCCCCAGCGCCACAGCAGAGGCCCAAAGGAACCAGATCGACAGTTTCTCCTGCCCCACCGCGTCAAGGCCGGGGATGTTCTGCAAGCCCGACAGCCCGTTATTCCCGCGCAGCCCAGAATCGTTCTGAAACAGGTACAGCGCCAAGGCCAAAGTCATCGCCTGCGTCAGGATCGACAGGTAAACCCCGTTCACCCGCGAACGGAAGGCCAGCCAGCCAAAGACCAGCGCCAGCAGCCCCGGCACCAGCACGACCATCAGCAGCTGCCCCCAAAGCGAACCGGAAAAGACCCAGATCAGTGGAAACTGATCCGAGCCCACCACGCCAAAGATCTGCGTGGCGACGGCGGCGGATATTTCCGTGTCCGTGGGCGGAATGGGCAGGTTCGCCAGCGTCCCGGTGACGATGCCCTCGGTGCGGGCGACCATCAGCCACATGCCGATCATGTAGCCGCCAAGGGCAAAGAACGCCATTTGCCCAAGGCTCAGGATGCCCGCATAGCCCCAGACCAGATCCATCGCCACGGCAGCCAGCGCCAGACACAGGGTCTTGCCCAGCGTCTTGACCATGCTGGTCGAGATCGCGCCGGTGCCATAGCCCGTGGACAGGATGGTGACCGCGACGGTGAACACCGCCAGTACGCCAAGGAAGACCAGAATTGAGGGATGCCGCAGGACAAGTGGTTTGCGCATGTCAGGCCCCCGCCGCCCGGCCCTTGGCGGCGATGATGCCGCGCGGCCGGAACTGGATGAAGATGATGATGAACAGGATCATGTAGGTCTGCGCAGCCAGCGTGTTGGCCGGGTTGAACCACTCGATCCCCTTTTGCAGGAAGCCGATCAGCGCCGCCCCCGCCAGCGTGCCCCAGATATTGCCGACGCCGCCGACGACGACCGTCATGAAGCTTTGCACGATGTAGTCGCTGCCAAGCTCCGAGGTCACTTTCGCGAACAGCCCGATGGCCACGCCCGCGATCCCCGCGATGCCCGAGCCAAGGCCAAAGGTCAGCATATTGATGCGGTCGGGGCTGATGCCCATGCTGGCCGCCATGCCGGGGTTCTGGGTCACGGCGCGGACCTCAAGCCCCAGCCGGGTGCGGTTCATGATGAACAGGTACAGCCCCAGAAACACCAGCGCGAGGACGAAGATCGCGATGCGGATATAGCTGATCGACACCACATCGTTGAAGGTCAGCGCCCCATCCAGCCATGCGGGCGAAGTCAGCGGGCGGGCCTGCGTGCCAAAGATGTTCTTGGCCAATTGCTGCAGCGCGATGGACACGCCAAAGGTCGCCAGCAGGGTTTCCAGCGGGCGCTTGTACAGGTGGCGGATCACCAGCCGCTCCAGCGCGACGCCCGCCGCGAAGGTCACGGCGAACGCCAAGGGCAGCGCCACGATCAGCGAGACGGTCTTGTCGGTGATGAACTGCTGGACGACATAGCCGGTATAGGCGCCCATCATGATGAACTCGCCATGCGCCATGTTGATGACGCCCATCACCCCGAAGGTGACGGCAAGCCCGATGGCGGCCAGAAAATAGATCGAGGCCAAGGACAGCGCGTCCAGCGACAGATCGGCAGCCTGCATCAGCCCGATCCGCGTCTCGGTGCCGCGCAGTGCGGCGCGGGCGGCGGTGGTCACGTCGGCGTCAGGCTCGGCATAAAGATCAAGGAAGTTGTAACGGGACAGGGCTGCGTCGACCTCGGCCTCGCTGGCGGCGGGCTGCACGATGCCTTGGGTCTCCAGCGCGGTATAGGCACGGTCGCGGGCCGCCTGATCACCCAGTTGCGCAAGGGACACGCCGCCGACCATGCCATCCGCAATATGCTGGGCAAGCGTGGCCCGCATCGCATCAGAGGTCAGGCGGGCGGGTGCAGTTCCGTCCGCGACCAGCATGGCATAGGCCTCGTCCCGGCTCAGATCGCTACCAAGCGACAGCTTCCGCGCAATATTCGCATCCGCCGGAACCTGCTCCAGCGCCACGCGGCGGGTGGTCAGGATCGGGTTCAGGCTGGCGCGAAAATCCAGCCCGCTATCGCCGCCAAAGCTTTCGATGGCCGTGATGCGCGCTGCGGGATCGGGATCGTATTGGATGGTCAACAAGCGCTCCAGCCGCGCCTTGCGGGCGGTCAGTGCCGGATCGGGATCGTCCAGCGCCTGACGCAGCAGGGCCAATTGACTGGCATCGGCCCGGCGCGAGAGTGAATCCAGCGCCTCGATCCGGCGTTTCGGATCGGGGTCGGACAGCGCATTCCCCGCCAAGGCCGCCGAGATTACCCCGCGCACGCCCGAATTCGGGCGCAGCAGGGTCACATCGCCTTCGGCAGCCGCACCCAGACCCGCGCCTGTCGCGGCATCGGTCAGGATCAGGCCGTCCCCGTCGGGGGCGGTAATGACCAGCAGCCCGTCGCTTTTGCGGGTGGCCAACAGGCGATCACCCCATGCCTGCAGCAGGGCCGCACCCAGCGGACCGGACGCGGCAATAGCCTCGATCACCGGCCCGACCGACTGCCGCGAGGGCTTCTCGATCTGGTCGCGATGCTGGGCAATGACCGCACCCAGATCGGGCGACTGCGCCTGTGCGGCAAAGGGCAGGGCCAACGCGACGAAGGCCAGAGCAAGCAGGAAAAGGCGCATGGAGTCCTCGGAAGCGGGCATAGGGGCGGCGTATCACGCCACCCCGGTCAGCATGGGATCAGTAGTTCGACTTTTCCTGGACGCAGCTGTTGGTCTCGGTGTTCCACATGCCGCATTTCTTGCCCGGCCAATCCGAGTCGAGCTTGGCGCTTTCCGGCAAGAAATCGGTCCATGCATCGCCCGCGACCTCATCGGTCTGGCTGACGATGTCGAACTGACCGTCGGCGCGGATCTCGCCGATCAGCACCGGCTTGGTCAGGTGGTGGTTCGGCAGGACCTTGGCGGTACCGCCGGTCAGGTTCGGAACCTCGACCCCGACAAGCGCATCCAGAACCGGATCGGTATCGGTGGTGCCCGCCTTTTCGACCGCCTTCACCCAGGCGTTGAAACCGATGACCGTGGCTTCCATCGGGTCATTGGTCACGCGCTTGTCGTTCTTGGTGAACTTCTTCCATTCCTTGATGAAGGTCTTGTTGTCGGGACTGTCGGCGGATTCGAAATAGTTCCAGGCCGCCAGATGGCCGACAAGGTTGGTGGTATCCAGACCGGCCAGTTCCTCTTCCCCGACCGAGAAGGCCATGACCGGGATGTCATCGGCCGAGACGCCCGCCGCCGCCAGTTCCTTGTAGAAGCCGATATTCGCGTCGCCGTTGATGGTCGACACGACGCCGACCTTCTTGCCGTCGGCACCCAGCGCGACCACGTCGGCCACGATCTTGGACCAGTCGGAATGACCGAAGGGGGTGTAGTTGACGAAGATGTCGCCCGCCGCGACGCCCTTGCCCTTCAGATAGGCGTCAAGGATGTTGTTCGTGGTGCGCGGATAGACATAGTCGGTCCCAAGCAGCGCCCATTTCTCGACGCCCAGTTCCTCGGCCATGTAATCGACGGCGGGGATCGCCTGCTGGTTCGGGGCGGCGCCGGTATAGATCACGTTCTTCGAGGATTCCTCGCCCTCATACTGGACCGGATAGAACAGAAGCCCGTTCAGCTCCTCGATGACCGGCAACACAGATTTGCGGCTGACACTGGTCCAGCAACCAAAGATCGCATCGACCCCGTTGACCGAGATCAGCTCGCGCGCCTTTTCGGCAAACAGCGGCCAGTCCGAGGCCGGGTCGACCACGACCGCCTCGATTTTCTTGCCCAGCAGGCCGCCCTTGGCGTTCTGTTGGTCCACCATCATCAGGACGGTGTCTTTCAGCGTGGTTTCCGAAATCGCCATGGTGCCCGAGAGCGAATGCAGCACGCCGATCTTGATGGTGTCTTCCTGCGCCCACGAGGCGCCCGCCAGGCCAACCGACATAAGGGCGGCGGCCAAGGCGGTGCTGTAAATCTTCATCCCTGTTTTCCCTCTCGTTTGATTATGCCGCGTGACGGCTGAAAACGATGAGGGCAGCGAGTCGGGATTTTTGCCAAGTTGAAGGGCAATGGCCGGACAGCGCGTTTCAGCCGGCCGGATTATCTGCCCGTGTTTCGATCAACGGGCCTAATCCGGCGGCATTCGCGAAAAGCAAAGGGCGGCCCAGGGCCGCCCCGTCGTCCGTCAGAATGGGTCAGCCGCGCAGCATGCCCAGCAGCTGGGCGTCGGCATAGCCATCCGGCACCATCCCGCGCGAGCGCTGATAGGCCTTGACCGCATCGACCGATTTGCTGCCCAGCTTGCCGTCGACCCCGCCGGTATCGAAGCCCTTGGCCATCAGCAGGCGCTGGATTTCGGCCTTTTCGGTGTTGGACAGCGTGCGGTCGCCGCGCGGCCAGCTGCCGCGGATACCCGATCGCCCGGCGATCGACTCGCCCAGATAGGCCACCCCCAGCGCATAGCTGTCCGAGGCGTTGTATTTCAGGATGGCGCGGAAGTTGTCGGTAATCAGGAAGGCCGGCCCACGCGCCCCCGCCGGAGCAAGGATCGCACCCGAAGGCACCGCGCCGCCATTTGCCGCGCGCACACCCATTGCCTGCCACTGGCCGCCCGATTTCACCACCGACTTGCCGACCTGATTATAGTCGAAGCCCTGCGGCAGGATGACCTCGGTCCCCCAGGGCTGGCCGGGGCGCCAGCCGTTCTCGCGCAGGTAAGAGGCGGTCGAGGCCAGCGAATCCGTCGGATCGTTCGACCAGATATCGCGCCGCCCGTCGCCGTTGAAATCGACCGCATGCGACAGGAACGAGGATGGCATGAACTGCGTATGCCCCATCGCCCCCGCCCAGCTGCCGACCAGGTGGCTGTTGTCCACGTCGCCCGCCTGAATGATGCGAAGCGCGCTGACCAGCTCACCGGCAAAGAACTCGCCGCGCCGCCCGTCATAGGCCAGCGTCGCCAGCGCGGGGACGGTCTGGGTATTGCCGCGGTTCGCGCCGTAATTCGATTCCATCCCCCAGACGGCCAGCACGATTTCGCGCGGGACGCCGTAGCGGCGCTCGATCGCGGACAGCGTGCTGCCATAGGTCGCGGCCATCTGCCGACCGGTCGAGGTCCGGCTGCCGCCGACCGCGCCGTCCAGATATTCCCAGATCGGCTTGGAGAACTCGCTTTGCTTGCCGTCCAGTGCAACGATGCTGGGCTGGTAATGCGTCCCGGCCATCGCGCTGTCAAAGACCTGCGGCGACACACCCGCCCCGATGGCGCGCGGGCGGAAACTGACCACCCAGTTCTGGAACCCCGCTTCCGAGCCATGCCCGCCCGCCGTGGGCAGCCCGCTGTAATTGCCGCCCGCGCCGGGTGTGCGGTTCGATACACCGCAACTGGCCAGCGCGCAGACCAGCAAGGTCGCAGTCGCAAATCGGAGGTTCCGTCCTGTCATTGTGCCTGTCCCGTTCCGTGCTCTTGTTCTGGTTGAAACCAGTCTAACCCAGCATGGCACGGCTGGATAGGCCCGCGTCGGACCTTGGATCAGGCGTCGTCCTCGTCGTCCTCGTCGCCGAAAAGCGGCTCCATCTGGGCGACGATAACGGCGTTTTCTTCAAGCGCGCGGTCCATCAACTCGCGCTCTTCCTCGGGGATGTCGTGACCCTCGGCCAGCCGCTCGTCCAGCGAACCATGCCCGGTCACTTCGATCGGCGACAGCCCGGCCTGTTTCAGGATAGCGACGGTTTCGCGCACGGCCTCGGCCTCATCGACGCCCGAGGCGTAGCAGACCAGCGCCGCGCCGGTGGCATCCTCGGGCAATCCGTCCTCATCGGCCCTGCCGACCTGAACCAGAAGCGTATAGACCTGCTGCGCCATGACTTTCCCCTTGATGCGATTTGCGCTCATATCCCCGAAACACATGGGAGTGACAATGAGCAAGAGCCTAGCACGTGTGCGCGCCGCGCTGGATGCCGCCGGGGCCACCACCCAGATCCGCGAAACGGATGACCGCGCCCGCACCGCCGCGGGGGCCGCCGAAGTCGTCGGCTGCGAGGTCGACCAGATCGCCAAGTCGATCATCTTTCGCGGCGAAAGTTCGGGCCATGTCGTGCTGTTCCTGACGGCGGGCGGCAACCGGGTCGATGCGGAAAAGGCGGCTCAGGTCGCGGGCCAGCCCCTGGGCAAGGCCGATGCCGCGCAGATCCGCCTTGAGACCGGCTTTGCCATCGGCGGCGTCGCCCCTGTCGGGCATCTGCAACGCATCGACGCCTATATCGACCCGCGCCTGACCCAATTCCCCGAGGTCTGGGCCGCAGCGGGAACACCGCGACACCTGTTCTCGATCGCGCCCGATGAGCTGATCCGCATCACCGGCGCGAAGATGGCCGAGTTCACGGCATGAAAAAGGGGGCGGAAACCGCCCCCGGAAAGCTACCTGGCGACCGCTCGGTAAAGCCAGATCAGGATCACCGCACCGATCAGGCCGACAAAGCCCTGTGCGATCCAGCTGCCGTGCTGTGCGTTCATGCCGAGGACGCCAAGGATGGCATTGCCCACGACCGCGCCGACGATGCCAAGAACGACGTTCAGGAATACGCCGGTATCCGCCTTCATGATGTTGCTGGCGATCCAGCCCGCAATACCGCCCACGATGATGGCGGCGATCCAGCCCAAGCCTTCCATGCGCTTCTCCTTTTGAAGGGGTGTCTGAGCGGTTAACGCCGACACCCCCGTCAAGGTTCACGCAGATATGTCAGTCGCGCAGCAGCTCGTTGATCGAGGTTTTCGATCGGGTTTGCGCGTCCACGCGCTTCACGATCACAGCGCAATACAGGTTCACGCCGTTCTTCGACGGCAGCGAGCCCGAGACGACGACCGACCCCGCAGGAACCTCGCCATACATGATTTCGCCGGTTTCGCGGTCGACGATCTTGGTCGATTTGCCGATATAAACGCCCAT
The DNA here is from genome assembly GCF_014851995.1 of Paracoccus sp. PAR01. Classification (NCBI taxonomy): domain Bacteria; kingdom Pseudomonadati; phylum Pseudomonadota; class Alphaproteobacteria; order Rhodobacterales; family Paracoccaceae; genus Paracoccus; species Paracoccus sp. PAR01. Next base: position 984,803 of record NZ_JACVAW010000001.1, read on the forward strand.
GCCCAGCACCGAGCCTTCGCGGACAATACAGCCCTCGACCACCTCGGAACGCGCACCGATGAAGCAATTGTCCTCGATGATGGTCGGGCCGGCCTGCATCGGTTCCAGCACGCCGCCGATGCCGACGCCGCCGGACAGGTGGACGTTCTTGCCGATCTGGGCGCAGGAACCGACGGTGGCCCAGGTGTCGACCATCGTGCCCTCGTCGACATAGGCGCCGAGGTTCACAAAGGACGGCATCAGCACCACGCCCTTGGCGATATAGGCCGACTTGCGCACCACCGCGTTCGGGACGGCGCGGAAGCCCGCCTCGCGCCAGCGGTTTTCGCCCCAACCGGCGAATTTGCTGTCGACCTTGTCCCACCAGCCTCCGCCTTGCGGGCCGCCGGTATGGATCTCCATGTCCTTCAGGCGGAAGCCCAGCAGCACGGCCTTTTTCGCCCATTGGTTCACATGCCAGTCGGCACCGCGCTTTTCGGCGACGCGCAGCGTGCCCTGATCCAGCGCCTCAAGCGTCGCCTCGACGGCGTCGCGGGCCTCGCCGGTCGTCGCGGGGGTGATCTGGTCGCGGATATCCCATGCGGCCTCAATGGCGGCTTCAAGCTGTGCGTTCGACATGGTGTGTCTCTCTTGCTGGAACTCGGGTGGAAACTGTCTTGCAAGGGCTATAGACCGGGGGGGAGCGGCCGCGCAATCCGCGCCTGCCGCGCCTCAGAGGTTTCGATGATCGAAGAAGACGAGCGCCACCACCCGATCCGTGACAGCCAGCAGGACGCCGTTGCCGCGCGTCAGCTGCCCGATACGCCGCAGACCCGTGCGCCCGCCTATCGTCTGGCCTTCACCGATGACGACTTCATGCTGCGCGAGGAATTGCGCCCGGTTCGCCTGCAGCTGGAGCTGCTCAAGCCGCAGATGATCATGGATGCGCGCGGCATCCGCTCGACCATCGTGCTGTTCGGTGGGGCCCGCATTCCCGCGCCCGAGCATCGCGACAGCGCCCGCACGCCGGAACTGGCGGAACTCTCGCGCTATTACGACGAGGCGCGCAAATTCGCCCGGCTGATGACCGAGCGCAGTCTGGAAAGCTATGGCGCCGAGGATGTCATCTGCACCGGCGGTGGCCCCGGCGTGATGGAGGCCGGCAATTTGGGCGCGCATGAGGCGGGCGGCATCTCGATCGGGCTGTCGATCGTCCTGCCCCATGAGCAGGCTCCGAACGAATATGTGACGCCCGACCTGTGCTTCAACTTCCATTACTTCGCCATCCGGAAGATGCATTTCCTGATGCGCGCCAAGGCCGTGACCATCTTCCCCGGCGGCTTCGGCACGCTGGACGAGATGTTCGAGGCCCTGACCCTGATCCAGACCGGGCGGATGCGGCGCGTGCCTTTCATCCTGTTCGGCACAGAATTCTGGCACAAGATCATCAACTGGGACGCTCTGGCCGAGGCCGGGACCATCAGCCGCGACGATCTGGGGCTGATCAGCTTTGTCGAAACCGCCGAAGAGGCCGTGGCCATCATCGACAACTGGCCCTTGCCCTGCGCCTGAGCGCGGGGTGAACGACCATTGAGGATGCGCCCCGCCTTGCGTTCAAGCGAAGGCAGATGTCATGCAGACCGAACAAGGCATCCTGAGGCTATCGATCCTTGTGACCTTCGCTCTGGCCGCATTCGGGGTGGTGTTCGGGGTACTGACGGGGTCATCCTCGATCATTTTTGACGGGATCTATTCCGCCCTCGACGCCAGCATGACGATCCTTGCCCTGCTGGTGTCGCGGCTGATCACTCAGTCCATGGGAGAGCGCACCCGCGCCCGTCTGGTCCGCCATTTCACCATGGGCTTCTGGCACCTTGAGCCGATGGTGCTGGGGCTCAGTGGCTTTTTGCTGATAGGCGCTGCCGGATATGCGCTGGCCAACGCGGTCAGCAGCCTGCTGTCGGGCGGGCGGGTCTTGGCCTTCGACCACGCCATTCTTTACGCCGCGCTGACGCTGTGTGTGGCCTTGGGCATGGCGCTGTTCGTGCGCAGGGCCAATCGCCGGATCGGATCGGCCTTTCTGGAACTGGACGCCAAGGCGTGGATGATCTCGGCCGCGATGACCGGGGCCTTGTTCGTGGCCTTTGCCTTTGGCTGGGCCATTCAGGGCACAGCCTGGCAGAGCATCTCGCCCTATATCGACCCGGCGGTGCTGGCGCTGGTCTGTCTGGTGGTCCTGCCCGCGCCCTTGCCGACCGTGCGTCAGGCCTTGGCCGATATCATGCTGGTGACGCCGCAAGACCTGAAAACCCATGTCGATGAGGTCGCGTGCAGCATCGTCACCCGCCACGGCTTTCTGGGCCATGTCGCCTATGTCGCGCGCGTCGGGCGCGGGCGGCAGATCGAACTGTTCTTCATCGTGCCGCGCGGGGCGCCTGCCCGCAGCCTTGAGGAATGGGACCAGATCCGCGATGAGGTTGGCCGCGACATTGGCGATGAAGGCCCGGATCGCTGGCTGACCATCGCCTTTACCACCGATCCCGAATGGGCGACGTGATCGGTGGCCTGCGATGCGGCCTCAAAGCAGATCCGGAAAAGGCGTTGCCGCCTAGACCCGGTGATAGGGGCTTCCGGCCAGGATGGTGGTGGCGCGGTAGATCTGTTCGGCCAGCATCACCCGGACCAGCATATGCGGCCAGACCATGCGGCCAAAGCTGATCGCCAGATCGGCGCGGGCGCGCAGACTGGGATCGATCCCATCCGCGCCGCCGATGACAAAGGCAATGTCGCGGGCCTGATCGCGAAAGCCCGCGATCTTTTGCGCGAATTCGGGTGAGCTCAGCATCTGGCCGCGCTCATCCATGATGACCAGCGCGGCGCCGTCGGGAATGGCGCGCTCCAGCAACGGAGCCTCGGCGGCCATGCCGCCGCCGCGCTTGTCCTCGACCTCGGAAATAGTGACGGGCGGCAGGCCCAGAGCACGTCCGGCCTTGGCGTGACGATCAAGGTAATCGTCAATCAGCTTCGCCTCGGGGCCTTGCCGCAGCCGCCCGACCGCGGCAATGACCATCCGCATGCGTTCAGTTCCGTATCAGATCTGGTTGCGGCGGGCTTCTTCGGCCGCATGCTCGGCGCGCAGACGATCAAGCGTCGCCGAACGCAGCGCGTCCGCGGGCATCCACATCTTTTCGAGCTGGTAGAATTCGCGCACTTCCGGGCGGAAAACATGGACGATCACGTCATCCGTGTCGATCAGCACCCAGTCGCCGGTTTCCTTGCCTTCGATCCGAGCCGAGCGGCCGGTCTGTTCTTTCAGACGCTGCACCAGCTTTTCGGCGATGGCAGCGACCTGACGCGACGAACGACCCGAGGCGATCACCATGTGATCGGCCATAGCGGAACGACCGCGCAGGTCGATGGTCACGACCTCTTCGGCTTTGTCATCGTCAAGCGAGGTAAGGATGCGGTCCAGTAGCTGATCGCTGGTCAGCTCAGGCTCCGCGGTGGGCGCAGCCGGCGTAGACGCCGGCGAAGCGGTATTGGACAGGGGTTCATCCTCCGGTCATCGCGCCGTCAACCCCCGGCGCCGGGCCCCTCTAATGTAGCATGAATCAGCGCTTGCTCAATGAGCGGAAGGCGGTTTTATTGGAGAATTACCCGGCGTACAGGCCGCAATCGGCAGATTTCCCCAAGCTTCCGGGCATTTGACCATGCCGTGCGCCCAGGCCAGCTGATGCACCTGCAGCCGCGCCATGTCCCGCGCACGCTCGGCCGGACCGTCCACAACCAGCACGCCAAGCGCGAAAATCGCCACCAGAAACAGCGGGATCGTGCGCAGCACCACGCGAATCAACATGCCCTCAACCTCCTTTTTTGTTGTGGGCGAGGATAGCGGCATGTCGTCAATTTGGAATTAACACCTCCGTGCGCTGATATTGCCTGACAAGACAAACCGGCGTATTAGTTCCCGCATGCGAGGATTCGTCTATTTCGACATCCATGACCGCGCCCGCCTGCCGGGCCGGTTCTACGGCGAAAGCCTGTCCGTCACAGCGCGACTTTGACGGTGGACGGCGCTTTTGCAGCGCCCTGCCGCGGCTTGCGGCCCCCTTTTCCGCTATTCCCCAGCTACTCTTTCGGAAAGAGACAGCCATGACCGGCAACACCAATGCGGGCGCGCCCCGTACGCTCTATGACAAAATCTTCGACGCACATGTGGTCGACCGCAGCGATGACGGCACCTGCGTGCTGTATATCGACCGCCATCTGGTCCACGAAGTCACCTCGCCCCAGGCCTTCGAGGGTCTGCGCATGGCTGGCCGCAAGGTGCGCCGCCCCGACCAGACCATCGCCGTGCCGGACCATAACGTTCCGACCACCGCCGACCGCGTCCAAGGCATCGAGAACCCCGAGGGCCGCATCCAGGTCGCGGAACTGGACAAGAACGCCCGCGAATTCGGGCTGAACTACTATCCGATGTCGGATGTCCGTCAGGGCATCGTCCATATCGTCGGCCCGGAACAGGGCTGGACCCTGCCCGGCATGACCGTGGTGTGCGGCGACAGCCACACCGCCACCCATGGCGCCTTCGGCGCGCTGGCGCATGGCATCGGCACCTCGGAAGTGGAACACGTTCTGGCGACGCAAACGCTGATCCAGAAGCGTTCCAAGAACATGAAGGTCGAAATCACCGGCAAGCTGCTGCCCGGCGTCACCGCCAAGGACATCACGCTGGCCGTCATCGGCAAGACGGGCACTGCCGGCGGCACCGGCTATGTCATCGAATATTGCGGCGAAGCCATCCGCGAGCTGTCGATGGAAGGCCGCATGACCGTCTGCAACATGGCGATCGAGGGTGGCGCGCGCGCTGGCCTGATCGCTCCGGACGAAAAGACCTTCGCCTATTGCCAGGGCCGCCCGCATGCGCCGAAAGGTGCCGCATGGGAAGCCGCCGTCAGCTGGTGGAAGACCCTTTTCACCGACGAAGGCGCGCATTTCGACAAGGTCATCACCATCCGCGGTGAGGATATCGCCCCGGTCGTGACCTGGGGCACCTCGCCCGAGGACGTGCTGGCGATCACCGACAAGGTTCCTGCCGCCGAGGATTTCGAAGGTGGCAAGATCGAGGCCGCGCGCCGCAGCCTTGACTATATGGGCCTGAAGCCCGGCACCCCGCTGAATGAGATCAAGATCGACGCGGTCTTCATCGGCTCCTGCACCAATGGCCGGATCGAGGACCTGCGCGCCGCCGCTGGCATCCTGAAAGGCCAGAAACTGGCACCGGGCGTGCGCGGCATGGTCGTTCCCGGCTCGGGTCTGGTCCGTCTGCAGGCCGAGGAAGAAGGTCTGGACAAGATCTTTACCGATGCCGGCTTCGAATGGCGTCTGGCCGGTTGCTCGATGTGTCTGGGCATGAACCCCGACCAGCTGGCACCGGGCGAGCGCTGCGCCGCGACCTCGAACCGCAACTTCGAGGGCCGTATGGGCCGTGGTGGCCGCACGCACCTGATGTCGCCGGTGATGGCCGCCGTCGCGGGCATCAAGGGCCATCTGGCCGATGTGCGTGAGTTCATGGCCGAGATGGCCTGAACCCTGTACGGCGGGGCGCTGCGCCCCGCCTCAGCAGGAAGATGGCATTCAAGGCAATCATCACCAGCCCGGCATTCTCGAACAGGAAGTTGAAACGAATGTTCGCGAAATCCATGCTGATGAGACGGTCGACATGATGGAAACCCACCGCCCGCACCAGCACGAAGCCGCACAGGATGGCCAGCCCCAGCAGGGCAAGGCCATTCGACAGCAGCTGACCGCGCAGCAGGCGCAGGCCCGTCATCAACGCCATCACCACGACCATCACCAGTATTGCGATGAAGGCGATCTGCACGAAGAAGCGGTAATCGTACCAGCCCTGCATATGCGCCATGCACCGTCCTGCGGCGGTCAGCGCGCTTTGCAGGTCCAGCTGCTTGTTCACGGCCAGAAACCCGGTCAGCGGCGCGATCACGGCCCAAAGTCCGGTGGCAGCACCCCTTGGCCGCCGTCGCAGCACCATCACCGCAAGAACGCAGCAGGCCAGATAGGCCACCACCGTAATCCACGCCCCGATATTCGGATCTCCGATCCGGGGCGACCAGTCGGCCGCAATGCAACGGCGCAGGCCGGCGAAACCAGAATACTCGATCATCACACCATCCCAGTGGCGGAATACACAATCCGTCGCCGAAAAAGTTAACGGCCACCTACGCGGCCAGTCAATTCTGCGAGGAAGTAAATGGACAAATTCACCACGTTGACCGGAATCGCGGCGCCGATGCCGCTGGTCAACATCGACACCGACATGATCATCCCCAAGCAGTTCCTGAAAACCATCCATCGCTCGGGCTTGGGCAAGAACCTGTTCGACGAGATGCGCTTCAATGCCGATGGCAGCGAAGTCGCGGATTTCGTGCTGAACCAGCCGGCCTGGCGCGAATCCCAGATCATCGTCGCGGGCGACAATTTCGGCTGCGGTTCGTCGCGCGAGCACGCGCCCTGGGCGCTGCTGGATTACGGCATCCGCTGCGTGATCTCGACCAGCTTCGCCGACATTTTCTACAATAACTGCTTCAAGAACGGCATCCTGCCGATCGTGATGCCTGCCGAAGTCGTCGACGTGCTGATGGAGGATGCCCGCAAGGGTGCCAACGCCCGCATGACCGTCGATCTGGAAAACCTGACCGTCACCACCTCGGACGGGCAGAGCTTCGGCTTTGAACTGGACCCGTTCCGTCGCCACTGCCTGCTGAACGGGCTGGACGATATCGGGCTGACCATGGAGAAATCCGGCTCGATCGACGCCTATGAGGCGCAAATGGCCCAGAGCCGCCCTTGGGTCTGAGGTATTTGGCCGGGGCGGTGCTGATTGCCGCCCTTGGCCTGCCCGCATCTGCCGATCCGCTGCGGATCGCGACCTATGACCCCGACCTGTCGCGCGACGGGCCGGGGCTTCTTTTGCGCGATCTGGGCCGCAAGGATGACCAGATCGACGCAGCCATCCGCGTTATTGCCGAAGCGCATCCGGATATCCTGCTGTTGACCAGCCTTGACTGGGATGGCGACGGCCGGGCGCTGGCCGCCCTGCGCGACAGACTGGCCAAGGCCGGGATCGATTACCCCCACAGCTTCGCCGCCCGTCCGAATGCGGGCATGCCCAGCGGGCTGGATCTGGACGGCGACGGCAAACTGGGCGAGGCGCAGGACCGGCAGGGCTTTGGCCGCTTCACCGGACAGGGCGGCATGGCAATCCTGTCCCGCCACCCGATCAGCGCGGTCGCGGATTACAGCGATCGACTATGGCACGACCTGCCCGGCAACCTGATGCCAGAGGCCACCCCGGAGGTCGCGGCCAAGCAGCGCCTGTCCTCGGTGGCACATTGGGACGCGACGGTATCGGTCGCTGGCCGCGATCTGCATCTGTTGGCGATGTCGGCAACGCCTCCGGTCTTTGACGGCCCCGAGGATCGCAATGGCCGCCGCAACCATGATGAACTGGCCTTCTGGCAGAACCACCTGCCGCAAGCGCCCTATGTGCTGGCCGGGAACCTGAATTTCGACGCCGCCGACAGCGAGGGCCGCCCCGAGTCGCTGGCCCGGATCATGACCCATGTCATCGACCCCCAGCCCCGCAGTGAGGGGGGCAAGGTGGCGGCCGGTTCGGGGTTGAACGCCAAGCACAAGGGCGACCCGGCGCTGGACACCGCCGACTGGCCCGATGACCGCCCGCCGGGAAACCTGCGCGTCGATTACGTCCTGCCCGCCAAGGATCTGCGCGTGCTGGATTCGGGCGTGGTCTGGCCCGCCAGCGGCGAGATGGCGACAGTCGTGACCACGGCCTCGGCCCATCGGCTGGTCTGGGTCGATCTGGACTGGTGAGCGGGAAAAGGCCGCCGTTCCGGTGACGCGTTGGAGGGAGGAGAGACGCGACTGGAACGGCGGCACTGCCATGAAGACCCCGTGCGGCTCGGGGTTGGCGGGGATGCGGACCCCCGTCCATCTCAGGTTGCGCTGCATTGCAGAATCGCTCAACTGGAAACCAATCGTCGCCCGTCCCGACTGCAGTTCTGCCCAAGTTTTCGCCAAAATTTCGCCCAGACGCTGAAAAAAGCGGAGCGCAACCTACGGATGCATGGTGCTGCAGCCCTTTCTTCGGTCGAGAAGCCGTCTTGACCGCCACCCGCGCAGCCGGAAAGGATGGCGGCATGATCCTGCCCGTCGCGCCCCCAGCCCTGTCCGCCGCCGAAGCCGAAGCTCTGTCCGAGCTTTACCGCCGTGGTACGCCCGCCAATACCATCCGCGCATGGGAACGCGATCTGGCCTATCTGGCGGCTTGGAAACAGGCGGCCTTTGGCGCGGCGTTGGACTGGCCGGAATCCGAGGCCGTGGCGCTGCGCTTCATTCTGGATCACTCGATCGACCTTGGCACCGTGCAGACCCCCGCGCGCGAGGTCGCAGATGCGCTGATCGCCGCCGGGCTGCGCCGCAGTCTGGCCTGTCCCGCACCCTCGACGCTGGATCGCCGCATTGCCAGCTGGCGGGCCTTTCACCGGATGAAGAACCTGCCCTCGCCCTTTGATGCGCCGCTGATCTCGCAGGCAAGGGGGCGGGCAAGGCGGGCGGCGGCGCGGCCGCGCCAGCGCAAATCCGAACATCCGATCACCCGCGACGTGCTGGAAGCGATCCTGGCCACCTGCGACCACAGCCATCGCGGCATGCGCGACCGCGCGGCGCTGATGCTGGGCTGGGCCTCGGGCGGGCGGCGCAGATCGGAAATCGTGGCGCTGAACCGCGACGATATCGACACCGAGGAGTTTGCCGAGAAGGGACTGCTGCGCATCCGGCTGCTGACCACCAAGACCACCGGGCAGGACCGCGCCCCGCGCCTGCCGCTAAAAGGCCGTGCCGCCAAGGCGGTGATGCGCTGGATCGTGGTCTCGCGCATCGAATCGGGGCCGCTGTTTCGCCCGGTCAGCCTTGCCGATCGGGTGCTGACCCGTCGCCTCTCCGCCGACGGGCTGCGCGACATGCTGCGCCGCCGTCTGGTTCTGGCGGGTTATCCGCCGGATTTCGCCAGTCCGCACGGGCTGCGCGCCGGGTTTTTGACGCAGGCGGCGCTGGACGGCGCACCTCTGGCCGCGGCCATGCAGCTGTCGCTTCATCGCAGCGTCAATCAGGCACAAAGCTATTACGCCGATATCGAGATCGCCGATAATCCGGCCACCGATCTGCTGGGCTAGACTGCTCACGAAATCGGCATGACGCGGGCGTTGGCAGAATGCCCGGCCTGTGCAACTCTTGCGTGGCGTCAGACACTTGCAGCCCAAGAGCCACATGAGAGGAACGACGACATGCGCCTTCTTTCCGCCGCTGCCCTTGCCTTTACCGTAACCCTGCCGATGACCACCCACGCCGATGAGGCGCTGGACGAATTGCTTGAGGCCCGGCACGGTTTCTACCAGATGCTTGCGATGAACATGGGCACGCTGGCCGGCATGGCCAAGGGCGAGACCCCCTATGACGAGGCAACCGCCAGCCGCGCCGCCGCCAATATCGAGGCGCTGACCCATTACGACCTGCCCAGCCTCTTTGTTGAGGGAACCGCCTCGGGGCAGATCAAGGACAGCGCGGCCAAGCCCGAGATCTGGACCAATATGGACGATTTCAAGACCAAGTTCGGCGGGCTGGTCGAAGCTGCGACCGGCGCCTCCGAGGCCGTGAAGGGCGGGCAGGACAAGGTCGGCCCGGTGGTCGGCAAACTGGGCGGCGCCTGCAAGGCCTGTCATGACGTCTATCGCGAGAAAAGCTGATGCCGAAGGGCGCCCCCAGCCCTGACCCCGTCCGCGAGGTCAGGCTGTGGGACCCGTTCCTGCGCGGGTTCCACTGGGCCTTGGCCTTTTTCGTCACGGCGTCATGGTGTCTGGGCCAGTTCGGCCCGGCCAAGATGACCCTGCATTTCTGGTGCGGTTATGTCGTGATCGGGCTGTTGCTGTTTCGGCTGGTCTGGGGATTTGTCGGCCCGGCCCCGGCGCGGTTCTCGCATTTCCTGCGCGGGCCGGGGGCGGTCGCGGGCTATCTGCGCGGGCTGATGCTGCGCGAGCCCAGCTATTGGCCGGGGCACAACCCCTTGGGCGCGCTTTCGGTCATCGCCATGCTGGCGGTGCTGGCAGCGCAGGTCAGCAGCGGGCTGATCTCGGACCCCGACGACTATATCAATGTCGGCCCGCTGGCGTCCTATGTCAGCAGCAGCACCCGGTCCAAGGCCGTCGGCTGGCATGAATTCGGCGCGAACGTCATCCTGATCCTTGTCCTGCTGCATGTCGCGGTGATCCTGTTCTACCGCTTCTGGAAGCGCGAGGATCTGGTGCGGCCAATGCTGAACGGGCGCAAACAGGTTCGTGATCGCTAGGCAGTGTAATTGAACGAATCATCCTGGCGTGAGACGCTGAACCGGCCAACCGTGCGCGGATGACGGCCCAATTCTCCATTCGCGCCCTTGACCCACGGAGTCGACGACATGACGAAAATCATCGCCGCCGCTGCCATGATCCTGTCCGTGGCCGCCCTGCCCCTGTCGGCCTGCCCCTATAGCAAGACCAAGACAGACACGACTGCATCAACGACCACCGCGCCAGATGGCACGACGATCATCCTGAGGCCGCGGACGAACAGCTAAAACGCAACGGGGCCGGGTGATCCCCGGCCCCAGCTGCTTGTCAGTTGAACTTGTTGTCGCGGGGGAAGCCGCGCGGCGCCATGAAGCCTGCGCTAGCGCGTTTGCCCAACCATTCGGTCAGGTCCGGCTCGGTCCGGGTGCGACCCCCGGATTCCTGCCAGCGCAGCCCCTCGGCCAGCGTGATGCAGATCGCATCCGACAATCCGCCATCCTTGAACTTCTGCAGACGCACGCCTTTGCCGCGGCCCATCTCGGGCAGTTCGTCCAGCGCAAAGACCAGCATCTTGCGATTCTCGCCCACGGTCACGACATGGTCGCCGCTGACCGGACGACACAGCAACGCATCGCCGTTCAGCACCTGCTTGCCGGCACGAGTCTGGGCCAGAATATCGGCGGCGGTCACAATGAACCCGTCACCGGCCTTTGACGCGATCAGATAGCGCGCACCGTCCCGCCACGGGAACATGTCGATCACCGCCGCATCATTGGGCAGGTCGATCATCAGGCGCAGCGGCTCGCCCATGCCGCGCCCGCCCGGCAGGTTGTTCGCGGGCAGGGTATAGAAGCGGCCATTCGCGCCATAGACCATCAGCTTGTCGGTGGTCTCGGCATGCAGCGCCATGAACGGCCCGTCGCCATCCTTGAACTTGACCTCGGCATCCAGAGGCTGATGCCCCTTCATCGCCCGAATCCAGCCCATTTTCGACAGGATGACGGTGATCGGTTCGCGCTCGATCATCGAATCCATGTCGATCGCGGTGACTTCGCCCGCCTCGCCGATCTCGGTGCGGCGCTGGCCGCCGGGGGCGGATTTGCCGAACTTGCCGCGCGTTTCGCGCAGCTGCTCGGCGATCTTGGCCCATTGGCTGCCCTCATCCGACAGCATGGCAACCAGACCTTCGCGTTCCTTGGTCAGGTTTTCATGCTCGGCGCGCAGCTCGATTTCTTCAAGCCGGCGCAAGGCACGCAGGCGCATGTTCAGGATCGCCTCGACCTGAACATCGGACAGCTTGAATTCGGCCATCAAGACCGCTTTCGGATCGTCCTCATAGCGGATGATTTCGATCACCCGGTCAAGGTTGAGGAAGGCGATCATATAGCCTTCCAGCACCTCAAGCCGTGCCGCGATCTTGTCCAACCGGTGGTTCGCCCGGCGCACCAGCACCTCGCGCCGGTGATCGAGGAAGGCGCGCAGCACTTCCTTGAGCGAGCAGACCTTGGGCTGGCGGCCGTCGATCAGCACGTTCATGTTCAGGCCGAAGCGGATCTCCAGCTCGGACACCCGGAACAGGGCCAACATCAATTGCTCGGGATCGACCGTCCGGGCGCGGGGTTCCAGCACGATCCGCACATCCTCGGCCGATTCGTCGCGGACATCGGCAAGGATCGGGACCTTCTTCAGCTGGATCACCTCGGCTAGGCGCTCGATCAGCTTGGATTTCTGGACCTGATAGGGGATCTCGGTGACGACGATCTGCCAGCTGCCGCGGCCCAGATCCTCGACCGCCCAACGTGCGCGCAGGCGCAGGCTGCCGCGACCGGTGCGGTAAGCCTCGGCGATGGTCTCGCGGCTTTCGACCAGCACGCCGCCGGTCGGGAAATCCGGCCCCGGCATGATGTTGATCAGGGTTTCATCCCGCGCGTCGGGCGCCTTGATCAGATGCAGGCAGGCGTCGATGACCTCGTGCAGGTTATGCGGCGGGATGTTGGTGGCCATGCCGACCGCAATGCCGCTGGCCCCGTTGCATAGCAGGTTCGGGAAGGCCGCGGGCAGAACGATCGGTTCCTCCAGCGTGCCGTCATAGTTCGGGCGGAAATCGACCGCATTCTCGGCTAGCCCTTCCATCAACGCCTCGGAGGCGGCGGTCAACCGCGCCTCGGTATAGCGCGCGGCGGCCGGGTTATCGCCGTCGATATTGCCGAAGTTCCCCTGCCCGTCGACCAGCGGGTAGCGCATGGCAAAGGGCTGGGCCAGACGCGCCATCGCGTCATAGATCGCCGCGTCGCCATGCGGGTGATAGTTGCCCATCACGTCGCCGGTGATCTTGGCGGACTTCCGGAAGGCCCCGGTGGGCGACAGCCGCAACTCGCGCATCGCATAAAGGATGCGGCGATGCACCGGCTTCAGCCCGTCGCGGGCATCGGGCAAGGCCCGGTGCATGATCGTCGACAGGGCATAGGTCAGGTAACGCTCGCCAATGGCGCGCGAAAGTGGCTCGGTGCTGGTCTGATCCTCGCGGGGATCGGGAACGTTCGGATCGTCTGACATGCCAGCCTGAATATTCCCGCCCGCGCCTTCGGTCCAGCCGGAAATGCGCGTATTGCGCGAACGCCCCGCTTGGCGCAGAACCATCGCGCAACAAGGGGCCTTGGTATGAAAACCGTTCTGATCACCGGCTGTTCCTCGGGCATCGGGCTGGATGCGGCGCATCACATGCGCGGGCGCGGCTGGCGCGTCATCGCCACTTGCCGCCGGGACGAGGACCTTGAGGCCCGCCGCGCCGAGGGTTTCGACGCGATCCACCTTGAACTGGGCGACGACGACAGCGTGGCCCGCGCCGCGGAAGCCGCGCTGGCGCTGGGACGGATCGACGCGCTGGTGAACAACGCGGCCTTCGCCATTCCGGGTGCGGCCGAGGATCTGCCCCGCGGCGCGCTGCGTTCCATATTCGAGGCAAACCTGTTCGGCACCCATGACCTGACCCGCCGGATGTTGCCGCATTTCCGTCAGCATGGCGGGCGGGTGGTCAATATCAGCTCGGTCCTTGGGCTGGTGGGGATTCCGTGGCGCGGCGCCTATGTGGCGACGAAATTCGCGCTGGAGGGGCTGACCGACGTGCTGCGGGTGGAAATGTCCGACACCCCGGTCAAATTCGTGCTGATCGAGCCCGGCCCGATCGGCACCAAGATCCGCCAGAACTCGATCCCGCATTTCGAACGCTGGATCGACTGGCAATCCAGCGCGCGGGCGGATCAGTATCGCAACACCCTGATCAAGCGCCTTTACGATGCCGCCGGTCGCAAGGACCGCTTCCAGCTGCCGCCTTCGGCCGTCAGCGCGCGGATTGCACAGGCGCTGGAAAGCGCCAATCCCCGCCCGCGCTACTATGTGACCACGCCCACCTATATCTCGGGGATCGGGCGCAGGTTGTTTTCGACGCGCGCACTGGACTGGTTCGCACGCCGCAGCTAGGCTCGCCCGGAAAGGCCCCCAAGATGCAAGACAAAACCCTGCTCATCCTGCTGGCGATCTGCTGCCTGGCCGTTGTCGCCATCCTCGCGACCGGCATCGGCGGCTTTGCCAAGGGCGGCGAATTCAACCGCAAGCACGGCAACCGGCTGATGCGCTGGCGCATCATCGCGCAGGCCGTCGCGATTGCCGTGTTCCTGATCTATCTCTGGGCAAGGGGGCACTGATGGTCGTCCTGAACCGAATCTACACCCGCACCGGCGACAAGGGCGACACCGCCCTGTCCAATGGCGAACGCGTGCCCAAGAACGCCCCTCGCGTCGAAGCCTATGGCACCGTGGATGAACTGAACGCGACGCTGGGTCTGGCCCGCCTGCATGCGACAGGCGATCTGGCCGGACAGATCGCGGTCATCCAGAATGAGCTGTTCGATCTGGGCGCGGATCTGTCGCGCCCGCGTATGGATGAGGATGCTCAGGCCCCCTATCCGGTGCTGCGCATCATCGATTCGCAGGTGGCACGGCTGGAAACCGAAATCGACGTGATGAACGCCGCGCTGACGCCTTTGCGCAGCTTCATCCTGCCGGGCGGCAGCCCGCTTGCCGCGCATCTGCACCTGTGCCGCACCGTCGCCCGCCGCGCCGAGCGCGCCGCCGTGGCCCTTGCCGCGACCGAGGATGCCAACCCCGCCGCGTTGAAATACCTCAACCGCCTGTCGGACTGGCTGTTCGTGGCGGGTCGCATCGCCAATGAAAACGGCACCAACGACATCCTCTGGGTGCCCGGCGCCAGCCGCTAGCGACATCGGGGCAGGATCGTTGCGATGCGACGTTACGGCGTCGTTTTTTCCCTGTCATTGCCCCGACCAGCCCGCTAACAAATCCACCGAACAGGTGACGCAACTAAAAGGGAGAGAGGACGATGAAGGTTCTCGTGCCAGTCAAACGCGTGATCGACTACAACGTGAAGGCCCGTGTGAAGGCCGACGGTTCGGGTGTCGATCTGGCCAACGTCAAAATGTCGATGAACCCGTTCGACGAGATCGCGGTCGAGGAGGCGATCCGGCTCAAGGAAAAAGGCACCGCGACCGAAGTTATCGCCGTGTCGATCGGGGTGAAGCAGGCCCAGGAAACCCTGCGCACCGCGCTGGCCATGGGCGCTGATCGCGCCATTCTGGTCGTCGCCGCCGATGACGTTCATCAGGACATCGAGCCGCTGGCCGTCGCCAAGATCATCGCCGAGGTCGCCAAGGCCGAAGGCGCGGATCTGGTCATCGCCGGCAAGCAGGCGA